>NZ_JBWBDM010000003.1:0-163174 GCF_056135975.1 Natrinema sp. LJW11 | reverse complement strand
ACGACTACGACGACGTCGCCGACACGATCGAGGCCGCGATCGCCTACGACGGGCCGTCGGTGATCGACGTTCATATCGATCCCGACGCCAACGTCTACCCGATGGTGCCAAGCGGCGGCGACAACGGCCAGTTCGCACTGGCGGAGGACCAGCTATGAAACGCGGACTCGAGGGGCCCGAACCCGAAACGCGCCCGACCCCCGCGGGACGGCGCAACAAACAGGGTATTCGCATCGACCCGGAGGTCGAAGTGACCCACGAGCCCCGGCGTACCGTCATCTCGGCGCTGGTCGAACACGAACCGGGCGTTCTCTCGGACGTCTCGGGACTGTTCTCGCGCCGGCAGTTCAACATCGAGAGCCTGACCGTCGGCCCCACGGAAAACGACGATCACGCGCGAATCACGATCGTCGTCGAGGAACCCGACCCGGGGATCGATCAGGTCGAAAAGCAACTGCGTAAACTGGTGCCGGTCATCTCCGTGCGCGAACTCGAGCCCGACGCGATGCGTCGGGAACTGGCGCTGATCAAGGTCGACGCCGATCGACCCGGCCAGGTCGCCGCCGTCGCGGACATGTACAACGCCAAGACGGTCGACTCGAGTCCGGAGACGGCGACGATCGAAGTGACCGGCGCGCGCCAGAAGATCGAGGCCGCGATCGACACCTTCAGCCAGTTCGGGATCCGAGAGATTTCCCGGACCGGGACGACGGCGCTGGCCCGCGGCACCGATCGGACCGCCGCGTCCGATTCGACGGGACAGCCCGCCGACGAGGCGAACTACGACGGACAATACACAGAGACAGCTACCAATGACTGACGAATTCAACACCGATATCTACTACGACGACGACGCGGACGGATCGCATCTCGAAAACGCGACAGTAGCCGTTCTCGGCTACGGGAGCCAGGGACACGCCCACGCGCTGAACCTCGACGACAGCGGGGTCGACGTGGTCGTCGGCCTGCGGGAGGACTCGTCCTCGCGCGACGCGGCCCAGGCCGACGGGTTAGACGTCGCGACACCGGTCGAGGCAGCCTCGCAAGCCGACGTCATCTCCGTGCTGGTGCCCGATACGGTTCAGCCGGCGGTCTACGCGGACATCGAACCGGAACTCGAGGAGGGGGACACGCTGCAGTTCGCCCACGGCTTTAACATTCACTACAACCAGATCCAGCCCCCGGAGGGGATCGACGTGACGATGATCGCGCCGAAATCGCCGGGCCATCTGGTTCGCCGCAACTACGAGAACGACGAAGGAACCCCCGGACTGCTCGCGGTCTACCAGGACGAAACCGGCGATGCGAAGGAGCGTGCGCTCGCGTACGCGAAGGGGATCGGTTGTACTCGCGCCGGCGTCGTCGAGACGAGCTTCCGCGAGGAAACCGAGACGGACATCTTCGGCGAGCAGGCCGTCCTCTGTGGCGGCATCGCCGAACTGATCAAAACGGGCTACGAGACGCTGGTCGACGCCGGCTACAGCCCCGAAATGGCCTACTTCGAGTGCATGAACGAGATGAAGCTCATCGTCGACCTCATGTACGAGGGCGGGCTCGGCGCGATGTGGGACTCCGTTTCCGACACCGCCGAGTACGGCGGGCTCACCCGGGGCGACGACGTGATCGACGATCACGTTCGAGAGAACATGGAGGAAGTGCTCGAGCAGGTCCAGAACGGCGAGTTCGCGACCGAGTGGATCTCGGAGAACCAGGCCAACCGGCCCGTCTACACGCAGCTCAACCAGGCCGAGAAGGACCACGAGATCGAGGAAGTCGGCGAACGGCTCCGCGACCTGTTCACCTGGGCCGAGGAAGGGGAAACCGAAGACGAGGAGGAGTCCGCCAAGGTGCAGGCGGACGACTAACACCGGAATCCGAGCAATCATGAGCGAAAACGACACGAAGACGGACACGATGGGCGAGATCAGCCATACGAACCCCCACACGGGGGAGACGGCTGGCCGGCTGTTCAGCCGCGGGCCGATCGTCGCCGCCGACGGCGGCACGTCGGAGACGACCGAGGCCGACGGAGCGGAGGAACGTACCGACACGAACGGAACGATGAGCGACGTCGACCACACGCCGCCGAAGCGGGCCGACGACGCGAACCGCGTCTTCGAGCGCGGGACCGAACACGGACGGCAGTCCGATAGCGACACGGTGGGAGAGGAATGAGCAAGGGCACACTGTACGACAAGGTCTGGGATCGCCACAAAGTCACGACGCTGCCGACCGGACAGGATCAGCTGTTCGTCGGGCTCCACCTCATCCACGAGGTCACGAGCCCGCAGGCGTTCGGAATGCTTCGCGAGCGCGACCTCGAGGTCGCCTTTCCGAAGCTGACCCACGCGACGGTCGACCACATCGTCCCGACGGCAGATCAGTCCCGTCCCTACACGGAGGACGCGGCCGAGGAAATGATGGCCGAACTCGAGGAGAACGTCCGCGACGCGGGCATCGAGTTCTCGGACCCGACGACGGGCGATCAGGGGATCGTCCACGTCATCGGACCGGAGCAGGGCATCACCCAACCCGGCAAGACGATCGTCTGTGGAGACTCTCACACCTCCACCCACGGTGCCTTCGGCGCGCTCGCCTTCGGTATCGGGACCTCCCAGATCCGCGACGTGCTCGCGACGGGCACCGTCGCGATGGAGAAACAGAAGGTCCGCAAGATCCAGATCGACGGCGAACTCGGCGACGGCGTCGAGGCGAAGGACGTCATCCTCGAGATTATCCGTCGCCTGGGAACAGAGGGCGGCGTCGGCTACGTCTACGAGTACGCCGGCGAGGCCATCGAGAGCCTCGGCATGGAAGGGCGGATGTCGATCTGTAACATGTCCATCGAGGGCGGCGCTCGCGCGGGCTACGTCAACCCCGACGAGACTACCTACGAGTGGATGAAAGAGACCGACTACTTCCAGGAGAACCCGGAGAAGTTCGACGAACTCAAACCCTACTGGGAGTCCATTCGCTCCGACGCGGACGCCGAGTACGACGACGTCGTCCACATCGACGCGAACGAACTCGAGCCGGTCGTCACCTGGGGGACCACGCCCGGACAGGGAGTCGGCATCTCCGATCCGATTCCGGAACCGGAGGCGCTGCCGGAAGAGAAGCAAGACACCGCCCGACGCGCGCAAGAACACATGCGCGTCGAGCCCGGCGAGACGATGGAGGGCTACGACATCGACGTCGCCTTCCTCGGCTCCTGTACGAACGCTCGCCTGCCGGACCTGCGACGCGCCGCTCGGATCGTCGAGGGCCGCCAGGTCGACGACGACGTCCGCGCGATGGTCGTCCCCGGCAGCCAGCGCGTGCAGCGGACCGCCGAGGAGGAAGGCCTCAAGGACACCTTCGAGGAAGCCGGTTTCGAGTGGCGAAACGCGGGCTGTTCGATGTGTCTCGGCATGAACGAGGACCAACTCGAGGGCGACGAGGCCTGTGCCTCCTCCTCGAACCGGAACTTCGTCGGCCGACAGGGATCGAAAGATGGCCGCACCGTGCTAATGAGCCCGCGGATGGTCGCCGCGGCGGCGATCACCGGCGAAGTCTCTGACGTGCGCGACCTGAAGGAGGTGAATTTGGCGTGACCCGCGAGGACGAGCGAAGCGAGTCCTCGCAACGAGCGAGCGGGCGGATGCCCGCGAGCGACGCCGAGGTTCGGGAGGTCCGAACCGACGGCGGAGACGAAGTCGAAATTCCGGAAGTCAACTACGTTTCCGGCTCCGGCATCCCCATTCGAGGTAACGACATCGACACCGACCAGATCATCCCCGCGCGGTTCATGAAGGTCGTCACCTTCGACGGACTGGGCGAGTTCGCGTTCTTCGATCTGCGCTTCGACGACGACGACAATCAAAAGGAGCACCCGTTCAACGAGGCCCGCTACCAGGACTCCTCGGTGATGGTCGTCAACTCGAACTTCGGCTGTGGCTCCTCGCGCGAGCACGCCCCCCAGGCGCTGATGCGCTGGGGGATCGACGCGGTCGTCGGCGAGAGCTTCGCCGAGATCTTCGCGGGCAACTGCCTGGCGCTCGGCATCCCGACCGTGACCGCCGACAGCGAGACGATCGAGGACCTCCAGGACTGGGTCGACGCGAACCCCGACGGCGAGATCGACATCGATATCGAAGCCGAAACCGTCACCTACGGCGGCGAAACCATCGCCGTCACCGTCGACGACGCCCAGCGCAAGGCGCTCGTCGACGGCGTCTGGGACACGACGGCGCTGATGAAGTCCAACGCCGGCGCAGTCACCGAATTGGCTCGAGAACTGCCGTACGTCGACGACGCGGCGATTCCCGAAGCCGAATAGGCGGGCTTTCGTTTTTGCGACCCGTTTTCGACGTCCGTCGCGTTCGATCGTTTCGGCTATTCGAATCGAGTCGTCCGCCTCGGTCTCGAGCACCCGATTTGCACCCTGTTGTCACACCGGAAGCGGCAGGAACCCACCGAAAGCGCGAGATATTTCGGAGTCTGACGGCTACGTTCCCCCATGTCTCGCGCTCTCGATGCGTCGCTTTTCGTGTTGCTGGCCGTTCTCTGGGGCTTTTCCTTTCCCGCGATTTCGATCGGCCTCGAGTACCTCCCGCCGCTGCTCTTCGCCGCCGCCCGGTACGACATCGCAGCGGTCCTGTTGCTGGCCGCGGCCGTCGTCCGGGTCGAGACGTGGCGGCCGACCGCGCGGAACGATCTGGCGGCCGTCGCGGGCGGTGGCGTCTTCCTCATCGCGGGCAACGGTTTCCTCTTCCTCGGCCAGCAGACGGTTCCGAGCGGCGTCGCCGCGATCTTGCAGGGACTGGTTCCGATCGTGACCGCACTGTGGGCGATCCCGCTGCTGGGTGAACGGCTCTCGCCGCTCGGGGCCGTCGGTGCCGCCATCGGCTTTCTGGGCGTCGGCCTCGTCGTCCAGCCCGATCCGGGGAACCTGCTGGCGGGCGACACCGCCGCGCGAATGCTCATCGTCGGCCAGGTGTGTAGCGTCGCGCTCGGGGGCGTCCTGATCCAGCGGGCCGGGCCGACGCTCGAGCGACTGCCGCTGGTCGGCTGGTCGATGCTCGTCGGCGGACTGGTCTTGCACGCCGTCAGTCTGGGTGCCGGCGAGTTTCCCAGCGCCGACGTGCTCGGCCCCGTCTCCGTGGGCGCCCTGCTCTACCTCGGGGTTTTCGCGACCGCCGTCGCGTTTATGATCTACTTCTCCATCCTCGAGGAACACGGCGCGTTCGAGGCGGCGCTGATCGGTTACCTGGTCCCGATCGTGGCGACGGTCGCGAGCGTCTTCCTGCTCGGCGAGGAGATCGGCGTCCTGACGATCGGTGGCTTCGGGTTGGTCGCGGTCGGCTTCGTCCTGCTCAAGCGGCGTGCCCTCGCCGACGCGATCGGATTTTCGACTGGCGTCAGCAGCCCCTGAGACCGAGACGCGGCCGTTCGGGATGGTCGCGGCGCTATCCCGAAGCGGGACCCGATAACTACGTTTAACCGCACCGGTCCGTTTGGTTCTCGTAATGTCAATCGGGGCCAGGGATCGATCCCGATTCCGGGTGGGGGTCGTGTTGATCGCACTCGCGCTCGTCGTCGCCGGCGCAGTCGCCTCGAGCGTCTCCGTGGCGGCCGCCTCACAGCCGGGGGCTGCCGGCGACGACGATCCCCGATCGTCGACACTGACGCCGACCCGCGACGAATCCGCGGGCAACGAGGCGGCGATCGGAGGGACGGTAACGGACGCGGAGACCGGCGAACAGATCTCGAACGCCACGGTTTCGGTCATCGGCGACGGCGAAACGGAGGAGACGACGACGGATTCGGACGGAGCGTTCGAACTCACCGGTCTCCCGGGCGATCGGGAGTACGCCGTGACCGTCGAGAAACGCGGCTACGAACCGACCGCCGAAACGAGGACCGTTCCGGCCGGCGAGACGACCGCAGTCGACGTCTCGCTCGCCGGGGCCGGAACGATCGCAGTCGCGGTGGCGGACGCCCACTTCCACGAGCCGATCGAATCGGCGACGGTCGATGCGACCGGGGCCCGTGGCACGTACTCCGGCGTCCGTATCAACGACGGAACGTACCGGATCGAGAACGTTCCGTCTCGGGGCGACTATGAACTCCGCGTGCGCGCTCCAGGCTACGTCGACGACCGGCGAACCGTCTCTCCGTCGACGGCTGAGGAGCGCGTCGAATCGATCGCGCTACGGGGGAACGCCGTCCTCGAGGTCGTGGTCGAAACGGCGGACGGCGAACTGATCGAGGACGCGACCGTTTCGGTCACGCGCGACGAGGCCGCGTTCGAGGCCGCGTCGACGACCGACGACGCGGGGGGGCTCACTGTGACCGTTCCCGGCACCGGCGAATCGTACACGGTCGCGGCGTCCGCTCCGGCGTTCGAATCGTCGAGCGTGGCGACCGGTGCGGTCGAAAGCGAGGAGACGGCGGCCGTGACGGTGGCGCTTTCGGCGCCGCTACCGATATCGCTATCGAAATTCGCGACGGCGACGATCGTGGCCGTGATAGCGCTCACCGTGCTCGCGGGATTGCTCCTCGCGCGAACCGATAGGTCACCGCCGTGACGTTCGGAATCGGTCGGTCCGCCGGTTACGATCCGTTCGAGGCGTGAGCCGCCCCTCCCAGACGGTCTCCGACCCGACTTCGATCCGGTGTCGATGCTCTCCGAGACGGGTCCCGAACCGCTCCGAGACATCGATACCCTCTTTTCAGCGTGCGGTAGAAGGTAGGGCATGACTCACGAAATCGCCGTCATTCCGGGCGACGGGATCGGACAGGAAGTGACGCCCGCAGCGGTCGAGGTCCTCGAGGCCCTCGCGATCGACTTCGAGTTCGTCGAAGCCGACGCGGGCGATGCGGTAAAGGAAGAGACCGGCGAGGCCTTACCCCAGGAGACCTACGACCTCGCGGCGTCGGCGGACGCGACGCTGTTCGGTGCGGCCGGCGAGACGGCCGCGGACGTCATCCTGCCGCTTCGGACGGCGGTGGACTCGTTCGTCAACGTTCGGCCCGCGAAAGCGTATCCAGGGATCGACGCCGTGCGCCCCGAGACGGATCTGATTTTCCTGCGAGAGAACACCGAGGGGGTCTACGCGGGCCACGAGAATCGATTGACCCAGGACGTCTCGACGCTGACTCGAGTCGTCACGGAGTCGGCCTCCGAACGGCTCGCGGAGTTCGCCTGCGACTACGTCGCCGGCGACGACCACGACGGTTTCTCGATCGTGCACAAGGCGAACGTCATGCGCGAGACGGACGGTCTCTTCCGTGACACCGTCAAATCGGTCGCCGACGAGAACGGCGTCGAGACCGATCAGGTGCTGATGGACGCCTTCGCGACGCGGGTCTGTCTCGACCCCGAACAGTTCGACGTGGTCGTCTGCCCGAACCTCGCGGGCGACGTGCTCTCGGACCTCGCCGCCGGCCTCGTCGGCGGTCTCGGACTGCTCCCCTCGGCCAACATCGGCCCCGACCGCGCGCTGTTCGAACCCGTCCACGGCACCGCACCGGACATCGCCGGACAGGGTGTCGCAAACCCCGCCGCGACGATCATCTCCGCCGCGATGCTGCTCGAGTACCTCGGCTACGACGAGGAGAGCGACGCCGTTCACGTGGCCGTCGAAGCGACGCTCGCCGACGGGCCGCGGACGCCCGACCTGGGCGGGGACGCCTCGACCGAGGACGTGACCGACGCGATCATCGATCGCCTCTGATCCGGCCGCGCCCGACGCCTCACGAGATCGGTCCCTCCGCCGCGTCGAACCGACGGTCGATTCGATCTCAGCGCATCGTCGGTAGTCTCCGTCGCTCGAGTATCGGGGCCGTCGACCACCGCTTTAGTACTGACACTATTCAATCCATCTGAAACGGACAGAAACGATCACCAGAAGCAGCATAAACAAATAAAACCGTGCAGAACGCAGATGGGTCCAACGCCCTTCCAGTGACATGTTACCCGAACAGCGCAAACGGACGATCGTCGAACTCGTCTCGGATCGGGACGGCTGCTCGGTCGAGGAGTTGGCCGCCGAACTCGACGTATCGAAGGCGACTATCCGGCGGGATCTGGACGATCTCGAGGAGGAACGTCTCGTCGAGCGGTCCCACGGCGGCGCCGTCCCGGTGACGGCGGTCGGCCGCGAACAGACCTACGTCCAGAAGGAAGTCCAGAACCTCGAGGCGAAGGCCGCCATCGGCGAACGGGCCGCAACGGAAATCCACGACGGGCAGGTCGTCTTCTTCGATTCTGGGACGACGACGATGCAGGTCGCGAAGCGGTCACCGACCGACGTCGCGTTCATTCCGGTGACGAACTCGCCACTGCTGGCGCTCGAACTGGGGAAAGACGCAAACGACGTGAAGCTTACCGGCGGAACGCTCCGCCACCGCACGCGGGCGCTCGTCGGTCCGAGCGCGGAGACGTTTCTGGACCGGACGAACTTCGATCTGCTCTTTCTGGGGACGAACGGCATCACCGGTGACGGGAGTCTGACGACGCCGAACGAGGACGAAGCGCGGATAAAGGAGCTGATGGTCGAGAGCGCGGAGCGAGTCGTCCTCGTCACCGACGAGACCAAGTTCGGCGAGCAGAGTTTCGTCCAGTTCGCAGCCCTGTCCGACGTAGACGTGCTGATAACCGATGCCGAGCCGACCGGCGAGGTCGCGGAGGCCGTCGCGGCGGCCGACGTGACCGTCGGCGTGGAGGTGCCGAATGATCGCTAGCGTGACGCTCAATCCGGCGATCGACTACACGGTCGAACTCTCCGAGCCGTTGACCGACGGAGCCGTCGCCCGCACTGACGAGTACCGCTACGACGCGGGCGGCAAGGGGATCAACGTCTCGAAGTACCTGGTCGAACTCGACGTCGAGACCGTCGCAACCGGCGTCGCCGGCGGGTTTCTCGGTCGCTATCTCCTCGAGCGGCTCTCGCGGGGAGCGATCGACGCGGATTTCGTCGAGATCGACGGCGAGACGCGGCTCAACGCCACCGTGCTCGGACCCGACGGCGAGTACAAGATCAACCAGAACGGCCCCCGGATCGCCGCGCCGACGGTGGAAAACGTCGTCGAGACGCTTCGGGAGTACGACCCCGATACGATCGTGATCGCCGGCAGTCTGCCGGTCGGTGCCGGTCCCGAAACGATCGACCGCGTGGCCGAGGCCGGCCCCTGGGAGACGGTCGTCGATGTCGGTGGAGCGATGCTCGCCGACCTCGAGGCCGAGTACGCGCTCTGCAAACCCAACCACGAGGAGCTCGCCGCGGCGACGGGGAGGCGAGTGAACGACGTCCGGTCGGCGATCGCGGCCGCCGAGGAGCTTCGGACCGCCGGCTTCGACCGCGTCGTCGCCTCGCTGGGCGCCGAGGGTGCGATCATGGCGGCGCCGGACCGGACCCTGCACGCGCCGGCGGCGGACGTCGACGTGGTCGACACCGTCGGCGCGGGCGACGCCCTCCTGGCGGGCGTGCTCGCCGCCCGTGCCAGGCAAGAATCGGACGCGGCGGCGCTCAGATTCGGCGTCGCCGTCGCCTCCCGCGTCGTCTCGGTGTCGGGGACGCGGGCGCCGTCGTTTGCGGGCGTCTCCGACGAGCGCGAGGCGATCGCCGTCTCCGCGTACTGACCGCCGTCGCCGACCCGAGTATCCGCTCGAAACTACATTTCGAATAATATCTGGCTAAAACAAACATATCCGAAAGCACTTTTGCAGCCGATGGTGAAGGAATTCGCCAGAGATAGCATGAAAGACGATGTGGAATCACGGCTGCGAGGCCACCTCCTCTCGGTAAAGGAGGACCTGATGACGGGGGTGTCGTTCATGATTCCGTTCGTGACGATCGGCGGGATTTTCCTCGCGCTCGCGTTCATGGTCGCGGAGTTGCCGGTGACGGCCGGCGATACCGAGACGGTGTTCGAGGAAACGGGGTCGCTCGCGTGGTACCTGGCCGAAATCGGGGTGCTGGGGCTGACGATCATGATCCCCATCCTCGGGGGGTACATCGCGTACGCGATCGCGGACAAACCCGGCCTCGCACCCGGGTTCATCCTGACGTGGGCGATCCAGCAGGAACAGCTCATCGAAGCCGCCGGGCTGGTTATCGGTTTCGAGGCCGACGGCGCCGTCGCCGGCTTCCTCGGAGCGATCGTCGCCGGCCTGCTCGCGGGCTACGTCGCCCGGTGGATGAAGGGGTGGTCGGTACCGTCGATGATCGATCCGATGATGCCGATCCTCGTGATTCCCGTCTTCACGACGCTACTTCTCGCCCCGATCGTTATCCTCGGGCTCGGCGTCCCGATCGCCATCGTCGACGACGCGCTGACGTCCGCGCTCGAGGGCATGCAGGGGTCGAACGCCCTCCTGCTCGGCGCGATACTCGGCGGGATGATGGCGGTCGACATGGGCGGCCCGGTCAACAAGGTCGCGTACGTATTCGGAACCGTCCTCGTCGCCGACCAGATCTTCGCGCCGATGGCCGCTGTGATGATCGGCGGGATGGTACCGCCGCTGGGACTCGCGCTCTCGAACTTCATCGCTCCGCAGAAGTACTCCGCAGAGATGTACGAGAACGCGAAGGCGGCCCTCCCGCTTGGCTTCTCGTTTATCACGGAGGGAGCGATCCCGTACGCCGCCGCCGACCCGCTCCGAGTCGTTCCGTCGGCCGTCCTCGGCAGCGCGACGGCCGGTGCGGCCGCGCTCTGGCTCGGCGTGACGATGCCCGCGCCTCACGGCGGTATCTTCGTCGTGATCCTCTCGAACAGCCCGCTGCTGTTCCTGGCCTGTCTCGCGCTCGGCACGGCGGTCACGGCGACGATCGCCACGCTGATCAAACCCGACTACCACGAACGAGTCGCCGGCGCCGAGCCCGCTCGATCCGCGACGGACGCGGGACAGACGAACGCCGGCCAGACGAACGACTAGCTACTCGACGCTCCCCTCACCGCTCAATACTCTGGAGACCATACTACGATGACTGTGACCGAACCCGCAATCGAGGCCGTACTGTCCCCCGAACTGATCACGCTCGAGGAACCGCCCGCCGAGAAGGTAGCCGCGATCGAGTTCCTGCTCGACCGCGCGGTCGCGGCCGGCCGCGTCACCGACCGCGAGGCGGCCCTCGAGGCCCTGCTCGCCCGCGAAGAAGAGACGACGACCGGCGTCGGGATGGGGATCGGCATCCCGCACGCCAAGTCCGACGCGGTCGCCGAGCCGACCATCGTCTTCGCGCGCTCCTCGGCCGGTATCGACTTCGACGCGATGGACGACGAACCTGCGACGCTGCTGTTCATGCTGCTCGTCCCCGCCGAGGGCGGCGAGGAGCACCTCGAACTCCTGAGTTCGCTCTCGCGGGCCCTGATGCACGACGACGTCCGCGAGCGCCTCCGCGAGGCCGACTCGAAGGCGGCGGTCGAGGAGACGATCACGGAGGCGGTCGCGTGATGGAGCGCACCGTCACCGTGGTGCCCGCAGACGGACTCCACGCGCGGCCGGCCGCGACGTTCGTCGAGACGGCGACCGCGTTCGACGCCGACGTCAGCGTGGCCCCGGTCGACGGGGACGACGAGCCGGTCGACGCGGCGAGCATGCTGGCCGTGACCAGCCTCGGCGTCGCCAGCGGTGAGGACGTCCGATTACTTGCCGAGGGCGACGACGCCGCGGCGGCGCTCGACGACCTCGAGGAGCTGCTTTCGACGCCCGAGACCACAGCCGAATCGAGTTCGGAGACTTGAACCGATGGCCGCCAACGAGTCAGCACCGCGATCGCACGAGGGGACCGGCGTCACGCCGCTGTCCGGCGTGGGTAGCGCGGTCTGGTACGATCCGAACGCCGACCTCGAACTCGAGGAGACGCCGGCGACCGACGCGGTCGATCCGGACGCCGAACGCGAGCGGTTCGAGGACGCCCGCGACCGCGCGCGAACGGAACTCGAGCGCGAGCGCGAGCGGACCGCCGAGCGCGTCGGCGAGGAGGAGGCTGCGGTGTTCGACGCCCACCGACAGTTTCTCGACGACCCGCAGATCACCGACGCCGTCGAGTCGGCCGTCGACGAC
The DNA here is from genome assembly GCF_056135975.1 of Natrinema sp. LJW11. Lineage (NCBI taxonomy): Archaea > Methanobacteriati > Methanobacteriota > Halobacteria > Halobacteriales > Natrialbaceae > Natrinema > Natrinema sp. LJW11. Next base: position 151,122 of record NZ_JBWBDM010000003.1, on the reverse strand, counting down.
GGCCGCCCCGCCGAGCGCGCGGTCGCGGCCGCCTTCGAGGACCCCATCGCTCAGTTCGAGGGGATGGACGGCCGGATGGCCGAACGCGCCGACGACCTTCGCGACGTTCGAGACCGACTACTGCGGCTGTTGACCGACGGTGAGCGCGCGGACCTCGCCTCGCTGTCGGACGGCTCGGTCCTGCTCGCCGAGCGGCTGACGCCCAGCGACACCGCCCAGCTCGATCCCGAGCGCGTCGCCGGCTTCGCGACGGTCGAGGGCGGGCGGACCTCCCACGCCGCGATCTTCGCCCGCTCGCTCGGCATTCCGGCCGTCGTCGGCGTCGGCGACGGCCTCGAGCGGATCGGCGACGGCGATCCCGTTCTGATCGACGGCGAGGACGGCGCGGTGATCGTCGACCCGAGCGACGACCGACGGGAGCGCGCGGCCGGCGGTCACGACGTGACCGTCCGCGAGGAGCGGGTCGCGACGGCCGACGGCCGACGCGTCGAGGTCGCGGCCAACGTCGGTACCCCCGCGGAACTCGAGGGTGCCGTCGAGGCGGGTGCGGACGGGATCGGCCTCTTCCGAACCGAGTTCCTCTTTCTCGACCGCGAGGAGCCGCCCGGCGAGGACGAACAGTTCGAGGTCTACTGCGAGGCGCTCGCGGCCTTTCCCGAGAGTCGAGTCGTCGTGCGGACGCTGGACGTCGGCGGCGACAAGCCGATCCCGTACCTCGAGACGCCCGACGCGGAGAATCCGTTCCTCGGCCAGCGGGGGATCAGGCGCTCGCTCGGGCCCGACGCCGACCTCTTCGAGACCCAGCTTCGGGCACTGCTGCGGGCGGCCGCCGTCAAATCGGGGACGCTCTCGGTGATGTTCCCGATGGTGTCGGCCGTTCCGGAACTCGAGGCGGCCCTCGAGACCGTCGAGGACGTCGCCGCAGCCCTCGACGCGGAGGGCGTCGAGCACGAGACGCCGGAACTGGGCGTGATGATCGAAACGCCCAGTGCCGCGTTCGTCGCCGATGCGCTCGCCGAGCGCGTCGATTTCCTCAGCATCGGGACGAACGATCTCACCCAGTACGTGATGGCCGCTGCGCGGGAGAACGACCGGGTCGCGGACCTCCGCGATCCCTGCGAGCCGGCCGTCCTTCGAGCGATCGAGCGCACCGTGGCGGCCGCCGAGGCGGGCGACGCCTGGGTCGGGATGTGCGGCGAGATGGCCGGCGATCCCGACCTGACGGCGCTGCTCGTCGGGCTGGGGCTCGACGAACTCAGCATGAGCGCCGTGACGATCCCCGCGGTGAAGGCCGCGGTCGCCGACCTCGAGACAGACGCGGCCGAATTGCTCGCCGATCGGGCGACCGACGCGACCGCGAAAACGACCGTTTACGAACACATCACGGAGTACGACCAATGAAATTCGTCGCAGTAACGTCATGTCCGACGGGTATCGCACACAGCCAGATGGCGGCCGAGAACTTAGAGCAGACCGCGACAGATCTCGGTCACGAGATCGACGTCGAGGTCCAGGGAGCCATGGGCCAGGAGAACGAACTCTCGAGCGCCGCGATCGCCGAGGCGGACGCGGTAATCATCGCCGCGGATACGTCGGTGAACCGGGACCGCTTCGAGGACAAGCCCCTCGTCAAGGCACCGGTGAAGGGCGCGGTCAACGACGCCGAGGGGCTCGTCGATCGAGCCGTCGCGGAAGCCGACGGCGAGGCGTCGACCGACGGGTCGGCGGGGGCGGCGTCGGCGGACGCGGCTGGTGCCGCCGAGTCCGAGGCCCCGCGTCGCGGCGGCGATCCCTCGAAGGGGTTGTTCGCCAGACTCAAGCGACTCCTCTCCTGACCGGCTTCGACCCGTCACCGCCCGTCGTATCTCCCCGTGGCGACGGGTTCTGCAACACTGACAGCTATCACACTCGCCGTGATACGCCTCGTTATGCCTCGAGACGACACCCTCGGTGGCGTCGACTCGCGAACCGTCGAAACGGACCGACTCAAGACGCACTACCTCGAGTCGGGGGGCTCCGATCGGGCCACCGACGAGGGCGAGACCGTTCTCTTCTGCCACGGCAACGTCTCATCCTCCCGATTCTTCGAGGACGTAATGGCCGACTTACCCGCCCGCCACCGCGCGATCGCACCCGATCTGCGGGGGTACGGCGACTCGGAGACGAAACCGGTCGACGCGACGAACGGCCTCGGCGACTTCGCGGCGGATCTCCGAGCGTTCGTCGACGAACTCGAGCTCGCGGAGCCGCTCGTCATCGTCGGCTGGTCGAACGGCGGCGGGGTCGCGATGCGGTACGCGATCGACCACCCCGAGGCGGTCGCCTCGCTCGTACTGGTCAATCCGCTCTCGCCGTACGGCTTCGGCGGGACGAAGGATACGGACGGAACGCCGTGTTTCGACGACTACGCCGGCTCCGGCGGCGGGATCGGCAACGACGCGTTCGTCGCGGGCATCGAGGACCGCGACCGAAGCGAGGATGGGCGGACCTCCCCGCGAAAGGTGCTGCGAACCTACTACGTCGACCCGACTCACGAGTTCGACGGTGAGCGCGAGGAATCGTATCTGACGGGGATGCTCGATACGGCGACGGGTGATGAGAACTATCCGGGCGCTTCGAAGCCGAGCGACAACTGGCCCGGCGTCGCCCCGGGCGAAACCGGTGTGAACAACGCGATCTCGCCGAAGTACTGCGAACTCGAGGCGATCACCGGGATCGATTCCGACGAGAAACCGCCCGTGCTGTGGATCCGCGGCGATTCCGACCAGATCGTCTCGAACGCCTCCCTCTTCGATCTGGGGACGCTCGGCCGAATGGACGAACTGCCCGAGTGGCCCGGCGAGGACGTCTTCCCGCCCCAGCCGATGGTCGATCAGACCCGCGCCGTCCTCGAGCGCTACGCCGACCGCGGCGGCGAGTTCGAGGAAGTCGTCTTCGGAAACGTCGGTCACACGCCCCACGTCGAGGTTCCGGGGGACTTTCTGGATCGGCTCGAGTCCGTCCTGTAGGGACGGTGCCGCGAGCGGTTCAGCGCTTCGCGCTTCGCTCCGAGACTCCCTCCGCGGCCGCTTCTTCCTCCCGTTCGTCGGTCGCGCCCTCGCTGCGCATCGACCGCAGCGTCGACAGTCCGCGCTTCCGGGTGACGCCCTTCGAGATCCTGACGCCGTCGAACGTGCCCTCCCAGTGCTCGTCGCTCGCGCCGAGGTGGTCCATGTAGTACGCGAAGGCCCCGAGCCACAGCAGCGCGGCTGTGAGCGCGAGGAAGACGACCGCCGAGACGAGCGTCGACGGGCCGAGCGCGCCGACGCCGATTCCCGCGACCACGTAGACGAAGGCGGCGATCACCATGAGAACGGTGATCGTCGCGAACATATCGTTGACGGCGGTCACTCGCGCGTTGTACTCGATCCACCGGCCGTAGCTGCGAAGCAGTCGCACCTCGAACCGGTCCGCGTCGGCCGCCGTCTCGGCTCGCGCCGTCGCGAGTGCGGTCTCGACCGCGTCGCCGTCGATGCCGCCCCGGAGGTTGGAGGCCGTATACGTCACCCCAGCGAGTCCCGTCGAGCCCAGCAACAGGAGCGCGCTGGCGATCGTAAAGGGGTTCACGAAGGCCGCGACGTCGATATCGGTCTGGACGACGATCGAGCCGCCGGTGACGACCAGTCCGATCAACAGGAGATTCGCCTTGAGGATCTCGATCGCCTTCTCGTCGATCTCCTGAACCCGTTCGACCTGATACTCGAACGTCGTCCGAAGTTCCTCCCGGGCCAACTCGATGGTCTCCCGATCGAGGTCGTGCCGGTCGCCGGCTCCCGTCGACCCCTCGGGGCGGACCCCACCGTCCGTGACCGCCGGACCGCTCATGGCCCATCCTTTCCCGCACCGACCGTAAATCCCCCGGCGTCCGTTTCCGATCGAAACGCGGTCGGTCGAGAGGCTGTTACCGGCCCCTGAACCGGCCGTCGTCACCGATCCTTACCCGTAGTCAGGCGATCTCGAGGGTGTCCCGGTCCGCCCCGGCCAGTTCGACCAGCGCGTCGGCCTCGAGCAGGTGGCACTCTCCGGGGATCACGAGCAGGTGTAGCGGATCGCCGAACTCGCGGGCCGCCAGTTCGGTCATCGTTCCGGCCTCGACGAGCGGATCGGGGCTCCCCGCGCGGGCGACGACGACGCCCGCGAGGTCGGGGTACTCCTCGGCGAGCAGTTCGGCACCCACGTCGGCGGTCATGTACTCCTCGCGCTCGGCTTTTATATCGAGGTAGACGACGGTGTGGAGGCCATCGGAACGATTGTCGTCGATCGTCTCCGTGACGCTCGCCGGGAGACCCTCGGCCCCGTGGGCGTACGGAAACGGCAGCGTCGTCGCTTTGCCGAAGCGGTAGTTCTGCAGCCCGGTCAACGCGCTGGTGGCCGTCTGGGCGGTGACGCCGTGGATCACCCGCGTCTCGATCCCGCGGTCGTGAGCGCGCAGTCGGAGGTCGACGTGTGTCGTCGAAATCATCGTATCGCCCGCCGTCAGGAAGGCGACGTCTTCGTCCTCGGCCGCTGCGAGCATGTCGTCGGGATGCTGTTCGACGCCGGCCCGGTCCCGGACCTCGATCTCGAGGTCGTGATAGGACTCGAGGTCGTCGATCGTCGTCCCGATCAGCTGACTGGTGTAGAACTCGGCGTAGACGCGATCGGCCGCCCGCAGGGCGTCCCGGCCCTCGACGGTGATCGAGCGCTCGTCGTAGAGACCGAGGCCGATGAAGGTGAGCATAGGCGGTCGTAGTCGCAGCGCGCGGAATACGTTTTCGAGACGCGCATACCCTCCCGAGCGTCGCTCGCCGTCGCGGCCGATCAGAATCCGATGTGGGAGGTCGACGCGGGACCGTCGTCATCGTCATCATCCTTGCCCTCGTCGATCCCGCCCTCGTGGGCGAAGGTCAGGTCGTCGTCGGTCAGATAGACGACGCCGTCGTCGACGCTGACGTCGACGGCCGGGAGCGTCGTGTCGGCCGCCTCGCCGTTGTCGCAATAGCCCGAGCAGGAGTCGAACATCGAGCCGTGTTTCGGACAGATGATCTGCCCGTCGCGCATCGCAGCCCCGCGGCCCGTATCGAGCCGCTGGGCCTCGTGGGTGCAGCGATTGATCCACGCCTCGACACCGTTGTCGGCCGCAGGCCGACTGCTCGTCGAGCCGTGCTCGACGTTGTCGTCGCACGGCACGAGGATCGCTTCGTCCGGTTCGCCGTACTGATCTCGGATCGTAAACAGCCACGACCGGTTCTCGTGGACCGTCTCGAGGGTCGTGAGCCGTCGGCGCTCGCTCATCTCGGAGGGGGATACGCGCGCCGAACGGAAAAGCGCTCTCGAGGCTGGACCCGATATAACTGCAGTCGACTCGAGTGGTTTTATGCTCGAACGCGCCGGTAGCCACCGTATGACAGACGATCGACTGCGCATGACGCCCGGGCCGACCGAGGTGCCGGCGGCCGTCCGCGAGCGGATGAGCGAGCCGACGCCGAACCCCGACGTCGAGCCGGCGTTCTTCGAGTTCTACCGCGACCTCACGGCCGAACTCGAGGCGATCTACGGCGACGACGACGTCGCGATCCTCGGCGGGGAGGGCATCCTCGGCCTCGAGGCCGCCGTCGCTTCGCTGGTCGAACCGGGCGACCGCGTGCTCTGTATCGCGAACGGCCTCTACGGCGAGGGGTTCGCCGACTTCGTCGAGATGGCCGACGGCGAAGCGGTGGTCTGCGATGCGCCGTGGAACGAGCCCCTCGACCTCGAGGCGATCAAATCTCACCTCGAGGAGGGTTCGTTCGACGCGGCGACGCTGGTCCACTGCGAGACGCCGACGGGCGCGCTCAACGATATCGAACCGGTCCTCGAGGTGCTCGACGAGCACGACGTCCTCAGCGTCGTCGACGCGGTCTCCTCGCTCGGCGGGGTGGCGGTCCCGACGGAGCGAATCGATATCTGCCTCGGCGCCTCGCAGAAGTGTTTCAGCGCCCCGCCGGGACTGACGGTCTGTTCGGTCAGCGACCGCGCCTGGGCGAAGATCGAGTCGTTCGAGACGGCGAGTCTGTACACCGACCTCGAGCCGTGGCGCGACGCCGCCGACGAGGAGTGGTTCCCCTACACGCACCTCGCCGCGAACCTGTACGGCCTCGAGACGGCGATCGACCTGTTGCTCGAGGAGGGCCTCGAGAGCGTCTTCGAACGCCACGAAGCGGCCGCGACCCGGTGTCGCGAGCGAGCGGCCGACCTCGGACTCTCGCCGTTCCCCGACGAGGCGCAATCGTCGCCGACAGTGACCGCACTCGAGGTCGAGCGAAGCGCCGCGGGCCTTCAGCGGACGCTGGCGGACGACCACGATATCGTCCTCGCGACCGGCCTCGGCGACCTCGAGGACGATCTCATCCGGATCGGTCACATGGGACACAACGCGCGCCTCGAGCGCGTCGACCGGACGATGGACGCGCTCGAAGCGGTCCTCGAGTAGGCTCGAGCGACGGGTTCCGCGCGGCGCTCGCACCGACCGGAGGCTCTCGCTGGCGTGATACGTCAGCCCGTATCACTGTCGCACCGGACAGAAACCCGTTTAGGCGCCGCTCACCCACTCGGGATAATGAGTACGAGTTACCGGATCGGACTGGTCGGCAAACCGTCCGTCGGCAAGTCCTCCTTCTTCAACGCGGCGACGATGAACGACGTGCCCGAGGGGGCCTACCCGTTCACGACCATCGATCCCAGCGTGGGCGAGGCCTACGCCCGCGTCGACTGCGCGGCGCCGGAGTTCGACGAGGAGTGTACCCCCAGCGTCGGCTACTGTGCCGACGGCACGCGGTTCGTCCCGACGAAACTCGTCGACGTGGCCGGGCTGATCCCCGGCGCACACGAGGGCAACGGGCTGGGTAACCAGTTCCTCTCCGATCTCAACGAGACCGACGTGCTCGTCCACGTCGTCGACTTCTCCGGCAAGACGGACGCCGAAGGCGAAGCGACGGAGGGTCACGATCCCCGGGACGACATCGCGTTCCTCGAGGAGGAACTCGACCAGTGGTACTTGGGCGTCCTCGAGAAGGGAATCACTCGCTACGAGACGGGCTACACCACCGAGGACGACGCCATCGAGGAGGAACTCGCCGAGCAGATGAGCGCGTTCAAGACCAGCGAAGACGAGATCAAACGCCTCATCCGGCGCGTCGGCGTCGGCTTCGACCCCGCGGCGTGGGACGCGGACGACCAACTGGACCTGGCCCGCGAGATCCGTAAAGAGACCAAACCGATGGTCATCGCGGCGAACAAGATGGACACCCCCGAGGCGCAGGCGAACTACGAGGAGATCACCGGCGATCCAGACTACGATCACCTGACGATCGTTCCCTGCAGCGCCCACGCCGAGAAGGCACTGAAGTCGGCCGAGCAGGCCGGCGTCGTCGACTACCGACCCGGCGACGCTGACTTCGAGATCGTCAGCGACGTCTCGGGCGAGCAAGAACAGGGACTCGAGCAGATCCGCGACTTCCTCGACGAGTTCGGGGCGACGGGCGTCCAGGCGGCCCTCGAGACGGCGCTGTTCGACGTCCTCGGCGTGACGCCGGTGTTCCCGGGCGGCGCGAACGGGCTGGGGAACGAACGCGGCGAGGTGCTACCCGACTGCTATCTGATCCCCCCGAACTCGACTGCGGAGGACTTCGCCTACAGCCTCCACTCCGACATCGGCGACGGCTTCCTGCACGCGATCGACTGCCGCTCGAACCGCCAGCTGGGCAGCGACTACGAAGTCGAGTCGCGGGACGTGATCGAGGTCATCACGACGAACTGAGCGGCCGCTCCGGGCTCGAGCGATAGTAAATCGCTAACCGAAGAAACGACGGGTCTCTCTCTCGACGACGTGTTTCACATTCTGCAGACCTTTCGCCGTCGAGAGATAATCCGGTACATGCTGCAGGCGGGCGACCGCGTCAAGATGCGCGATGTCGCCGAACACGTTGTCGCGAAGGAGCACGAGACGACCGTCGAGCAATTGATGTCGGATGAGCGCCAGCGCGTCTACATCCCGCTCTACCAGTCGCACCTGCCGAAACTCGACGAAGCGAACATCATCGACTACGACAAACACGACGTGAAGGAGGACACTACCGAGACGAGCGTCGACGACCGACCGTACGCCGCTTTCGGCGTCAGTCTCAGCCTTCTCCTCGTGTCCGCGGTGGGATACTCCAGCTTCCCGGGTTGATCCTCGGTGTGATCATCACGGCGCTGTTCGTATTCGAAACGGCCGCGTTCTGAACGACCGTTGTTCTTCGTCCCGCCGTTACCACTGTTTCAGGAAACGGTGACCGACTCAGAACGGACAGCAGTGGCAACGTGACAGGTTTCGTCTCGAGCGGTACCAGCAGGGTCTGGAGGTTCTCGCAGGCCGGATCGCTATCTTCGTACTCCGGAACGATCGGATCGACTCGTCGAAGCCCGTGTGAGTCGGCTCGAATGGACTCCTGATAGTACCCTCCCCTCCACCAGAGAAGCGGTTTGGTGCCGATTCGTTCGGTATCGCTGTTGGTATCCGGAACAGCGCCCTATTGCTGGTGCCAGACGAGTCGCTGCGCGACGTCGTCGAGTCGACTCGAGAGCCTCGACATCCAACCGTCGGGCGAGAGGAGACGTATCGTCGTTTCGTTAACCTCGATTCGTTCCTCGCCGTAGGGGTCCCGCTCGGCTCGGTCTTCGGCGTCTCGATCGCGGTTCGCGACACCCACCGCGACCGACGTCGAGCAGCGGCCACACGCCTCGCGGTCATTGGCCATCGTTGGCACACGTTAGGTTCGCTCGACGCATAAGTATTGGCGTGAGACACGCCCCCGACTCACTCGCAGTCGGTGCCGGCGATCGGATACTAATCGAAGCGGCGTCCGCCCAACACCGGGCCGTCACACGGTCGAATGTGCAATGCCATCAGTGAGATCTCGAAGTCGCCCGAAATACGCGATCCGTTCGGTAGAAATTAGTCCCTTCTGGGTTAATTATAAGTCGTTGAATATACCCTTTCGAAATATGGATCGGAAATCGGATACCGACCAGGAGAACACTACGGAGACGAACCGACGGCGACTCGTGAAAACGATGAGCGGCGGGGTCGCCGGTACGATTGCCGCTAGTAGTGGGCTCCTGGCGAGTACGGGGACGACGACGGCGAGGTATATTACACCGGGTGGAGGTGGGGGATCGAGCGCGTCTCGAGACGATCCCTACGATACGGTTCCAGCGGAGGTCGTCGACCACGATCACATGGATTCGACTATCGCTGAAGCGCACTCGTCAGTAACGGGACCGAAAGTCGTTGACAGCTCGATCAGCCAGGTGAACCTCGCCGTCGCGTTCCCGATTTCGCTCAATAGTGAGGATCACGTTACACCGAGCGTCGACAACGTCACGATATCGGTCGAACCGGTGAGCACTCCCGGTGACTACGATCTGCAGAACGTAACGACGTATAAACAGAGCGAACGCACGGATCTCGACGACGTCGTCGAATACGCGATAGATACCGCGTGGAGCGCATCGGTCGGTCGAGTGCTCCCGATACCGAACCCCTGGGGACTGATCCGATCTGACGGGCCGGACGTCTCGCAGAACTACGCCGAATCGTATATCGACGCAGATTTCGGTTCCAGAACGAGCGTCGGAATGAAGTGGGAACTGGATTTCTACGTCGAGGGGGGAACAGTGCCGACCGGCGATTGGGAATTCGAAGTTACCTGTGAAGCTGACGCCGGACTCATGAGCACGGGCATGTATAATCCGGGATTCAACAAACACGGGGAGTTCTCCCAATCACACGACGTGGTCGTTACCGTCGAGGAGTAGGTGGTTCGTGGCTCCCTCCGGTCTCCTGGTCCACCATCGGGAGACAGTTCGACACCCGTTCCGCGGTCCGCGTTGCGTCGTCGGAGCGGGTCCCGAATGGCGACAACAGGGGCCGGAAGGGACGCAATAATGACGACTCGGACGACTGCGACGGTCGTCCGACAGCTACGCCCCAGTAGGCTATCGAGGGGTGTCGGCGGTGCACGCCAAGTGAACGTCGACACTGTGAGGGGATTCCGGTTCCCGTTAGCGGACCGTCGTCGTGGAGCCCGTGCCGACGCACTTTTCTCGTCTCCATGGTAAAACGAACCATGGATAGTGCCGATCGCGATTCGGGGCCCGAACGCGATAGTCGCGACGGACCGGACTCTCCGTCGTCCCTCGAGAACGTTCCCAGCTGGGACGACGAGTACGTCGACCGGGTGAGCGACCGATTGTTTCACAACTACGACCTCGAGAAGGACTACGCCGTCGACGGGGAGCGGTTCACGCTCTACGGTCGGATGGAACTGGTGAGCAAGAAGCACTTCCTCCACCCCGCGCTCTCGCTGGCCGAACACGAGTCGACCGAATACCTGTTCGTGCGGCGGGTCGACCGCGTCGACGATCGGACGCTCGATCGGTTCGTCGACCTCGGCGAGCGACTGGCCGACGACTGGATCGAACCCGACGAGGAGCACTTCTCGACGGACTTTACGTTCGTCGCGATCGCGCCCTCGATCCCCGAGGCAGTTCGCGATCGCATTGCGAACTTCGACGGACGAGCGCTGCTGAAGTACGGGTATCACGGTCACTACGAGATCAACCTGGCCGTCGTCTCGCCCGACACGAAGGATCTGGTCACGAGCGAGAACGCCGATGTCGCGACCGCCTTCCGGCTCTGGGAGCCGATCGAGACGGACGACCTGGGGCTGCTCGGACTGCTTTCGCGGCGGCTACAGTTGTAGCCCGACGCCGTCCAGCCGCAGACGCGTCACTCGAGAGTGAACCGTAGCGAAACAGCTGTGCGTTACCGACTTTTGTGGGCTCGAGTCGTCGCAAAAACGAGTTCCGCGGTCGAAAATCGCCATCCGCAGTCGCGATCCGACTCAGTCGTCGTCCGAACTGACATCGGCCGCGACGCCGTCGTCCGTTCTCCGGGCCGACTTCATGTTGTCGTAGCCGATCTTGAACAGTGACAGTGCCAGCCCGATGAGGATGGCGATGATCACGAGCTGCACGACGGCCGACACTTGGGCGAGCAGTTCCGTCTCTGCATCGCCGGTCATTCCGAGCAGCCGCCCACCAAGGATCTGATAGATCCCGACCCAGCTGAGACCGATAAGCGTGATAAAGCCCATCAGCGCCATCGGACCGCCGGTGGAAAGCAGCTGCTTGGACTTGCTCCAGTTCGCCAGCCAAACGGTGCCGGTCAGCAGCGCCAGCGACGCCAGCAGCTGGTTCGCGCCGCCGAACAGCGTCCAGAGGTCCGCCCACCGACCGCTGCCGAGCAGGAAGAACGCGACGACGGCGATAAACGTCGTGTTGGCGTAGCGGTTGGCCGCGTATTCCTCGATGGTCGTCTCGGGCGTGCCGACGATCTCCTCTAACATGTACCGACCCAGTCGGACAGCCGTGTCCATGCTGGTCAGCAGGAAGCTCGCAAGTACGAGAGCCATGAACGGCGCAGCGTACTCGAACGGGATGCCGAGACTGGTTAGGATCGCGCCGCCACCGGTCGCGAAGTTTGGCAAGGCGAGGCCGATACCGCCGTCGACGCCCGACGGCGTGATGGCGATGATCGTCACGGCACAGAGTGCGACTGCCGCGAGTAGCCCTTCGGCGAGCATCCCACCGTAGCCGATCAGTTTAGCGTCGGTTTCCTTGTTCAGTTGCTTGGCAGTCGTCCCCGACGAGACCAGCGAGTGGAAGCCGCTGATGGTTCCACATGCGATCGTGAGGAACAACAGCGGAAACAGTGGCATCAGTAGAATCTCGTCTGCGAGCGGTCCACCTTGCCCGAAGAACCCGTACCAGGCGCCGGTCGAGATGTCGAGATTCAGTTGTGCACCGGTATCGGGATGGACCGCGTCACTTCCCAGTCCGGTGATGAACGTCCCGACGATGACTGCGAGCAGTGACCCGCCGACCCCCGCGTACAGGAGGAACGAGGAGAGGTAGTCCCGCGGTTGCAACAGCATCCACACTGGCAGGACACTCGCGGCTCCCCCATAGAGGAGTATCACGAGCACCCACGCGCCGATGTTCGCGCTCTCGAGCAACACCGGGAAGAACGACGCGGAATCGAGCAACACGGTTGTCCCGGCGGGATAATCGCCGGGAACGATCGCGAGCGGGTACTGGATGCCGATCCAGACGGACGCGAAGACGCCGCCGACGAAGACGACCGTTCCGACCGAGAACGGGAGGTTTAGCTGGTAGAGCCAGATCCCGAAGACGAACGCGAGCGTCACGTACAGCAGGCTCGCGGTCGCCGCCGACGGATACGCGTTCAACACGACCCCGATGACCAGCGCGAACACCGCGACGACCAGAATCGTCAGCAAGAACGCGAACCATAGCAGCATGTTCTTTCCGCGCTCCCCGACGTATTCTCCGATGATATACCCGATCGACTTCCCCTCGTGTCGGAGGCTGCTGGACAGTGAAATGAAGTCGTGAACCGCACCCAGCAGCGGATTACCGATCGCGACCCACAGAACGGCCGGCACCCAACCCCAGACCAGTGCGGCCGTAATCGGGCCGACGACGGGTGCCCCGCCCGCGATACTCGAGTAGTGATGCCCCAGTAGCACCGGCTTCTTCGCCGGTACGTACTCCTGCCCGTCCTGGTACTTGTGTGCTGGCGTCTCCCGACTATCGTCTAACCCTACGAACTGCGAGAGGTACCGTCCGTACCCCACGTACGAGACGGAAAACGTTATCAACACCAGTGCGACGATCCAGATTACACCTGCCATGCTATTTGCACCCTAACGATGGCTTGCCCGGGAAGAACATAAATATAATTCATTGCATTTCGGACTAGCGCTGGTCGAATTTTCAGTTTTGAAGTCTAAATGACGTATGTGTACAATTTAAAGGCGCGCTCTGGTCGAATCGAACGGCACTAATGCCGTGCTAGACAAGGACACCCATTTGTGGCGTCTGACGGTGACGGAGCGGAATCGTCGTTCCACGTCTCACAGCGTCGGAGTCCGATCGTCGTCCGTCACTTCGATCTCGAGCGCCGCGGCGACGTCCTCGAGAATGCTTCCCCGAACCTCCTCGACGCGCGTCTCGATCGTCGCGGCGATCGGAACGTCGAACTCTCGCTCGATTCGCTCGAGGCGATCGCGTTCGGTCGCGACGCGATCGCGGAGGTAGGTTGCACCGCGCCCCTCCTCGTGAGACTCGGGTTCGGGCGTGAGTCGGTTGACCACGAGTCCCTCGACGGGGAGGTCGGCCTCCGCGAGCGTCTCGACCGATCGCCGCGTCTCGCGGATCGAGAGCTCGTCGGGGTTCAACACGAGGTAGAATGCGGCGTCCTCGCGGAGCACCTCGCCGGCGAACTCGAAGCGCTCCTTGCGCTCCTGCAAGCGCGCGAGGATCGGATCGCCCTCCATCACTCGCCGGGGCTCGTTGTTGCCGATCGCGGCCTTCTCGAAGAGATCGATGCTGCGCTCGCGCTTGTCCATCAGCCGGTCGATCCAGCGCTCGAGCAGCTCCGGGAGCGCGAGCAAGCGGAGCGTCGAGCCGGTCGGCGAGGTGTCGAAGACGACGCGATCGTAGTCGTCCGCGGTGCGCATCACCTCGACGAACCGATCGAAGAGGGCGGCCTCGTACGCGCCCGGCGTCTGGTGGGCCATCTCGAGTTGGATGTCGACCTCGTTGACCATCGTCGCGGACAGCTGAGAGCCGAGCTGCTGTTTGAGCTCCGAGAGGTGATCCTGGACTTCCCGCTCGGGATCGATCTCCATTGCCGAAAGCCCGTCGTATCCCTCGACCGGCCGCGGGTCGTCGCCGAACTCCTGATCGAAGACGTCCGCGGTGCTGTGGGCCGGATCCGTCGAGACGACGAGCGTCTCGAGGCCGGCGTCGACGCACTCGAGGGCGTACGCGCTCGAGACGGTCGTCTTGCCGACGCCGCCTTTGCCGCCGAAGAAGGTGAACTCGGTCATTAGAAGTGGTACTGGTGGCCCTTCCGCTCGATAATCGATCCCCGATCCCACAGCCGCCGCTCCCAGGCCTGGTACTCGTCCTCGAGGTAGGGGAGGAGTTCGGCCGTGTAGTAAGAGACGGGCGACGGGATGCCGAAGGCGTCGGGGAAACACGCCAGCATGAACGCGTCCTCGAGGTCCTCGGCTTCGGCCTCGATCTTCTCGTAGGCCGGATGGGCGATCATTCCGTGGTAGAGCCCGCGGAGCCACTCCTCGAGCGTGGCCCGGAACGCCGCGATCCGATCGGCGAGTGTCATCGTCCGTCATGGTCGGTGCCGGAGACAAAAATATGTCGCGACCCGTACGACGCGAGCGGGGTCCGCGATACGACGCTTCTTGCCCCTCGAGTCACAACAAACCCCTATGTCATCGGCAACGATTCCCGTCACCGTCCTCTCGGGGGGCCTCGGCGCGGGGAAGACGACGCTGCTCAACCACCTCCTGCGGACCGCCGACCGCGACCTCGCGGTCCTGGTCAACGACATGGGCGCGGTCAATGTCGACGCCGACCTCGTCGCGGAGGGCTCCGACCTCGACGTGGAGGGCGGCGTGGCCGAACTCTCGAACGGCTGTATCTGCTGTGAACTGCAAGACGACCTCGAGACGGCCGTCGTCCGGTTAGCCCGCGAGCGGGAGTTCGACCACCTGCTCGTCGAGTCCTCCGGCATTTCGGAACCCGCGCCGGTCGCCCGGCTCTTCACCACGTCATCGCGGGTCGCAGCCAGATACGACCTCGACGCGCTGGTGACCGTCCTCGACACGCGACTCTTTCTGGACACCTTCGCCGGCGACGAGGTCCCGGAGCGACGGGGGGACGACGGCGACGCCGATCGACCGCTCTCGGACCTGCTGATCGAACAGCTCGAGGTCGCGAACCTCGTCGTGTGTAACAAGGCGGATCTCTGCACGGACGCGGAACTCGCGGACGCCGAAGCCCTCGTCCGCGCGCTCCAACCGACGGCCGAGACGATTCGAACGGAGTTCAGTGCGGTGGAGCCGGACCGCCTGCTGGGCGTCGGCCTGTTCGACGCCGAGCGGATGGGGGAACTGGCGGGCTGGCAGCGAGCGCTGTCCGAGGACGACACTACTGCGCACGATCACGAACCACGGGACGATTCCGACGATTCCGACGATTCCGACGACGACGACCACCACGCCCATCGCCATCCGGATGAGGTCTACGGCGTCGACTCGTTCGTGTTCCGGGCGCGCCGGCCGTTCCACCCCGAACGCGTGGCGTCGGTCCTCCGGGAACTCCCCGACGACGTCGTCCGATCGAAGGGGACGGCGTGGATCGCCGACCGCGACGTGAAAGTCGATATCGCACAGGCCGGCCCCTCCGTCCGCGCGACCGTTCGCGGGCCGTGGATCGCCGCCCTCCCCGAGGTCCAGCGGGAGCTGTACCGATCCAACCGGCCCGACCTCGAGTGGCACGACGAACACGGCGATCGGCGGACGGAACTCGTCTTCATCGGCACCGACCTCGAGACGCACGAACCGACGCTTCGCTCGCGACTCGAGGAGAGTCTGGTCACCGACGAGGAGTGGGAACGTGCGGACGATCTGCAGAATCCGTTTCCGAGCGAGGACGAGGAGGCGGTCGTCCTTCGCGAACCCTGATAGCCGGTCGATTTCGGACCCATCAGCTGAGCTCCGTTTCGATCGTGTCGAGCGCTCCCTCGAGTTCCCCGCGGCGTTTCCACGCCGCGATCCGATCGCCGAAGGGCAGCGGCGCGGCGAGTTCGATCGCAGACCGGATCGTCACCCGGCTCCGTTCGGCGTCGATCGACTCGGACTCGAGCCACGTCTCCATGTGCGAAAAGGGGCCGTGTTCGCCCTCCTGCGTGTAGTAGAACGTCCCGTCGCGGTCCTCGAAGCGCAGGGCTAACTCGAGCCCGGGACCGCTGGCGACGACGATCGTGGCGTCCGCTCGCTCGTCGACGGCCTGGACCGTAAAACTCCCCTCGGCCTCGACGATCGTCGCGGGCTCGAGCCACGCCGAGAGCGTCTCTCGGGAGACGTCGACGACTCGAGCGACCGTCACCTCGCGCATACCCGACTTCTGCGCCCGAGCTGCTATAAAACCCCGCGCACGACGGCGCTCTCGCCGGCGGGTTCGATCGCGTCAGTCGGTACCGTTCGGGTAGCCATGCACGGAAACGGCTAAGTGCCAGCCGTCCACCTCTCGTCGTATGAGCGGTCCCGACGACGAGCGAGACAGCGGGTTGCAGGCCGGCCTCGAGTCGTCCGAGGGCGATCCGCGCGTCCTGCTCGTCCTGAACGCCGTGCTCTCGACGCTGTTCGCCGCGCTGTTCGTCTGGGGCGCGAGCCGAATCGGCGTCCTCGTATTCACGCCCACGAGCGTCGCAGCGGTGGCTGTCGTCGTCTTCCTCCTCACTCACGTCGTTTCTCGGCCCTGAGATCGAGGACCATCGCTCGAGTCCCGGCGACTGTCGGAGTGAGGCGACAAGTTCTCATTACGGGATCGCTACTGTCCGATAATGAGTATGCGGCAGCCGTCCGGCTACCGACCGACGAAACCCGACGTCGCGGTGTTCGTCTCCGGCGTCACCAGTATGGGGCTGGAAATTCTCGCGGGCCGGATTATCGCCCCCCAGTTCGGCAGCAGCATCTACACCTGGGGGAGCATCATCACCGTCTTCCTCGCCGCGCTGAGCCTGGGCTACTGGCAGGGCGGGAAGCGAGCGGAGACGGCATCGAACCGTCGAATGACCTGGATCCTGCTCGGGACGGCGGCCTACGTCGCCATCGTGGTCTACGGGAGCGGTCAACTGTTGCTCTCCGCGTCTGCGATGCCGCTCCCGGCCCGCTACGCTTCGCTGCCGGCCGTGCTCATCCTCTTCGGGCCGCCGACCTACCTGCTGGGCTTTATCAGCCCCTACGCGGCCGAACTCTCCGAGAAGAAGGGGACCGGCGAGGCGTCGGGGCACGTCTACGCGCTCGGCACCATCGGCAGCATCGTCGGCGCGGGCGCGACGACGTACTTCTTGATCCCGACGCTGGGCATCGACATGATCGGGCTCCTGTTCGGACTCATCCTCGTCGGGACCGCGTTCGCGCTCACGCTCCCCGCCCTCTCCCCGAAGCCGGCGGCGGCGAGCGTCGCCATCGCGCTCTTGCTCGTCGTCGCGGCCGGTCTCGGGCCGGTAACCTTCGACCATCGCGGCGACGTCGTCTACCAGACCCAGACGGCCTATCAGCAACTCGAGGTCATCGACGACAGCGACGACGTCCGGACGCTGTACCTGGACGACGCTCGTCACAGCGCGATGGATCTCGACGATCCCGACCGGCACGTCTTCGAGTACACGCGGTACTTCCACCTCCCGATGTTGATGGTCGACGATCCCGACGAGGTCGAAAACGTGTTGTTCATCGGCGGGGGCGGCTATACGGGGCCGAAGGATTTCGAACGGAAATACGACGTCAACGTCGACGTCGCCGAACTCGATCCCGCGGTGACGCAGGCCGCGAAGGACTACTTCCGCCTCGAGGAAGGCGAGAACATGACCGCCCACACGGAAGACGGACGCCGGTTCCTCCGGGATACCGACGAGACCTACGACCTGATCGTCCTCGACGCCTATCAGAAGGACCAGGTCCCGATCCATCTGACGCAGCTGGGGTTCATGGAACTGGCCGAGGAGCGACTCAGCGATGACGGCGTTTTCCTCGCGAACGTCATCGCCTCGCCCAGCGGGGCCGGCTCCGAGTTCTACCGGGCGCAGTACAAGACGATCGACGAGGCGTTCGCCTCGACCTACAGCTACCGCACCTCGAACACGGGTTCGGTCCAGAACATCGAAGTGGTCGCGACGAAAGCTGACACCGACTTCACCGAAGCAGAACTCGCCGAGCGAAACGAGCGCCGCGACGTGGGAATCGACCTGAGCGCCGAAATCGAGGCCTCGTTGGACGAACCCAGGACCGACGACGTCCCGGTGTTGACCGAGGATCACGCGCCCGTCGACAGCCTTCAGGCGTCGACGGTCGGCCAGAAGTACGTCATCGAACAGACCGAGGAGGAGGAGACGCAGCCGGAACCCGCGTCGATCGGGACTGGATCGGAACCGCTCGGAGTCGGACCGGATCCGATCGCGCTCGCGCGGCCCGCGCCGGTTTTCGAGTCGGTGACGGCCGACCCAGCACAGACGAAGCCGGTTCCGGCGTAGCGTTCCGACCGAACACCCGTCCCTCCAACTGATCCTCAGTCGGACAGCGTCTCGCCCTCGAGCGGCGTCGCCGTCCGCCAGTAGTGGTCCAACGAGTCCTCGGCCCACGAGCGAACGGCGGCGTCCTCGGTGTCGACGGAGGCTCGAAGGATGCCGTTCTCGTCGCGCAAGAGCAGATAGACGAGTTCGTCGACGATCATTATCGCGATCGGGACGCCCTCCTCGCGGACTCTGATTTCGGCGTCCTCGGCCGCGAGCAAGGCCTCGAGTTGGTCGCGAAGCTCCGACTCGTCGGCCAGCGCGTCGATCGCGCTGCGGCCGAAGACCCCCCTGAACCGCTGGTCGTCGGCGGTCACGCGATCTCGAACGACGCGCAGCGTCTGTCCGTTAAACGTGTGAGAAAAGGTCCGGACGTCGTCGCCGTCACGGACGAAGTCGAGTAACCGACTCAGCGGCGCGTTCGGCCGCGTGGCGCTGGGGACCGTGATCGTGGCGTCCGAGAGCCGCCGGAGATCGAAATCCATCGCGTGCGTCGGCAGGTAGTCCACGATATCGCGGAGTTTCCCCTCCGTCTCGAGGATTTCCTGCAAGTCCGTAAACCCCGCCGCGACGAGACGTCCCGTCGCCGTCGCGACGTACTCGCTGCCGTCGTGTCTGATCCAGGACCGATCCTCGAAATCGCCGAGGATTCGTCCCAGCGTCGCCTGCGACGCACCGGTCGCGGCCGCTAGCTCGTTGCGCGTGTGTCGTCCCTCCGCAAGCAGTCCGAGCACCTCGACGCGGTTCGCCGAGAGCGCGAGGAACTCGATCTCCTCGAGCGCCGATTCCATACGGACACTCCGGCCCGCCGTGGGAAACCGTTTTCGTAGCGTGAAAGGATTTCACGGGCTGGCGTTCTATCGGGGTCTCCAGCTTTTTCCCCGCCCGCGCCCCTTTCTTGCCGTGAAATTATTTCTGAACAAAACTATAAACCCGCCTCCCTTACGGTGTAGTACGATGCTCTTTGCAATTCGCGCGTCGGCCGCTCTCGGTTCGACGCACACGGTCCGTTCGGAGGTGACGGCGTAGATGGTCTCTCGCCGCACCGCCGTCTTCTTCGCCCTCTCGAGTCTGTTCTTCGGCGGAACGTTCGTCGCCGCGAAGGCCGGACTCGCCTACTTCCCGCCGCTGCTGTTCGTCGCCCTCCGGTTCGACGTCGCTGCGGTCGTTATGCTGGCGTACGTCGGCCTGACGTCGTCGCGATCGGAACTGATCCCGCGAACCCGCGGCGACGTCGGCGGCATCCTCGCGACCGGCGTGCTCGCGATCGGCCTGACGAACGCCCTGTTGTTCGTCGGCCAGGAGTACGTTACCAGCGCCGTCGCCTCGATCATGTACAGCCTCAATCCCATTATGACTCCGGTGTTCGCCGCCTTCTTGCTCTCCGACGAGCGCCTCTCTCCCCGCGGTGCGGCCGGCATGGGACTCGGCCTGCTCGGCGTCGGCCTCGTCGTGAGTCCCGACCCCGCGAACCTGCTCGGTGGAGCCGTCGGCAAGGGAATCCTCTTCGCGGGCGCGATCACCGCCGCGCTCGGGGCCGTCCTCATCCGGCGGGCCGACAGCGATCTCTCGAGTACGGTTCGCGTCGCCTGGGGACTGCCCTTCGCCGCGGCGCTGAGCCATCTGCTAGCCCGGGCGAGCGGCGAGTCGGCGGCCGCGATCACGTGGTCCGCCGAAGCGGTCCTCGCGCTGGCCTACGTCAGCATCTTCGCCGGCGTCATCGCGTACATCGCCTACTTCGGCCTCATCGATACGGCCGGCGCGATCCGCGCGAATCTAATCTTCTACGTCGTCCCCGTCGTCTCGACGCTCGGCGGCTGGGCGCTGCTCGGCGAGACCATCGACGCCCTCGCGATCGCCGGCTTCCTGACGATCTTCGCCGGCTTCGCGGTGCTCGGCAGCAAGTCCATCGACGTTCGCTCGCTGCTTCCGGCCGGTCTCACCGACGCGATGTTTCCGGACGGCCTCACCGACGCGATGTTTCCGGACGGCCTCACCGACGCGTCGCTTCCCGACGACGAGTCGGCGGTCAGGGATGAACCGCGCGGCTACCGTTCGGACTAACTCTTCCGTCCGTGCTCGAGTCGTCTCCGCGCTGCGCCTCGACCGATTAGAACAGCGAGAGTTCGCCGGTCACGCTATCGACGCGGTCGTCCGCCGCCGGGCCGACGGCCAGCGCGGTGACGGTCCCGGGCTCGAGTTGGGTGTGTCCGGCGTCCCGGATGATAGCGGTCGGAATCCCCTCGCTCTTGGCGATCTCGGCGAGTTCGTGCAGTTGCCGCTCGCTCTGTCCCTTCAGGACGACCTTCTTCTGCCCGCCCTGTTTCCACTGGCCCTGTAGCTGGCTGTCGGCCTTCTCGTAGGCCGACAGCGACGCGTGCGCGACCTGCGCCGCGAGTTTTCCCTGTCCCATGCCGATGTCGGTGCGAGCGACGATCGCCTGTTTCATGGCCGAGACGAGGACGGGGACGGTGTTAGCCCTGACTATCTGCGGCCCCTCTCGACGGCGGGGCTGTGCACGCCGTCACGGCGGGAGACGCGGATCATGGCGGAAGACGAATACGAAGACGGTGAAGGTGACGGTGAAAGAGAGTTGGCGGCCGACCGAAATGTACAGCACGGCTCGGCTCCTCTCCGACAGTATGTCACCGACCGTCGACGACCTCCGAAACGAGATCCGACTCGCCGTGGGGCGGTACGAACGCGTCGAATCGACCGCGTTTACCAAGGAAGCGCTCGCCGCGATCTGTGACGCCGTGGACGCCGATATCGAGACGACCCCGCTGCCCCCGAAATCGGAGATGCGAGCGGCCGTTCGCCGACGGACCGGTCTCGCGGACGAGACCGATCCGGACTCCGCCGAGCGCCCGTTCCGAAAAGCCGAACTCGAGTCCCTCGCAGCGTCGCTTCGGAACGAGTAGCGATCACCGGCGCGCACGACGGGACGGCCGAGAACCCGTTCGACGGTCGTTTCGATCAGTTCGCAGATCGGTGCGACGGGTCAGCAAACGATTTCGCCGTCGAAACGGAGTTTTCGTTCCGTTCGTCTCGCCTCCGGCCCCGCTTCGACGAGCGTCGGTTCGTCGACCGGCTCCGCGAACCGATCCGGATCCGGGTCGAGGGGTTCGAGCATCGCCGAAAAGACCGAGCCGCGGCGGCCGCCGGCCGAGACGATTCCGCCGTACTTGCGCTCCTCGAACGAGGTCTCGTCGGGATCGGGGAACTCATCGCGGATGATATCCGCCGCCTTCCTGAGATACGTCGCCGCCTGTTGTTGCGAGTACAGGCTTTCCTCGTAGTACGTCTCCGCGTGTTCAGCGGTCAGTTCTTCGGCGGAGTGTTCGGGCGATTCGTACTGAACCGACTTCGCCGTGGTGTGTCCGCTAGCGAATCGGATGTTTATCGTGAAGCTATCGGGGTAGCGGAGGATGAGCGGACAGAACAGCATGTCCGTCACGGTGGTCCGCTGCTGGATCCGCCACAGCCCTTCGAAGTAGTACGCAGCGAGCGCCCCGATCCGGTCGTCGCGATCGCCGCGGTTATACGCTATCGCGGCTTCGCGATAATCGTCACCGGCGATCCGACGGAGTCGCCGCTCGAAGCTCTCGGTGATTCGATCGATCTCCAGTTCGTAGGCGTTTAACAGCGGGATGTCGGGGTCTGCGAGCAGGTCCGCCTTCCGATCTTGGGCGTCCGCGATGAGAAGCATGTTCTCGTGGAAGACTCGCTCGGCCGATTCGTCCGGAAGCGGCGTTCTGACCGCGCGCCGATGGAGAATCGCCGTGTCGCCGTTAAATCGGTTCCGTCCTCCATCCATGAGACGGCATTCGTGATACAGCGTTATAATCGATTAGGCCGTCTGAGAATGGTTTTCGGATAATTCACACGATCCTAGATCGCATCGCGAGCGAGAGATGCCGTCTCTATTTCGGGGTATCGGCTCCGTTTGAGGAACACTCGAGTTGCGAGCTTCGATCGCAGCGCTCCCGTCGACCCCCGACTGCGGACCGGGAAATTTAGGGCCCCGTACTCGCTCTGACACGGTATGATCCTCTCCGATGCGGACATCCTCGAGCGCCTCGAGGCCGGCGACCTCGTCGTCGACCCCCTCGACGATCCGAAGCTGCAGATCCAGCCCGCGAGCGTCGACCTCCGACTCGGTCGGGAGTTCCTCGAGTTCCAGCGGACGAACATCCCCTGTATTCACCCCAACTCCGAGGACGAGGTCGACGATTACGTCACCGAAACGCTCGTCGAGGACGGCGACGACTTCATCTTGCACCCCGGGGATTTCGTGCTCGGGACGACCCACGAGCGCGTCGAGATCCCGGCGGACCTGATCGCCCACGTCGAAGGCCGGTCCTCGCTGGGCCGCCTCGCCGTCGTCGTCCACGCCACGGCCGGGCTCTGCGATCCCGGCTACCGAGGACAGATCACGCTCGAGCTATCGAACCTCGGCTCCGCACCGGTCGCGCTCACCCCGGGAATGCGCATCTCGCAGCTCACCTTCACCGAACTCAAGACGCCCGCGGAGCGGCCGTACGGCAGCGAGCGCGGCTCGAAGTACCAGGATCAGGACGGCCCGCAGGCCTCTCGGATCCAGAGCGACGACGAGTTCGGCGGCGATCAACTCGAGCGCGAGGACTGAACCCGGTGGCGGGAGCCGGTCGAACGACGACGGCTCAACACGCCGGCGGGCGATTCGGTTCCCGATCGTTCTTCTCTGGGCATCGACTGGCTGTTGCAGGCACCACCGGCTTGCCTCGAGTCGCGATAGCTAACGGTATGCGTGTCACGTTTTCGGCCGACGACGTCGACAAATCCGTCGAGAACGCCGCCGGCGAAGCGGTCGGAGTCGTCACCGCCGTCGAAGGGGGCGTCGCCCACGTCAGGCCGGATCCGACGGTCGTCGACTCGATCAAGTCGTCGCTCGGCTGGGAGAAGGGGGCCGAGCAGACGGTCGTGCTCGAGCGGGAATCGGTTCGCGAGATCACGGCGAACGCCGTTCGACTCGAGGGTGCCCTCCCGATACGAGACCACTCGACGACAGAGCTTGATTCAGAGCGCGACGAGCCGTCGGAGCGAACGCCGGAGACGGAGCCGGTCGGCGGAATGGGCGGGACCGAAGAGACGGAGATCGACGACGACGCGCCCGAGGACGATCCGAGTGCGGCCGACGAACTGGATCCGGTCGAGGAACGGGCCCCCGGTGCGGAAGTCGATCCGACCGAACTGGCGGGCCGCGATTCCGGGCTCTCTGCGCAACCCGATGCCGACGACCGGCGGACGGACGCCGCGGTCGATATCGGCGACGACGCCGACGACCGCGGCGACGAGTGACTTCGTCTGGTTGCGACGGCGGAATCGCGCGCGACTGCGACTGCGGGATTCGTTGCCGTGGTTCGCCGGGTCGCCTACTAAGCCCCTCCTGGTGCTACGTGGGCTATGACATGGACAAACGAAAGCGGCAGCTCCGAGGGTGTCGACGTCACCGGCCCGTCGGACGCACAGTCGATCGTGTTCGTACACGGCGCGATGTTCACGCGGAAAATGTGGCTGCCACAAACGCGCGACCTCTCCGAAGAGTTCCACACCGTCGCCCCCGATTTACCGGGCCACGGCACTCGCGCCGGCAAGCCGTTTCGGATGGAGCCGGCGATCGACGTCCTCGAGGACGCCTTCGAGACGCACGCCGACGGGTCGGCCGTCTTCGTCGGACTCTCGCTCGGCGGCTACGCGGCCACGGAGTACGCGTACCGACATCCCGACGACGTCGACGCGCTGGTGTTGTCGGGGAGCAGCGTGAACCCGGTGAAGTCGATGGAACTCGGCACGCGGCTGACCGGGGGGCTGTCGCGGCTCCTGACGAAACCCGACGTCGGGAAGCGCGCCGTCGAGAAGCTCGCGACGCGCTGGGTACAAAACCGGGACCTCCCGCCGGATATCGAGCGAGAAATCATCGAGTCCGGCTTCTATCCGAAGCAGTTCGGCGACGCGGGGCCGGACATCGCGGGCGAGGACTTCCGAGCGAAACTCTCCACGTATCCCGGTTCGACGCTCGTCCTCAACGGCGAGAACGATAAGCTGATGCGCCGCGGTGAGCGGGACCACGCCGAGGCTGCGCGGGACGGTCGCGTGGAAGTACTCGCGGACGCCGGCCACATCTGTAACCTCCACCGACCGGCGACGTACACTGACCGGGTTCGGCGGTTCGTCCGGCAGACCGTCCCCACGAAACGGTAAGACAGAACGGGGGTGATCGTCGTCTGGCGCGTGCGCTCGAGCGTCGGCCGCCGCGGCGGTTCACGAACGCCGATCGCCGATCGCATCGCGCAGCCGGCCGGGAAGTCCGAGCAGGGAGATTCCGAACCCGAACAGCACCATCAACACGTAGAGTCCGAGCGTCGAGGTCCAGACGACGAACATCGCGAGGATCGACCAGCCGCCCGCGAGGAAGTAAAACGCCGCGATCGACATCGCCGTCCCGTACAGCAAGACCAGGTAGGGTCCCCAGTCGTGGGCGTGGCCGCGTCGCAGTCGCCGTCGAACGTAGCGTTTGAGCTCCCCCTCGAGGGACTCCTTTCTGACGGTTCGATCCTCGACGTCGTCCTCGAAGGCGTCGACGCGGTCGCGCAGCCGCTCGATCTCTTCGCGCAGTACCTCGGGGTCGTCCGCGCGGTCGCGCGTCCGAGCGCTCGTTCGACTCGCCCTCGCGCTGGCGCGGTCACTGGCGCGATCCTCCGTGGCCCCCTCGTCGGCACCCGTGGCGTCGTCGGTCATCGCTTCTGTCGAAATCTGTCGATGTCCGGGACTTTGTAGCTGCCGATCCACTTCACGGTTGGCGAGGACAGCGTTGAGAACCGCCCCGAAAATAAGGATGATCGCGCCGATGTACAGCCAGACGAGGACGAGGAACACGGCCCCGAGCGCGCCGTAGACCGCGTATCCGGTCGCCAGACCGGTGTACAGCGAGAACGTGCGACTCAGTGCGAACCAGCCGACCGCGGCGACGATCGTTCCCGGGGCGGCCTCGCGAAGGCCGACGTTCGCGTCCGGAAAGATGACGTACAGCGGCAGGAACGTCGCGACCAGCCCGAGAACGACGAACAGCTGTCCGACGATCGAGACGGCGAATTCGGCGACGAACAGGATCGCCAGCTCGAGCGCGCCGACGACGACCAGGCCCAGGGTGATGCCGACGGAGACGATCGTCGCATCCCAGACGGTGTCGAGCAGCGACTTCTCTCCCGCAGTGCCGTACACCTGCGAGAAGGCACGGTCGAGACCGCGGAGGACCCGGCTCGAGCCCCAGAGCAGGCCGAGGATGCCGACGACGGTCGCTCCCTGTCTGCCGGTGTCGTCGACGAGCGTCTCGGCGAGCAGCTCCTGAGCGTCCGGCGTGAGCACGTCGCTCGCCGCCGCCGTGAGCCGCGTTGCGAGCGCCTCGCCCCCGATCGACGCCGCGATCCCCAGCGCGAGCAACATGAGCGGCACGAGCGAGATGAAGCCGTAGAACGCCACGCCCGCTGCGAGCAGCGTCAACTGTTCGTTCCTGGCGAGCCGAACGGCTTCTCCCGTCACCTCGAGTCCCCGTCTGTGATCGAGCACGCGCGCCCCTTCGAGGCGGGCCGCAATATGTAATCGCACGGCACGGCGTTGCAACAGGCCGTTACGACGGTGCGACGGGCGTTTGCTCCTCGAGGCAGGAGCGACGCCGACGCCCGGATTTCTCGATGATTGCTCGTACGGTTTCGTTAGCGGTTGTATGATGTCGATTAGTTCGTGGCCGTCCCGTCGAGCGAGTCGAACCCACCTCGTTTTTCTGTCAGCGGACGAATTCGATCGCATGGAGCAACGGCGCTGTCCGGACTGCGGCGTGACGATGGAAGGGGTGACCGTCCGCGATGGCGAAGGCATGAAGCCGTCCATCGCGACGGGGAAACGCGACGGGTTGCTGGGGAAGATCGGCCTGCAGAACACGACGAAACTTCGGGGCGTTTGCTGTCCGGAGTGCGGGCTCGTCCGCCTGTACGCGGACGTGGAGTAATGCGAGTAGCCGAAAACGGTCAGTCGAGGTTCGCTTCGGTCGCCGCGCGGATCTCCCCCACGCTGGCGTCCGTCTTGAACGTCGTCCCCCCGTAGTGGGCCCTCGAGGCCGCATACCCCGCCTCGCGCAGGTCGGTCAGGAACTCGTCCATCGCGTTCGCGGGCAGCCCCCAGTTCCGACAGAGCTTGTGCTGGTCGTAGTGGGTCGGCTCGTCGAGTTCCGCCGTGAGCGCGTCGCAGAGCTCTCGAGCTTCGGGTGCGGTATCGAACGTGTACGGGATTTCGTCGCGGACCGCGGCGACGAACTCGGAATTTCGTATGGAACCGAGCCAGACGGGTCCGGCGGTGAGCATTCGATTCCCGCCGCAGTGGGGGCACGTCTCGAGCGGATCGGCGATCAGCCCGGGATCGGTTTCGCGGTAGAGGCAGTCTTCGCAGTGGTAGCAGTGGCCTAACTCGTCGATCGCGGCGTCGGCCGCGGTGGGCTTGCGCTCGAGCTCGAGGTAGGTTCGGACGTAGTGGCTGGTCGCGTGGGTCAAGAGCGGCTCGATACCGACGTCGACGCGCGCGGCGCTGCGGGCGAGCGCCGAGACGAGGATCCGAACGCCCATCTCGGGGTGGTAGTCCGTGTTCCGTGGGATCGCTGAGTACGAGCGGACGCCGCTGTTGAAGTGGGCACCACACAGCGGCGCGGTATCCGTCGCGGTGACGCAGACCAGGTCCCGACAGTTCGCGAAGGCCGCGTCGGCGAACGGCATCGGCGTCCCGTAGGGATCGAGATCGATCACGTCGAACGGCTCTTCGTGCATGAGAGCGGAGACGTTGCGCTGTTCGACTCGCGCCCGCTCGTCGCAGCCGTTTCGCTCGAGGTTGGCCCGCGCGAGGGCGACCGCCTCCTCGTCGACGTCACAGCAGGTGACGTCCCAGCCGTCGGCGGCGGCTCTGACGCCGCGGACGCCGCTCGCGGTCATCGCGTCCAGATACGACGTGGCGCGCTCCTCGCGGTCGCGATAGGCTCGCAGCGTCGCGATCGTCAGATCCCGGTTCAGCTCCTGTCGCGGATTGTAGAAGACCGCCTCCTCGATGCCCTCGGTCTGTTCGCCGGGGACCTCGAGTTCGACTCCGCCCTCGGTGACGCGCATACCACGTCTCGTCGGTAGCGGGCGAAAAGCGGTGTGGTCTCGCGCGGTGCATCGACGTGAGCGTCACTCGTCGCGGCCGTCGACCGCCGGCACCATCGACGGGGGGTCACTTCCCGCGGCCGTCGGCAGCCGGCAGCGTCACCGAAAACGTCGACCCGCTGCCCGGTTCGGAGTCGACCCAGATCTCGCCGCCGTGGCGCTCGACGATCCGTTTGCACAGCGCGAGCCCGATCCCCGTTCCCTCGTACTCCTCGCGGCCGTGGAGGCGCCGGAACACCTCGAAAATCCGATCGGCGTCGTCCGGATCGATCCCGATCCCCTCGTCCTCGATCGCGATCAGCCAGTTCGACCCGTTTCGTTCGGCGGTCACGTGCACTCGCGGCGGTTCGTCGCCGCTGTACTCGAGCGCGTTCGAGAGCAGGTTCTGGAACAGCTGACGCAACTGATTGCCGTCGCCCTCGACGCGGGGCAGCGGCTCGATTTCCACGGTGGCGTCGCTTTCGGCGATTCGCACCTCGAGGTCCTTCCGGACGGCCGCGAACACGTCTTCGAGTTCGACCGGCTCGAACGGATCGCCCTGCGTCTCGACGCGGGAGTACTCGAGGAGCCCGTCGATCATCTCGCGCATGCGCTCCGCGCCGTCGACGGCGTAGTCGATAAACTCCTCGCCGTCCTGATCGAGATCGTCACCGTATCGGTCTTCGACGAGCGTGAGGTAACTCGTGATCATTCGCAGCGGCTCCTGCAGGTCGTGGGACGCGGCGTAGGCGAACTGTTCGAGCCGCTCGTTCGACGCCTCGAACTCGCTGTTGGCCGCCTCGAGTCGAGCGACCGTTTCATCGAGTCGCTCCTTCGTTCGCCGTAGTTCCCGATTGCGGCGTTCGACTTCGAACGCCCGCGTCTTGGCCAATGAATCGTGCAGGCCGACGCCGAAACCGGCGGCGCTCCCGAACGCCGTGAGAACGAGGACGGCCCGGACCGGATCGCTCACGCTCTCGGCGGGCTCGAGCTGGTAGAGTGCGAGGATACCGAATAACAGTCCGAGTCCGCCGAGACACCAGTTCGTGATCGTGGGGTAGAATTCTGGACGAACGTCGGTCCGCGGTAATCGATAGCTCCCGGTGAGCAACACCAGTCCGGGGACGCCGATGAACGCCGAGACGAGCGCGACGTTCGAAACCGGGTTTCCGGCGGTCAGTTGACTCACTGCCCATCCGAACGCGAGCACCGCGTAGAGGGTTCCGAGGGCTGCAATCGCCCATCTCCCTCGGAGAGGAAACGGGACTCGACGCCAGTTGACCATTAGTATCGCTCGGCATCGCGTCTATTTTTGGGTTGTGCTAGCGATCAGTTCGCCCGATTTTCGCGCTCTCCGTCACGTCTTCGGTCTCACCGAGCGACGCGACGTGTGAGGTGGTACCACCGGATACCGATCGACGCGTCCGAATCGCGGGCGGGCCGTCGCTCGTCTCACTCCCGCGGTGACACAACCAAACCGATTTTACAGTTGGGTACACAGTCACGGACGTGTCGGAGGCCAACCCCGTCGAGCGATGGCAGGCCGCCCTCGAGGAAGCCGGCGAACTCACGCCCGCGATCGTCGGCGACATCTCGCAGGTCCACGGCGACCGCGGGGTTCGCGCCATCGAGGCGGTCGGCGAGAATCGGGTGAAGGCCTACCGCGATTTCACGATCGTCGTCGGCTACGACGACGAGTACATCGTCGAGGACGGCGGCTGTACCTGTAAGGACAGCGAGTACAACCTCGACGCGGACGACCCGACCGAGAAGTGCTGGCACTCGCTGGCCGTCGCGATCGCTCGTCGGGTCGGTCACGTCGACTACCACGATATGTGGTACTCTGAGGTGCGCGAACTGCTGTAACCGGTTACTGTTGTGCTCAGATGTCGCTGTAGCTTGGCATCGTTGTACTGCACTTTCACTGCCGTCGTTTCGGGTTGGAATCGTTGATCGATCGGTCAGTTTCCGTCAGTCGGATTCGTTGCAAGCGGCGATGATGACTTGCGGATCGTCGATCAGTCGATTCTCCATGTAGTTCCCTTTCCCCCTGCCGGCCCATTTGCGCTCCTGATCGATGATCGAGAGGAACTCGAGTTCCGAAAGGATGTCTCGGACGCGCCGGAGCTTCAGATGGTCGGATTGCTCGCGATCGCACAACCGTTTGTACAGGTCGTACGCTTCGTTCGTCGTTATCGGTGCATCGTCTCCCTCTTTTTGCTGGGTGAGTAGCGCCATCGCCTCGAGAACCAGTTTCGCGTGACTCGGGCTCTTGGAGATCAGTTCGGCGAGGCGGCTGGTCTCCTCGCGCTCGTGAGCGTGATCGACGCAGTCCTCCGTGACGGAGTCGCGGTCGTTCTCCTCGGCGATCTCGCCGGCGAATCGGAGGATATCGATCGCCTTCCGCGCGTCGCCGTGTTCGCGGGCTGCGAGCGCGGCGACGCGAGGGACGACGCCGTCCTCGAGCACGCTCTCGTGGAACGCGTCGGAGCGCGATCGAAGAATCTCCCGTATCTGGGTCGCGTCGTACGGAGAGAAGACGTACTCCCGTTCACAGAGGCTCGATTTGATCCGCTCGTCCAGCGAGTCCTTGTACCGGACTTTGTTCGAGATTCCGATGACGCCGATCGTGCTCTCGGTGAGTTTTCCCGATTCGACCGCCCGCGAGAGTTGCATCAGGATTTCGTCGTCTTCGATCTTGTCCACTTCGTCCAGGATGATCAGCGCGACGTCGTACCGAGTGTCGACGATGCGCCAGAGGCGACGGTAATACTCGGCCGTACTCAACCCCGAATGGGGGATCGAAATTTCCGTTTCCGTCTGCTCGTTGAGTTGATGACCCGCCGATTGTACGGCCTGTGTTTCCGTCGATTCCTGGAGACAATCGACGTAGGCGACGCCGATCGACACGTCGTTGTCCTTCGCACGCTCGACGGCGTGATTCGTGATGAACTTCGAACAGAGGGACTTCCCGGTGCCCGTCTTTCCGTAGACGAGAACGTTGTTCGGCGTGTTCCCGCGCGTGGCCGGTTTAATCGCGTTCGCGAGGTTCGTCAGTTCGTCCTCGCGGCCGATGATCCGGTCGCCGTCCGGAAGATGCGAGACCTGCAGGAGTTCCTTGTTCCGGAAGATCTCATTTTCGCTGCCGAAGTAATCCATCGAGTCGGACATTCAGTTGGTCGAACGGTTCGTCGGAGAGCACTTAACCCATTCGAACCGCAGTGCCGCTGTATATTGCCTAAATATGCTCTAGAGGTGTTGAAGGTGGGAATTTTCACCCCCCAATGCCGCTGTATGTCCGGAATAGAACTCCGCATTTCCGCTGTATTGTCCGTCCGTGACTGTGCGATTTCGCTGTATCGTACTTGATCTCTCCTCTCGAGAACCGATTCGCCGGGTTCACCTACAGTCGTATACCGGATTTCTGCTGTATATCGTCGGAACGGTTTATAGATTGGCTGATACAGCTGTTTACCACCCCTCGGTGCCGCTGTATTCGGAGCCACACACCCCGTGGTGCCGCTGTAACGACGCGGCGGTGGGGGCGTACCGGAAACGATGGTTCGAGCGTGCAAACCGACTGAAAGACGGGTCTGGGAGAGCGATTCCGCGAATGGCGGTACTGGCTTGAATCGACTCGAAAGACAATCCTGCGTTCAAAACCGATCGAACGTACTTGCGGTCAAAACACTCAGTGGGTGGTCACACACCAGTAGTATTTAACAGCACCGTCTCCCGGTTCGGATGACGTGACAGCCGAATCGGAGATACGTCCAGTTCGAGCGAAATATCGAACCTCGGCTATTGTCCCGGGAACTTACAGCGGCACCGCGGGGTGTGTCGCTCCGTCACTTGGCTCGATTCAGTCCAGCCATCTGGTAACCTAACAGAAGACCGAGGATAGGCCAGTCACGTCTCACTCGCCCACCTTTTTCCGTTCGGGTCGGCTTCGTCGACCACTCACGGCAACAATCTGGATCAAAAAGGACCGCTCAGTCCCGGTAGTCGGTCGCGATCAAAATCACGCTTCGGCGCAGATCTCGACGAAGTTCCGCAGGATCTGCAGTCCCGTCTCGCCGCTCTTCTCGGGGTGGAACTGCGTGCCGAAGACGTTCCCCGCCTCGTTGGACACGATCGAGGGGAACTCGAGTTCGTAGTCCGTCGTCGCGACCGTCGCGTTCTCGTCGTCCGGGGCCGCGTAGTAGGAGTGGACGAAGTACGCGTAGTTGCCGTCGACCCCTTCGACGAGCGGGTGATCGCGCTGGACGTGGAGTTCGTTCCAGCCCATGTGCGGAACCTTCTGTCCCTCGGCGAATCGGACGTTGGTTCCGGGGATCAGATCCAGCCCCCGGACGGCCGACTCGCCGTCGGTTTCGCCCTCCTCGCTCGTCGTGAGTAGCATCTGCATCCCGAGACAGATACCGAAGAGGGGGGTACCGCTGTCGGCCACCTCGAGGAGGTCCTCGCGGAGCGGGTCGGCGTTCTCGACGCCCTCGCGGAACGCGCCGACGCCCGGCAGGACGACGCCGTCGGCCGCGGCGAAGGCGGCGGGGTCGTCGGTGATCTCGACGTCGGCACCCGCGCGCTCGAGGCCGCGAGTGGCGCTGCGGAGGTTTCCCAGTCCGTAGTCGACGATGACGACGGAAGCGAGGGACTGCTCCTGTGTAGCGGAGACGCTGCTCATACTGGTGTTTAGTGGAGGGCGCTAAAGTGCGTTACCGTTCGCGCAATCGCTTGCTACTCGAGTGTCGGCCGATCACGGGCCGACCCGGTCGACCCGCGCTCGCGGTCACTGCCGACGTGCTGTCGCCGCCGATAGACGTAGTACGCGATCGCCGGGACCGAGAGCAGATACGGACCCGCCAGTACTGCCCCGGCGAAGTGGACGAGTCCGGCCCCGACCGCGAGCCACGGGTTGGGATTCCACGTCGGGTGATCGCGAAGCGCACGCGCGTCCATCGATAGCGCTATCGCAACGATAGCGGCGAACAGGTACGACAGCCATCCCGCGAGGACGGTCGCGGCGAAGGCAGCGATCGCGACGCCGATCGACTCCGCGTCGGCCGCTCGAGTGAAGAGCCAGAGGCCTGCGTAGGAACAGAGCAGCGAGAGGGGCCCGAGCGGGAACAGATACACGCCGTACCGCCACGACGGGTCGGTGGAGGCAGCGGATTCCGGAGCGGAGGACTGGGACATAGCCAGGCACTACCTCCCAACGAATTATAATATATTCGATGAACTGTCGTCCCTCGTCCAGCGAGCCGTCGAAGTACGCCGTCTCGCCGCCGATTGCGGTCATCGATCGACGCCTCCCGACGATGTTACGCTCGTCAGTTCAAAAACCGTCGAGTCGCGACTGCCCGCCCTCGCTGTCGGCGACGCCCGCGAGTTCCGCCGCTCGCTCGAGGGCGTTCTCGAACGTCTCCTCCTGGCTGCGATCGTACAGCGTCGCCGCCGGGTGCACGCAGATCAGCAATCGTCGTGGCGTGTCGTCAATTCGAA
The DNA here is from genome assembly GCF_056135975.1 of Natrinema sp. LJW11. Classification (NCBI taxonomy): domain Archaea; kingdom Methanobacteriati; phylum Methanobacteriota; class Halobacteria; order Halobacteriales; family Natrialbaceae; genus Natrinema; species Natrinema sp. LJW11. The sequence goes on along the minus strand of NZ_JBWBDM010000003.1, from coordinate 118,125 downwards.
CTTCCTCGAGGTCGCCCGCCTCCTTGGTCACTGCGACCGACCGCTCGAGCAGGTGTTCGCTCGGCACCTTCCCGAGCGTGACGATCACCTCGGGATCGAGGCGATCGATCTCCCGCTCGAGGTAGCCTCGACAGTTCGCGAGTTCGTCTTTCGTCGGATCGCGGTTCTCCGGCGGCCGACAGCGCACGCAGTTGGTGATCCGGATATCGCCTCGCTCGAGGCCGACGTCTCGGAGCCCGTCGTCCAGAACGGTGCCGCTGCGGCCGACGAACGGTTCGCCCCGTTCGTCCTCCTTGGCTCCGGGCCCCTCGCCGACGAAGAGCAGGTCGGTATCCTCGGGTCCGGTACCGTTGACGATCCGGCTTCGAGAGTCGACGAGCGCCGGACAGCGCGTGCACTCCGTGACGCAGAGATCCTCCATCTCTCCCATATATGGGGCTCGAACGGCCACCTACTACGTCTTTCTCCTTTGATGCCGGTCGGTGGTGGCGAATAGACAAAACATCTCGAATCACTATTTTATAATGAATATTTCGAGATAAACTCTGTACATCAAACGAGAAACTATTTATAAATTGTAAGAAATTGATTGATTCATTCTCTGTCTGATTAATATCTCACTACCAGAAACATTTATTATAGTCTATTTCAATTTGCTATATGAAATGAAGAGAGATATTCACGACAAACCGGAAAACGGAGAGATGGATGGAACCAAGACAGAGAGTGACGATATAAATCGGCGTCGCGTCTTGAAACTCGCTGGCGCGGCCGGTGCCGGCTCCATACCCTTAACTAGTACTGCATCAGCAGGCGGATCGCGAACGGAAGTCGAACTCCGAAAGGAGGAGCAACCCGCTTCATCCGACGCCATTGAGACTACTCTGAAAACTGATGAAGTGCAGCGTGTTCTCGCCGATATCGGTGATACCGAACTTCAAAAAGATGCTGCAACTCGAATTGACATATATTTGGACGATAGCTTAATTGGCCATTCGTTTAAACTGCCAACCCAAAAAGGGGTACTTAGCGTAACGTATTCCGATTCGACCCTGCTAAAAGCGGCGATCCTTTTAGATCGCGAATCAGGCCAAAACACTCGGCGGCTATCACGCAACATGGGTTGGCCCGATGGAACAGAGGCTATTCTAGCCTATTCGGAATCCCTCGAGTCCACCATTTTTGTACGGACAGTAACGGACATCGAACGGAAACGAAGCCTTGAGCTAATTGATCGATCCGAGGATCCGTTGACTGTCGAAGCGATACGACCACAGAATAAGGGGCCCGGTGAGTATCGGGTCGTCTATCGTGATGCGACGTACCATCTTGATCAGAACCTGCAACAGATCGAACGTATCGAGGAGGGTACTGACGGTGCTTCTGGTGGCGTCTCAATTAGCGGACACGGTCCAGGATGTGTTGAAACGGGGACACATTGCTTTGCCGATATCTTGGCCGCTGCTCCCCATTTCGCTCTTATCGGACTCGGTTGTTCGGTCACTGGACTTGCTTCCCTAGGCTGTCTCGTCATCGCTGCGGACTTTCTCCTTCCAAATGTCGCTTTGATCTATGTGTCAGGGAACTGTTCGTGGGTTGTGAAAAACTGCCAGCCCTACTTATAGGACGTATCGCCCAACGGGTAGACGGATGGCGCCGGTCCGATTCTGCCGTTCACTCCCCGAGATCCATTTTCTCACCGGCCCAGTATCCTGCCCCAGCTATCCCTAACGCGACGAGTACGATTAACACATATGCAGGATCGAACAATACTCCAACCCAGTTGTCTCCGTCAGTGAAAAGAACGACCCAAATTGCGGATCCTATATAGACGAAGAGAAAAGCACCGACGAAACGGAGAACTGTACTAGTATCCATTATCGCTTAGATTCGGACTCTAAGGACGAAAGTTTTTTGGTAGGAGAATTCGGAACCCGGTGCTGCGAAACCGATAGCAGTAGTAGAAAACGACGATCACATGCTCTCTGATAGGGCTCGTTTCGGGGAGGGACTGCTACACGGATCGAGCGTACGAATCGGCTGCTCGAGCCGCCTGCCTCGCGACTCGAATCGGCTCCGGACGGCCGCCAGCGGGCGTGAACGCTCGGACGACCTCGTCGGCGTCGGCGGGCTCGAGCCCCGCACACCTCACGTAGACGGTCTCGTCGTTGACCCTCAGTTCGCGTCGCTCCGGCAGCGCCCGGTAGCGCTCGAGTCGGGCCTCGAGTTCGGCTCCGGAGAACGCGTCACGGAGCCCGGGCTCGAGGCCGGTGCTCGCTTCGAACGTCACGGCGAGTACCGCTCGTTCGACTGCGCGGTGTATCATCGAAAGATCGAGAAGATTGTACCAGGCGGGGGCGACGGCGCCGAGCAGGACGTATCGGACGTCCGGTCGCTCGAGTTCGTCGATCAGGTCGACGACGGCGTCGGTCGCGTCGGTACCGCCGACGCGACAGGAACCGTACGCGAGCCCGTCGAACACGCGGTCGGCGCGAACGACGGCGCCGGCGAGCGTACTTCGGGGTCGGCCGTCGGTCCGATCCTCGCGGTACGATTCGGCGATGCCCAGCGCCCGCACCCCGGACTTCATCAGCCGTCGGGATCGCCGTCGCCGTCGTCGTCTTTGATCGCTTTGAGTCGGTCGAGCAACTCGTCGCTGGACGCGCCGTTCTCGAATTCGATCGTTCCGTCGTGGCTGTTCTCTTCCGATGTCACTGCGTCCTCGTCGTCAAAATCAGCGTCGACATCCTGCTGTTCGGATTCGTCGTAGCTCCCGAATCCCATACGATGTCACCTACGGGATTCCGATTGAAAAATTCGACGGTAATTGCGCTCTCAGCGTCTTCAGCGCAACTGACAGCTCTCGCCGTCTATCCAACACTGGAAGGAAGAGCCGCTGTGAAGGCGGCAATTGATCTCTTTCGGAGATACCCGAATCGCTACCAGTCGATAGTAGCACGGTCTCTTTCTTCAGCACTACCGTGCGTCTACCGAGCGCATCGACGGGGTGCCGCTCGCAGAAAACGAGCCGTTTTTCCGGGTATGAACGCATCTCACGCTATGAATACGAGAGCTGTTGGTCTCCCGCTCCTCGCGGGATTCGTCGTTGGAGCGGGGTTCACCGTTCGGGTTCCGTCGCCCGTCCCGCCGAATTTCGCCGGCCTGATAGGCATCGTCGGTATCTATCTCGGCTACGTTGTCGTCGAACGTCTCGACGTCGGCTTCGATCTGCTCGACGAACTCGGACTGCGCTAACTACGTCTTCAGTGTCGCGTTCAGTTCGGTCGCGTATTCACGCGCTCGCTCGCGGACGCCTGCAGCGTCGATACCGACGTGTTCGCCGCCGTCGTAGAGGACCTCACCGTCGACCATCGTGAACTCGACGTCGTCACCGTGTGCGGCGTAGACGAGATGAGAGAACACGTCGTTTACCGGCGTCGCGCGTGTCACGTCGGTCGTCATCCCGACGATGTCGGCTTTCCATCCTTCACGGAGTTCGCCGGTCCGCTCGAATCCGGCAGCCGCCGCACCGTTTCGCGTGGCCATCTCGAACACCGTTTCCGCGGCCGTCGTCGTCGGATCGAGCGTCTCAACTTTCTGGAGAAGGCTCGCCTGTCGCATCTCGGTGAAGGCATCGAGCGTGTTGTTACAGGGCGGCCCGTCGTTACCGAGTGCGACGTTGATACCACGTTCGAGGTAGTCGACGACGGGTGCGACACCCGAGGCGAGCTTCATGTTCGACGACGGGCAGTGACAGACGTGAGTCCCGGACTCGGCGAGGAGTTCGCGCTCGGCCTCGTCGGTCCAGACGCAGTGTGCGAGGACGACGTCTTCGCCCGTGAGGCCGACCTCGTCGAGCCAGAAGATATTGCGCATCCCCGTCTCCTCCTCGACGGCCGCGATCTCGTCGCGGTTCTCGCTCGCGTGCGTGTGGATCCGAACGCCGTCGTACGCGTCCGCGAGGTCACGACACCCGCGGAGACACGCCTCAGTACAGCTCACCGCAAAGCGCGGCGTGACGGCGTACTGAATGCGGCCGTCGTTCACATCGTGATACGCCCGAATGAGTTCCTCCGTTTCGTCGAGAGCGGTCCGAGTCCCCTGCTGAAGCCCCGCCGGAGATTCTTTATCCATCAAAACCTTCCCGAGGCGACCGCGGATACCGACGTCGATGGCTGCATCAAACGCCGCGTCAGCGTGATGGACCGAGAGGTGATCGATAACTGCGGTCGTCCCGGACTCGATACACTCGAGGTAGCCGAGCGTTGCCGCAGTATACATCACGTCGGCGTCCATCTCCGCCTCCATCGGGAGCACGTAATCGAACAGCCAGGTGAGCAACGCAGTGTCATCGGCGACGCCGCGGCCGAGCGACTGAACGGAGTGAATGTGACTGCCGACCAGCCCCGGGAGAAGAATATCGAACTCGCGACGCTCGTGGTCGGGGTATCGCTCGATGAGGTCGGTACGGTCACCGACGGCTCCGATACGATCGCCCTCGGTGACGACCGCCCCCTCTTCGATAGTCGTCGACGCATCGACGATAACGGTGCCCGAAAGTAACATACGAACGGGTACAACTGGTTCCCGAAATAACTTCCTTTCCGCGTTTCAGCCTCATTCGAAGCCCCGTTCGAAGGGAAGAATCCGTCCTCCCAACTACTGCTGGACGACCGTCGCTCGGGAATCGAGAGCGTCCGTCAGAGGATTCTCGAGGAGAGCTCCGACGGTATCGAGGGCACCGTTTTTGCCGTCGGCCCGCGAGTGTCCCCGTATGGAGGTTCACCACGTTACCGAGGACGCGGAGACGTTCACGTGCAACGCCTATCTGGTCGTCGGCGATCGAACGACGCTGGTCGACGCCGGTGCGATGGACGGCGTCGTCGACGAGATCCGCGAGCACACCGACGACCTCGAGGCCGTCGTCATGACCCACCAGCACGGCGATCACGTCGCCCAGCTCGAGGCCGTCGTCGATGCCTTCGATCCCGAGGTGTACGCTTACGACGATCATCCGACGCGGACGCACGAAATCGACGACGGCGAGACGGTTCGGATCGGCGACGAGGACTTCGACATCGTCTACACGCCGGGGCACGCCGACGACCACGTCTCGTTCGTCTCCGACTCGTCGCTGTTCTCCGGCGACGTGGTCGTCCACGACGACGGCGCGTTCGAGTACGGGAGTTTCGGCCGCACCGACATGGCCGGTCAGTCCCGCGAGCGACTCATCGAGAGCATCCGGGACCTCCTCGAGCGCATGCCCGACGGCAGTCAGTCTGCTGGCGTCGAGCACATGTACGCGGGCCACGGCGGCGTCTTCCACGGCGACGTGCGCGACGTGGTGACGACGGCGCTCGAGCGAGCCGAAAAGCGGGAGCCGAAGTATCCGGACGAGTAGCGACTGTTCGACGGCCGCTTCTCGGACGGTGTTGCAACTGCGGGCGCGATAGCGGATCGAAAGAAGACGGATCGAAACGGCCGATCCGTCGCGGTCGATTATGCGGCGCGCGCTTCCTTCGCCTTGGGGCGAAGCTTCTTGTAGCCGCACTTCCGGCATCGGTTGGCTCGCTTGGAGTTACGAGCGTTACAGCGCATGCAGATCATCTTCTCGAGCGTCCGTTTCTCAGCGGCGTCGAAACTGGCCATACCCGGCCTTCGCTCGTGGTGCATTTAATCGCTGTGATCCGATCGGCGAGATCGACTCTCGAAACGGTCTCGGACGGGTACCGATGAACCGTCTCCTGAGAGTTGCGGGTGGAAACCGATCACCGCGTCGATCCGTTATTCCGTTACTCCGTCTCTTCGTCGGCCAGATAGTCCTCCTGCACCGCGACGACCTCGCTCGAATCCGTACACTCGCTGTAGCGCCGGAGCGGCTCCTCGTTGAGCGTCAGAAATGTCTCGCCCCAGCGGAACGGCTCGAGCAGGTCCTCGGCGCGCTCCCGTTCGTCGAAGATGCAGCACGCGCCGGCGAGCGCTTCGACGGTGGTCAGCCGGAACGGTCGGCCGTAATTGATCGGGTTCGCGGCGACGAGAAAGGGGAGCGCCCGGTGGACGCCGCGCATTTCGAACGACGCCGCTTCGGCGGACTCCCACGAGCAATCGAGGGCGACCAGCGTTCCCAGCCCCTCCTCGAGATCGGCCGGCGAGAGCGCCTGCTCGGCGTGGGGGTTGAGGACGACCCCGTAGGGCACCTGCCCCATCGATCGATAGAGGGTCGCTTTGTCGAACTTCTCGAGGCGACGCGCGGTACACTTCTCGGGGTCGTCGTCGCCCTCGTAGTAGACGTGACACTCCACAGCAGAAGGGAGGAGAAGCCGGGAGAAAAGGACACGGTTCGAGAACCGGGGTCGTACGTTTTTGCCGGTGGGGACGAATGGAGTGATATGGATACGAAGTCGGATGCGAAAGACGACTCGGGCGGCGATATGCGCGCCCTCGTCCGGCGATACTACGACGCACTCGACGAACACGAGTACGACGCACTCGAGGACGTCCTTACACCGGCGTTCGTCCAACATCGACCGGATCGGTCGTTCGAGAACCGCGACGAGTTCGTCGAATTCATGCGCGAGAAGCGACCGAACCCGGACACCAGTCACGAACTCGAGGCGGTGATCGTCGGGGACGGTCGGGTCGCGGCGCGCGGCCGCGTCATCGAAGAGGGGACGACGCTCTTCGAATTCGCCGACTTCTTCGAAACCGACGGCGGACGGCTGGCCCGACTCGAGACGTACTCTCGGTGACGGCGGGTACGGTGTCGTGCGTCTCGTGGGCGAGCCCTCGAGCGGGATCGGGTGACTCCCGTCTCCAGTACGGACGCGGGAGCGTACCCCGCGAAAGTACTTTCAGGGTTACCAACTATTCCGCGAACATGGTCCACTGCCCCGAATGCGAGGCCACTCTCGCGGAGCGCTCGGACATCGAGTTCGTGGAAACCGACGCGACGACCGGTTTTCTCGCCGCATCGAAACGGTTCTACGTGACGACGTGCGCCGCCTGCGGCGCGACGATCGGTAGCGGTGTCGCAGGCGCGAAAGCCGGCGGTGGCGGCGGGGCAGTGTGAGATGGGAAGAAATATAGCTCATCTATCAGATATTGCGCCATGGTCCACTGCCCCGAATGCGAAGCGACCCTCTCGGAGAAGACCGACGTCGAGTTCGTCGAAATGGACGCCACGACCGGTTTCTTTGCGGCATCGAAGCGATTCTACCTCGTCGCGTGCACCGAGTGCGGCGCGGCTATCGGGAGCGGCGTCGCCGGCGCGAAACACTAGACGTCCCCGCGTCGGATCGGACCCTGCGGCCGGACGGCCCCCATCAGAGCGTTCGGCTCACGCCGAGCAGTTGTTCGGTCCCAACTCGAGTTCGACCCGCTCCTCGGGCGGAATCTCGGCCACGCCGCGGTTGTACTCGATGATCTCCTCGTAGTTCGACGGCTTCTCGCCGGCGTCGGCCATTCGCTCGACGAACGCCGCTCTCTCGAGTCCGAGCAGGTCGATCCCCGTCCGAGCCTCGTGGATCGTCGTCCGAATCGGGTCGCCCGGCGCGCCGTGTTCGAACTCGCCGTCGGCGGTGACCGTCACGTGTCCCGGAAGAACGGCGACCCTCTCGGGTTCGGCCAGAATCGTCCGGTGAAGCGTCTCGTAGAGCATTCGAGCCCCTCTCTCCCCTTCGTCCTCACTGAACTCGAGTTCCGTCCGCCCCGTCGAATCGACGTGGAGCGTGTCGGCGGTCAGTAGCGCGCGGTCGTCCACGAGCAGATTGATCATCTCGCTGGTGTGTCCCGGCGCGGAGACCGCCTTGATCTCGCGCTCGCCCACGGACAGGACCTCGTTGCGCTCGAGCGGCGTGTACTCCCGTTCGACGTCGCGCTCGCTCGCGCGCTCGCCGAGGTAGTACGGCACCGCGAGGTCGTCCGCCAGGTCGCGACCGCCGGAAATGTGGTCGGCGTGCACGTGCGTGTCGATCACGCCGGTAACGGTCAGGCCGACCTCCTCGGCCGCGACCGCGTACTCGTCGGTGTCCGCGGTCGGATCGACGACGACGGCCTCGCCGGTCTCCGCACAGCCGACGACGTAGCCCAGACAGCCCTTCGCGCGCCGCTGGATCTGGACGACCGTCAGCCCGTCGTCTACGTTCATCTCCACTCGGTCGTAGACCCCGCTCCACCCCTTCATGCCGCCGTCGACGGCCGCCACTTCGTACTCGTCGGTCGCCGACTCGAGGCGCGTCGCGAGGTTGCCCGAGGAGAGCCCCTTCGCGCAGACGGTGATGACGCGGTCGGCGTCGCCGACGACGGCCTCGAGGTCCTCGAGTCGGCCGTCCAGTTCCTCCTCGGGACCGAACGGGAAGTGGAGCGCGCCCGCGATGTGCCAGGATGCGTAGCTCTCTTCGGGACGGGTATCGACGAGCGCGAAATCGGCGTTCTCGTCTTGCAACTCGGCGAGCCGTTCGGGCGAGATTGTGGTGACCATACACGATCGTACGACGACGAGGGACGTAAACACTGAGTCGTCAGTTGCCAGGATCGTCACCGATATCGCGACAGGTGCCAGGATCACCATCGACTTCGCGACAGCTGTTGCGAGGCGGCATCGATCGGTCACAGCTCACGGCCGCCGAGAGCGTTCATTTAACTGATACGCCGTTCAACCGTCGGGTATGGCTCTGTCAGATTTCGTCGCCGCCGTCGTCGCCGTCCTCCGTCGCCGCCCGGGGGATCTCCTTCCCCTGTACCTGCTCGGCGTCGCGATCCCCGCGATCGTTCGCGTCGTTCCGTTTCTCGCGATCGGCGTCGCCTATCTCTTCCTCTCGCGAACCGGGCGGCTCGAGGCGATCCGAACACATCTCGTCGAACTCGACTCACCGCCGAGCCCCGACGCCGATCCGGAGGCGTTCGAGGCGTGGGCGAACGGCCTCGAGCCGATCGTCGACCAGTTGCTGACGCTCCCTCTCGCGGTCCTCGCCGTCGTGACGATCATCGCGAGCGCCCTGTTGTTCGTGGTGTTGTCCGCCGTCGTCGCCGCCGGCCAGCTCGCGGCCTGTTACGGTCGGCTCCGTGACGAGCGCGGCCTCGTCGCCGGGATCGACGGCGTGCGCCGCTACTGGCTTCGGTTTCTCGGCCTGTTCGTCCTCGAGTTGGTTTGCTGGGTGGCGGTACTCGGTGTACTCGGTATCGGAACGGCGCTGTTCGGCGGCATCGTCTCGCTCGCGACGGGGTCCGCGGCCCTCGCTCTCCCCGTGGTCTTGCTCGGTGCGCTCGTCGCGTTCGTCGTCCTGCTCGTCGTCCGTGCGCTGTTCGCCTTCGCGCCGGTCGCGATCGTCGTCGACGATGCGGGGGTATTCGGCTCGCTCCGTAACGCCGCCGGATTCGTTCGCGCGCGACCGGTGAACGCTGCCTTTTACTACGTGGTCGCGATCGGGATGCTGGTCGGACTCTCGACCCTCACCGGACTGTTCTCGCTCGTCGACGTCGTCACCGTCGGTTCGCTGGTCTCAGCGCTGGTCGCGATGCCGGCCCTCGATCTACTGAAATCCGCCGTCTACTGTGGGTATCGAGACCGATTGAATCCGCCGGAGCCACCGACGCGATCGCTCCGGGACGGGATCCGATCCGGACTCCGCCGCGGCTGGCGCGAACTGGTGTCGTTCGTCCGGGCGCGACCCGGGACGCACGCGTTCGTCCTCGGCCTCGGCCTCCTCGGATTCTGGATGGGGTGGGCCGCCGCCGGACCCTACGTCGGAACGTTCGACGCGTCGATCACGGCTCGCCTCGAGGGGATCTTCCCGCCGACGATGGCGGCCAACCTGTTCGGCAACAACTGGTTCGTCGCGCTCACGACGGCTTACGCCGGCGTCGCGCTCGCGATCCCCGCGATCGTGTCGCTGTTGTTCAACGGCGTCTTCCTCGGGATCATGGCACGCCTCGAGGTCGATCCGCTGGAACTCGCCGCTTTCGTCGTTCCCCACGGCGTCCTCGAGATTCCGGCGATCCTGATCGCGGGCGCGCTGGGGGTGTCCGTCGGCGTCACCGCGTGGCGGACGTGGCGGGGTCGCGCGAGTCGAACGGCTCTCGCGGACGCGCTCGAGCGGGCGTTCTGGGTACTGATCGGGATCGGGATCCTGCTGGCGATCGCCGCGATTATCGAGGGGTTCGTCAGTCCGTTCTACTATCGGTTCTTTCTCTAAGCAAGCGTCGTTCTCTGCGAAGCGCCGTTCGATACGTTTCTCGTGTAGACCTACTGAAGCAGTGGTAGATGCTCCACAGAGTGGATTCGGCATATTGAACGGTCACCACGTAGTCTCCCCGATATGACCGACGAACTTGGCTCCCTGCTGGAGTGGTTCGACCTGAAGGACGAACTCCGGACGGGATGGGAACTCCGAAACATCGACTCGCCTGAGTCCGTTGCAGCCCACACGTGGGGGACAGCGGCGCTTTGTCTGCTCTACGCCAAGCGAGAAGAGGCTGACCCACAGAAGGCAGTGACGATGGCACTCATCCACGACCTCGGCGAAGCTCGCACGGGCGATATCGCAACCCGCGCGGAGGACGGACGCCAGACCATCTCAACGTGCGAAAAAGAGTCGGCTGAACGCAGCGCAGTAACTGACCTCGTGGAACCCTTCGAGGACAGCGAGCTGCTGTCGCTCTGGGAGGAGTACGAAGCCCGTGATACCCCGACCGCACAGTTCGTCAAAGACATGGACCTAATCGATAACTGTCTCCAGGCGCTCAAGTACGAGCGCCAAAATCGGTACGACGACGCCGAGGCGAACGATCACTTCGCCGAATTCGAGAACCTGGATGAGTTCTTTGCCACAGCCGCGCCACGCTTCCAGACGGAATTTGGTGAGGACTTGTTCGAGCAGATCAAAACGAAGTACGAACAAGAACTCGGACGACCCTGCCAACTCTGAACCGGTCTTCATCACTCGCAGCTACCACGGTCGGTGTATACTCTCTATCGACCGAGTCGCCTCCTCGAGCAACTCCGAGCAACGGACGAGATGACGACGAGGGCGGTAGCGAAATGGAAGCAGTTCTCGACGCCGCGTCGCTACTGATAGGCCGCGAACTCCTTCCCGAACACCAGGAAGTAGGCGGTGCCGACGAGCCCGATTCCCGTCGCGAGGGTGAACGCGACCGTCGGATCGCCGGCGAACACCTGCGTCCCTGTCAGCGGGTTCGAGAACCCGCCCCACAGCAGTCCGCCCAGCGCCGCGCTCGGGATGACGATCAGGTTCCGCAGGAGGTAGTACGCGCCGGTCACCCGGCCGCCGGCACCCCGTTCCGCGGGACCGACGATCAGCGCCTTGTGTGCGGGCAGCCCCGCGAACCGCAGGCCAGAGAACGCGAAGAGGGCCGCGAGGACGGCCGCGTCTTCGGGCGAGTTGATCAGCAAAATCGGGAAGATCGCGTAGACCGCGAACCCGAGCGCGACGACCGGTTTGAGGCCGACGCGTTCGGCGGCCTTCGCGACCGGGATCATCGTCACCAGGGCGACCACCATCTCGATCCCCAGCAGGATACCGAAGTACGACTGCGGTGAGAGATCGACCGCGCCGACGGCCGGCAGGGAAACGGAGAGACCGACCTCGAGAAACCGCGTCACGACGATGACGAAGAAGACGTAGACCATCCCGTTCGCGAACCGGACGAGGGTATCGCCCACGAGCAGGGGTCGGAGCTCGTCGGGCATCGCCCGGAGATCGGCGACGAGCTGTGACGCTCCTTCGAACTCCTTGCCGAAATCGTCGTCCGCGGACCGATAGCGGACGTGCTGGACGACGGTCCCGAAGACCCCGAAGACGACGGCGACGAGCAGGATGAGCTGGAACGCGGTGACGATCTCGCCGTCGCTCGAGCCGAACGGATAGAAGAGCGCGGCGGCGAACAGCGGGCCGACGAGGAAGGCGGTGCGGCGGAACGTCTCGGTGCTCGCGAAGCCGGCGGCCAGTTTCGAGGGCGGGACCGACTGCTTGACGATGGCGAACGTCGCCCCGAGCCCGAAGGACTTCCAGGCCTGCGAGAGCGCTAATCCGACGAAGATCGCGACGATGGCCAGGGAGGTCGAGCCGATCGAGACGCCGGCGAGCGCGGGCGCACCGAGCCAGATCCCGAAGCCGAGCGTCGAGCACAGGCCGAAGGCGGTCAGGGCGTACCGCGAGCCGATTCGATCGGAGATTGCCCCGCCCGGATAGGGGTAGACGGCGCTGATGACGTTCCCGAACGTGCCGAACAGCCCGACGACGAACACGGACGCGCCCAGCGCCGACATGTACTCGGCCATGTATCGGCTCGTCATCTGGAAGCCGAGGCTGAACGCGAACATCGCCACCGAGAGGACGAGCACGTCCCGCTCGAGCGCGAAGAACTGTCGGAACGGATCCAGCGGATCGGCCTCCTGAGCCGTGGACTCCTGCTCGAGGCTCATGCGCGTCGCTTCGCAGGCCGACGGCTTGAAATTTGATCCGTCGTCCGACGCTGCCGCTGGCGCTACCACCGACGCTGACTGCGTGGGATACGACAAAGGGAAGGGCTCATTAGCCAGTAGTGTGAGAGCCAGCACATGGCTTCGTGGAAGCGGGATTTCGCGAGCGGGCTCGTCGTCCTCGGCCCCATCCTCGTCACGCTCTACGCGATCTACTGGCTCTACGGACTCGTCGCCGGGCTGACGCCCGGTCTCATTCTCGATTCCGGTGCGCTCACGCCGCTTATTCCCGGCTCGAGCGATCAGGCGGTCCAGACGCGCGAGCAACTCGCGCAGTTCCTCCGCGTGATCGTCGCGCTGACCGTCTTCGTCATTCTCACGTTTTCCGTCGGGTATCTCATGCGGACGACCGTCGGCGGGCTGGTCGAACGGCTGGTCGACAACATCGCGAACCGCGTGCCCGTGATTCGCGTCGTCTACAACGCCTCGAAGATGGCCGCCGAGACGGCCTTCGGCGAGCAGGATTCGCTCCAGAAACCGGTCAAGATCGAGACCTGGGAGGGGCTTCGGATGACGGCGTTCAAGACAGGAAAGGTGACCGACGACGGTCGCGAGGTGCTTTTCTTGCCGACCTCGCCGAACATCACGACGGGGTACGTCGTCGAAGTCGAGTCCGACGAGATCACCGAACTCGACGAGGACGTCGAGGACGCGCTCACTCGCGTCCTGAGCGCCGGCTTCGGCGACGCCAACCACCGCGGCATGGACGCCGGCATCTCTATCGACGTCATCGACGACGCGAAAGCGAACGAATCCGACCGCGCCGGACCCGATCGCGGCGAAACCGACCGCGCCGAAACTGACCGCGCCGGAACCGATCGCGCCGACGACGATTAAGCACCGACCTTTTGCGCTGCGGGCCAGCAAAGCTGGCCCTCGGCAAAAGCTCGAGCAAAAGTACTCCTCCCTCCCCGCTGGGTCGGTCGTCGGCCCGCTCGCTCACCCCGTCTCACGGCCTTCGGCCGTTCGACTGTTCGCGGCGCGTAGCGCCGCGCACGGCTTCGCTCGCGGTGACTGCGGGTAACGGCCTGCCCTTCCCCGGGTCGCGCGCCTCTCGCAGTGCTCGAGGCGCGCTCCCGGCCACAGCACGCAATCGTGCATAGACCGGTAGAAGAATCTGGCTCGCTTCGTCCTGAAGTCGCTATCTCGAGATCGATCAGACGCGTTCGCTGTCGAAAATCAGCGCTTCTTACACGTCGACGTACTCGAACCACTCGTCGTACTCCTCGGAGCCTTCCTCGACGATTTCGAAGAATTTCTGCTGAATCTCTTCGGTGACGGGGCCGCGGGAGCCGTTTCCGATAACGACGTTATCGACTTTCCGGATGGGCGTCACTTCGGCCGCGGAGCCGGTGAAGAACAGCTCGTCGGCCGTGTTGAGTTCGCCGCGCGAGATCGAGACGTTGTCGTGGACGGTGTACCCCAGATCTTCCGCGATCCGAATGACCGAATCTCGAGTGATGCCGTCGAGGATCGACTCCGAGAGGCCGGGCGTGTAGAGTTCGCCGTCGCGCACGAGGAAGACGTTCTCGCCGGGGCCCTCCGCGACGTTCCCCTCCTTGTTGAGGACGATGGCTTCCGCGTAGCCGTTCCGGCGCGCTTCCTCGCCCGCGAGCATGCTGTTGACGTAGAGGCCGGTGGTCTTCGCGTTCGTCGGGATCTGGCTCGAGGCGTGTTTCCGCCACGAGGAGATCATCACGTCGATCCCGTTCTCGAGGGCGTCCTCGCCGAGATAGGCACCCCACGGCCACGCCGCGACGGCGGTGCGTGTCGGGCAGTCCTTGGGGCTGACGCCCAGCGAGTTGTAGCCGTAGAAGGCGATCGGCCGGATGTAACAGGAGGGGAGTTCCTGGCGCTTGATGAGTTCTTTCGTCGCCTCGGTGAGTTCTTCTTTCGTGTACTCGATGTCCATCTCGTACGGTTTCGCGGACTGGAACAGTCGCTCTAAGTGTTCCTCCCAGCGAAAGAGCGCCGGCCCGTTTTCGGTGTCGTAACAGCGCGCGCCCTCGAAGACGCCGCTCCCGTAGTGGAGCCCGTGCGTGAGAACGTGGATCTGCGCGTCGTCCCAGTCGACGAACTCGCCGTCCATCCAGATCGTGTCGACGTCCATCTCGTCGAATCCCATGATCGGGAGTGTTGCAAGCCAGTGTACTAAGTATTCGCGGTTCCGCTCGAGGAACCGTTCTCCCGGGCAACTCCGCGTCGTTCTCTCGGATCGTCGGCGGTGCGCGCCGGCTCGAAGCGCCGGCGACTACCGACAGCGTTCGAGGACCTCGCGACCCTCGAGATAGGCGAAGCCGTGTCGGTCCGCGTAGGCGCGGGCGTCGGCGGGCGAGAGCGCCTCGCCGGTCTCGTCGTCGAGCATCTCGCAGACGACGACGGCGGGCGAGAGATCGGCGGCCTCGGCCAGAGCGATCCCGAGTTCGGTGTGGCCCTCGCGCTGGGCGAGCAGGCCCGGCGCGGCCTTGAGCAGGTGGACGTGACCGGGGACTCGGAACTCCGCGGCGAACTCGGTTTCGTCGGGTGCGGCGGCGGCGTCGCCGAGCGCTCGGATGGTCGTCGATCGATCGTCGTCGGTGATCCCGGTGTAGGTGTCTCGGTGGTTGACCGTCAGCGAGAACGACGAGCGGTCGTCGTAGCCGAGTTCGTGGTCGGCCGTCGCGGGATGGTCGATCACGTCCGAGTAGAAGGGCAGGTCGAACGCCTCCGCGATATCGTGGCCGAGCGCGACGCAGACCAGACCGCCGGCGTCGTTGCGCAGTCGGGCGACGGCCTCGGGCGTCACGCTATCGGCGTGGTAGATCAGGTCCGTCTCGCCCTCGCGGTCGGCCGCGTCGTGGACGAGGATCGGCTCGCCGGTGCGGAGCGATTCGAGGGCGCGTTCGAACGAGTTCGCGGACGGGTCGACGCTCGAGTTCGCCCCGGCGTCGGCGTTCGACCGCGGACCGGCGTGGTGGCCCGTCATTCGCGATCCCCCACGGAGACGGTGACGTGATCGCCGTCCTCGAGGGAGAGTTCCTCCCGGAGTTTCTCGGGGGCGATGACCTCGAGCTGGTCGTCGTCGTGGTGGGTGCGTTCGGGGGCGATGGTGTAGGCGTTCTCGTAGGTCTCGCCGTCGGCGGTTTCGATCGTCGCGGGATAGCAGACGGCGGGGCCGTAGGTCCGCTCGTCGGACTCCCAGCCGTCGATTGGGACGGGATCGAGCGAGGCCATGGCGCTGCGCCGGCGGACGCTGTCCTCGCGGAGGTCGACGTTCAGCGTGCCGGGGAAGGGCTCGTAGCCGAGTCGCTCCTCGAACTGGCGCTGGTAGCCCGACAGCGAAATGTAGTGGCGACCCTCGCCCATCCCGCTGGTGACGGTCCCCTCGAGGCCGATCTGGGAGTCCGTCTCGAAGATGCGACGGTAGTCCTCGTACTCGGCGTGGAGCGTTCGCTCGCCGGTCTCCGTGATCGCGACCCACTGGCCGTCGCTGACGGTGTCGCGCTCGAGTAAGTCGGCGCTCTCGAGGCGCTGAAGTCGCCGCGAAGCGGTCTGATTCGACGCGTCGAGGCGCTCCGCGAGGTGAGAACAGGAGATCTTGACGTCGCCCTCGAGCCCGCCTTCGAGCGCGAGGAGTTTGAGCACGGCGAGTTCGTCGTGCCCGACTGCGGACTCAGCTATCACTGACATACGCGCATCTATACCGTAGCCCCGTAAAAGTATATCGAATGTGGCATGCGTAACGGAACTGTGATGGCGTTCACGACCGTTTATCGCGTACTCGGACATCTCGAGAGAGGTGGAAAAAGCCACCGATCCGATACACTCTCCGAGGGCGTTCGGTCGATCCGTCCGTCCTGTCTCCACCGTACGGCGGATTTCCCGTAGCGATCGATTGTCCGATCTGTTGAATTACGGTGCCAGAAGATTCTCTCGATCCTATGAAATAAATAAGAGTGGTAAATTAACGCATTTCTTCTTGTATAATGCAAGGAGACTGGTTTTACCGTAGAATATAGAGCGTTTAGGTACGCTCGCATGAAACGTCTCCTCGAGGCCCTGTTCGGACTGATCGCACTGACGGGCCTCCCGTATCTGATCTACCTCGGCGCGTACTACGTCCGACGGCCGACGGGGTCGCCCGCCGACGCGTGGCCCCGAGAGCCGTCGGTGAGCATCGTCCTGCCGACGTACAACGAGGCCGCCATCGTCGAGTCGAAACTCGAGGAACTGGTCGAACTCGACTACCCCATGGAGACGGTCGAACTCGTCGTCGTCGACTCGAGCGACGACGGGACGGCCGACCTGGTCGAGACGTTCTTCGCCGGCCGGCAGGAGCCGAAGCTGACGCTCATCCGGGAGGACGAGCGGCGGGGACTGGCGACCGCCCTGAATCGGGCCTACGCCGCCGCGGCGAACGAAGTCGTCGTCAAGACCGACTGCGACTCGCGGCTCGCACCCGACGCGGTTCGAACGGCGGTCGCGAACCTCGCCGATCCCGACGTGGGAGCGGTGACCGGCCGCAACGCCGAGGTCATCGGCGACAGCGAGGTCGAGCAAGGGTATCGCGACATCCAGACGATGATCCAGATCCTCGAGTCTCACATCGACTCGACGCTGATCTTCCACGGGCCGTTCTCGGCGTTCGAGCGCGACGCGATCGTCCCGATCGACGACGACTCGATCGCCGACGACACCGAACTCGCGCTCAAGATCCGGCGCAACGGCGACCGGGTCGTCTTCGACCCCGACATCCACTACAGGGAGGCGGCTCACTCGGAGTTCAGCAAGCGCCGCGAACAGAAGGACCGTCGCGCGATGGGACTCCTCCGATTACTGTGGCGACAGCGCGACGCGCTCGGCCGTCACGGGGCATACGGCCGCATCGTCCTGCCCTTTAACTGGTGGTTCATGATCGTCTCCCCGTGGCTGGTCGCCACCGGAATCGCCGTGGCCACGATCGGCTCGCTGGCGGTCGCCGGGCCGTTCGGGCTGGCGACCCCGGCCGGCGTTCTCGCGTTCACCGCGCTGGGCTCGCGCGACGCGCTCGGACCGCTCCAGCCGTTGTACTCCCTGTTCGACACCCAGATCTCGCTCCTTCGGGCGAGCGTCTCGCTCGTCCGCGCTCGAGTCGACGGGGACGAAACGAGCCACGACGGCACCTGGTCGCCCGACGAGGAACTCCGGGAGGTGTTGCAGTGACGGCCGTCGCCATCCTCCACGATCGCTTCCCCGGTATCGGCGGCGGCGAGGAGTTCGCCCTCGAGGCCGCTCGGGTGCTCGACGCGCCGATCTACACGACCTACGTCGCCGAGGGGACCGACATCCCGGACGACGTCGACGTGATCCCGTTCCGGCAGGCCAAGTACTCCTCGCTGCCGTGGCGGCCCTTCCTCGAGTGGAAGAACGAGGGGATGAACCCCCTCGAGACGCTCAACGTCGCGCTCGACATGACCGACGCCCACCCGGATCTCGCGGCGTACGACGTGATCCTCGAGAGCGCGCCGCTCTCGAAGTACTACGTTCCCGACGTCGGTCAGCGGATCGTCCACTACCCTCACAGCCCGCCGCGGTGGCTGTACGATCTCTATCGCGACCGGCTCTCGTCGTTCCAGTACCCGCTCGTCGAAACGGGGCTCAAGGCCTACGCGAAGGGGTGGCGGGCGCTGGACAAGGAGGCCAACGACTACGTCGATCGCTTCGTCGCGAACAGCGAACTCGTCCGCGATCGGATTCGTCGGTTCTACGACCGCGACGCGACGGTCGTCTATCCGCCGGTGACCGGCGACTGGCGAAACGACGGCGACGACGGCTACTTCGTCACCTGGTCCCGACTCGCCCCCGAGAAGCGGATCGACCTGATCGCGAAAGCTTTCGCCGGGCTCGACGAGCGGCTCGTGATCGCGGGCGACGGCGAACAGCGCGAGCGACTCGAGGCGTTCGCGTCGAACTACGACAACATCGAGGTGCGGGGCTACGTCGAGGACATCGAGTCGCTCGTCGCGCGAGCGACCGCGGTCGTCTACGCGCCCAAGCAGGAGGATTTCGGCCTCGTCGGGGCCGAGGCCATGATGGCCGGCAAACCCCTGCTCGGCGTGAACGAGGGGTTCACGCGGTACCAGGTACGGGGCGGTCGAACGGGACTGCTCTTCGAGCCGACGGTTGCCTCCGTTCGGGAGACGGTTCAGCGGTTCGATCCCGACGACTTCGATTCGACGGAGATTCGGGCGGCGGCGAGGCGATACGAGTACGATCGATTCGCCGAGGGGCTCCGCGAGGTCGTCGCGGAGACGGCGGCCGCCGACGTCGAAACGCCGGAGCGCGAATCGGATCGGCGGCCGGAGCGTCCGACCGAATCGAGAGGAACCGCAGGCCAGCAGCGCGCCGATGAGATATCACAGCCGATCGACGACGCGGACGAACCCCGCGATCTCGAGGAGGCGACGGATCGATGACGGCGAGCACGACGACTCGCGGCGGAGACGGCGACTCGAGCGCTGCTAGTCGAGACGGTGATTCGGTGGGACGGACGGGGACCGAGACGCCGCGTCCGCGGCGAGTCGCGACGAGCGACCGGTGTCTGCTCTACCAGAACAGCGACGCACACCCCGCACACCGGGTGTTCGCCGACGCCGTGCGCGCCGAGCGTCGTCACTTCGAGACCGGCGCTCGAGCGCCGGAACCGGACGGCAACACCGAACGAACCGTCGATCGGCTCCGGACCGCGGGGACGCTGCCGGCGTACGAGACGATCATCGCCGAGGGGAGCGCTCCGCTCCAGACCGCGCTCGCGTACAAACTGCGGCGGCCGCGAACGACCCTCGTCTATCTCGCCGCCGACGAGACGTTTTACACCCTCTCCGAGCGGCCGACGCGACACCTCTGGCGCGGTCTCAGGCCGCTCTCGAGCCGGCTGCTGGACGGCGTGATCGCGGTCGGTCGCGACGTCTACCGCTGGGCGCGACCGTACATCGGCGACGTCCCGGTCGCGTACGTCCGGCCGCCGATCGCCGACGAGAAGTACGAGCGACTCGCGTCGCTCTCCCCGAACTCGCCCGCCGATCCGTTTGCGATCCTTTCGGCGGGCGAGGCCAAACCCGCGAACGGTTACGATCGATTGACTCGAGCGGTCAGACGATTCGCCAGCGTAGTCGAAAGCGACGTTCGGCTGGTGATACTCGGCGAGGGCCACGAGGCGGAAGCGTACGCGGACAGATCGCACGTGATCACGCCCGGCTTCGTCGATCTCGACACCTTCGCCGACCGGTTCGACCGCGCGAGCGTCTACGTTCAGTCCTCCCGGGGCGACGCGTTTCCCGTCGCGGCGCTCGAGGGGATCCTCTCTGGGACGCCGACGATGGTCACCGACGCGACCGGCGTTCGGGAGCTACTCCCGTCTCGACAGGTCGTTCCGCCGACCGAGGCGGGCCTGCTCGAGGGGCTGTTTGACGTCTTCGAGCGGGATCCGGCGGAGCGGCGATCCGTCGGCAGCGAGCAGCGCAACCTCGTGACCGACCTGACCGAATCGAATCAGGGCGATCGATTCAGCGCCGCACTCGAACGATTCACATGACCGGAGCCGACCGACCGAATCGACCGAACGTCGTCGTCGTCTGTCTCGACACTGTCAGAAAGGATATCTACGATCGATACGCGACCCGGCTACGGGAACTGGCGTCCGTCCGCTTCGAGGGAATGCGGGCGCTCGGCGGCTGGAGCGTCCCGAGCCACGCCGGGATGGTGACCGGCTCGGTCCCCTCGGAGACGGGCGTTCACGCCCACCAGCGCCGCTTCGACCCGATCGATGCCGCGGACACCTGGATCGCGCCCCTCGCGCGAGCGGGGTACGACTCGGTTTGCGTCACGTCGAACATCTACGCCAGTCCCGTCTTCGGGTTCGACCGGTTCTTCGACCGGACGGTCCCCGTCTCGCCGAGTCGCAGGCTTCCCGCGGGGATGGACGTCCAGCGACACATCTCCGACCGATCGACCGACGGCGTCGAGGCCTACGCCGATTTCGTCCGTCAAGCCCTCGACCACGACCATCCGCTGCGATCGCTCGCCAACGGCGTCCTCCTCAAACTGGACGACGTGAGTCGGAAGCTGCCGATCGAGAAGCCGACCGACTTCGGCGGTCGATCGATCGCTCGAGCCCTCGAGCGCGAGGTCACCGACCCCGACGGGCCGGTGGTGGCCTTCGCCAACCTCATGGACGCCCACGGACCACACACCCCGTTTCGCGGGTTGGACGAGTCGATTCACGGCGTTTCCGCGGCGTTCCACTCGAGTTCGTTTCGCGATTCGGACGTGAACGCCGCGAACGGCCTCGGTGACTACGCCGCGGACGTCGAGCGCGTCCGCCGACTCTACGCCGCGACCGTCGATTACCTCGACCGGATCGTCGCCGACCTCGTCACTGCGCTGGAGACCGGCGACGACCGCGAGTCGATCCTCCTCGTGACGGCGGACCACGGCGAAAACCTCGGCTACGAATCCGACGGCTTCCTCATGAATCACATGAGCAGTCTCTCGGAGGGGCTGTTGCACGTGCCCTTCGACGTCGTCCCCACGAGCGACCGCGCCCTCGAGGTCGCCGAAGAGACACCCGTCGACGTGAACGGACTCAGTTCTCACGCCGATCTCGGCGACGTGATCCGCGCGCTCGCGAGCGAGGAGCCGTTCGATCCGTCCGCGTTCGAACGCGAGCGCGCTCGAGCCGAGATCGTCGGTTCGGGCTCCGGCATCCCGGAGGGCGGGGACGAATCGTACTGGGACCGGGGACAGCGGGTCGTCTATCGCGGCGACCGGAAGTACTACCGCGACCAGCTCGGCACCGAGGCGGTGTACGACGTCTCCGGGCCGCCGTCGAAGCAGGTCGAACTGCCCGACGAGACGGTCCCGGACGGCCTCTTCGAGTCCGCCTTCGGCGACTGGGTCACTGACGACGGGCACGAGGAGGAGGCGTTCGCCGAGGAGGTCGACGCGGCGAGCCGCGCGCGACTCGAGGATCTGGGATACCTATGACCGAACACACATCGGAGACGACCCTGCTGGTCACGGTCGATTCGCTCAGAACCGATCACCTGCAGTTCATGCCCAACACGCTAGCGTTTCTGGACGACACCCACGACGCCGCCTTCGCCACGAGCACCGCGACGCCCGGCAGCTTCCCGGCGATCATCGGCGGGGAGTACCCGGCCGGCAACGGCCTCGAGCCGAACGCGAGCGTCGCCCGCGAGTTCGGTGCCCATTGCGTCGGGATCACGACGAATCACCTGCTGTCCGCGGAGTACGACTACGCGACCGGGTTCGACTCGTTCACGTCGCCGAAAGGCGGCGGCGAGTCGCTGAAGGACAAAGGCGCGATCGTGCTCGAGCGCGGCTCGCTCCCCTACAAAGTCGCCAGCTGGGGCTACAACCGGTACCAACAGCTCCGGAGTTACGTCGACGAGACGGCCAAGTCGTTCAGACCCGCGGACGCCGTCGTCGACCAGTTCGGAGACGAGATCGACGGCCGCGAAGAGTGGTTCGGCTGGCTGCACTTCATGGAACCCCACCATCCCTACGATCCCGACGGCGCGGACGTCGGTCGAGCGGAGGCACAGCGGATCACTCGCCGCGTGCTCTCCGGTCGCGGCTCCGAGGGGGACGAGGCCCTCGTCAGAGAGCTCTACCGGCGGGAGGTCGCCGAACTCGACGCGGCTCTCGAGGCCCTCTGGAACGCGATCCCCGAGGACACTCGCGTCGTCTTCTGTGGCGATCACGGCGAACTGCTCGGCGAGGACGGGCTGTGGGGCCACCCCGGCGAGATGCGGTCCGAACTCCTGAACGTCCCCTTTGGCACGCGAAACGCGCCCGACCTCGGCGAGGTCGTCTCGCTGGTCGACGTGCCGACGATCCTGCGGGGAACCGAACACGGCGTCGGCACGCTCGAGCGCGAAACCGCCTTCGCCGCCTACGGGGATCGAAAGGCCGCGATGACCGCCGACCGCATCGCGACGGAGGCGGGAACGTATCGACTCGCGGACGGCGAGAGGGTGGAGGACCCCACTCTCGAGGGCGAACTCGAGCGGTTCGATCCCGCCTACGTCGTCAAGGAAGACGCGCTGCAGGAAGATCTGGAGGATCTGGGCTACGCATGACGGTCGTCGTACTGGCGCTCGACGCGCTCGACGCCGGACTGGTCGACCACTTCGACCTCGACGCCGTCCGCCTCGAGTCCGGCGGCGAGATCGAGACGTTCGCGAACACGCAGTCGGTTCCGTACACGCCGGAGGTCTGGGCGACCGTCGCGACCGGGCTCGAGCCGGCCGACCACGGGATCACCGGCGGCGGCACCAGCGAGTGGGAGAATCCCGCGCTCGACCTCGCGTCGTCGTTCACCGGTCGCCTCGACGAGTCCACCAGGGGGACGCTCGGCAAACTCGTCCGGTCGCGGACCGGCAACCGCGAGCGGATCGGTGAGACGGACCGCAAGTCGATGTTCGACGCCGACGACGCGGTCGTCCACAACTGGCCGGGCGTCCACGACGGACGGCCGCTCCAGCGGGCCTGGGACCTGATGAACGCCGTCGCGGAGGGGATGCCCCGCCACGAGTTCGAGCGCGAACTGTTCGGACTCTGCGCCCAGCAGTTCGGCTGGGCTCGCGAGATGCTCGCGCACCCGGTCTCGATCGCCGGGGTCCACGTCCACACGCTGGACGCGGCGGGCCACGCCTACGCCGACGACGAGGACGCGCTGGGTCGCGCCTACGAGCGCGTCGGCGAGTACGTCGCGGAGATCGTCGCCGCCCTCGGCGAGGACGACGACCTCCTCGTCGTCAGCGATCACGGGATGCGCGCCGCGTTCTATCCGCCCGACGTGGGCGAGAAACCGGCGAGTCACTCCTGGCGCGCGTACGCGAGTTCCACGGCCGAGACCGCTCCGGAGTCGGTGTACGACGTGCGGCGATGGGTCGAGGAACGCGCGGCGGCGTCCGGAGCGAGCGCAGCCGGCGGCGACGAGGGGATCGACATGCCGACCGACCGCCTGCGCGAACTCGGCTACCTCGACTGACCGCTAGCACCGAACCGCTCGACCGTCAGTCGGTGTCTCGATCGGTATCAATGGCTTCTGTGTCGTTCCGGCTGACCAACCGATATGCGGTGGCGCGCGCTGTCCGCTGGCCGAACGGACAGTGAGGCCACGGACGATACTGCGCGAGGGATGAGTGAGCGACTGGAGGGAGCGAACGAATCGGCTGGGGAGGGTGTGGTTCCCCT
Source organism: Natrinema sp. LJW11 (assembly GCF_056135975.1). Taxonomy (NCBI): domain Archaea; kingdom Methanobacteriati; phylum Methanobacteriota; class Halobacteria; order Halobacteriales; family Natrialbaceae; genus Natrinema; species Natrinema sp. LJW11. The sequence goes on along the minus strand of NZ_JBWBDM010000003.1, from coordinate 94,385 downwards.
AGCTACCACGGTAGCAGGACGCTTCGGTTCCCCAATCACGTTGAACGGAACTGTTCCATCGTTGTCTCCGAAAGACCGGCGGCCCGACGACACGCTCGCAAAATCAGTTTCAGACGCCAGTCTCCTCGAGGCGATTCGACTCGAGAGCGTCGTATACGAACCGGCGATTCGACGCCAAATCGGCCGCGTGCGGGCTGTAGCCCCCGCATAATTATGCCCCGTTCCGGTGGAGGGGACCGCAATGCGAATCCTGCTTCTCCGGACGTGGACGACGAACATCGGGAACGGGTTCATCGACTACGGGGCGAGAGCGATGCTCGAGCGGGCGTTTCCCGGCGCGGAGATCGTCGAAACGGGCGGCTATCCCAACCACGCGTCGGACACCGCGGCGCTGTGGGGCGGCACCCGGAAGCTCGCGCGGATGACGGGGATCGGGCAGTCCGACTACGAGTCGCCGACTCACCGGATTCGGCGGAATACGGTGAACGTCAGCGAACTGATCGACGCCGACCTGGCCGTCTTGCCGGGCTGCGTGCTCTCGAGACCGACGTTCCGGAAGTACTACGACACGCTCCGGCAACTCAGGGAGCGAGAGATTCCGATCGCCGTCATCGGCGGCGGCGGTGAGAAGTACGACGCGGACGAGCGGAAATACGTCGAAGCCGTCTTCGACGCGCTCGACATCGAGGTCCTGCTCACGCGGGATCGGACAGCCTACGAGGAGTACGGCGACCTCGCCGAGTACCTGTACGACGGCGTCGACTGTTCGCTGTTCCTCGGCGACCGCGACCGGCCGCCCGAGGCGAACCGCGAATTCGATGTCCACACGTTCGACAAAGGGGAAGAGCCCGACGTCGACGGCGCATCGACGATCATTCGGCCCGATCACGCTCCCTTCGACGAACCGTATCACTTCCCGGTCGGCGAACGGGCGCGGGAACTGGTCGGCCTCGAGACGCCGCTGTTCGAAGAGGAGAACGTCTTCGTCTCCGACCTCGTGACCGACTACCTGTTCCTCTACGCCAACGCGGACGTGGTGCGGTCGGACCGAATCCACGCCTGCCTCCCGGCCCTGACCTACGGCAACCGGGCCCAGTTCTACTTCGACACCCCGCGAGCGAACCTGTTCGATCGGGTGCCGATCGACGGCGACGTCACGAGCGAGCCGGTCCGGTTCGATATGGACGAACTCGAGCGCGAGAAGGACGCGCAGGTCGAGGCGCTCGAGGAGGGGGTCGCGACGGTCCTGTGAACGGAGCCGTGACGGGGACTCGATGCTCTCCGACGGCCGGTCCCATTGCCGGGACTAGGTTCTTTACCGGAGGTATGGAACGATGAACGGAACCGCGACCATGGGAGACGAGCCATCCATCGCCGTCATCGTGCTCGACACGCTCCGCGCGGATTCGTTCGACGAGCACTTCGAGTGGGTGCCCGGCGTGCAGTTCACCAACGCGTGGAGCACGACCCACTGGACGGCCCCGGCTCACGCCTCGTTGTTCACTGGGCGCTACGCGGTCGAGGCCGGCGTGACGATCAAATCGCAAGCGTTCGATCGAGAGACGACGCGCCTTCCCGAACTGTTGCAGAATCGGGGGTATCGGACGCGGGCGTTCAGCTGTAACGTCAACATCTCGGAGCAACTGGGCTGGCACCACGGGTTCGACGAGTTCGACGGCGGCTGGCGGCTCCGCGGCCTCGGCGAGGACGTCTTCGACTGGGACGAGTTCATCGCCGAACACCGAGCCGACGGCCCCGAGCGCTACCTCCGGGCGCTCTGGCGCTGCGTCGACGACGACTGCGACACGACCCAGTCCCTGAAGCAGGGGGCCCTGATGAAGCTCCGCGATATGGGGCTCAAAGGCCGTCACCCCGACGACGGCGCGGCCGAGTTCCTCGAATACGTCCGCGATAGCTCGTGGAACCGGGATGGCGAGTTCCTCTTCGCGAACCTCATGGAGGCCCACCTGCCGTACGACCCGCCCGACGAGTACCGCACTTATCCGGACGAGGAATCGCCACACTTCGACAGCGTGAAAGCCACGCTCCGGGAGCCGTCGGCCGATCCGGACCGGATCAGGACCGCGTACGACGACGCCGTGCGATATCTCTCGGACGTGTACCGAGAGATCTACCGGGAACTCGCCGCGGAGTTCGACTACGTCGTGACGCTCGCCGACCACGGCGAAGCGCTCGGGGAGTACGGCGCGTGGCAACACGGCGGCGGGCTCCACCCGCCCGTGACGGAGATTCCGCTGGTCGTCTCCGCGCCCGGACCGACCCCCGACGATCGAACCCCGAACGCGGACGGCGCGCAGCGAGCGACGCGAGACGCCCTCGTGAACCTGCTGGACGTCTACGCGACGGTGCTCGACCTCGCCGGAATCGAGTCCGATCACCGCCGCGGGAAGTCGTTTCGGCCGCTGCTCTCGAGCGATCCGATCGCGACGGATCCCCGGGCGAACGCGCTACTCGAGTACCACGGCATCTCGAAGCGACGAGCGCTCGCGCTCGCAGAGGACGGCTACGACATCGCGCCCGTCGACCGCGAGCGCCACGGCATCGCGACGGCCGACTGCTACTACTTCGAGGGCCCGTTCGGGACCGAACTGCTCGGCGACTGCGACCCGGCGGCCCTCGAGTCGGCCCTCGAGGGACTGATCGCCGACCTGGAGACGCGGGACGGCCTCGACGAGGCGGATCTCTCCGGGCTCGAATCGCAACTCGAGGATCTGGGGTACCTGTGACCGCCGTCTCAGTACAGCCATGAGCGACGCGACGTCGGTCAGCCTCGGCGGCGAGACGGTCAAGGCGACGGCCGCGAAGTTCACGATGGCCGCGATCGGGTTCCTCGGAACGATCGTCTTCGCTCGTGCGCTCGGACCGACCGGGTTCGGCGGCTACTACCTCCTCTTTTCGCTGGTGAAGATCGCCGATCGGGCGGTCAACGGCTGGGGAACGGCGGTCAAAAAGCGGTATTCGGAGGCCGACGCCCCGTCGGGGGAGCTGATCGCCAGCCAGGGGCTGTTCACCCTGGTGTGGACGGCGGTGGCAATCGCAGCCGCCGCCGTCGCCTCGAACTGGCTCGCCTCCTACACGGGCCTCCCCGACGCGCCGGTGTTGTTCGTCCTCTTGCTGTTCGCAGTCACGCTCTTCGAGCCGCTCGATCTGATCGTGCAGGCGCGCGGCAGAGTCGGGGCCTCGATGTGGACCGATACGCTTCGATCGCTGCTCACCTTCCCGCTCCAGTTCGGCCTGATCGTTCTCGGATTCGGCGCTGCGGGCATGGCCTACGGCCTGGCCGCGGCGACGTTCCTGACGGTGCCGGTCCTCTGGTACTACGTCCGGACGCGGCCGGTCGCGCCGAGCCGGGAGACCGTTTCGAACCTCTGGTCGTACGCCAGGTACAGCATTCCGAACTCGTTTCTCGGACAGGCCTACGACCGCTTCGACATCATCCTGCTCGGCTACCTGCTCGCGCCCGCCGCCGCCGGGCGGTACGAGGTCGCGCTCAAGCTCACGGTGCCGGCGACGTTCGTGACGATGGCGGCCTCGAGCGGGCTGATGGCTCGCGTGAGCCACCGTCACAGCGAGGGCGAGGAGCTCGGGACGGACGTCTCGAACACGCTCTCGTTTACGAGCGTTTTCGCGATCCCGATGTTTTTCGGTGCCGTCGCGCTGTCCGAACAGCTCGTGGTGACGGTCTTCGGTCCCGACTACGCCGCTGCCGCGGGGCTCCTCGTCGGACTGGCGGCGTACCAGATCGCGAAGACCCAGGCCGGCGTGCTCACGAGCGTGATTTACGGGATCGACCGGCCGGATATCAACACGCGCGTCTCGGCCCTGACGCTGGCGATCAACGTGGCTCTCGGCGTCGCGCTGACGCTCGCCTACGGCGCGATCGGCGTCGTGATCGCGACGGCCGTCGCCGAGACGCTCCGGTACGCCCTCTCGGCCGCCGTCGTCAAACGTGAGCTCTCGTCGGTCGTCCTGTTTCCCCGGACGCTCGGCGAACAGTTCGCGGCCGGCGCGGTGATGTTCGTCGTCGTCGTCGCCGCCGAACGCGCCGTTCCGATCGACCACTGGTATCACCTCCTCGCGATCGTCGCGCTGGGTGCGGCGGTCTACGGCGTCACGTTGACGGCCATCAGCCGAAAGCTCCGCGTGACGATCAGAGGCGTCGTCCGCAGTTCGCGACTCGAGTTGTAGGCCCGGCCGCCCTACGGTGGTGGGGCCGCTGTTACAGGCTTTCGGCGATATAGTCGCCGATTGCCGCGACCCGTGTCGGGTCGTCCGTCCAGAACCCGTCCCAGATGCGCGGCTCGGTCTCGAGACAGAGCAGTGCCATCGGCTGGGTCGCCTGACCGTCCTCGTGAGCGGCGGAGTCGTCCGGTTCGTAGACGACGAACCAGCCGTCCCGATACTCGGCCTCCGTTCCGGTGTGGGCGGTCAGATCGAGGTCGACCGTCGTCCCGTCATCGACGCCGTAGACGTGCGTCTCGACGTCCGTCGCCGCGAATTCGGCGTAGACCTCGGCGGTCCCGATCTCGTCGTCGATGCGCGAGAGTTTCTGAAACGCGCTCCGAAGCGTCCCGTCGCCCGCGTTCCAGGCGCGTTGCTCGATGTATCGCGAGACGATGATCAACAGCAGTTTCTCCTTGTGCGCGAGCGGATAGCCGCGAAGTCGAAGTCGCGTGTTCTCGAGGCCCGCCAGGACGTCGGGGAACTCGATCTCGCCGATGCCGCGCGCGCCAGTGACGAATAGATCGGAGTTGATCGCGAGCAACGAGTCGTACAGTTCGAGCATCGAGGAGGCCGCAACCGGTCGCCCGTCCTCGAGCAGGACGGCCGTGTCGCCTTCGGCCTCGAGCGTCCGGGCCACTGCTGGCGGCGGATCGGCGACCTCATCGGGTCTGAGTCCGCTCTCGACGGCGATCGGCTGGTCCGCGAACGTCTCGGCGAGCATCGACTCGAGGGGCCCCGCCGCGTCGTCGCTGATGACCGCGATCGTCTGGTTCGGGGGACCAACGTCGTCGATGAACGATCGAAGTGTCACCCGTACACGTTGTCGAATTCGACTCTTAAACGTTCTCGCCGATCGGGGAGATCGCCGGCGAAGCGGTCCGTCTCAGTCGCCGGTGACCGGATCTCGCTCCCAGAATTCGCTTCCCTTCTGCAGCTTCGGGACCCACGTGTCCGAGGTCTGCGAGAGCAGGGCGACGCGGGAGGCCGGGACTCCCATGACCTCGTCGAATCCGGGCATGTACTCCCGGACCGCCTCGGTGAACTCGATGACCTCCTCGTGTTCGGGCATCGCCGAGCGGTCGAGTCGCCCTCTCGAGTGGCCGACGTGCATGTACGCCTTCAGCTCGATGAAGTCGGGGTCGGCCTGCTGGTAGAAGCCGGCGTACCAGTCCGGATTCCGCATGTTCTCGCCCTTGACGAGCGTGGTCCGGAGCACGGTTCTGGTCTCGTCTTTCTCCGCGAGGACGTCCATCGTCTCGAGGAGCTTCTCCCAGGCGTCGTCTTCCATCGCGCCGACGACCTGGTCGAAGGTGTGGCGTTCGGGGGCGTCGACGCTGACGTACAGTTGCGTGGGATCGCAGTCGCGAAGCATCTCGGGCCGGGTGCCGTTCGAGACGAGGAACGTGGTGATGTCGCGGTCGTGGAAGGCCTCGATGAGTTCGGGCAGGTAGGGGTAGAGCGTCGGTTCGCCGTCCAGCGAGATGGCGACGTGGCGCGGCTCCATCGCCTGGTCGAACACCTCTCGAGGGACCTCCTCGTTGCCGCCGAAGCCCGAGAGGAGCTTCTTCTGGAGTTTGATCGAGGCGTCGACTACTTCCTCGGGGTCATCCCACTGGACGTCGTCCATCTCGTAGGAGTGGCCCTTGTGGTCGCGCCAGCAGAAGACGCAGCGCTCGTTACACCGGACGACCGGCGTCATCTGGATGCAGCGGTGGGACTCGATGCCGTAGAAGATGTTCTTGTAACACTTCCCCTCGCCGCGCAGGGCATTGGCCGTCCAGCCGCAGGTCTGGGCGGCCGTGTGATTCTCGCTGTGGTAGTCCGGGCTCGAGACCTGTGCCGGCCCGCCGTCGTCGCCGTCGCCGCCGTCGGCCCCGGGGTTCGCGGAGTCGCTCATGGTGCGGCCGTTGGGCGGGCGCGGTCAAAAGGCGTGTGGTGTTCCGGGCAGTCGGCTCGGCGATCGGTCACTCGTCGCGCTGCTCGTCGCCAGCGGAACCGCCGCCGGGGCCCTCCGGCAGCGAGTGGGGGTCGGGCGGCTCGTCGCCGTGTCTGGTGTCGTCGCGCTCGAACAGGTAGAGCGCCGGCCCGCCGACGACGATCACGAGCAGACCGGGGATCGGCACGTCCGGGGGTGCGAGATAGAGGACCAGCGCTCCCCCGCAGGTGGCGAACACGATCCCTGCCCAGAGCGCGGGTCTCGAGACCTCGAGCCGGGCCGCGTCCCGGTAGACGGCACCGGCACAGCCGAGGACGACCGCGAACCCGACCACCGCGACGGCGACTCCCTGCAGCGAAACCATACCTCGAACGTTACTACCGGCCGTAAGTCAGTGTAGCGATTCGTCGGGGCGTTTGCAGTGAATCACACGAGCAGTGGAGCCGTCGAGGAGTAGACTCGCGTGAGTGCCGGCTCGAGCGACATTTCACTTCAGTAGGACTATATAGAACTATGTGGGCGCTGATCGATATATATGGCTCATAGCATCCTATTTTTATAGCCTCTCGAATCACTCACGTGATGGCAGACAACCAGTTCGGACGCGACGCAGTATCGCGACGGAAGTTCATCGCCGCGACGGGTGTTACCGGTGCCGTGGCAGCAGCCGGCTGTCTGGGGAGCGCCGGGGGGAGTGACAGCGAACCACTGACGGCCGACGGTTCCTCCACCGTCTACCCGATCACGTCCGACGCGGCGTCCTACTGGAACTCCAACCACCCCGCCGACGACGGCGAGTACTGGGGTTCCAACGACGAGAACACTGCATCCGGCTACGACGCGATCGACAACTCAGATGACAAGGCTCTCGCTGACTACTGGGCGGGCCTCTACGGCTTCGAATCTAGCGACGGCGCAGCGCCGCCGTTCCCGGTCAACGTCGGCCTCAGCCACTCCGGAACCGGCATCGAGAAGGTCTCGAACGAGCAGGTCGACATCGGTGACTCCAGCGCCCCGGTCTCGGCTGAACTCCCCGACGCGAGTCAGGAGGAACTAGACAAGTTCACCGACCACGTCGTCGCCCGTGACGGCCAGCCCGTCGTCGTCAGCAAAGAGATCTATGACGCTGGCGTGACGAAACTCACCGGCGATCAGGTTCGCCAGATCTACCGAGGAGAGATCACCAACTGGTCCGAGATCCCCAGCTACGACGGCCCGGGCAAGGAGATCCAGGCTGTCGGCCGCGCGGTCGGCTCTGGTACCGACACCGCATTCCGCGCTAACATGCTCGGCGATTCGGAAGCCGACATGCCCGGAGTTGACGTCCGTAAGGGCCAGAATCAACAGGTCCAGACTACCGTCGCCGACTCCGATAATGCAATCGCCTACATGGCGCTGGCGTTCGTCGACGAGAACCGCGTCCCGGCAATCTCGCTCGAACTCGACGGCACGACGTACACGCTCGGCGAGAACCTCGGCTCGAAGGATTACCCGCTCTCCCGCGAACTCCACTGCTACACCTACGAGGGAACCAGCAAGAAGGAGGCGGCGTTCCTCAACATGCTGTTTAGCGAGTTCGGTCAGCAACACTTCGTCAAGCCGAACAACTACTTCATGCTGCCGCCGGAGGAGCGCGAAGAGCAGCGATCGAAGCTGCCCGAGCAGGAGAACTAAGGCGAGTCGGCTTTCGACTACCGATATTTCATGTCAACGAAAGAGATACACCAACAACTGAAAGACCAGTTTGGGGTCGAGACCACCGACGATCGCCTCATCGCGCTCGCCACAGCGGGCGTACTGTGCCTGCTCGGGGCGGTCGTCGCATTCCTGATCGGATCGCCGTTCGCGGCGTTTCCCTTCGCGGGGTTCTTGTTTACGGTAGCGTACGGACTGTACGAGTACCAGGCCGCGACGGCGAAAGCCCTGACCTTTCTCGCGACGATCGGGACTGGAGCGATCCTTGCACTAATCACGATCTATCTGCTCATCGAGGCGCTGCCTGCGATCCGTTTCATGGGTGCGGAGATGTTCACCCACACCAGTGAGCCGTTGTGGCGGACCAGAGGCGAGGAGATCTACTCGCTGGTCCCGATGATGTGGGGCACGCTCGTAACGACGATCCTCGCGATGCTGATCGCCGGACCGCTGGGTGTTGCCGGCGCGCTGTTCATCAGCGAGATCGCTCCCGACGCAGTCCGCGAGGTCGTCAAGCCCGCCGTCGAGACGCTCGCGGGCATCCCCTCGATCGTCTACGGGTTCATCGGCTTCACCATCCTAAACAGCTACATGATGGAGAACCTCGAGTTGTCGACGTCCGGCAGCCTCGTGATCGTGGGACTGGTCGTCGGGCTGATGTCGCTGCCGACGGTTGTCTCGGTCGCAGAAGACGCTATCGCGAGCGTCCCCGAGTCGATGAAGAGCGGGTCTCTTGCGCTCGGGACCACCGACTGGCAGACGATCAAGAGTATCACCCTGCCCGCAGCGTTCTCCGGCGTCTCCGCGGCGGTGTTGCTCGGCGTGGGGCGCGCCGTCGGTGAAACGATGGCGGCGACGGTGATCCTGGGCCACGCTCAGCGGCTCCCCGACCCGTTGTACGATGTCTTCGGTAACACGGAGACGCTCACGAGTCTCATCGCGAGCCAGTACGGCGTCGCCAGCGGGACCCACATGAGTGCGCTGTTCGCCGCGGGCGTCGTGCTGTTCGTCAGCGTCACTGTGCTGTCGATCACCTCGCAGTATATTGAACGACGTATGAAACACCAGCTAGAGGGCAAATCATGAGCGGGGAGGCCGCCTCTCGGACGGCCGCGCCGGCAGTCGACGTGTTCGACCGCGTCGCGCTGGGGATCATCGGGATCGCTATCGTCACGTTCCTGCTCGGCTGGACGACGCTGTTCGAGCGCACGAGCCCGGCCACCGCAGTCGCGGGCCTCTCCCTGTTCGCGCTGTTCGGTGCCGCGTTCCTGCTCGCCGGCGTCGGATTGATCGTCTCCGGGATCGCGTCGAACGTCGGACTGTTCGAGACTACCGCCGATCGGTACACCGGACTCGGCACCGGCGTCGCGTTCGGCGTCGTCGGCTTCGCGACCGGCGGTCTCATGACGACAGTCCTACTCGGTGTCGGCGCGACCGGGAGCGTCATCGCGGGACTGGTCGTCGCGCTCGTCGCGACGATCGCCGTTGCGGTGCTCCCGGAAGATCTCGGGACGACGCTCCCGGTCGGCCTCCTCGCGCTGGCCTGGGGGGCGCTGCTCGCCGCCGGACTCGTCGACGTCGGCTGGGTCTGGACTCCGCCGTCGCTCGATGCCGCCTTCCACGCGCAGGTCGTCGTGCCGCTGGTGACGATCGCGCTCAGCCTGCTCGTCGTCTGGAGCGGTGCGATCGTCTCGGAGGGATTCGGTAGCCAAGGCCGCCAGAACGGCGCGTACATGCTGATCGGACTGAACGCCTTCGGCATGATCGCCGTGCTCCTGTTGTTGATCCTCTTCGTAGCCCGGAAGGGGCTGCCGAAACTCCTCGAGGGCGCACAGTTCGGTCCGGGACTGAACGTCTCGGTCCCGTTCCTCACGAACGGCGTCATGCTGGGCCAGCAGTACAACGGCATCTTCCCGGCGATCGTCGGGACGGTCTGGCTCGTGATCGGCGCGGTGGTACTGGCTGTGCCGATGGGAATCGGCGCCGCCGTCTTCCTCACCGAGTACGCAGAACAGGGTCGATTCACCGCGGTGATCGAGACCGCCACCAACGCGCTGTGGAGTACGCCCAGCATCGTCTACGGCCTCTTCGGCTACGCGTTTCTGGTGCCGCGGTTCGGGAACAGCAGTTCGCTGCTGGCAGGGATGATCGTTCTAGGGTTCATGCTGTTGCCCCTGGTCGTCATCACCAGCCGGGAGTCGATCAAGAGCGTCCCCGACGAGTACCGCGACGCCAGCGCCGCACTCGGGGTCAACCAGTGGCAGACGATCCGGAGCGTCGTACTACCGGCCGCGATGCCCGGTGTCGTGACCGGCGTGATCCTCGGTGTCGGGCGGATCGCCGGGGAAACGGCGCCGATCCTGCTTGTGACGAGCGGGCAGCCGTTTCCGACACGCGCGCCGAGCATTCTCGGTTCGTTCCGGTTCACGGCGACGCCGCCGTTCGTCCAGAACGATGCGCTGTTGCAGGCCTCGAGTGCGCTCCCCTACCAGCTGTACGCCGTGATCACCGCCGGCGTTGGCCAGGAGGAGGCGTTCGGATGGGGGACCGCTCTCGTACTGCTGATGGTGGTGCTCGGCTTCTATGCGATCGGCATCGCCTCGCGGATCTACTTCAGGAGGAAACTACACCAATGAGCGAACAGACAGTGACGCGGACGAACGAGGAACAGCACTCCAACAGTCTCACGGTCGATGCCGAGACCGACGAGCGACTCGTCGACTCGTGGACCGACTACGAGTTCGAGGGCGAGGCCGCGATTACGGTCGACGATCTCGACGTCTACTACGGCGACGACCACGCCATCGACAGCATCTCGATGGAGATCCCCGAGCGGAGCGTGACGGCCCTGATCGGTCCGAGCGGCTGCGGGAAGTCGACGTTCCTCCGGTGTCTCAACCGGATGAACGACCGAATCGACAGCGCCCGGGTCGAGGGGACCGTCGAGATCGATGGCGAGGACATCTACGAGGGCGATACCGATCTGGTGCAACTCCGAAAGAGGGTTGGGATGGTCTTCCAGAGTCCGAATCCGTTCCCGAAGTCGATCCGCGAGAACGTCTCCTACGGGCCACGAAAGCACGGCGATGTGAACGTCGGCCTCTTGGGTCGTCTGCTCGGGAACGACGACCGTGAGGCCGAACGGCAGATCGTCAAGCATTCACTCCAGCAAGCCGCGCTGTGGGACGAAGTGTCCGATCGCCTCGACGACAACGCGCTCGGACTCTCGGGCGGCCAGCAACAACGACTGTGTATTGCGCGCTGTCTGGCCGTCGACCCGGACGTGATCCTGATGGACGAGCCCGCGTCGGCGCTCGACCCCATCGCGACCGCAAAGATCGAGGACCTGATCGAGCAACTCGCCGAGGAGTACACCGTCGTCGTCGTCACGCATAACATGCAGCAGGCGGCTCGCATCTCGGACCAGACGGCCGTCTTCCTCACTGGGGGCGAACTCGTCGAGTACGACGACACGGACAAGATCTTCGAGAACCCCGAGAGCGAGCGCGTCGAGGATTACGTCACCGGCAAGTTCGGGTGATGACGCGCGAAGACTACCGAAAGCGCCTCGAGCGGCTCCGCGAGGCGGTCGTCGCGCTGGGCGACCTCGTCCGCGAGCAACTCGCGGACGGACTCAGTGCGCTGTTTAGCGGCGATCGAGAACTCGCACGCGACGTTGTCGCGGGTGATCGGGGCGTCAACCGTCGCTCCCGCGAGATCGAAGGCGACTGTCTCGACTTGCTGGCGCTCCAGCAGCCGGTCGCCGGCGACCTCCGATTCGTCGTCGCCGCGTTCAAAATCGTCACCGACCTCGAGCGGGTCGGCGACCTCGCGACCAACTTGGCCGAGTACACGCGAGATTCGACCGGCTCGGCCCCGACGCTTCCGGACGTCGACTTCGAACGGATCGCCGCGCTCGCGCTCGAGCAACTCGAGCGGGCGATCGAGGCGTTCGTCACGGACGACGCGGACGGCTGCGTTGCGATCGCAGCGCGCGACGACGAACTGGACGCCCGCTGTGCCAGCGTCGCCGAGCGCGTCGTGCGCACCCTCATCGATCTCCGCGCCGGGAGCGGGACGAACCGGGAGCGCGGGGCCGGGGACGAGGCCGGCGGCCCGCCAGTCGCGGACGTGCTCGCCGACGTCTCGCGGACGTTCGTGATCGTTCGCGACCTCGAGCGGATCGGCGATCACGCGGTGAACGTGGCCGCCCGAACGCTGTACGCGCTCGAGAGCGACGAGGCCCTGCTCGGTTGATGGCGACCGTCGGATCGGTTCCGATCCACGCCTCGTCTATATATGTCCTGACTATCGTTCGCTCTCCGCACGCACTACTGGTACGGTCGAACGTGATGGATGCCAACTGGTGACACATATATCCGTCCAGCGCCCCGTGGGCGCTACTACGCCTCGTCCCGCGATCCGGCGAATGGAGTACATAGTCCTATATAGATCACATAGTAGTATACTTACCTCCTCTGTGGCTTCGATTCGGTGATGTCGAGAGATACCACGGCGTCTTTGTCGGCCGTATCCGGTCGACGTGATTTTCTCGCCGCGGCAAGCGTTGCCCTCTCCGGCGGATTGGCCGGCTGCACCGGCGTCTTCGCCGCGGAGGGCAACAACGTGAACATCGCGGGAAGCAGTACGGTGTTTCCCGTGACCGAGGCGATCGCGTCCGCCTTCTCCGAAGAAAACCCGACCGTCAACCTCTCGCTCAGCAAGACGGGGACGGGCGGCGGGTTCGGCAATTTCTTCTGTGCGGGACGGACCGACATTAACAACGCGAGTCGGGCGATCGCCGACGCCGAAGTCGAACAGTGTAACGGGAACGGCGTCACGCCGCTCGAGTTTCCGATCGCGACGGACGCGCTGACGGTCGTCGCCAACCCCGATGCCGATTGGGTCGACTGTCTCACCGTCGAACAGCTCCAGGAGATCTGGCGGGCCGACGGTGCCCAGCGCTGGAGCGATATCAACGAGGAGTGGCCCGACGAGGAGTTCGAACTCTACGGCGCCGCGACGACGTCGGGCACGTTCGACTACTTCAACGAGGCGATTCTCGGCGAAGAGCTGAACCACCGGAGCGACTACTACGCGACCGAGCGCGACCGAACGATCGTGCAGGGGGTCCAGGGTTCGGAGGCCGCGCTCGGCTACTTCGGCTTTTCCTACTACAGCGAGAACCCGGACTCGATCAAGGCGATTTCGATCGACAACGGGGACGGCTGCGTCGAGCCGTCGATCGAAACGGCCAAGTCCGGCGAGTACACGCCCCTCTCGCGACCGCTGTTCATCTACGTCGCGAAGGAATCGCTCGCCAAACCCGCTGTCCGTGACTTCGCGCGCTTCTACATGAACCGTTCCGCGACGGAACTGGTCTCCGACGTCGGCTACGTGCCGAACACCGAGGAGCAACGCGACGAGAACCTCGAGAAACTCGAGACTGCGATCGAGGAGGTAACCGAATGAGCCAGCCGGACTTCTCTCACGACGGGATCCGCACGGCGCGGGGGACGGCGTTTCGGTACCTCTTCATGGTCTGTGCGCTGCTGTCGATCCTGACGACCGTCGCGATCATCCTGACGTTGCTCGTCGACGCGGTCGATTTCTTCGCGCAGGTTTCGCTCGTCGAGTTCCTGACGGGCACGCGGTGGAGCCCGACGAACGAACCGACTTCGTTCGGCGTCCTGCCGCTGATCTCGGGCACGCTGGCGGTCACCGTCGGCGCGGCGGCGGTCGCCCTCCCCATCGGTCTGCTGACCGCGATCTACCTCAGCGAATACGCCTCCGAGCGCCGACGATCCTACCTCAAGCCCGCGCTCGAGGTGCTGGCGGGCGTCCCGACGGTCGTCTACGGCTATTTCGCGCTCGTCTACGTCACGCCGGCGCTCGATACGTTCTTGCCGCTGTCAACGTTCAACACGCTGTCGGCGTCGATCATGGTCGGGATCATGATCATCCCGATGGTCTCCTCGATCAGCGAGGACGCGATGAGCGCGGTCCCCGATTCACTTCGGCAGGCCAGTTACGGCCTCGGCGCGACGAAGTTCACCGTCTCCACCTCGGTGGTCGTGCCGGCCGCGCTCTCGGGGATCTTCTCGTCGTTCATCCTCGCGCTCTCGCGGGCGATCGGCGAGACCATGATCGTCGCCATCGCGGCGGGCCAGACCCCCCGACTGATCGACGTGACCGATCCCGCGGGACTGTTCCTCAACTCGATCCAGACGATGACCGCCGCGATGGTCCAGATCGGAACCGGCGACATCGTCGGGCAGGGCCCCGCGTACAAGAGCCTCTTCGCGGTCGGACTGACGCTGTTCGTCATCACCTTCGTCATGAACCTCATCAGTGAACTCGTCGCCTCGCGCTATCGGGAGGTGTATCGCTAATGGCGGCCGACACGCGAGACGCGCCCGCCGACTCCGGCTTCGGACAGGTCAGCCGGACGAAAGACGTCGCCTTCCGCCTGCTCGCACTGGCGGCGACCCTCGTCGGCATCGTTTCGCTCGCTGCCCTGCTGGCGAACGTCGCCGTCGACGCCGTCGGCTGGCTCGACTGGGGATTCCTCACCAGTCCGCCGCATCCGAATCCGTACGAGGCCGGGTTCCTCCCCGCCCTGATCGGCTCCATCGCGATCATGCTGTTGATCGCGCTGCTCACGTTCCCGGTCGGCGTCGGGGCCGCGGTCTACCTCGAGGAGTACGCCAGTGACGGCTACCTCACGCGATTCATCCAGCTCAACATCGCGAACCTCGCGGGCGTTCCCTCGGTCGTCTACGGGCTGTTGGGTCTGGGGCTGTTCGTCGGCCTCCTCGGATTCGGGTATGGAACGGTGCTGGCCGCCGCGTTCACCGTCGGCCTGCTGATCCTCCCGATCATCATCATCGCGGCCCAGGAGGCGATCCGGGCGGTTCCGGATTCCCAACGGCAAGCCTCGTACGGGATGGGCGCGACGAAGTGGCAGACGATTCGGAACGTCGTCCTGCCGCGAGCGATGCCCGGTATCATGACCGGTACCATCCTCGCGCTCGGGCGTGCCATCGGCGAGACGGCGCCGCTAATCATGATCGCCGCGCCGACGACCGTCTTCGGGATGCCTAACAGCCTCTTTAGCAAGGTCAGCGCCATGCCCTTGCAGATCTACAACTGGGCGTCCTACCCGCAGACGGAGTTCCAGTACGGCGTCGTCGCCGCCGGCGTCGTCACGCTGCTCGTCGTCTTGCTTACGATCAACTCGATCGCGATCATCATCCGGAACCGCTATCAACAGCGAACCTGACAATGACTAACGAACAGATGACTTCCTCGGAAACGGAATCGACCACCGATCAACCAGCGCCGACGCCGGGAACCGACGGCCTCGCCGACCGCGGCGACGCCGAGGAGGGAGAAACGACGACGGATCGAACGCTCCTCGAGGCGCGAGATCTGAGCGTCTACTACGGCGAGGAACGGGCGCTCAACGACGTCGACATCGAGATTCCCGAAAAACAAGTCACGGCCATCATCGGCCCGTCCGGCTGTGGGAAATCGACGTTTCTCCGGTGTATCAACCGAATGAACGACCTCGTCGACAGCGCTCGCATCGACGGCGAACTGCTGTTTGACGGAAAGAACGTCTACGACGAGAACGTCGATCCGGTCGCGCTGCGCCGGAAGATCGGCATGGTCTTCCAGACACCGAACCCCTTCCCGAAGAGCATCCGCGATAACGTCGCCTACGGACTGAAAGTCCAGGGAAAAGACGACAACGTCGACGAGAAGGTCCGGACCGCCCTCGAGCGAGCGGCGTTACTCGAGGAAGTCGAAGACCAACTCGACTCGAGCGGGCTGGAACTCTCGGGCGGCCAGCAACAGCGGCTGTGTATCGCTCGAGCGATCGCCCCCGATCCGGACGTGATACTGATGGACGAGCCGGCCTCGGCGCTGGACCCGGTCGCGACCTCGAAGATCGAGGACTTGATCGAGGATCTCGCCGAGGAGTACACGGTCATCATCGTCACGCACAACATGCAGCAGGCGGCTCGTATCTCGGATAAGACGGCGGTCTTCCTGACCGGCGGCGAACTCGTCGAGTTCGACGACACCGACAAGATCTTCGAGAATCCCGAACACGACCGCGTCGAGGACTACATCACCGGCAAATTCGGCTAGCTTTCGGAGTACCGGTCCGTCCACTCCGTTTTCATCGACACTGTCGGGTCCAGCCGGTACGAGACATGGTCTCCGTAACTGCGTGAGACCGTCTGTACCGTTGATCACTGTCAAACGCTGACAGTGCCGTTTATCTGTTTACGTTCCATGATAACTATCCGCATGGTAGCGAACGGGGTCCACATTCTGATCAGTCTGGCACTGGTCGCGTTGCTCTTCCGATCCGAACGGCCGGAACCGTACCTCGTCGCCGCGCTCGCGGCGGCCGTCCCCGACATCGATACGTTCGTCTTTCGGCCGCTGGTCGAGCTCGGCTACGTCGAGGGGGCGCTGTGGATGCATCGGGGACTGACACACTCGCTGCTGGCCGGGATCGCTCTCACCGTCCTCCTCGCCGCGTTCGGCCCCTGGCGGGCCGCCGCCGTCGGGTTCGGCTCGCATGTCCTCCTCGATTTCCTGAGCGGCGGCGTCCGTCCGTTCGCTCCCTTCGACCTCACGATGTACGGGATTTCCGTCGATTGGCTGCTACTGAATATGCTGCTATCGATCATCGCCGTAACCGTGATCCTCGGCGGCTTGCTCGGCATGAAATACGATATCGGCCAGCAAATCGTCTCGCGCGTCCCCGAAACGACACCGGAACAATCCCGGTAGTTTCCCTCGACGGCGGTCGAAATCGATCCGACTCGGCCGTCGCGCCTGCGCGTCGTGGCTTCCCATCGCATTACGACGGTCCTCTTCCTACCGGAGCCTGCGAAGCGAGTCGTTCGCACGGTGTCTTTATCAGGGACGAGCGAGCTTTCAAAGACATGGCCAGACAATCCTATCAGGAGAAGCTTACGGAGCTCCGCGAGGACGTGCTCTACATGAGCGAAGTCGTCATGGAACGCCTTCGTATGGGGCTCGACGCCCTGGAACAGAAAGACGAAGAACTCGCCCGCGAAGTGATCGAGGGCGACGGCGAGATCAATCGGATGTATCTCGATCTCGAGCAGGACTGTATCGACCTGCTCGCGCTCCAGCAGCCGGTGGCGAGCGACCTGCGATTTATCGCCGCCTCGTTCAAGATCATCACCGATCTTGAGCGGATCGCCGACCTCGCGACGAACCTCGGGGAGTACACGTTCGACGCCGAACAGGACCTCTTCCCCGACGTCGACGTCCAGGAGATGGGCGACCTGACCCTCGACATGCTCGAGGACGCGATGCTCGCGTACGATACCGAGGACACCGAACGCTGTCGCGAACTCGCGACCCGCGACGACGAACTCGATCAGTTCGCCGAACGCGCAAGCGAGATCGTCGTCCGCGACCTCATCGAACGCGAACTCGATTCGCCGAGCGAGGTCGAACGGTTGCTCCAGGACGTGTCGCGGCTCCTGTTGACGATTCGCGACCTCGAGCGCGTCGGCGACCACACGGTCAACATCGCCGCGCGGACGCTCTATATGGTCGAAAACGACGACGAACTGATCTACTAATCGGGCGGTTCGACGCGAAGACGTGCTCGCGCGCGGTGGCCCTGTCTACTCGGTCAGGTTGCCACCGGTTTCGTTACCGCCAGTTTCGTTGCCACCGGTTTCGTTACCGTCAGTTTCGTTACCGCCGGTTTCGTTACCGCTCGTTTCGTTGCCGCCACCGCCACCGCCGCCCTCTTGTACCTGGATCTCGCCTTCCATCTGCGGATGCGGCTCACAGCGGTAGACGGCGATGTCGTCGCTCGCTTCGAACTCGAAGGTCTGGGGCTCGTCCGGACTCGCAACCGGATCGCCCGTCGTGTAGCCGTCGATGACGTTACCGTCGCTGCCCCGCAACTGGAGATTATGCGCTTGATCGTCGCCCTCTGACCAGCCGATCGTATACGTCTCGCCGGACTGGAGAATGAGCGTCGGGTTCGATTCCCCTTCGATCGAAGACGGCGCGAGGCCTTCCCATTCACTGGTCTGGCCGCTGAAATCGATCTCCGTGCCGGGTTCGATCTCAAAGCCATCGCCGCCACCGCCGTTGCCGCCGTTTCCGTTTCCGTTCCCGTTTCCGCCACCACCGCCACCGCAGCCGGCGACGAACGCCGTCGAACCTGCGACACCTGTTAGCTTGAGCATGCGTCGTCGGGATAACCGATCCTCTCGTGCCATCACCGTGACTTTGCTCTCTACGGGAATAGTCGAATACCCGTCTACTGCGTGGAAGTCAAGTACGGGTCGGTTTGAAGCGGTATATCGCCGGTTGCAATATTTGAATATCACCGTCGATAGACTGACAGGATCCTATTACTATCGATGAAGAAACAGCTTCAAGCGAGCGTGCACGTCAGCCACAGCGACGTTCGGGCACGCGCGTCAACAGCTGCGCCGTATCGATCACGTTCCGCGTCTCGAGCAGCAGCTCCGCCGCCTCCCGAACCGTGAACTCGGCCTCGATGGCGACGCCGTGACAGCGCGTGTAACACTCGAGCCAGCGATTCATCGCGTCCTCGAGCGCCTCGAGTTCGGGTTGGGAAAACGGGACCAGCCGACCGCCGGTACGGGCCTCGACGTAGAGCCAGATGGCCTGACCCGCCCCCTCGCGAAGGTACGCACCGGCGGCGTCCGGATTCGGGTCGACGGCCGCCTCGCCGTCCGAACTGTCGCCCTCGAGCGCCGCCCGCTCGCGTTCGGCCCGGCGGGCGAGCGCGGCGATTCGGGGACCGTACCGGCTCATCCTACCCCTCGCGATACTCGACGCCCTTGCCGCCGCGGGGGTGCTCCCACTCGGTGTCGGCGACGATCGCACAGGTGCCACATTCGACGCAGGGCTGCGTGTCGAGGCTGACCAGCGTCTCCTCGCTGCCGTTCGTCTCGACCGTCTCCGAGCGGTAACAGCCGCCGCCGAAGTCCTCGGCGCTGACCGGACAGGCGCTGACGGCAGCGCCGCTTGCCGCGTACGAGTCATCGTTGAGCTCGATGTGGGGATTGCCCACGTCGGTATCGTAGGTCAGGTCGCCGATGCGCTCCTCGAGGGTCGGCGGTTCGATCTCGTTCTCCCAGTGGATCGTCTTGCCGTGTTCCTCGGCGATCAGCGTCGGCAGGGAGACGTAGCCGGTCTTCGTATCGGGGAGCATCGACACGAGGAACGGCGAGTTGTACGCCCGCTGGAGCAGACGGTCCGCGATCGGATTGCCGACCGCGAGCGAGCCGACCGGCGACTCGAGCACCCGTTCGACCGCCGCGGTAACGGCGTCGTTTTCGCCGACGGTCCGGCTCAGCTCGTAGCGCCGGGGGCGGAGCTTGTCCATCGTCCCCGAGTCCTCGAGCATCTTCGCGTACCGTCGCCCCGCAGCGTCCGGATCGCTGTTGCCGCGGGTAACGGCGAAGGCGTCGGCCGCGAGCGCGCCGGCGGTGACGGCGTGGTTCATTCCCTTGATGATCGGCCCCTGGGCCTGCATCTGGCCGGCGGCGTCGCCGACGAGCATGAGCCGATCGCGATAGGGTTCGCGGTGGGCGACCTTCTTCGAATCGGGGACGAGCTTCGCCGCGTACTCGCGCTCGTGATACTCGTTTTTGAACCAGCCCGCCAGCAGCGGATGGGTTAGCAGCGCATCGAGTAGCTCGTGGGGCTCGGCCTCCCGCTCGACGAGGCTGTCGAGGTGGAAGACGGTCCCGATCGAGAGCGAATCCTCGTTGGTGTAGAGGAATCCGCCGCCGCGGACGTCCTCGAAGAGGTCGCCCGAGAACAGGTGGGCCGCGCCCTCGTCCGGACCGATATCGAACCGGTCGTCGATCGCGTCGGGATCCATATCGACGACGGCCTTGACGCCCTGGAACCACTCGTCGGGCTCCTCCCAGTCCATCAGTCCCGCCTCGCGGGCGAGCTCGGAGTTGACGCCGTCGGCCGCGACGATCAGATCGGCTCTGATCGGGTCGAGTTCGTCGCAGGTGACGCCGACGATCTCGCCGTTTTCCTCGAGCAGGCCGTTCACCCGCACGTTCGTCAGGACGCCGCCGCCGGTCTCGCTCGTCTTCTCGTGGACGCGCTTCTCGAGCCAGGAGTCCATCTCGCGACGGAGCACGGAATCGCACCAGTCGGTGTCGTGTTCGTGGAGATCGGCCAGATCGTACGTCTTGACCGAGTCTCCGGCCACGTTGTGGATGTAGTAGTCCGTGACCGGTCGCTCGGCGGCTTCCTCGCGGAAGCCGTCGAAGAGGTCGTCGAGCGTATAGGGGGCCGAGTCCTCGGCGTAGAGCAGCCCGCCGGAAACGTTCTTCGAGCCCGCTTCGGTTCCACGCTCTAAGACGAGCGTCTCGACGCCGTGGTCGGCCAGCCGCGCGGCCGCCGCGGCCCCGCCGGGACCGCAGCCGACCACGACGGCCTCGTACTGTTCGTAGTCGTCCGCTGTTGCCGCCATCACTCATCACCCCCGTCGGCGACGGCCTCGGGCTCGAGGGCCGTTTCACCGGATTCGACGGCCGCCGTGAGACGCGGCAGAACGTCGAAGAGGTCGCCCTCGACGAAGTAATCCGAGAAGTCACGGATCCGGGCGTCTGGGTCGGTGTTGATCGCGACGACGGTGTCGGACTCGTCCATCCCGACCTTGTGCTGGACCGCGCCGGAGACGCCCGCCGCGATGTACACGTCGGGCGCGACGACCTGGCCGGTCTCGCCGATCTGTCGTTCCTCTTTCGAGTACCGCTCGACGTGGCCCTCGAACTGGTAGGAGGAGGTGACGATCCCGCGCGTGATGCCGAGTTCGGCGTCGTCGAACGCGTCGACCAGATCGCGGCCGAGTTCCATCCCCTCGGTCGGGTCGTCGGCGATTCCGCGGCCGAGACAGACGATCACGTCGTGACCGGTGAGGTCGATTCCGGCCTCGAGCCGGTCGTACTCGGAGATCTCGACGCGGAACCAGTCGTCCTCGAGGTCCATGTCGTGTTCGACGACGAGTCCCTCCCGATCGGGATCGCGCTCGATCGGATCGAAGCTGCCCGGAATCACCGAACAGCCCTGCGGGTGGAAGTCCCGATCCGGATTGTCGAGACAGAGGATCGTCGAGTACTCGAAGCCCGAGAAGTCCGGTCGCTTCATGTGCAGGACCTTCTCGACGGTCTTCTTGACGCCGGGTTCGCCGGTCTTGACCGGGTTCGAGATCTCGTTTTCCTCGATGAACAGGTCCGAACAGTCCGAGGCCAGCCCGGAGTCGAGTTCGGCCTGGACCTTCGCCGAGAGGTCTCGTCCGTTGTTCGTCGCCGGGAACAGAACGTAGCGCGGCTTGTCGTAGTCGCGCCAGTCGGTGCTCTCGACGGTCCCCTCCCCGCGGGCCATGTGCGCCGAGATTTCGGTGTAGGGTTTGTGGCGGAACCGCTCGAGGCGTTCGTCCTCGTGATAGACGGCCACGTCGGCTCCGTAGGCGATGCACTCCTCGGCGAGACCCTCGCAGTCGTCGCCCATCAGGAACGCGACGACGCGCTCCTCGTCCCCGTACTCCTCGGCGAAGTCGTCCATCAGTTCGCGACCCTTGCCGAGCATCTCCTTCGAGACCTCGAGCAACTCGCCGCCCTGGGTCTCACAGAACACCCACAGGTCCGCGTAGTCGCCGTCCGCGAGCGCCCGGACGTGTTTCTTGTCGCGGGTGGGATGTGAGAGGCCGTCGTCTTCCGCCGGCTCCTCGTCCGTCGCTTCCGTTTCTTCCGGCTCGCCATCCGTCTCTTCTGCTTCCTCCTCGTCGGCCTCGGCTTCGTCGCCGACGTCTTCTTTCGTCTCCTCGTACTCGCCTTCCGTTTCCGTACCCTCCTCGACACCGCCGCTCTCGTCGCCGTCGGCACCGATCTCCTCGAGGCGCCGGTGGACCGCCTCGCGGGCAGTTTGCCGCTCCTGTCCGGCCCGCTCGGCCTCGAGGATCGCCTGCAGTTCGTCCTCGTCGTCGATCGTCTCGAGTTTCTCGGTCAGTTCGTCGACCGTGTAGTCGTCCGGATCCAGTGCCGTCATTTCGCCTCACCCGCCTCGGCGGCGTACGGCTGCATCTCCTCGAGCACTTCGCCCATTCCGTCGTCGGGATCGATCATCGTCGCCTCCCGCTCCGAGGGCGCTTTTGGGATCGGATCGACCGACGAGACGATCGTCGGCGAGCCGTCGAGCCCGATGTAGTCGGGATCGAGATTGAGATCTTCGTGATCCCACGTCGTCAGGTACTCGTCGTGCTCGGTAGCTCGCTCCTCGGTTTCGGCTCGCAGCTCTTTGTGCGTTAGCCTGTGTGAGGCCTTTCGGTACGCGGGCTCGAACTCGGGGTCGGTGACGACGAAGCAGGGTAAGGGCGCTTCGACCGTCTCGATCTCGTCGACGTCGCCCTCGACGAGTCGTTTCGCGCGTAGCGTCCGTTCCTCGGGGTCGATGTCGAGCGCGACCACGTGGGTAACGATCGGCCAATCCATCGCCCAGCAGGTCTGTGGACCGGTCTGTCCGGTCTCGCCGTCCGCCGTCTTGAACCCCGCGAACACGATGTCTACGTCGGCAACGGTTTCCTGATAGGTCTCGAGGCCGGCGCTGAGCGTGATCGCCGTCGCCCACGTGTCGGAGGCGGCGAGTTCCCGATCAGAAAGCAGGTAGCTGTCGTCGGTGTAGACCGTCTCCATCGCCCCCTTCAGGACGTCGGCGTACCCCGGCGGACCCATGCTCATCCCGCTGACGTGGCCGCCGTGGCGCACCTTGGTCTGGAGCGCCGCCTGCAGCGCGAACCCGTCGTTCGGATTCATCACCGTTGGGGTCTTCCCGCGCTCTAAGTGGCCGTCCTCGTCGAACGAGACGGCTCCCTCCGAGAAGTCCGGAACGCCTTTCGTCAGTACGATCGACCGCATGGATACCCCCGTCCGTGTGTGGCTTTATTTAGCATTCCTGTGTCACCCTATCATAGTATCAGTATTAAGAATAGGGGTGAATACCGCCGTCAAAACGCACTTTCCGCGTCAAACGCCTCCGGGACGGGCGCACCGACGCAGACGGTTTGCCGTGCCGATGTACCGGTGCGACCGCGAACCGGCCTGCGGTTGCGCCGGAACCGAGTGACAGCAGACCGTCTCACAGTGCGAGGAGTACGGCCGCTCCCCCGAACGGCGAAGTGAGTCAAACGGACCGAAGAAGTGCGGCGTTATTCGCGTTCGCGTTCGGTCGTCCCCATCGAGATTTCGCCGTCGGCACGGATCGTGCCGTCGACCTCGGCGTCGGGGCCGAGCTCGAGGTCCTCACAGGAGACGTCGCCGAGGATGCGGGCGTCCCGTTCGATGGTGACGTCGCCGTCTCGAGTGGTAACGTCGCCGTGGATGCGGGTTCCGTCGCCGACGGTGACGTCTCCGCGCGCTCGGAGGCTCCCGAAGACGTTGCAATCGGCACCGACGTCGATCGTCTCGGCGCGGACGTTGCCGTGGAGTCGGCAGTCGTCGCCGATCGTCGCGGGCGTCGAGACCCGCCAGGCGTCGTCGCCGACGGTCGCGTTCCGAGGGATAACGAGCGGCTCGGTCTCCGGCTCGTCGTCTTCCTCGTCGACCAGTTCGGAGATGAGCCGTTGGGCGGCGTCTTCCTCGCCGATCAGGAGGAGGTGTTTGAGGTAGACGAAGAGCAACACGATCGTCGGCATCGGGTTCCGAATGACGATCCAGCCGTTGGCCTCGAACCCCTCCTCGATCTCGACGTCGTCGCCGATATCGAGGTCGCCCGCGACTTTCAGCTTCCCGCCGATGTGGACGCGCTCGCCGATGTAGGCGTCCTGCCCGACGAGCACGTTTTCCGCGACGTCAACCCACATGTCGAGCCTGCAGTCGCCGTCGGCCTCGATCGCACCGCGAAACTCGACGCTCTCGCCGGCCAGTACGTTTCGGCCGCGGACGCCGAACTCGATGGTCGAACGGCCGCCCACGAGGACGTCCCCGTCCGTTACGAGGTCGCGTTCTTGGGCTTCCGTCCCGTCGGGAACGACGAGTTCGTCGAGCGGATCCCTGCTGAAGGCCACATTCGCATCCAAAGGGAGTACCGCCTAATAAACCTCGCGCGTCGTCATTCGTTCGTCTGACGCCCGTCTGCCGTTCCGATCGCTCGCGTCTCGCGGCCGTCGGACACAGTCGCCTCGCTTTTACACTCCCGCTGCGTACGACCAGTCATGACTACGCTCGCATTCGACGACGAGGGCGTCGACGTCGTCTACGAAGGGACCGAGTTCCGCCTCGAGCAGGAACTCATCGAGGACGCAATAGAGAAGTCCTACTACGACGTGACCGACCACGAGGTGTTGCAGATCGTCGCCGAACAGCCGAACCTGCAGGGCGAGCCGCGCCGTATCGGCGATATTCTGGACTGAGTCGGGCGATCCGCGTCTTCGAACGACTCTCCTCAGTAGATGACGTGGAGCAGGACGAAGACGACGATTCCGAGCGAAAACGAGATCAGCCACAGCGTCGCCGCGATCCGACCGATACGGGCGTGACTCGTTTCCGGCAGCTCCGCGACCGGACGGGAGAGTGCGAGCAACAGCGCGTAGTACAGCAGCGGAATACAGACGATCGCCAGCAGAATGTGAACGGCCAGGATCGGCAGGTAGACGAACTGTTCGATGGCCGCCGGTCCGGGAAAGTCCTGCGGGCCGCCGGTCACGGTCAGCCGGTAGAGATAGAGCGCGAGAAAGCTCACGAACAGGCCGAAGGAGGACACCATCGCGACCCGATGGCGATCGACCTCCCCGCGTCTGATCGCTCGCCAGCCGACCGTGATCGTTCCGATCGCGATCGCGCTGAGCACGGCATTGACGAGCGGAATCGCGTCGATGACCCGCTCCGGAGCCGCCGGCACGCTCGAGGACGGAATCCGGCCGCCCGCGGCCGCGAAGACGACCGCCAGCGACACGACGCTCAACACGCCGGTGAGGAGGCGCACGCGCTCTCGAGGGACGTATTCCATGTGTGATGGTTCGAGCGGAGCGGGAAAGGGATTACCGTCTCTGACCGATCGCCGATAGCGATCAGGTGGGCCGCTTTGTGACCGCCACGGCTAAGGCGTTTTCGTCAGACAGAAATCATATGGAGTTATACTCGCTTCCGGCTAACGAGGCCGCCGTTCGCCGCTACGTCGACGAACTGTGGCTCCCGTATCACCGCGAACTCGAGGCGATCGTCGACCGCCATGCACTCGCGGACACCGACACCATGGACCTCCTCGCCGCGGAAGTCGCGTTCCGGCTCGAACGCCTCGAGACGAGGGACTATCAGACGTGGATCGCCGTCGACGGGTGCTGTGACGGGGAGTCGGACGATCGCCCCCCTTCTGACGGCGAGTTCGCCGGTTTCGTGGCAACTGAGATAGACAAGTCGCCTCCCGTCTTCGACCGGCCGGACCGACTGGTCGTTACCGACATCTACGTTCGCGAATCCTACCGCGGTACCGGTCTGGCCCACGGCTTGGTCGACCGTGCCACGAAGCGAGCGCGGGAGGCGACGTGTACGGAACTCGCACTCGAGGTCGACGTCGACAACGAACGTGCCATCGCCTTCTACGAGAAACGAGGTTTCGAGACGGATCGCCGTCGGATGACAATGCCCGTCGATAGCTCGTAAGCCATCCGTTTGGGTGGTGTTGCCAGCAGAATTCACAGGGGCTCGATAGCGTACCGATCGACGGGGCTATCGCTCGTCGGTGTAGCATCGGAAAGGATTATGCGTGGGTGATGTCCTCGAAGGGAAATCACCTGCATCGTAGTGGTGGACATCGTCCACCGGTGCGATGCGTGGGACCGG
The DNA here is from genome assembly GCF_056135975.1 of Natrinema sp. LJW11. NCBI lineage: Archaea > Methanobacteriati > Methanobacteriota > Halobacteria > Halobacteriales > Natrialbaceae > Natrinema > Natrinema sp. LJW11. The sequence continues at coordinate 68,603 of NZ_JBWBDM010000003.1, read as the reverse complement.
ATTTGAACCGGCGGACCCCTACGGGACAGCGCCCTCAACGCTGCGCCGTTGGCCTGGCTTGGCTACCCACGCTCGCGGTCTCTGTCTGCACTCAATCGTATCCAGCGTGATTATAAAAGCCCTTTCCTTTGGGTCGGCGACTGCGGCCGTGTCCCACGAAATTGCGGCCAGCGAGCGACGGATACTCGACCCGGTCGTTCCGCGAGCGTCGCTGCTCACGGTCCCACCGGATCCGCCCGCTGTACGGGCGTCGATCGAACCGCGAGAGACACAAAGGTTTCAGTACTCGAGCGAAATCATCGATCGATGTCGCTGTCGTCGGCTCGGACGCGCGCGCTCGCAGGTGCGGTCGTTGCCACCGCGACGGTCGCTGCGGGCCTCCTCGTCTCGCCGTCGACGACGCTCGGCGCCGTCGACTCGCTCACCGCGGACCCGCTCCTGTTCGGACTCGTCGTCGCCGGCCTCTACCTCGTGCGGCCGCTGCTCGCGTGGCCGACGACGCCGCTCGCAGCCGTCGTCGGCTACGGCTTCGGCGCGGCCGTCGGACTCCCGATCGCACTCCTCGGCGTCGTCGTGACCGTGCTCCCCGTCTTCGTCGCCGCCCGCTGGCTCAGCGCCGACGACGCGGCTGCGTCGGAGACGATTCCTCCCACTCGAGAGTCCTCTCCCGAAAGCGAGGGCGATCGCAGCCGGCTCCTCGAGCGGGCCGGCGACGCCGTCGCGCGCTACTACGAGACGGCGGGCCCGCTTCGGGGCGTCACCGCCTCGCGGCTCGCACCGATTCCGTCGGATATCGCGACGTGTGCCGCTGCGGTCAGCGGCGTGTCGCTCCGCCGGTTCGTGGTCGGAACGGTGATCGGCGAACTCCCGTGGACGACCGCAGCGGTCGTCGTCGGTGCCTCGGCGGCGACGGTCACCTCGAGCGGCGTCGGCGAACTCGGCGTGGCGTTCTCGCTCGTCTGTGCCGCCGCTGCCCTCGTCCTCCTCGCCGGCCCGGCATACCGTATCGTTCGGACGGAACGGCGACCGGGACCGGACGAAACGGAGAACGCGGGACGATCGGCGGACAGCTAACGCTTCGATTCCGAGGTCGCCGATTCCGGCGTCGCGATACCCGGGCTTCCGATTTCGGACTCTCCGATCACTGTTCGTTCGAATCCGTCATCGACAGGGGAGGAGAATCGCGTCGGGAGAATTCGTTCTGCAACCGGGCTCTATCGATCGGGGAGCTACTCGTCGTCGAGATCCTCGACGAGCGAATCGCTCATCTCCTTCAGATCCGCCTCGAGCCGTCGGTAGGCCTCGGTGTCGGTCAGCTCTTCGATGGACGCTTCGTCTTCCAACGTCTCCATCTTGTTCGAGATGGACTCGAGTTCCCGCCGGTCGTCGTCGCCGTAGCGAGCCTGAACCCGGAGGTTCTCGATGATCCGCGTGAGCTGGGTTCGCGTGACGGGTTTCGTGAGGTAGTCGTCGATGTCCAGTTCGACGATATCGAGCCCGGGATCGACCGCGGTCACCATGAGCACCCAGCAGTCGTAGCCCGTCGCTCGGATCTCCTCGAGCACCCGGTCGCCGGTGATGTCGGGCATGTGCCTGTCGAGCAGGACGATATCGATCGCGTCGCTCATTCGCTCGAGTGCGGTGGAGCCGTCGTAGGCGGTCACGACCTCGTAATCCTCGCCGACCCACATCGCGTAGAGGTCGGCGAGTTCCCGTTCGTCGTCGACGACGAGGATCGTCGGTTGCGCGGACATGTGTTCGTTGCTCGAGACCACAGACCGCCGTCTTGTAGGGGTTCCGGGCGACTCACGGCTCGAGTCGGCCGCTGAAAGAGTCGGCTCGACTCGCAACTACCGCGATCTCAACGGAAGGGGTCGCTGCAGTCGATGATGGCCCCGTGCTGGGGACAGACGTACTTGCAGTGGCGCTTGTACATCGGGGCCTCGCAGTGTGGACAGCGCGGCGCGCCGGTCGCTCGATCGCTCGAGCCGGCCGCGTCGGTCCCGTCCGACCCTGCCCCGCCGTCTACAGTCATACGCCAGTGTTCTCACCGGGCGATGCTAAGTGTGGTGTTCCGGCGGCTCGGCGACGGGAACACGAGGGAGAAAACGAAGCCGAGAAAAACGGCAGAATCGACAGCACCGAAACGGCCTTACTCAGCGCTCAGCATTCCGACCAGCCGCAGCTATTGCAGGTTTTGCAGCCTTCGCTGAACTCGAGCGCGAGCGAGCCGCAGTCGGGACACTCCGGCGACTCGCCGGCGTCGATGAGGTCCTGCGTCGCGTCGTCAGCGTCGGCGTTCGCATCCGCGGACGGACCGCTCTCCACGGCGGCCGCGCCGCCGTCGGTCTCGGGACCGTCGTACTCGCCGAGGTCCGCGTCGGCCGACTCCTCGAGCGTCTGCTGTTTCGGGTACGGCTTGTCGATCTCGTTCTCGAGGTACCGGCGCATCGCGGTGCCGATGGCGTCCGGGATGGACTGGATCTGTTCGCCCTTGTCCCAGGCCACCTTCGGCGAGCGGGTGCCACAGAGTTCGTCGACGATCTCCTCGGGGTCGACGCCCGAGCGCAGCGAGGTCGAGATGACCTTCGCCAGCGCCTCGGTGAAGGAGTTCGTGAACCCGCCGGAGTGACCGATGTTCGCGAACAGCTCGAACGGCTGCCCGGTCTCGGGATCCTCGTTGATCGTCACGTAGATCTTCCCGTAGCCGGTGTCGATGCGCTGGCTGACGCCCTGCAAGGCGTCGGGCCGCTCGCGCTTCTCGGTGAAGTCGACCTGAACCGGCTGGCGGCCGTCGCCGAACAGCGAGTCGGCGCCCTCTCCGAGGACGTCTTGGACTTCCTGACTCTCGAGGAATGCCTCGAGTCCGCCGAAGATCTCGTCGATCTGCTCGACCAGCGCCTGTGCGGCCTCGGTCTCGTCGGCGAAGTCGGCGTTGTCGGCGCGCGTCGTCAGCACCTGCTTCGATCGGGTGCCGTCGCGGTAGTAGGTGACCCCCTTGCCGCCGTTCTCGTAGACCCACTCGAAGACCTCCTTGGCGTCCTCGAGCGTGGAGTCGTTGGGCGCGTTGACCGTCTTCGAGATGGCCGAGTCGACGCCGTTCTGGCAGGCACACTGCACCGCAGCGTGCTGTTTCGCCGAGACGTCCGATGTGATAACGAACAGTTCGCCGATCGCGTCCGGCACCGTCGAGAGACCTTCGACGCCGTCGAACTGGTTCGTCGCCATCTGCTCTTGAGCCTCTTCCTTGACCGCGTCAACGTCGATCTCGTTGTCCTCCAGGACGCGGAGGAAGTAGTCGTCGAACTCGACGAGCATCTCGTCGCCCTGCACGTCGTCGGTGACGTTCTTGTAGTAGGCGACGTTGTAGATGGGTTCACAGCCGCCCGTCGTGTTGCCGACCATCGAGGTCGTCCCGGTCGGGGCGATGGTCGTGACGTTGTGGTTGCGGATGGGGAAGCCGTCTTTCCAGTCGTCGGCGTCCTCGCCGGTCTGGCGCTCGAACCACTCGCGATACTCGGTCGGGGTCGCGTACTTCGACTCGTTCCAGTCGTTGAACGAGCCGCGCTCTTCGGCGAGTTCGTGGCTCGTCGCCTTCGCGCCGTGGTTGATGTGGGTCATCAGCTGGCTGGCAACTTCGTTGCCCTCCTCGCTCCCGTACTTGATCCCGAGCTGGACGTACAGCTGGGCGAGACCCATGACGCCCAGACCGATCTTGCGCATGTCGCGGACCTTCTCCTCGATCTCCTCGACGGGGAAGTCCGACATCGTGACGACGTTCTCCAAAAAGCGCGTGCCGTACTCGATGCGCTCGTCGAACTCCGCGTAGTCGATGGCCTCCTCGAGGAAGGCCGAGACGGCCGCCTCCTGGGAGTCGTACTCGTCGCCGTGCTCGTCGGACCAGACGCGCCAGTCGGGCGCGTCGAGAGCCGCCAGCGTCGAGAGGTTGATGTGGCCGAGGTTACAGGCCTCGTACTCCTCGAGGGGTTGCTCGCCGCAGGGGTTCGTCGCGAGCATCCGGTGGTCGTCTTGCTTCTCGACGTCGAAGGAGTGTTCCTTGTTCACTCGCTCGAGGTAGATGACCCCGGGCTCGCCGTTCTCGTGGGCGCCCTGAACGATGCGCTCCCAGACGAGTTCCGCCGGGATCGAGAGGGGTTCGCCGACCTCGACGTGCTCGCCGAGATCGTACCGGCTGTACATCTCCTTGGTCTCCTCGGTGGCGATGTGGGGTTCTTCGGTCCGCGGGTTGGTGAAGGTGTACTCCTCGTCGTTCCGGACCGCGTCCATGAAGCCGTCGGTGACGCCGACGGAGATGTTAAAGTTCGAGAGGTGGCCCTCGACGGCGTTGCGCAGGTGCTTGGGGACGCGTCCGTCCTCGTCGATGAGGTCGCGTGCTTCCTCGAGCGCCTCCGAGAAGGTGGTGTAGGTGTAGTCGTCCGGGTCGTTCAGCCGCAGCGTGTGGGCGAGCGAGACGTCCTTGTTCTTGGCGTGGATGAACTCGATGACGTCGGGGTGGGAGACGCGCATGATGCCCATCTGGGCACCGCGGCGGGTCCCGCCCTGCGCGATGGTCTCGCAGAGCTGGTCGTAGGTCCGCATGAAGGTGATCGGGCCCGACGCGATGCCGCCGGTCGAGCCGACCGAGTCGCCGTAGGGTCGCAGCTGCCAGAAGCCGTAGCCGACGCCGCCGCCGGACTGGAAGACCTCGGCCGCCTTCTTGGCGGTCTCGTGGATGTCGGAAAGGTCGTCGTCGGGCGACATAACGAAACAGGCCGAGAGCTGCTGGAGTTCGTTGCCCGCGTTCATCAGCGTCGGCGAGTTCGGCATAAAGGAGAGCGACTCCATCCCGTCGGTAAAGGTCTCGGCGACGTCCTCGACGTGGTCCCGTACCTCGTCGGGGAGTTCGGGAACGATCGTGTCGTAGGCGAACTTGTTGACGTTGCGCTCCGTCAGGACCGTCTCGACGTCGTCGTCGGCCGTGACGCCCTCACCGAAGACCTCCGCGGCGAGTTCGTCTCGTCGCGGGTGGTCGGGCTTCAGCTGGTCGGGCGTGACCGTGATCTCGAGGTCGCGCTTCTCGGCCTCGTAGACGGCTTCGGCCAGCGCGATGTTCGTGCCGACGCGATCGAAGAGGTCCTCCTGCGTCTCGATTAGATCGCCGTTGGCGTCCTTCCGCAGATAGCGGGCCGGCAAAATGTTCTCGTAGGCGTTCTCCGTCAATCGCTCCGCCAGGGTGTCCCCGTCGGATCGCTTGATCGGGAGCGTCAGATCCGCCGCGGAGAGTTCGACATCGCTCATGCGCGCGTCACCTCGTCGTTACACCGCTGGCGCACACCGATTCTGGCGTCAATCCGGGTCGTTGCTCTCATCATTCGTAACGAAGGTTCGGTATTCATGCATCCATCATAAAACGTGGTGTTGTTGTCCCACTTTTCTTGTACTACTGCAACTATAGTTGTATTGATGCCTCTGTAACCTATCGTTTCGCCGCCTCCCGCGGCCGCCGAGACGGCCGCCTGTGTGGTTACTACGTCCTACGTCGCCGACCGACTTAACGATTTTCAGACCGAACTGAAAGTGACTGCGAACGATTGGAGTACGTCGCCTTCATGCGATTTTCTCTTTCGCGGGTGGTTCGGTGTCTCGGGACGACAGCGCCACTCGAGTCAGTCACTCTCGAGAGTCAGTCACGATATCCAGAAAGATTACGTCCCTGCAGCACGCGGGGTCGCATATGATCGAAGCACTGACATCGGGGCCGACGATCCTCCTCGTACTGGCCGGACTGGCTGCCTTCGCCGTCGCCGTCGTCGCAATCAAAATCGCGATCAAACTGGCCGTCCGCATTGGCATCGTAGCCGCCGTCGTCCTCGCCGGACTCTACGCCGCCGGGTTCACCGACCTGTCGTTTCTGCCGTTCTAGACCGCCGGCGCCCCGGGCTGTTCGCTCTCGGAATACCCCTGCCGTCCCGCGCGGTCGGTCCGCCGGTCATACGGTCTGCTGTAACGGTTTACCGGTGCGACCGCAGTCCGTCTCGCGGTCGCATCGGAACTGACTGACAGCAGCCGTATCAGACCGACTCGAGGAAGTTTTCGATGATATCGTGTCCGACGGCCGTGAGCACGCTTTCCGGATGGAACTGGATGCACTCGAGGGGATGTTCGCGGTGGCGCACGCCCATCACGAGCGTGTGTTCCCCGTGTTCCGCGGTCGCCGACACCTCGAAGCAGTCGGGGACCTCGGTCGCGATCAGCGAGTGATACCGACCGGCGCGGAAGCCCTGCTCTACCCCCTCGAAGACGCCGTCGCCGTCGTGGTCCACCGCGGAGGCCTTCCCGTGGATCGGTTCGGGGGCACGGCCGATCGTCCCGCCGTACTCGTAGACGGCGGCCTCGAGACCGAGACAGACGCCGAGCGTCGGCACGTCGGGGCTGATCTCCCGGAGCACGTCCATCGTGACCCCGACGTCGCGGTCGTTTTTCGGATGGCCCGGCCCCGGGCTGATGACGATCGCGTCGGGATCGACGGCGCGAACGGCCTCGAGCGATGCCGTATTCTTCAGAATCTCGGTTTCGGTGCCGGCCAGTTGGCTGACGTACTCGACGAGGTTGTAGGTGAACGAATCGTAGTTATCGACGAACAGGACCGTCAGTGGGTCCGCGTCCGCGTTCGTCTTCCCGTCCCCGTCCGTAGTGGTGTCCCGTTCTTCGGTCGCGGTCGCGCTCATCGGCTCACCTCCGCCGTCGCACCGGGTTCGTCGTCCGGACTCGAGTCATCGTCACCGCCCGGTAGTTCGATCTCCTCGAGTGCCGCGAGGACGCCGCCCATCTTCTGCTCGGTCTCCTCGTACTCGGCGGTGGGATCGCTGTCGGCGACGAGGCCCGCACCGGCCTGAACCGTGATCCGATCCTGGTCGCCTTCATTCTCAACGGTCGCCGTCCGAATCACGATCGCGAAGTCCGCGTCGCCGGTCCACGAGTAGTAGCCGACGCCGCCGCCGTAGAGACCGCGAGGGTCGGACTCGAGGTCGTCGATGATCTCCATCGCACGGATCTTCGGCGCGCCCGAGAGGGTGCCGGCGGGGAAGGACGCTCGCGTCGCGTCGAACGCATCCGAGTCGGCGGTCAGTTCGCCGGTCACCGTCGACTCGATGTGCTGGACGTGGCTGTACTTGAGGACGTTCATGAACTCGTCGACGCGGACCGATCCCGGCTCCGAGACTCGGCGAACGTCGTTTCGCGCGAGATCGACCAACATCGTGTGCTCGGCGCGTTCCTTCCCGTCGGCCAGCATCTCGCCCGCGAGGCGGCGATCCTCGACGGGGCTCGAGCCGCGATCGCAGGTACCGGCGATGGGGTTGGACATGACCTCGCGCCCGCGGACGGAGATCAACGTCTCGGGACTGGCGCCGACGACGGTGAGATCGCCGTGATCGAGCAGGTACATGTAGGGCGACGGGTTCACGTCCCGCATCGCCTCGTAGAAGCCGAGCGGGTCGACCTCGCCGTACAGTTCCCGCGTGCGGGAGACGACGCCCTGGTAGATATCCCCGTCGAGGACGTGCTCTTTGGCTCGACGGACGCTCTCCTCGTACTCCGCCCTGGAACCCGAGCTCTCGTCTTCGCGGACGAACCCGCCCGTCTCGGGCCGCTCGGCCTCGCGCAGCGTTGCCGCGACCGCGGCGGCTTCGTCCCGGAGCGCGTCGTACACCTCGTCCGGGTCGTCGTCGGCCTCGAGCACGGGCGTGAAGACCAGCGAGAGCGTGCCGTCGCGCTCGTCGAACGCCAGCGTCTTCGTCGTCAGGAGGAACTGCGCGTCCGGGAACCGCGAGTCGGGGCGCTCGCAGCCGACCTCCTCGAGCCAGAGGTCGTAGACCGCGTCGTAGGCCAGGAAGCCGACCAGCCCGCCCTCGAGGTGCTGGCGGTCGTGGTCGGGCACGTTCTCGAGACGGACGTCCGGCATCGCGGCCCGAAGCGCGTCGACGGTGTCGCCCTCGCTGTCCGTCCGAATCGCGTCGAGCGGCGCGTCGTCGGTGAGCGCTTCGACGGTCGCCTCGCCCGACTCGACCGTCACGACGGCCTCGGGTTCGTACCCGACGTAGGAGTACCGCGCGTGGCGCTCCGCGTCCGCGGCGCTCGGTCGGAAGGCACCGTCGGGGTCGCTCGAGGCGGTCTTCTCGGCGCTCTCGAGCAGGAAGGCGTACGGGGCACGCTCGCGATCGCTCGCAGCCGTTCGGCCGGTAAGCGCCGCGTAGGCGGCGAGCGGGGTCGTCTCGACGTCGAGGGTGGCGACGGTGCGAACGACGGCGGGTCGGTCCGAGCGGTCGGCGCTCGACCCCGCGTGCTCGCGGAACGTCTCACGGTCGACGTCGACGGTCGGCGGTTCGGATACGGTGGCGGTAGAATCGTCCATGTAAGTCAGTTACGGCTGTGCCGGTCGGCGGGCGTTCTTCGCTCGGTCGACGAACGATCGCACGGCGTCGATGTCCTTGACGCCGCCGCTGTCCTCGACGCCGCTGGCCACGTCGACGGCGAACGGGTCGACGGTCCGGACCGCGTCGCCGACGTTCTCGGGCGTGAGTCCGCCCGCGAGGATCAGCGGCGACTCGAGGTCCGCGGTGGCCGTCCGGGTCCGCTCCCAGTCGTGGGTACGACCGGTTCCGCCGCCGCCGTCCTCGCCCGCCGTGTCCACGACGAGTCCGTCGACGATGTCGTCGTAAATCTCGGCGGTGGTCGCGTCGTCGGCGTCGACCGCGAGCAGGATCTCGGCCTCGAGTTTCGCGCGCAGGTACGCGAGGTCGCCGACCCGGATGTCGCTGTGGATCTGAACCGCGTCGGGTTCGATCGTCTCGACCAGCTCGATCGCCTCCTCGGGCCCCGCGGGCATCGTTACCAGCACGCTCGTCACGAACGGCGGCGTCGCCGCCGCGAGCGCTGCGGCCCGCTCGAGCGAGACCTCTCGCGGCGTGTCGACCGGAACGTCACAGATGATGCCGACCGCGTCCGCGCCCGCCTCGACCGCCGCCTCGAGGTCGGATTCGGTGGTCAGTCCGCAGACCTTGACGCGGGTCATCGCTCCTCCCCGACCGGCTCCGCCGTCGCGCCGCGGAGTCGGTCGAGTTTCCGCGCCGCGGAACCGGAGTCGATCGCCTCGCGGGCCGCGTCGGCACCCGCCTCGAGCGAGTCGGCTTCGCCGGCGACGTAGATCGCCGCGCCGGCGTTCGCGAGGATCACGTCGCGTTTCGCACCCGTGATACTCCCCTCGACGATCCCGCGCATGTCGGCCGCGTTTTCCTTCGGCAGGCCGCCGGCGATGTCGTCGATATCGCGTTCCGTGAGACCGAGATCCGCGGGCTCGAGCGTGTACTCCTCGACGGAATCGCCGTCGACCTCGGCGGCGACGGTCTCGCCGTGGATCGCGATCTCGTCGGTGCCCGCGCCGTGGACGACCAGCGCGCGGTCGACGTCCATTCGGGACAGCGCGTCCGCGAGGACGGGGACGAGCTCCGGATCGTAGACGCCGACGATCTGCGCGTCGGCCCCGGCCGGATTCGTCAGCGGCCCGAGAACGTTGAAAATCGTCCGCATGCCGAGTTCCTTGCGCGGCCCGATGACGGCCTTCATCGCCGGGTGGAACACCGGCGCGAGCATGAATCCGATGCCGTCCTCCTCGATGGCCGCCTCGACGGCCGGCGGTTCGGCCTCGACGTCGACGCCAACTTCCTCGAGCACGTCGGCGCTGCCCGACGACGACGAGACCGAGTAGTTGCCGTGCTTGGCCACCGGAACGCCGGCCCCGGCCGCGACGATGGCGCTCGTCGTCGAGACGTTGATCGTGTCGTAGTCGTCGCCGCCCGTTCCGCAGGTGTCGACCAGCGGCTCCCGGTCGGGATCGATCGTTCTGGCCGCGCCGCGCATCCCCTCGGCGAACCCGGCGATTTCGGCCTCCGTCTCGCCTTTCGCGCGGAGCGCCGCCAGCAGCGCGCCGATCTGTGCCTCCGTCGCACCCTCGAAAACGGCCGTCGAAGCCGCTCGAGCGTCCGATTGCGTGAGGTCGTCCCCCTCCGTCACTCGTTCGACGTATTCCTGCATAGTGAACACCAATGTACGTAGTTGTCTTGTAATGACCAAATGAGTACATCGACTTAAGCGTATCGCCCCGGCGCGTGGGGGCGACTCGCGTACGGCGGTCGATTCGAAACCTTCAATTGTAGCGGCGGGCAACGACTGAGTGCAGACAGCGTGACGACGTGCGTCGGGCTGTGTGACCGCGAAACCAGGCGGGTTGGTAGTCTAGTCTGGTTATGACACCTCCTTGACATGGAGGAGATCGGCAGTTCAACTCTGCCCCAACCCACTACGTTTCTTGCGAACCCGTTTCTGAGCAGTTGATTCGTTCTGTCATCAGTAAATAGTGGGACGACTTCTTTATTCAGGATATTCTGTCCGTGTTTACGGATCAAGTGCGGTGAGGCAACCGTAGAGAACGAATAGAGTCCCTATTAGTAGGCTACTAGGGAATTGGCGGGCTGTCACCGAGGAGATAACACCGAGCACGGCGAGCCCCAGACCAACGAGTATCCAGAAGAGACCAGTCCAGCGAGGAGAGAGACTAGCGAACCACGGTGCCAGTCGGGGAGCAAGGAGCTGTGCAAGACCGAAAGCGCCGAAGGCGATACTCGCTACGACGCCACCGACGTTGATCGGGTCCGACGTGAGCACGAATACGCCCAATGCAAGCACTGAGATGAGGATGGTACTCAGTCCGGTCCACACACCTCCGAACTCGACTTCATCCCTCGCAGACATCGGTAGTGAACTCACCACTTACAGCGGAGTTCGATTACCAGTCCGGTTCCTCGTGATGGTTCATCACGACGTGGACGAGCAGATAGAGCGGCAAGAGGAAGATCACCAATAACGAGGCGGTACCACCAATATCTAGAAAGACTTCGTTCGTCGCATCTGAGACGGTTTCGAGGGCGATTACAGCCAACAAAAAAGTGATGAGCGCGAGGAACCAATCCGTTCTATCCATACGTCAATTTGGAATAGTTTCTACTACAAAGATTTCGATTCGGCAGATACGTCTCCGGAGTTGCCAAATCCGGCGTTTCCTCGAGTTCGCCGATACTCCCTTCCGTCAGTCTCGAGAGTACGCGTCGCTCTCCCAGTCGGTGAAACAGTCGGCGGGTTCTACGTCTCGTATCGCGTCCATCCCCTCGCTCGGAATGTGACGAAAGCAACGGGGTTCGTCCTCGGTCTCGGCGATCCACGCCGCCTCGTCGCCACAGACCGCACAGTTCGGAGCGCCGCCGACTCGCAGCGCGACCCACCAGCGAAGGCGCTGCAGTCGGGTTCGGAGCCCCGCTCTGATTCGGGTCGGAACGTCCGACAGGGTGCTCTCGGTCACTGTGATTCGATCTCCTCGAGGCCTTCCACGTCGTCCAGCGCCATGAACGTTTGATCGTGTCGGGCGACGCGGTCATCGCTTTCGGTCTCGAGTCGGCCGGACCAGGGGACTCACCATCGTCCCGTCGCTCGAGATCGAACGGTACAAACCCGCGAGTCGACTCGAGCGGGATATGGAAGTCGTCGGTCGGCTGCTGGCGCTGCTCGTCGTGTTGCTGGTCGGAGCCGGGTTGCGGACGACCGGGATCCTCGACCGGCGGCGGACCGAACTGCTGAACGCCGTCGCCTACTACGTCGCGCTGCCGGCGCTGATTTTCGTCTCCACCTACGACCGGTCGATCGGGGACCTCCTCTCGCCGGCGCTGCTCGCCGGCCTCCTCGTCGTGCTGTTCGCGACCGCCGGACTCGCCGCGATCGTCCACCGAAATCGGGGCTCGAGCGCCCGCCGGAGCGTCGCGATCGTCCAGTCGTATCACTCGAATCTGGGCTATCTCGGACTGCCGCTGGTCGCCGCGACGTTCGACGCGTCGGTGACGGCGATCGCGAGCGTCGTGCTGGGCGTCGTGACGCTGACCCAGTTGCCGCTGACGATCCTCGTCCTCTCGACGCTCAACGGAGCCGACGCCTCGATCGCGCGCGAACTCCGCGGACTCGCGACGAACCCCATCCTGGCGACACTGATCGCCGGCCTCGCGGTCGGCTCCCTCGGAATCTCGATCCCGTCGCCCGCCGCGACCGGCCTCGATGCGATCGGTTCGCTCGCCTTGCCCGTCGCGTTGCTCTGCGTCGGGGCGTCCCTGCAGGTCGACGCGCCCTCGATCGACGCCGGAGCGATCGCCGCCGTCGTCGCGCTCAAGATCTGCCTGATGCCCGCCCTCGCGTGGGCCGTCTTCTCCGCGCTCGCCGTCGACCCGGCGACGTTTACCGCCAGCGTCGTGATGCTCGGGACGCCGAGCGCCGTCTCGACGTTCGTCTTCGCGAACGAACTCGGCGGCGACCGGGAGTTCGCGTCGCTGAACGTGTTCGTCACGACGCTGGCCTCGGTCGCGACGCTGTTCGTCCTGATCACGCTGGTCAGCTAGCGGGCAGGGGTCGCCCTCGAATCGCCGATTCCCGAGCGATGCTGAACCCGAGCCGGGCCACCGAAGCCGTCCGCTATCGCGAGAAGAACTGCTTGAGTCGACCGAACAAACCGGGCTCGTCGTCTGCGGACTCGTCACTCGTCCCGGCGTCTACGTCGCGCTCGACCGACCCGGCGAGCGGGCCGGCGTCGTCGCGCAAGTCGGTACCGTTACCGGCGTCGCTGGCCCCCGTTCCCGTCGTCTCGAGGTCGTCCATCGAGAGGTCGATATCGTCGATCTCGGGGGTCGACTCGCGGCCGTCGCCGGCCTCGGCCGCCCGGACGTCCGCGCCCGTGACGGTGCCGTCGTCGACGCGGCTCGCGAGTTCCTCGAGCGAGGCGTCGTCTGGAAGCGACGATGCGGCCGTCTCGATCGACTCCGCGTCGGTCGAGTTCGACTCCGCGTCGGACCGGGACGCGGTGTCGTGGTCGGTGATTCCGTCGGCGGTCGTTCCGTCCGCCGTCGTTCCATCGGTCGTGGTAGTGACTTCCTCGTCGGCCGTCGAAACGTCGTCCTCGCCGACCGCGGTCGTAACGGTGTCAGTCGGTCCGTTCGTCGCGCTCGGTTCGTCGCTCGAGCCCGTCGACTCGGCTTTCGTCGCGTCGAGCGAGTCGAGAATGTCGTCGACGCTCTGCTCGGAGACGACGCGCCGGGGGCCGCCGCTCGGCTCGAGGGCCTCGCTCGAGCCATCATCGGCCTCGACGTCGTCGGCCGCGCCGGGGTCGTCGGTCGCGGCGGTGGAGGGTGATCGCTCGTCGCTCATGGTCGTGGTCTGTCGCTGCCGGGGGCATAATCTTTCCCCTGTACGGACGATACAGAAAACGGGAGCGGTGACGCTTCTCCCGGCCGCTATTCCGCGATTACGGGGCGCGATCGGACGACGTTGAGAACGGCACCGACGAGGATGATGATGCCGGCGAAGTAGAGCCAGGTGACGAACAGGAGGACCGCACCGACGGCACCGTACGCCTCGTACTGGCCGGCGTTCGACGCGTAGAGCTGGAATCCGATCTGGAGGGCCGTCCAGCCGACGGCGGCGAAGACCACGCCGGGGAGGACTTCGGCCAGTTCGACGGGGACCGGCGGCAGCACGTAGTAGATCGGGAGGAAGACGAGGACGAGCCCGCCCAGCAGGACGATCCAACCGAGCAGGCCGGCGAAGGGAACGGAGTCGGCGACGATCTGAAGCATCGCGCCGATCCCGATCATGAGGGCGATCGCGCCCGCGCCGGCGACGATCACGGTGAGGCCGTCCCTGATCTGGTCGACGAGCGAGTCCTCGGCCACTTCGTCGTAAACCTTGTCGAACGCCAGGCTCAGTCCGCGGAAGACCTTGAGCGCACCCCACGTGGCGACGGCGAGCGCGACGACGGTCGCCTCCGCGCGCCCGGATTCGGTCGTGAGCGCTTCGGTGACCAGCTCTTCGCCCGCCGCCGGGAGGAAGTCGCCGGCGACGGTGATCAGCCGTTGGGCCGCTTGCTCGCCGCCGACCAGCGAGCCGACGACGAGCGCGAGCAAGATCAGCGGAATCAGCGAGACGAACGCGTAGTAGGCGAACCCGGCCGCGAGAAAGGTCAAGTCGCGGTCGCTCGCCGTTCGATAGATAGCGGTGAGCGTCTCCGGAACCTCCATAGTGAACGTCCGTTCTTTCGGTCCCTGTACCTGTAAGTCGTTCGCAATTCCTGTGAACCGATCCGTCTCGCGGTTTTCGTCGTGCATGTCAACGCTCTCAGCGAACCCGCCGGTGAATCAGTTCCCGCTCGAGGCGGCGCGGTCCCGACCCGTCACCACTCGCGACAGAAATTCTGTCCCGCGTAGACCTCGCCGTCGTCGGTGATGGAGACGCCGACGCCGGCTCGGTCCCAACTGGGCGTGTCGCCTTCCTCGAGGATGGCCTGCCGATGGGCTGTAGAGTTCATCCACTGGTTGACCAGCCCCGTCGCGAGCCCCTCGGCGGTCCGGTGGCGAACGGTCCCGTCGCCGCCGGGCCGTTCGACGGGTCGATCGAGCCACGTCTTGGCGATATTTTCGCCGTATCCCGGACAGTAGTTGCTCACGTCCTGAAACCGATCATAGGGACCTTCTCCGTCGCGGTTCCTGTGGGAAAAGTAGTCGCGATCGGCCATGTCCTCGCTGTGGGCGCGCGCGACGGACGCGATCGTTCCGTCCCATACGAGCGGGTCGAGGCCGCGCTCGGCCCGCCGCTCGTTGACCTCCGCGTGGACGAAGTCCTCAACGGTCGCGGAGCTGACCATCTCGACGTCGGTCTCGTAACTCGAGTTCCCCGGATCGTCGGGATCGGTCACGTCGGGGTTGCGTTCCCCGGCCGGCTTCACGTCGGGACTGGGCGGCTGTCGTTCCTCGAGGCCGAGCCCGTCGATGAGTTGCGGTGCGAAGAGGGCGGTTCCGAGCGCGAGCGAACAGACGAGCGCGACGGCGACGAGGAAGTTCGCCAGTCCCCGTAACAGCGCGCGGTCGCCGCTCTCGCTCGCGTCCGTTTCGTTCGCCTTGGCCGTCGCGAACCGACGACTATCCATCGAGTCGACTGACGGTCCGTGCGTACAAGATAGTCGCGGTTGCTTACAGTCAGTGAGAGGTACCTATCGGTGCGCTAATGACTTCGAAGGTGTCGTCGCGTCGTCGGATTCGTCGCCGAAGATCGTCTCGTGGATCCCGATGACGAGCCCGGGGACCACCGCCATGAACAGGTGTTCCTCGAGCGGGATGCCGGCGATATCGACGCCGATCCTGAGTTTGATATCGAAGACGCCGACGGCGAGGGTGTAGCGGTCCCAGACGTAGGCGATCGGGTACAGTGCGAGGATGGTAACCGCCGCCTTCCGGAGCGCGTTCGCCCGACGCAAGAGGAGCGCGGCGACGAGCCCCCAGACGATTTCGGTGACGAGGTAGGTGTACCGGCCGAAGACGGTGATGTCGCGCATCGCGAAACGCTTCAACGGCCCGCACAAAAATCCCGGTGCCCGGAGCCACCCCGGCTAAAACGGGCAGTATCTTAAATACCCCCGCGGCACTACGTTCAGACGGACAGATGAATATCGCTGATATCGCCACCACGGAGTTTATCGAAGTCGACGTCGGGACGCGAATGGGGAAAGTCCGTTCGATGTTCGAGAACGGCAATCCCAAGGGGATCATCGTCATGAATGACGGCGAATACGAGGGCGTCATCAGCGAGCGGGAGGTCCTCCAGTCGCACGTCGAGGACGACGCCAAGGTGGCGGCGCTGACGAAACCGAGCCGGAACACGCCGTCTCCCAAGGTCGACCGCCAGGAGGACATCCGGGAGACCGCACGCGTTCTCGTCGAGAGCAACGCCACGGTCGCCCCCGTCTTCGAGAACGGCGACCTCTGGGGCGTCATCACCGACGACGCGATCCTCGAGGCGGTACTGGAGAACCTCGACGCGCTCACCGTCGAAAACATCTACACCGACGATCCGATCACGCTCGACGAAGACGACGGGATCGGGAAAGCGATCAATCTCCTGCGCGAACACGGGATCTCGCGACTGCCGGTGATGAACGAGAACGGCTACCTCTCCGGCGTCGTGACCACCCACGACATCGCCGACTTCGTCATCCGCGAGAATCACACGACCACGACCGGCGACCGGGTCGGCGACACCGATCGCCTGCTCGACGTGCCCGTCTACGACATCATGACCAGTCCCGTGGAGACGACGACGCTGGACGCGACGGCCAAGGAGGCCGTCGAAGCGATGCTCGAGGACGACTACGCGGGGCTGATGGTCACGCCGGCCGACAACGACCGGGTCGTCATCGGCGTCATCACCAAGACGGACGTCCTGCGCGCGCTGACGTTCACCGAGGAGGAGCACATGGACGTCCAGATTACCAACATCTCGATGCTCGACACCATCACCCGGGAGTCGATCGTCCAGAGCATCGAGTCCGTCGCGGACAAGTACGCCGACATGCAGGTGATGCACGCTCACGTCCGCTTCCACGAGCACAACGAGAAGCTGCGGGGAACCCCGCTCGTGCAGTGTCAGATCCGCCTGCGAACGAATAAGGGACAGGTCGCCGGCACCGGCGAAGGCTACGGCTCGGAGAACGCCTTCCGCGTCGCGGAGGACAAACTCGAGCGCAACGTCTTGGAACTCAAGGGCGTCACCAGCGACGAGGAGTACCGCGGCCAGTTGTTGCGAAAGCTCAATCAGCTGTAGCGGGAGTCGTCCGACTCCGGGGTTCCGCGCTCCTTTTTTCGTCTCGCAACGATCCGACGGAGAGCGCCCGTCGAGAGCAAACGTATAAAACGAGGGACGGCCCCGTCTCCGGGGACCGGACGCCGCGCGGTCAGGTCCAGGCGTCGTCGTCGCCGCCCTCGAGCCCGGTGTCGGTGATCCGGAACTGAGCCGAGTCCCCGACGGGTTTCGAGCGGTGTTTCTCGAGGGTTGCACGTCGCTTCCCGCCGCGGAAGCGCTCGAGGCGGACGACCGTTCCGGTCCAGTGCTCGAGGGTATTCCCGCCCAGCCCCCGGGTACGATCCGAGTCGGGGTCGGCGAAGACCTGATTCGTCAGGACGACGGCGAGATCGTGTTTCCGGGCCAGCGAGAGCAGATGAGTTACCTGCCGGGTGACGCTGCGCAACGCCTCGCCCTCGTCGCCGTCGGCGGTGCGCTCGAGCCGATAGAAGCCCGTCGCGCTGTCGAGGACGATGAGGTCCGCGCGCTCGGCGAACTCCTCGGCGTCGCGGACGGCCTCGGCCTGTTCCTCGAAGTCGAGCGCGTCCTCGATGACGATCCGCGAGGCGACGGCCTCAACGTCGTCCGCGTCGGCCTCGTCCCCGTCTCGAGGCGACTCGGTGTCGACGGTGGCCTCGAGCAGTTGCTGGAAGCGGTCGACGGAGACGCCTTCGGTGTCGATGTAGACGACGGTGCCGCCGTCGACCGCGGTCTCGACGGCCGCCGATAGCGCGAGATTCGTCTTTCCGGCGGCCGGCGGACCGTACAACTGCGTGACGGCCCCGCGTTCGAACCCCCCACCGAGCAACTCGTCGACCGGGCCACAGCCGGTTGAAATCGCCTCTTCGGTCACGGTTTCAGTTGACAGGGGATGCGCAAAAAGGCCCCGAAACGGGCCGGGGAGCGGAACCGATTCGGTACCGGTGTGAACCAGCGTCGCGACTATCCAAACTTTCACAACTCGATGGGGACTATGTAAGATAATGTCCGCCTGGAGCCGTTTTATTTCGAGAGTGGGAGGACAGGTCCTTATTTCGGCGCTGGGCGGGCTGTTCGTCGTACTCGGAGCGATCCAGATACACCGAAATATAGTGACTGACGGCCCAACTGGGGAGATTTCGGTCGATCTTCTCCTGTTCGCGTGGCCGGCCGTCACGCTACTCTACGGGGGGTACTGGGTCGGCGAGAGCGACCTTCCACCCGCTCGGTTTCCGCGCGTTTCGGGCTGGTGTCTCGGCGGTCTGGCGGTGATGTTCGGCGTCACCGCCCTGCTCGTTCTCAATCCCGACGCGACCCTCGGGAACCCGGTGCGGGAGATCGGTATCCTGACCGCAGTCGGTACGATCGGCGGTCTGGGGGTCGGCGTGATGGAGGCGCGAGCGCTCACTCGAGCGGCCGAAGCCGAACGGAGCGAACGCGCGCTGCGGAAGGAGCGAAACTTCGTCGAGCAACTCGTCCGAACGGCTCCGATCGGGATCGCGACGCTCGACCGCGACGGGACGTTCGACTACCGCAACGAGCAGGCCGAAGAGATATTCGGGGACGCACCGGAGGGCGTCGGTGACTACGAGGACCGTATCGACGAATTCGACCTGATCCGGTTGGACGGGACACCGCTCGCTCCGGAGGAGTCCCCGACGTATCGAGTCGTGGAACGAGGAGAGACGGTGCACGACGGCCCGATCGGACTCAGAAACGCCGACGGTCGGCGCGTCTGGCTCCTGATCAGCGGGAACCCGTTGCCGGGCGACGAGCAGCGAAACGCCGTGCTCACCCTCACGGACATTACCGAACAGATCGAGTACGAACGGGACCTTCGACGATCGAACGACCGCCTCGAGCAGTTCGCCTACGCCGCCTCGCACGACCTCCAGGAGCCCCTGCGGATGATCTCGAGCTACCTCCGGTTGCTGGAGAGTCGGTACGCCGACGACCTCGACGCGGAGGGCCGCGAATTCGTCGAGTTCGCGGTGGACGGCGCCGACCGGATGCGCGAGATGATCCAGGCCCTCCTCGAGTACTCGCGGGTCGACAGGGACGAGGGTTCCTTCGAACCCGTCGATCTCGACGTCGTCCTCGCCGACGTCCGCGCGGACCTCGCGTTCCGAATCGACGAGAGCGACGCGGAGATCACGGTCGATTCGCTCCCGCGAGTCATCGGTGACGAGGAACAACTCCGTCACGTGTTCCGGAACTTGCTGGACAACGCGATCGAATACAGCGGTGAAGGGGTGCCTCGAGTGGATATCTCGGCCGAGCGAGACGGAGACGAGTGGCGGATCGCCGTCCGCGACGACGGGATCGGCATCGACGCGGACGAACTCGACCGCATCTTCGAGGTGTTCGAACGCCTCCATCCGCCCGACGAGCACGACGGAACGGGAATCGGACTCGCGCTCTGCGAACGGATCGTCGAACGCCACGGCGTTCGAGCGAGCGAAGCGAGTTCGAGCTCGGCAGGCTCGCGGAGCGAGTCTGTCGGCGGCGAGATCTGGGCCGAGTCCGTCCCCGGCGATGGGGCGACGTTTTACTTCACGATTCCGGCCGAGGCGCGATCGGAAACCGCGCTGATGAATCACCCGGCGAATCGCGACCGGAATAGCGGCTCCGCCGAATAAAGCCGTAGTGTTCAGCGTTCGGCTCGCGAGAGGTTCGGAACGGGCTCGATCGTCTCGTCGCCCCGGAGAGCCGTCGGCTCCCGTCGGCGTTCCCATCGCCGCTATCCGCCTCTCGTCGACGCCGCGAACGCGACGGACCGTTCGCGTACGTTTATTCGTCACGGGACCGAAGGCCGAGTCGTGATCGTCGTCGCCACGACGGACTTCGAGGTGTACCACGGCGTCGTCAACGAGCTCCGCGAGCGCGGGACGACGTTTACCACCGTCGAACCCGACGCCGAGCTGCCGGACCACGCCGACGTGGTCGTCACCGGGACCGATCACGCCGACGACTTCGCCGACGTGACGACGATCGTCGCCGATGCCGACGACCCGAGGCGGGCGATCGACCAGGCGCTGGCCGCGGTTCGCGGCGGCGGCGGCCGGACGATCATCGGCGTCGACCCGGGCCGCAAGCCCGGGATCGCCGTCCTCGCCGGCGAAACGGTCGTCGCCGCCTTCCAGGTGCCGCTGGGCGACGCCGTCGACCTGATTCAACGCGAGGCCGCCGAGGCACCCTCCCCGGTCGTCCGCATCGGCGACGGCTCCCGACTCGAGAGCGCGAAACTGGTCACCGATCTCGACGACGTTCGCGTCGAACTCGTCGACGAGACGGGGACGACCCCCTACCTCGGCACGGGCGCACGAGGAATGGGTGACGTGCTCGCCGCGGTGAACATCGCCCGGCTCGAGGGGGAGGTCGTCGACGCTCGCGAGATCGAGCCGACGGAGGGAGAGATTCAGGTCATCAAGGACCGTTCGCGCGAACAGAGCGAGCGCAATCGGGCGATCGACGAGGTGCTCGCTCGCCGGGTCGCTGCGGGCGAGTTGACGATCGGGGAAGCGCTTTCCGAACACCGGAACGAATCCAGCGACGAGAACGGGGAGCGGGACGGGTGAGTACGGCCGTCTCCGTCACTCGACCGTAACGCTCTTCGCGAGGTTTCTGGGCTTGTCGATCGATCGACCCAGTCGGTTCGCGACCCAGTACGACAGTAGCTGGAGCTGTACGTTCGCCAGTATCGGTGCGAACCGCGGCCGCGTCTCGGGCACGCGCAGGACGTGATCGACGTGGGAGTCGACCGCATCGGGCGAATCCGCGACCGCGATCACCGGCGCTCCGCGGGCTTCGACTTCCTTGATGTTGCCGATCAGCTTCTCGGTCTCCGATTCGCCGTTCGCTATCGCGACGATCGGCGTCCGTTCGGACACCAGCGCCAGCGGTCCGTGTTTCAACTCGCCGGCGGGGAAGCCCTCGGCGTGTTTGTACGTAATCTCCTTCATTTTCAGCGCCCCCTCGAGCGCCACCGACGCGCCGTGGCCGCGACCGATGAAGAAGTACGCGTCCGCGTCCACGTAGGCGTCGGCGACCTCCTTCGCGCGGGAGCCGTCCAGGACGGACTGTATCTGATCCGGGAGGGCCCGAAGCGCCTCGACGAACGCTCGAGAACACTCGTCCGTGAGCGCGCTCGAGAGCATCGCCAGCGCGGCCTGCTGAGAGGCGAACGTCTTCGTCGCGGCGACGCTGATCTCCGGGCCGGCCCGAATGTACATCACGTGGTCGGTCTCGCGCGAGGCCGAACTCCCGACGACGTTCGTCACCGCGAGCGTCTGGGACCCCCTTCGGTTCGCGTCCCGGAGCGCACCCAGCGTATCGGCCGTCTCGCCGCTCTGGGTAACGCCGACGACGAGCGTCTCCTCGTCGATCGGAACCGAGTCGGCGTCGTACTCGCTCGCGTAGAAGGGCGTCGTCGGAACGCCGCCGCCGCGGAACAACCGGGCGGCGTACAGCGCGGCGTGGTAGGACGTCCCGCAGGCGACGAGGTGGATGCGTTCCGGGCGCTCGAGTTCGTCGAGTTCGCCGATCGAGACGGCGCCTGCGATCTCGTCGGTTCGGCCGCGGATGCAGTTACGGATCGCGCGCGGCTGCTCGTTGATCTCCTTGCGCATGTAGTGGTCGTAGCCGCTCTTGCCCGCCTCCTCCGGATCCCACGCCACCGTCTTCACCGGCATGTCCACGACCGTCCCGCGCTCGTCGGTGATCTCGACGCCCGACGGGGAGATCGTCGCGAACTGCCCGTCCTGGAGGTAGACGACCTGATCCGTGTACTCGAGAAACGCCGGGACGTCGCTCGCCAGGTGGTAGCCGTCGTCACCGATCCCGAGCACGAGCGGCGACTGGCTGCGCGTCGCGTACACCGATTCGGATCCCGAGAAGAGCGCTGCCACGGCGAAACTGCCTCGTAACCGATCGATCGCGCGTCGAAACGCCAGCTCGGCGTCGGCCCCCTGTTCGAGCGACGTCTCGATCAGGTGCGGGATGACCTCGGTGTCGGTCTCGCTGTCGAACTCGTGGCCCGCGTCCTCGAGTTCGTCGCGGAGGTCACGATAGTTTTCGATAATCCCGTTGTGAACGACCGCGACGGACCCGTCGCAGTCGGTGTGGGGGTGCGCGTTCTCGTCCGAGGGCGGTCCGTGGGTGCTCCACCGGGTGTGTCCGATCCCGGCGTCACCGCGGACCGACCCGTCCGGAACCGTCGCCTCGAGTTCCGACAGCTCACCGTTTCGTTTGTACACCGACATCGACGAGTTGGCGATCGCGACGCCCGCCGAATCGTACCCGCGGTACTCGAGGTCCGACAGCCCGTCCAGTAACACGTCGAGGACGTCCTGATCCGAGTTCGCGGGCGTGTACCCGATGATGCCACACATCAGGAACGCACCTCCGTCCCCTCGGGAACCGTTCCGCGAACGGTCGTTCCCGCTTGCACGTCCACGTCCGGACCGACGATTGCGCCCGGAACGTACGTGGCTCCGCCCCGATCGCGGACTCGATCCGCCAGCAGTGCGCCGAGCGATTCGTCCTCGAAGACGCGATCCTCGACGCGAACGTCGGCGGGACCGCCGGGAATATTCGATCCCGCTCCGATCGTCACGCCGGTGCCGGTGAGGCAATCGATCGCCGTCACGTTGGCACCGACGCGCGTGTCGGTATCGATGACGCTCCGCTTGACGACCGCGTTCGAGCCCACGGTCGCGTTCTCGCCGAGACAGACGTACGGACCGACGACGGCTTCCGGGCCGATGACGCAGTCCTGATCCACGACGACCGGCTCCCGTATCACCGCCGATTCGTGAACGCACGAGCCGCGCTGTCCCTCCAGCGGGAGACCGCCGTCGACGATCCCGGCGTCGAACAACTCGAACGAGATGTCGAGCAGATCCCACGGGTAGGTCGCGTCGACCCAGATCCCGTCGGATACCACTCCGCGGACGGTCTCTCCGGAGTCCGCGAGCGTCGACAGGGCGTCTACCAGATGATACTCGCCGTCGCTCGGTTCCGTCGCTCGAACGGCGTCGAACACAACCGGCTCGAGCACGTAGACGCCGGCGTTGAGGAAGTAGCCCCGGTCGTCACTCGGGTTCTCGACGATGCTCGTCACGCGCCCGTCGTCGACGGTGACGCCGCCGTACTCTTCGATGTGCGAGCGCTGCAACAGCGCGAGCGTCGCGTCGGCGTCGGCCTCGTGACCCGTGATTGTCTCCCGAACGATTCGGTCGTCGACGATCTGATCGCCGTTGATCGCGATGCAGGTTCCGTCGACGGCGTCCTCGGCCGCGAGCAGGGCGTGCCCGGTCCCGAGGCGCTTCTCCTGGGAGACGTACGTAATCGGGACGTTTCGATAGGTCGGCCCGAAGTGAGACTGGACGCGATCGCACCGGTATCCGACGACCGCGACGATCTCGTCGATTCCGGCGTCGACGAGCCGATCGAAAACGTGTTCGAGGATCGGTTTCGTCGCCGCGGGGAGCATCGGTTTCGGCCGGTTCTGAGTGAGCGGACGCAGTCGGTTTCCCTCACCGGCTGCGAGGACGATGGCGGAGTAGTCGGGCATGCGTCCGCCCGACGAGGAGGGCCGCCTTGTGAGTGGCAGACGGTACCACCAGAACAATAACAAATATATCGTGGAACGGTATCGCAGTCGCAACCGATCCGTGAGAAATAGTGGTTTATCCGGCAACGGATTCCGTCGCGTTCTCGTCGGTCGAGCGCTCCTCCGCCGTGAGGTAGACGTGGCCGTTCGCGTTCGAAGCGGACGGGTCGTCGGGCCCGTCGTTCGGATAGAGCAACCAGGCGATCCGAACGTTCTCGCCGGTCGCCGTCGGCTCGAGTTCGTATTCGAACTCGGCGCGTTCGCCGGCGTCGACCGCCACGTCGACCCGATCGAGTTCCCGTTGCTCCTCGACGACCGCGTCGGTTCCGTTCGAATCGACCGTCTGTTCCACGACGACCACGGTGTAGTTCATCGACCGCCCCTCCTGATTGTCGATTCCGACGGTAACCTCGGCGCTCTCGCCCGGTTCGAGGTCGGTCGGATAGCCGTCGACCTCGAGTCCGCCGTCGTCCGAGCGGAGGTAGATCGCCGAGAACTCGTCGTCCTGCGGGAGCACGGTCGCGGCGTAGCCGACGCTTCCGAGCGCGAGTAGCACGGCCGCGATCAGCATCGCGTTCAGCGCCGCGTCTGCTCGCGTATCCGGTCCGAGTATCGCGGCGCGACTCGCGGCCAGCCACGACCGGTAGGGGATCCGAAACCGTTCCGATTCCGGAACGGTCCACCGACGCACCGCGGCGACGGCCGTCGTGAACAGCGTGAACGCGGTCACCGCGGTCATGAACGGGAGCAGTCGGATCCCCCACGGCGTCAGATCGAGCGACACGGCGAGAAGCGGAGCGACCACGAAACTCGTTCCGACCGCGTACGCCAGGCGCTCGAGGCCGTCGATTCGCGCCGGCCACGGCGCGTTCCAGACGCGAGTATCCAGTCGGTCGTCACCGGATCGGACCCCGCTTTCGGAGTCCGGCGACTCTCGCTCGAGGGCCGCCTCGGTCCGATCCGCGCCCCGTTCGGGAAACAGTGCGGCGACGAGAACGTAACCCGGCACGAGGAGGACGAACACGATACCAACCGGGATCCTGAGGGGTGTGTCGCGGACGACCGGTGCGAACACGACCACGTTCGCGACGAGCGTTACCGCGACGGCGGCGACGAGATCCGCGGGCAGCGCTCGTATCGTCCGAAGTCGAGAGCGCATCTGCGAGCGGACGTCGGCCATCGTCGGTGGTATCACCGTCGACCGCTAAAATCGGCCGGTTAGTTGGCGTGAATCACTCGATAGACTGACCGAATACGGGGAAATTACTCGTTCCGCAAACATCGAGTTGAGGGTCGGTGATCGGAGCTGCGTCCGTCCGTCGGCGTCCGGACTCCCGGTCGCCCGTGAGCGATGGTTCGGGCGTCCTCACACTACCGTCGTCACTGAAACGATTCACGTACTGATCGCAACGCCATCGTGCGAGCGGGGACGCAGCGATCGTGCGAGCAGGTGTGCGGTGACTGTCAGTGGCTCCGATAGTCTCGAACGGATATAGGCGTTCTGACGCATCTTAGCTGGCGTTAACGAACGATACGCTCAGAACATTTTTGGACGGGTAGGCTGTCGATACGGAACCAGTTCCGGTGATCCCCACACATGTCACTCGAGGTCCGGAAATTCAGCAGTATCGAACCGATCGATCGAAATCAGTGGAATCAGGTCGTGACGCAGTCGGACTGTGGGTGCGTATTTCACCGCTACGAGTGGGTCCACGCGATCGAGTCCGGCACCTCGTACGAACCGAAACACCTGCTCGTCTCCAAGAAGGACAACCCGATCGCGATCCTCCCGACCTTCGTCCGGCGGGTCGGATCGACTCCGGTGGAGCGCCTCGTGTCCGTCACCCCCGGAGTGGGCGGGCCGGTCGCGATGACGGACGAGGAAGAAGCCCTCGAACGGCTGCTCAAGGCGATTCCGCACCTCTGCGACGGACGGATCCTCTTCGATCAGCTTCGAATGGGATACCCGGGATCGATTCGGTACCACGGCTTACTACGGGAAAACGGCTACCGGTTACAGCTCAAGCGGTGTCGATTCACGCTCGATCTCACCCGCGGCTGGGACCGGCTCAGTTCCGAAATGCACAGTTCGCGGCGGCGAGCGATCAAGCAGGGTCACGATCAGGAGTTCGAGGTCGTCGACGAGGAACTCCGCGAGAGCACGCTGTCCGAGTTCTACGAGAACTTCTCGTCGGTGATGGGCCGCGTCGAGGGCAG
This sequence comes from Natrinema sp. LJW11, assembly GCF_056135975.1. Lineage (NCBI taxonomy): Archaea > Methanobacteriati > Methanobacteriota > Halobacteria > Halobacteriales > Natrialbaceae > Natrinema > Natrinema sp. LJW11. The sequence goes on along the minus strand of NZ_JBWBDM010000003.1, from coordinate 43,036 downwards.
CGGGTTCCCGCGGTCGCTCTTCCTCGCGCTCCGCGATTTCTCCGAACGGGTGACGGTGTTTTCCCTTCACGTCGACGGGAGCAGACGCGGGATGATTCTGGTACTGCTGGACGACGAACAGTCGACGATTCACTACCTGTTTTCGGGAATCACGGAGGACCACTTCGAGTACAGCGCGTCGGAGCTCCTCCACGAGCACGCGATCAAGTGGGGGATCGAAAACGGCTACGAGACGTACGACTTCCGCGGGACGGAGCCGGATTTCAGAGACGGTCTCTTCCGGTTCAAAGAGCGATTCGGCGGGCAGGCGAAGCCGATGCTCTGGTGGGAACGCGGCCATCCGGCGGCGGCGTTGCCGGCGCTGAACGTCGGCCGATCGCTCTACCGGCAGTAACACATCCTCACGTCGATCCGTCCCGCTGACGCCCCAGACCGCACGCCTCGTTGAACCGGGGTTTTCTTCCCAGTTAATAGAACCTTTTGCGACCTGGACCATCACTGGTTTCAAATTACCATCTGCCATCTTGGGGAGTATGGTCTCGCCGACAGCCGATCGATCGTTCTCCCCATCGGTGCTCCGCGCGCCCGTCGATCGCTCGGTTCGACGCGCCCGGCGTTTTGTCAGCGCTACACGCCCCTCTCACCCGCCGATTCCCGCCGCTCGATTCGCGACGTACAGTACACTAGTCTGACACATGAACACCGAAGACACCGATGCGAACGCCACCTCGGCGGAAGGAGCGTTCGACCCCGACAACGGGCGGGAAACCGGCGTCCGGAACAGCCGTTCGATCCGAGACGAACGACCCCGATTCCGAGGCGGACGGTCGGCCGCGTCCCGATATCGGCGAACGACGATCGGATCGGTCGCCCTCGGTCTCCTCGCCGCGGTCGGTGGGATCCTCGTTCCCGACGCGCGTGCGATCCTGTTCGCATTCGCCGGAACGGGGCTGTTCGGCGGGTTGCTCGCCGCCTCTCTTTCGACGGACGACGTCGTCACCGTGACGGTCGCCGACCGTCTCTCGTCGGCCGCCGCCGCAAATCAGCTCGCGATCGCCGACGCCGTCAACGGGAACCGCGATCCGATCTACGTTCCGAGCGACGGTATCGTTCCGGCGCGGCTGAGCCTCTACGGATCGGTCGGCACGAACCGAACCGAGAACGAATTCGCTCGAGTCGACGAGAGCGAACTGACGCTCGAGCCGACGTCCGGCCGCCTCGTTCGCGAGTTCGAACGCGAGCTGCGGGGCGATCTCGGGACTACTCCGCGCCCGCTCGCCGCCCAGTTAGCGGCGGGGCTCGTCGACCTGTTCGAACTCGCGGGGCGCGTCGAGCCGACGGCGATCGGTGACGACTCCGTCACGTTCACGGTCTCCGACAGCAGCCTCGGCGACATCGATCGATTCGATCACCCGATCCCCTCGTTTCTCGCGACCGGCTTCGCTACCGGACTCGAGCGACCGATCGACCTCGAGGTCGCCCCGGGAATCGACGGGACGAAGTGGCTGGTCACGTGCCGTTGGGAAACGCCCTACGAGTGACGCGTTCGATCGGCATTGTCACGGGAGCGTCACGACCGAGAGGATCTCGTCGAGTCGATAGGCCGCGACGACCGCGTAGCCGAGCAGGCCGAGCACCGAGAGCCGGCGGAGCCGGGACTGCCACGGGACGGCGACGATCCGCGACGTCGAAATCTCCGAAAGTACCACCAGCCCGAGCAGCGAAACGGCGAAGAACAGCCCGTAGGAGAGCGACTCCAGCGCGGTCAGCGAGAGGGCCACCGCGACCATCAGCGCGATCTGTCGCCGAACGATCCGGAACCGGTGGCGCGTCGTCATGCGTGAGTTCGGCACGAGCACGATCATAAACCCAGCCGCCGATCGGCTCGAGCGAGATCGGTAACCGATCCTTTCCGTCCGGCTATCGGGCCGCAACCGCGCGGCGACGACGCGTGACACGCCGGCGACCGACCGTCGGCTTTCGGCCCGATGGAATTCGAGAAGGGGCACGCGTCCAGTCGCGCGCCAAGCGCGGCTTCGGCCGATCGTCTCGTCGGGGTCGCAGGGGAATCGCCGTCTCCGCGAAATATCTGGCGGCGCTCGATCGACGGTCCCGTGGTCGTAGTCCGACGCTTCCGCCAAAACCTCCGCCAAGTTATTAGTGCGTGTGCGGCGGAGCACTGTCGATAGATGAGCCGTCGAACGACGCTCGGTCGCAAATCGATGGCCGATGGCCGCCCGTCTCGATCGCGCGGGCCCGAACCGGTAGCGGTGTAGCTGATGAACGGAAACGGGTTCGAGTATCGGACTTTTTCGGCCGTCACGATCCGATCGTTCCGTCGCGGTCCGAACCGGCGGTCCGCCCGCGGCGATCGCTCGCCATGGTGAGCCGATTACTCTCCAACATCCTCTCCGATTTCGGCGGGAGAGTCGTCCACGTCGCCAGTACCGGGGTGTTGTTGATATTCTTGACCCGGACGCTGGGCCCGAACCTGTACGGCCTGCTCGCACTGGCGATCTCGATATTCACCACCGCGCGGTTCTTCAGCGAATCCGGCATTCCGCGCTCTGCCGCGCGGTACATCGCGCAGTTCAAGGAGACCGAACCGGGAACGGCGTCCAGGACCGTCATCGAGTCCTGGAAACTGGTCGTCGTCGCCGCGGCGATCGTCTCGATCGCGCTGGTCGTGTTCGCCGAGCCGCTGGCGGGGATACTCGGCGAACCAGCGCTCACGCCGCTGCTCGTCGCCGGAGCCGGCTACGTCTTCTTCTATTCGATTCACACCCACCACCGGTTCGTCATGCAGGGGTTCGAAGCGATCGCCACCAGCGCGAAAGTCCACCTGTTCGAGGGCGTGCTCACGCTCGTCTTCGTCGTCGGACTCGTCCTGTCCGAGCCGACGCCGCTGTCGGCCGTCGCCGGGTACGTGTTCGGGTACGCGGGGGCCGCCGTCGTCGGGTTCGTCGTCGTGTATCGGCTCACGAGGGGAACCGACGCGTCCGACTCGAGTCGATCGCGCGTCCGAACCAGGATCCTCAAGTACAACGTCCCGATGAGCGTGACCCGCCTCTCCGACGAGGTCGACCAGGAACTGGACACCATCCTGGTCGGTTTCTTCACCGGTCCCGCGCAGGTCGCCTTCTACACGCTCGGCAAGCAGATCAGCCAGTTCACGCGAGTTCCGGCGGCCTCGATCGGATTCGCGCTCTCGCCGACCTACGGATCTGAGCGGGCGAACGGGACGCTCGAGCGGGCGACCGCGGTCTATCAGGAGAGCCTCTATAAGACGCTGATCCTCTACGTTCCCGCGGTAACGGGGATTTTCGTCATCGCCGACGTCGCGATCCCGACGATCTTCGGCGCGGCGTACGCCGACGGCGTGCTCGTCGTCCGTATACTGGCGCTGTTCGTCCTGTTCGAGGCCCTCGAGCAGATCTCCGGTCCCGCGCTGGATTACCTCGGTCGAGCGCGAGCGCGGGCGATTCTCAAGTCGGTCACCTCGTTCGGAAATCTGGGATTGAACCTCCTCCTCATCCCGCGCTACGGCGCGGCCGGGGCCGCCGTGGCGACGGTGATCACCTTCGGGATCTACGCGGTCCTGTCGGTTGCTATCGTCTACACGGAACTCCCGTTCGATCACCGGGAGATCGGCATCGGTTTCTCGAAGGTGGCGGCGATCTCGCTGGTGATGGGCGGCATCGTCTACGGGCTCACCGACGCCCTCACGGGATACGCCTCCTTGCTGGTGGGCGTCGGCGTCGGCGTGGTCGTCTGGACGCTCGCCTGTCACCTCTTCGGCCTCCTCGATTTCCGCGGATTGCTCGTCCAGCTCAGGGGATAGGCGATAGGCGGCGAGTCAGACGTAGAACGATACCGACCCCGAATCGTAGACCCGGTTTCGGTCGCTCAGGTCGTTCCGCGGGAACGCCGATTCGGTGACGTAGTCGGTGAACTGCAACGGTCGCCGCTCGAGTTCCCCCTCGCGGACGACGACGCCGTCGTACCCCGCGAACAGATCCTCGTCCGTCGCGTCCGCTATGGTACACTCCGACGAGCGGATCTCGTTCAGGTAGCGGCAAGTGACCCGATCGGCACCGATTTCGCCGGCGTGGTTCTCGTCGATCGCTTCGAACGAGTGGCGCTCCTGTTCGGTGAGGTAGTACGTGTAGAACGGCCGTTCGACCATCGGATTGTCCGTGGCGACGAAGTCGTTCGAGACGGTCGCGACGGAGAAACAGGAGAGTATCAGGAGCAAGACGACGACGGTCCTGAACCCGCCCCGTTTCAGCAGGTGGTGGAGACCCACGGCGCCGGTGATCGCCACGAACATGTAGCTGTAGTGTTGGAAGCGGCTGACGTTCACCCCGACCAGCGAGTCAAGCAGGAGCGTCGGGCCCGGAAACACGAGGGGGATCAGCAGGACGGTCAGGATACCGACCGCAACGAAGGTCGTCTCGTGGGTCCGGGTCGATCGGAGCCAGAACAGGACGCCGAGGAGGACGAATCCCAGGAGAAACGCGTACTGAGCGTAGTTCGCGAGTTCGATCCAAGGGCTCGTGAGGACGCTCGAGGGCGCGGACTCCCCGGATGACCCGAGGAAGCTCACGATGATCGCGTCGACGATTCGTCTGATGAGGAATTCGGCGCGGTAGAGCCAGTAGATGCTCGTGACGAGAAACGCCGACGTGAGCACGAAGCCGTCGACGATCCGCGCTCGCCGTCCGAGGAGCCGTTCCGCGACGAATAGCACGCCGAGTATCACCGTGACGAACGGGATCGAGACGGGGTGGTAGACGACGATTCCGACGAGGAAGAGGACGGTCAGGAGCCTCGTTCTCGGCGACGGCGGCGTCACGACGGTGAGCAAGAGTCCGAGGAAGAGCACCGACGTGATGCTCCGCGGGATCGAGTACATCCCGTAGAAGATGTACATCGGGACCGTGATCAAGAGGAAGGCCGCCAGCAGCCCGACCCGTTCGTTCGGATACACTCGACGGGCGAACGAGTACATCGTCGGCACGCCGGCGGCGAAGGCCAGTCCGGAGAGCAGGTACATGGTGGCGTGTGGTGCGATCGACCCGCCGAACACGTGATAGGTGGCCCCCGAGAGGGCGTGCCAGAGGACGAACGGCTCGTAGGCCGCGGCCTGCGTCGGGACCGATCCCGTCTCGACGACGGCGTTCGTCAGCGAGATGTGCGTCGACAGGTCGGTCCGGCCGACGAAGAAGTCGTAGTTGAGCGTCACGCTGAAGATCACCAGCAACAGCGCGACCGCGATGTGATAGAGGACGACCGCTCGGCTCGTGCTCTCCTCGGTCGACACGACGAGCAGGAAACAGATCGCGTAGAGGACGCCGACTCCGAGGAAGAACGCCGTGGGACGGACGTCGAAGCCGGCCACGACGAGAACGAGCACGCTGACGAGGACGTGAAACGCTACCGAGAGGAGCCGCCAGTCGACGGACTCGAACGGGCCGAACCGGGAGCGGCGGGCGGGCCGGTCGGTCCAAAACCAGCGGACGACGAACGGCGAGGCGACCATCGGTACTGCGAAATACAGGCCCAGAACGGCGAGGTTCGACAGGCCGAGCCAGAGCGGCACCACGAGCCCGATGCCCGCCGCGATCGGCAGGGCGATCGTCGATCCGACGGCGAGGTCGACCAATCTCCGGCTCATCGGTAGGTCCGGAGCGGAGTGGCGATCGCTGGGTAGTGGCTCGAGCGGTCGACGTCGCGGTCGGGTCGGCCGGACGGTGCTGTCTTCGCGGTCACGGTTGCCTCCCCGCTACGTCAACCGGGTCGGAAAAGCTATCCCCCGTTGTTCACGTGTTCGCGAAGGTTACTCCCGACGGATTCGCGTTCGACCGACCGTTCTCGAACCGGCCCGGTCGAGCCGGTTCCGCACCTCGACCGGAGCGTGCCGGCGGTTGCCGGCTCGCGGCCCGGCCCGGCGCTCTCGCGCTCGAGCCGCCGCCGTCGAGTAGAAGCGGTCACCCGCGTCGTTCGCCGTCCGTCGCTCGCTTCGATCATATCGGTAAAACGGAACGATAGGCGGTGTAATCCGACATTCCGGCGTTTGACAGTACAAACTGTATTGTCGTCCGAGCCAGTACAGTCCGTAGAATGCTCGACCGACGGTCGTATCTGAAGGCGGCCGGTGCGCTGGCGGCGGGCGCGGGGGTGACGGCGGGTGCCGCGACTCTCGTTTCGAACGACGACCCGAACGATCACGGGAACGTGACCAACGACTCCGATTCGATCGATCCGCCCGCGGAGCCATCGGCGGACGCGGAAGTGATCGACATCGACTACGAGCGATACGAGCGGCCGGAAGACGTCTACCGCGTCTGGACGGGCGAGGAGAACGGGAGCTATTCGTTCGTCGACAACCGGACGTACAGCGGCTCTCGGGCGCTCCGCTGCGTCATCGACGAGGGTCAGAACAACGGCAGCAACGCGACGTACTGGTTTCCTGCCAAGAGGGGCACCCAGCCCGACGAGGTCTACCAGCGCTCGGTGATCGCGCTGAGCGACGAGTGGGAGATGGAAGCCGAAGACGTCTGCCGGTTCTGGTGTACCGGGTTGAACGACGAAGCGGGGCCGGCGGGCTCCGGCGGCGACGGGCCGCCGACCGGCGACGACGGCTGGTCGAACCTCGTGGCCGTCACGACTCGCGGCACGAACGAGAGCGACGAGTACAATCTGGCAGCCTACACGTACCACATGGATCAACTGTACTCTGCCGGCGAACTCGAGGTCGTGGATGCGCCGATTCGGGCCGGGGAGTGGTTCGAACTCGAGACGTACGTCCAGATGAACGCGGTCAGTGACGGGGAGGCGGTTCCCGACGGCGAGATTCGGTACTGGGTGAACGGCGAACTGGTCTACGAGCGGACGGACTTCCGGTGGACGACGACCGAGGAGCAGGGCGTCGAACACAGCGGTCCGATCGTTCGATACGGCGGCAACGAGAACGCGCCGCGGGACCTGAGTATTTACTACGACGAGCACCGAATCGTTCTCGGCGACATCCCGCCCGTTCCGTCGGTCGACGAGACGGACGATTTCGTCGGCCAGAACCGGTGGGACGAGTACGAGGGCCGGGTCACGTTCGCGAGCGGCGACGAGCGGACCGAGTACGCGCTCTACTGCGACGGCGAGATCGTCCAGACGACGTGGAGCAACGTCGACGGTCAGCGGGCGACGTACAACGGCGCAGTCTCGATCACTGACGACGAATACGCGGTCGTCGAGGCGACGATCGTGCCCGACACCGCCGACGGCTACGTCTACGACGGCGAGATCGTCGCCGTCGCCGCAAACCCCGACCCGGCCGAACTGTGGATCGACGGGAGCGAGGTCTCTATCGACGACTATCCCGACCGGCCCGAGGACGAGTGATCGGCGGGCGCTCGCCGCCCCGTACTCGCCCGCTCTCTCACTCGGCGCGCTCGAGGTACATCGAACGCCCCATTCGGTAGAGCGACCATCCGAGCCGGGAGAATCCCTTCTCCATCTCGAACAGGGGGATCGCCTCGCCCCCGTACTTCCGTTTGAACGTGAACACCGAGTTCGAGAAGTGGGATCCGGTCCGTCCGAAGCTGTACCGATCGTATCCCCGGTCGATCCCCCACTTGATCGCCCGCTCGTGCATGAGTTCCGACGGGTGATACCGGTAGTTCGCCGAGTCCGGAATCGCGGACAGCCAGTGGTGGAGCGTCCCCCCTTCCTCGTCGAGCAGGTAGACGTACCGACCGACGTCGTCCCCGTCGACGACGGCCCGGAAGACCCGTATCCGATCCTCGAACCCGTCCGCGAGCGACTCGAGGAACGCCCGCGGATGGACGGTCCCGTCGACGCGTTCGACGTTCTTCGCGTACCACCGGAGGGTGGTCTCGAGGTCCGCCCCGAGCGGCTCGATCTCTACGCGAGACTCCTGTTCGTGGGCCTTTCGGAGGTCCCGGCGTCGTTCCTTGTCCATGTTCTTGCGGATGGCCTCCCACCCGTCGCCGAGATCGAGAACGAAGAGACAGGAGTCGAACGTCGGCTCGTATCCCCGCTTCTCGAGGTAGCGCCCGTATCGAACGTACTCCAGATCGTACGCACGTACGTGGTGTGAGAGAATTCGCGGGCCGGTCACGGTCCCGAGCGCGTCGAAGAGACGGTCGACCGTTTCGCCTTCGCTCGAGGTGACCACCGGGCCACCGAATCCCGGATCGGCGGAGACCAGCTGCCGCACCGGCGGCGTCACCGGGAGCGCGTCGACGACGGCGTCCGGGAGCGCGAGCTCCGTGACGAAGTTCGGCAGGAGCCCGACCGGGTTGCCGTTCTTCTCCACGACGATGTGGCGGGGCTCGTAGTCGAACCCGGCCTCGACCGCGCGGAGCCACTCGTACCGGTGAAACAGCGTCCCGCGGTCCGATTGGGTGACCGCGTTGTTCCACTGGTTCTCGTTGGCCCCTTCGATACTTCGATAGCACGTCACCGAGAGGGACGACTCGCTCGAGTCGCGCTGCTCGTCCGATCGCTCGCGGTCCCCGTCGGGACCCGCTCTGATCGAGCGGGCGATCGCTCGAGGATCGAGTTCGGCGAGCGACTGGTCTAGCATCGGTCCCACCGAAGCGTAGACGGATCCGTCGATCGCCGATTCACCGCCGCTCGAGTCTCGGTCGCGGTCATATCATCAGTCCGTCCCCGAACTACGTGGCGTTTTGTATTGATACAGACGAATGTGGAAAAATACGACCGGTGATGCGGGAGATCCCCTCGCAGAATCGACGGACGACTATCGTCGGTCGTTCCGCCGCGGCCCTTTCGGTTTCTGCTCGCTCGCGCGGAACCGCTTTCCCGTTTCGCGCTCGGAGTCGACGACCGATCGGACATCGTTTCGTCGTCGGAAACATCGTATTACGGCCGCTGTATATCGTGTAATCGTCCTACTGAACCGCCGTCGGACGGTCAGATCTGCCGACTTACACGCCGTTTTAGTAATCAACGAGTGATATTCATATTTTCGCGACTTCAATGGGAAAACAAGGTTGATAACGGAATAGTCGATTACTCGAGTTGCAATGGTCCCCAATCGGCTATTACCCGACGGCGACGAGACGAACAGTGCTTCGGATCAGTCCGCGTCGGGGAGGACGCTCTCCCGCCGCTCGTACGTTCGAGCGGCCGGTGCGGCGGTCACGACCGGACTCACGCTCGGTGCCTCGAGCGCGTCGGCGAGCGCTGCCGGCGACGCGACGGCGAGCGAGGCCTCGAACGCGATCGACATCGATTACGATCGGCTCGACGACCCGTCGGACGCGTACCGCGTCTTCAACGGAACCGAAACGAGCGCGTCGTTCGTGGAGCGTCCGACCCACTCCGGCGAGCAGGCGCTTTCGATCGGCGTCGGGAGCGGCGATAGCTGGGGAACGAACGCGATGTACTGGCTGTCCGAGCAGGGGTACGGGCAGCCGGCGGAAGCCTACCAGACTCACCAGGTCTACATCAGCGACGAGTGGAGCATGGCTCAGGACGACCTTTGTCGGTTCACCGCGATCGGGTTCAACATCGAAGCCGGCAACGCGGGGTCGGGCGGGCGCGGCCCGCCGACGGGCGACGACGGCTGGTCGTCGGCTATCTGTCTGGCTAACCGTGAGAATCCCCCCGCCGGTACGTACCGGCTGGCGACTTACACCTACCACATGGACTACGACACCGGCTCGGGCGAGATCGAAGTCACCGACGCGGCGATTCCGGTGGGCGAGTGGGTCGAACTCGAGACCTACGTCGGAATGAACACGCACGAGAACGGTCGGGCGAACCACGACGGCGTGATCCGCTACTGGCTCGACGGCGAACTCGCCTACGAGCGCGAGGACCTCCGCTTTACGACGACGGACGCTCAGGGAATCGAGTACCTGGGCCCCCGCGTCAGGTACGGCGGCAGCGAGGTCGCGCCGACCGACCAGTCGTTCTGTTTCGACGACCACCGAATCGTCGTCGGTCCCGCCGCGTCGGATCGCGGACCGTCCGCTCGGAACTCGTAACGCTCCGATCGGCGAACGAGCGGAATTTCTTTTCTCCGACGTGATCGTCGTCCGTTTTCAGTTCGTGGAGTCGGTGCGTCAATCGCGTCGTCGTCTCGAGTGAGTCGTCGACCGCCGTTCCCGGCGCTCGACTGTCGTCCCCCGGCGCTCGATTCCGTCTCGTCTGCTCTAATCATGTTTTACTCGAGACTGTTTTCCCCTTGGCCTTACACGCCGTTTGAGACTACGAAGGAAACCACAGGACTGCGACACGGCGTAATATAATATATCGTAAGCGGCCGAGAAGAATACAGATGAAAACAATAAAGATAAATAGAATATATGGAAGTACTAACAATCATGAGGCCATAAAAGTTTATAGTGGTATAATTGAATTACTCGATCGCATGGCACGCGACAGAGCGGTAACGGATGGCGATAGCGGCGCCGCTGACGAGAACCGACGAGCACCGACTGACGGCGGTATCGACCGTCGGTCGTATCTGAAACTGACCGGAACGACTGCGACACTCTTAACCGGTGCGAGCGCAGCGAGCGGTACGGTGAGCGCTGCGACCGACGTCGACTGGATCGAACTCGACTACGATCAGTACAGCCGTCCTGACGACGTCTATCAGTACGTGACCGGAAACGGGTCGTACGGATTCACGTCCTCGGACAGGGACGATAGCCAGGTCCTCTACATTCACACGGACCAGGACCGAAACACCAACCAGAACGTCACCTACGACGTCCTCCAGGACGGCTACGACGCCCCGAAGGGGGTCTATCAGTCCATCGACGTCAAGCCCGACGAATCGATGACGTTCAACGCCACCGGCGACAACGTCCGCTTTCTCAACGCCGGCCTCAACGTTCAGTGGGGCGAGGCCCACTCCGGCGGCGACGGCCCGCCGTCGGGAGACGACGGCTGGTCCGTTCGGCTCTACGTCTACGATCACGACGGGAACTCGAGCGGGCCGTTCGGCCTGAACGTCTACAGCTACCACATGGACCGTAACGCGTCGTCGGGCGAGTCCGACGTCGTTCAGTCCGACATCTTCCGACCCGGCGAGTGGCACAGGGTCGAGACCTACGTCGAGATGAACACGATTTCGAACGGTCGAGCGAACGCGGACGGCCTCGTCCGCGTCTGGGTGGACGGCGAAGAAGTCTATCACCGCGACGACTTCCGCTGGACGACCGAACCGCAGCAGGCCCACCAGCTACTCGGCCCCGTCATGCGATACGGCGGGTCCGAAGTCGCCCCGAGAGACACGAACATCTACTACGATACCCACCGGCTGGCGGTCGGCGGCCTTCCGGACGACCGCGATGCAGGCGGCGACGGCGCCACAGGCGGAAGCGGGTTCGATTACGACGAGCACGACAACGTCGTTCCCCCGAGCGAGGGCGAGAACTACGAGGAGCGCTTCTCCTTCCGGAACGGCGACGCCAGCTCCGAGTACGCGATCTACTGCGACGGCGAGATCGTCCAGTCCGACTGGGGACGAGCGAGCTACAACGAGACCGTCTCCGTCCGCACCGAGGGCGAGTACGCGGTCGTCGAGGCGACGGCGGGTCCCGGGACGTACGACGGGTTCTACTTCGACGGGGATATCGTCGCGATGACGTTTGAGCCGGCCCCGGAGCGGGCCTGGCGCGGGCCGGCCGACGGCTCCGGCGACGACGTCGTGAATTTCGACGACTACCCGGAATCTCCACCCGAAGACGAAACCGACGAACCGCTCGACAACACGCTGCTCATCAACGGCGTCGGTACCTCCGGCGGCACCGATTACGAGGTAACCGTCAGCGGCGCGGTGAAACAGTCGACGTACAAGGGCGCGTCGATCAACGATGACGACGTCATCGACGGTGGGACCGTGACGGGGTCCGTGGGTAGCTGGCGCGACGCGTTCGCTTTCAGCGGTAGCCTCACGGAGATAACCGTCGACGGATCGGCCAACGTATACCTCAACGATGAGCGAATCGATCCCTCGGAGTACGGCGACGAGTCGCGGACGTTGACCGTCGTCGGCAACGGCAAAGAGTCGACCTACGAGGTCACCGTCGGCGAGCGCATCGAGCCCGACGACGCGACCCGCGGGGACGTGACGATGATTTCGGAGAACGCTCTGGAAGGGACGATCGAGCGCGACATCCACCGGTTCCAGATCGTCGGCGAACTCGTCGACTTCACGTACACCAACGGACGGACGCACACGTACCTCGACGACGAACGCATCTACTAGGACGCCGGGAGTCGCTCTCCGCCCCGTCTCTTTTTTGGCGCTGATCGATCGAACGTCCACCTCGGTCCGAATCGGACGCTGAGTGGGCGAAACGACGGTCGGTCGAACGGATCGACACTGCGCGTGCGGATCCACCAGCGGCCCGGTTGACGTCACGCAGTCCGAGCCCGATCCGGGAGCGGACCCGGCCTTGCGGTCACCGAAGCCGCTTGTAGAGACTCGAGACGGCGTTCATGACGGGCGTTCCCCGTTCCGCCTCGTAGTAGGTCGCGAGTTCGGGGTTGAACTTCGACTTGTACGTGCAGATGCGTTTCGTGTTCGCGCCACAGAGATCGTACCGTTCGATCCCCCGCTCTCGCGCGTCGCGAATAATCCGCCAGTGCAGCAGGTCGTTTATCGGATAGTCGACGTCGGGTTTTCCGCCCCCTTCGGAGTAATAGACGGTCGACGGCCCCTCGAAGGCGAGGATCCCGCTCGCGACGTCGCCGTCGACCTCGCCGACGTACGGTCGGAGCCGTCCCTCCGGGAGCGTCTCGTAGGCCTCGAGGAGGAACTCGAGGGGGACGGTGTACGTCCGATCCTGGGCCTCGTATCTCGCGGCGACCTGCTCGTGGATGAATTCGATCGCCTCCGCGCCGCGCTCCTCGATCAGGAACCGCTCGTCGTCGGGATCGAGGTAACGACGGAGCGACTTGGAGAACGACTGCTTGAGGTCGTCGAGGTCGCGATCGATGTCGAGAAGGTACGTGTGCCGGGGGGAGACGTCGAACTCGTTCCACGCGAACGGGCGCGGGTCGTCGACGCCGACCGAGGTGGCGACATGACTGTACCGGGGCCCGATCCGCTCGTCGATCGCCTCGAGACAGCCGTCGACGAAGCGCCGCATCCGTCGCTCGGCCTTCCGTCGTTTCAAGTGCCCGTCGTTGAGCACCACCGGCCCCATGGTCGGGATCCCCATCCGCGGCGGCGGGGAGAAGGCGGTGGAGATCCCACCCTTCCGGAGTTCGAATATCGGGAACACGCCGACCGGTTCCTGTCCCTTGTATCCGATGAAGGGGTACAGGTCGGCCGACGCGTGGCGCTCGATAAGCTCGAGCATCTCGAACGTGTGGAAGAGCGTTCCGCCGCGGGACCGGCGGACGTAGTCGTCCCACTGTTCGCGATCGATGCGCTCGTCGGCGTCAAATTGCGTGATGTCGATGCTCATGCGTCGATCTCCACCGTTTCGAGTCGTTCGTAGTAGGCGCCACAGGAGCCGACCCAGGCGTCCATCGCCAGCGCTTCCTCGATCAGTCGCCCGTAGAGCCGTCGGTACCCCGGGAACTCCGCCTCGTTCATGTAGCGGGGGTGCCACAGGACGGTCATCACGGCGTCGTGCTCCCGCGCTTCCGTCAGGAGTCGCCGACACTCCGACCACGCGCGGTCGATCGAGGGTGCGTCGTCCAGGAGCGCGGTCTCCATGATCGTCAGCGGAAACACGACGAACTCGTCGTCGAACGGCCGAACGACGTCGTAGCGGCCGTCGAACCCGTACTCCGTGCTCGAACCGAGGCTCGCGTCGTACCGCAATCCGATCTCGCGGTGATGCCGCCACGTCCGCGGGCGATCCAGGTTGAGGTAGTGCTGTCGACCGCCGACGACCTCGTGTCCCAGGATCGCCTCGAGGGTCGCCTTCTCGTCGGCGAGCCGGTCGCGGTCGTCGTACGAGTCGTAGGAACCGTGCATCCCGACCTCCCAGCCGCGACGGTCGAGGGTCCGGATGACGTCGACGATGTCGTCGTCGGTGATGTCGTACCTGCCGGCGTAAATCTGCCAGCTGCGGGGGCGCAGCCACTCGCGCGGTGGCTTGTCTCGGAAGAGGCGTTTCTCGTTCAGGAAGTAAAACGACGACCGAACGCCGAGCTCCGCCTCGAGTTCCAGTATCGCGTCGAACTGCCAGTAGGGCCGATCCGCCGTCACCATCGAGCGCAACTGGGACGGATCGCGCTCCGTGAGCGCGTAATACGGCGCTTGATAGGTCTTGTAGGGTCTGTCGACGTCGTGTGTCAGGCAGAGTGCGAACTCGTGGTCGTCCGGCACCGACGTCACGCGTCGATCACCCGCTCGACGGTATGGACGATGAACTCGGTCGTGTCGATCTTCTCGTCGAGGAGCGCTCGCCGCCGCCGCTCCCAGATCGCCGGATCCGCCGCGACGATCGCAGTGGCGAGCGCGGCGATCTCCGCAGCCGGCTCCGTTTCGGCGCGAGAGAACACGAGTCCGTACCGCTCCTCGAGTTCCGTCAGAACGCCGGCGGAGAACGGCGAGACGAATATCGCGGGCGTCCCGAGGAGCGCGCTCTCGATGGTCATCGTTCCGCTCTCGCCGAGCAGCAAGTCGGCGTAGGACAGCAGGTCGTGCATCTGCTCGGGCGGGATGTCGACCCGTCTGTCCGCGAGCGACGGCGGGAGGTCCGTCTCGGCGGTGATCAGCACCCGGCACTCGGCCGCCTCGAGCGCCTCGATGAGCGTTTCGACGTCTTCCATCCCTCGCCTCCCGACGTCGTGTGCGGCCGCCCACGAGACCAGCCGCAACACGACCAGCGTCTCGTCCTCGCGGGCGCCGATCCGGTCCAGTACCGCCGGATCCGGACCGAACCGGTTCGGGTGGAGGTACGCAAGTTCGTGGTAGCCCGCGTACCGAACGTGCTTCGAGCCGAGATCGTCCCGAAACGAGTCGGGCGTGCAGATGACGTCGGAGAACGGGAAAGCGAGGAGGTTCTGCAGCGTCGCGTGCTCGGTGTCGGTGAATAGCACGCTCGTTCCGTCGCTAACCGTCGACGCGTGCGTGATCGACGGCTCCGCGATGGCCAGCAGCGCCGCCGGGTTCAGCTCGCGGGTGCGTTTGATCACCTCGTACTCGTATCTCGCCTGTACCTTGGCCAGTTCGTACAGACTCCCCGGTTCGCCCGCGAGCGTTCGGTACTCGATGCCGTACGCGTCGAGCAGGTCGCAGACGATATCCTTCTCTCGAGCGAACACGCGGACGTCGTACCCGCGCTCCTCGAGTTCGGCGATCGCGTTTCTGAAGAAGTGGACGTGGGCGGGGTGCTGGATCGTGCTCACCACGCGCTCGGTGTCGTCACTCATAGCGTCGTTCCTCCAGGCCCTCGTTCTCGCCGAGGTCCAGCAACATCGCGAACGCCACCGAGAGGCAGCCGACGAGCACGAGTGCGCCGCTCGTCACGGCTTCGAGGAGCCGCCCGCTCGAGCGCGCTTCCCCGCCGGACGCGACGAGCGACCAGAGCCCGGACAGGATCCCGCCGAGCGCCGACGTGACGCCGAAGAGGTAGAACAGGACGAGCGGGTGGAAGTCCAGGACGAGGTATCGCGACTTCATCCGCCAGAGGAAGCCTCGAAGCAGCATGCCCGAGACCTTCGGAACGTAGGTCCGATACGCGATGCCGGATTCCTCCTCGCCGTAGACCGACGGGATCGCGACGTCGGCGACGCGCAGCCGTTCGGCGTTCAACTTCACCAGCAGGTCGTTGCAGTAGCCGTAGTACTCGTACAGCTCCTCGACGTCGATTCGCTCGAGCGCGCCCAACGAGATCGCGGTGTAGCCGTTCTGGGGATCGCTCACCTTCCAGTAGCCGCTGGCGATTTTGGTCAGCAGCGACAGGAGCGAGTTCCCGACGAACCGGAACGTCGGCATGTCGTTTCGATACTCCGCGGAGAGCAGTCTGTTTCCCTTCGCGTAATCGGCGCCCTCGACGACCGGATCGATGAGTTTCGGCATCTGCGCGAGGTCCATCTGGCCGTCGCCGTCGACGGTCACGGTGACCTCGATCTCGTCGTTCAGCGCGGCCAGGTAGCCCGTCAGGATCGCCCCGCCGGCTCCCCGGTTCGATCGGTGCCGAATCGGGACGACGCGCCCGATCGGCTCGTGGACCGTCGCGCGCTGTTCGAGAGCGCTGCGGGTGTCGTTCAGGGCGCCGTCTCCCGCGGAGTCGTTGATCGCGCCGCCGTCGGTGGCTGCCACGCTACCGTCGCCGTAGTTCGGCCCGCTTCGATCTGCGGTGCGCGCATCCGTCCGCGCGCTCGCGAGGATTTCGCTCCACGTGCCGTCCGTCGAGCGGTCGTCGACGACGTAGATTCGGTCGACGAACGCCGGAATTCCGCGGACGACGTCGCCGACGAATCCCGCTTCGTTGTACGCCGGAACGACGACGCTGATGCTGTGGTCCCGGTACATTATAGCCTCCTGTAGCTGGAGACGAGGGGGGAAAGCCGATCTCTGAACGTTCCGCCGATGTCGATCGCGATCGGATTCTCGTTCATGCCCGAAGTGAGCGCCCCGAAATCGAGATCGTCGAACGCGCTGTGTGGCGTGCCGATTACGAGCCCCTCGATGCCGTCGGGTGAGATCGTCTCCTGAACGTCGATCCCGAACTCGTCGCGGACGGCGTCGTCGTCGGCGACCGGATCGAAGCCGGCGACCGACACCCCGTACTCTCGTATCGTTTCGATCACGCCGTCGATCGCGGACGTCCTGATGTCCCCGACGTCGGGTTTGTACGCCAACCCGAGTATCAACACGGTGCTGTCTCGGAGGACGTGTCCGCCGTCGTTCAGTCCCTTAATTATCATTTTTCCGATGTATGTCGGCACGTAGCTGTTGACCTCCCGTCCCTTCCGGATGAGTTCCGGCGAGAAGCCGTTCCGCTCCGTCTCGTAGATCAGGTAGAACGGATCGACCGGAATGCAGTGGCCGCCGACGAGTCCCGGTTCGTACTCGTGGAAGTTCCACTTCGTTCCCGCCGCCTCGAGCACGGCGCTCGTGTCCAGTCCCAGGTGGCTGCACGCGATCGCCAGCTCGTTGACGAGGGCGATGTTGAGGTCGCGCTGGGTGTTCTCGATGCACTTGGCCGTCTCCGCGGTCTCTATCGTCGGCGTTTCGTGAACTTCCGCGTCGACGATCGTTTCGAACAGCGCGGCGAGTTCGGCTCGCGTCTCGTCGGTCACCCCGCTGACGAGCTTTGCGACGTTTCGGATGGTGCGTTGCCGATTTCCCGGCACGACCCGCTCCGGAGCGTACCCGACGCCGAACTCCTCGCCGGCGGTCAGTCCGGAGCGCTCCTCGATGGCCGGCGCGAACACCGACCGCGTCCCGCCCGGATAGACGGTCGACTCGAGCGTCGCGATCGTTCCCGGCCGGATGTGCCGGCCCACGATACGCCCCGCGTCGGCGACGAACGAGAGGTCGGGCTTCTGGAAGCTGTCGACGGGCGTGGGAACCGTCACGATGACGTGCTCGACCTCGGCGATCACGCTCGCATCGGTCGTGAACTCGATCGAACTGGTTTCGATCTCGCGATCGCCGATGTCGTCGGTCGGGTCCGTCCCGGACTCGAGCGTCTCGACTTTGTCCTGATCGACGTCGAAGCCCCACACGTCGTGTCCCGCGGCGTCGAACGCGTAGGCCAACGGCAGGCCGACGTAGCCGAGTCCGACGATGCAGATACGCGCCTCCGTCGCGGCTGGATCGGGGGATGCGTACCGCGAGTCACTCATCGGTTCCACCTCCGATCGTGTAGAGACGATGATTCGTCTCTGCGAGGACCTCGCGATCGAGCGCCGCCCGGCCGTCCACGACGAGGAGTTGGCCGTCCTCGCGATCGAGCGCCGGCCACCGAATCGAATCGAACTCTCGGTGGGGAGTGACGAGGATCACGCCGTCGAGGGACAGCTCGTACAGCTCGTCGAGCGAGACGGGAGTCATCCCCCGCTCCTCGAACGACTCGAACGACTCGAGGACCGGATCGACGCCGTAGACGTCCGCGCCGGCCGACGAGAGCTCCTCGGCGATCGCGAGCGACGGCGACGCCCGGATCTCGTCGACGCCGGGACGGTAGGTCAGCCCGAGCAACAGGACCGACGCGCCGGCCAGTTCCGTCCGCTCCGCCGCGAACTCCTCGCGGAGTTTGTCGACTGCGTACGACGGCATCGAGTCGTTGACTTCCCGAGCGGTGCGCAACAGCGGTGCGTCCGTCTCGAAGGGATCGATCACGAAGTAGGGATAGAAGGGGATACAGTGACCCCCGACCCCCGGACCGGGGTCGTGGATGTCGCAGTACGGTTGCGTGTTGGCGACCTCGATCGCTTCCCTGACGTCGATGCCGAACTCGTCGGTGAACGTCGCCAGTTCGTTCGCGAGCGCGATGTTGACGTCCCTGTACAGCCCCTCGAAGACCTTGACGGCCTCCGCCGTCGTCGCGTCCGAAACGGTGATGGCGCCCTCGTCGTTGATCGCCTCGTACACCAGCGTCGCCGCGCGGGTGCTCTCGTCGTCGACGCCGCCGACGACTTTGGGGTAGGCACCGCGGATGTCCTCGAGCGCGCGGCCGCTCGAGGTCCGCTCCGGACAGAACGCCACTCCGAACTCGCCGCGGGAGCGCCCCGACGCGTCCTCGAGCGCGGGCAGCACTCGCTCGGCCGTCGTCCGCGGCGGGACGGTGGACTCGACGAGGACGAGGTCCCCCGCGTCCAGTCCGGCCCCGATCTCCTCGACGACGGCGTCGAGTATCGCGAGGTCGGGTTCGTTCTCGGCCGTGATCGGCGTCGGGACGATGACGACGTGCACCGATGCGCGCTCGGCCGCGTCGCGCGGGTTCGTCGTCGCGGCCAGCGCGTCGTCCGCGACGGTCTCCGCGACGAGCGACGGGAGGCCCGGTTCCCGTTTCACGTGACAGCCCCCGTCGTTGATCGCCGCGACGACGTCGGGATCGACGTCGGCACCGATGACGTTCCCCGTCGTCTCAGCGAATACCGCCGCCAGGGGTAACCCCATCTTTCCGAGCCCGTAGACGGCGACCGGGACCGAGCCGCTCGCGAACGCGTCTCGCTGCCGGGCCGTCGATTCCTCGGCGCCGTACGGACCGTCGCCGTCGTGATCGGGCCGGTGTCGCTGTTCAGTCATGTGCAGTCTCCGGGTCCACGGCGGTTCGATCGCGCGTCCCCTGCGCTTCGATCCGCTTTGCGATCTCGAGCGCGGCGAGCCCGTCGTCGATCGTCACGCGCGGCGGTTCGTTCGACGCGACCGCCTCGAGGAACGTCGCGAGTTCGTTGCGCAGCGGTTCCTCGTTCGCGACGCGCGGGCGCTCGACGAGACTCTCGTGTCTGAACCGGACGTCGCCGTTCTCTTCGACGTACTCGGGGACCGAACGGCGGTGAATTTCGATCGACTGGTCGATGTAATCGAGTTCGACGAGACACTCCTCGGCGGTCACCCGGAGGGTCCGGACTTTCCGCTGGGTCAACCGACTCGCCGTCAGCGAGGCCATCGTCCCGGAATCGAACTCGAGCAGCGCCGTCGCGTGCCGGTTGTCGTCGACGCCGGTGCTCTGTATCGCGGTCGGCGCGTCCCCCAGGAGCGAGAGCACGACGTCGATGTCGTGGATCATCAGATCGAGCACGGCGCTGTCCTCGATCGCGCGACCCACCGGTGGCCCGACCCGTTCGGTCGCGATACCGATGACCGACAGGTCGCCGATCAGTTCGGCGAGCGTCTCCACGGCGGGATTGAACCGTTCGATGTGGCCGACCTGTACGGGAACGTCCGCCGCCTTCGCCGCCGACTGGAGTTTCCGCCCCGTCTCGAGATCGTCGACGACGGGCTTCTCGATGAGCGTCGCGACTCCGGCCTCGAGACACGTCGTCGCCACGTCGTAATGGTGAGCGGTGGGGACGGCGACCGAGACGGCGTCGACCGACGCGAGCAGGTCCTCGAGCCCCATCGGGGACGCGCCGTACTCGTTCGCGACGTCCGTCGCCCGGTCCTCGTCGACGTCGAAGACGCCCGCGAGGTTCGCGGCGGGGAGTCCGCCGTAGACGCGGGCGTGGTTCTTCCCCATCGATCCGACGCCGACGACGCCCACGTCGAGTCGCCGTTCAGGCTGCATAGTCGACGATCACCTCCGTGATGCGGTCGATATCGTCGGTGGAGACGTTCGGGTGGACCGGGAGCGACAGCACCTCGGCGGCCGCTCGCTCGGCTTCGGGCGCGTCGTGGGCGACGTCGTCGTACGCCGGTTCCTCGTGGATACAGTCGGGGTAGTAGACGCCCGTCCCGATGTCGTGGGCCGCGAGGTGGTCCCGCAGCCCTCGGCGATCGGCGGTTCGAACGGTATACTGGTGAAACGCGTGGCGCGCGTGCGCCGGCTCGGTCGGCAGCGACGGCTCCGTTCCGGAGAGCCCGTCGGTCAGTCGAGCCGCGTTCTCTCGGCGCCGCTCGAGAAAGGCCGGCAGGCGCTCGAGTTGGGCGCGGCCGATCGCGGCCGCGAGGTTCGTCATCCGGAAGTTGTGGCCGACGATCGCGTGGGTGCCGTCGTCCGTTCGGCCGTGATCGGCGAACTGCTCGACGCCCGCTGCGACGTCGCGGCGATCGGTCAGGACGATGCCGCCTTCGCCGGTCGTCATGTTCTTCGTCGGGTAGAACGAGAAGCAGGCGGCGTCGCCGAACGAGCCGACGCGATCGCCGCGGTAGGCCGCCCCGTGGGCCTGCGCGCAGTCTTCGACGAGCGGAACTCCGAGGTCGGACGCCAGATCGGCGAAGGCGTCCATCTCGGCCGGACAGCCGTACAGGTGGACGACGAGTATCGCGTCGACGCCTTCGGTCCGCGCGGTCTCGCGGGCGACGGCCGGATCGAGATTGTACGTGGCCGGGTCGACGTCGCCGAACACCGGCTCCGCACCGGCGTGTCTGATCGCGTTCGCCGTCGCGACGAACGAGAACGGCGTCGTGAGAACGCGGTCGCCGTCGCCGACCTCGAGCGCTTCGAGCGCGGCGTGGAGCGCCGTCGTTCCGTTCGACGTGGCGACGCCGTACTCGACGCCGCAGTACTCGGCGAACTCCCGCTCGAACTCGCGGACCTCGTCCCCGTCGGCGAGCATCCCGCTCTCGATGACGGCCGAGAGCCGTTCGGTCTCCGGCTCGCCGAGTTCGGGGTTCGCGATCGGGATCACTCGCCGTTCCCCCCGCGAAGCGACTCCGGAAGCGGCTCGTGGCTCGCCGGCGACCCCACCGCCAAGGTCCGTTCCGGAACGTCTCTCGTCACCACGGCGCCGGCGGCGACGAACGATCCCCGCCCGACGGTCACCCCCGGGAGGATCGTCGCGTTCGCGCCGACCGAAACGTGATCCTCGAGGACCGGCCCCTCGAGTTCGACGTCCCGGCGGAGCGGATACGGATCGTTCGTCAGGACGGCCTGCGGTCCGAGAAAGACGTGATCGCCGATCGTACTCTTCGCGGGAACGTACGCGCCCGTCTGGAAACTCGCGTTCGAGCCGACGGTCGTGGTCCCGTCGATGGTCACGTTCGTTCCGACGACGACGTCGTCACCGATCTCGGTTCGCTCGCGTACGAGCCCGAAGTGGCCGGTCGTAAATCGGTCACCGATGACCACGTCGTTGTAGATAATCGTTCCCGGTCTAATCGTCGGATCCTCCCCGATAACGGGGTCTCGACTCTCCTCGTCGTATTCGTATCCGATGGCTTTCGACCCTGCTACAGTCATGTCCGGGTCCCCTGTGCTCATGCTCTCGGTCGTGGCATGGCCGATTTCAAAAGGAAGAGAGATCGTTTCAGTGGTAAACAGATATAGAACCCACGAGCCGCCACGTCGGACGAATCGCTCACAGACGGAGTATTGGAAGCATCCGTTAGCTATTACTATCAGAAAACAAGGAGACTACTGGATGCAATCTCGTGTTTCCGGGACGAAACGCAGATCGGTGGCGCAACGCGTTCGTGCGGACGCCGCGGTGGCGGGCGCATCTCTCTCACAACCGTCGCTCACCGCCGAAAGATCTACTTGTATGATGTCTAGTCGATATTACGTTGTCTCCGCAACGGGTAAATGAGTGTACCACTGCGCTTCGAGACTCCTTCCGGCGACTGGCGACCGTCTCTCTTTGCAGCCGGAGCCGACGGACGGGAGAAGCGAACGAGTCCAGTTATAGCATCGACCGACGAGCCATCGGCCATCGGAGCGCCCATCACGGCGCCGTGTGGTATCGCAATCGGAAACGCAAAAGAAACGGGAACTGCGGTCACGTCGGTCGAAAACCGACCGTGTGACGGACGCCAGTTACGCTTCGACCCACGTGTTCGTCGCCGCGACGGACGTGAGCTGGATGTTTTCGTTCTCCTGCATGGTGATCTGCGAGCTGCCGGCACTGCCACCGTCTTCGGCGAGTGCGACGGAGGTGTGTTGCTCGTTCAGGTTCTCCTGCGTGACGAACTGGTGCTGTTCGATCGCCGCGCTCGCCGTTTGATCGACGTCGTTCGTCTGCGTCGCGTTGGCGGCGTAATCGTACGACATGCCGGGGTTGGCGGAGCCGGAGTTGCCGTCGACGGTGACCGTCGTACTCGAGGTGCGGGCGACCTCGTCGGAGACGTAGCCCGGACTCGCGTAGACGTTGAGCGCATCGGCGTAGCCGATCTGCGCGTTGTAGTTCTGCTGGTACGCCATCTGGATGGCAACGGCCTCGCTGCCGTTCTGCGCGATGGCCATGGCGCTGTTCTGCAGGTTGATGTTACGCTGTTCGACGCCCTGCTCCTGGGCCACGCCGGCGGTCGCCGTCTGCTCGGCACCGTCGTCGCTGCCTTTCTTATCGGGCTTTTTCGCGTCGGTTTCGGTCGAGAGGATGTCGCTGCCGACGTCGCCGGCGGTCGCGACGTTCATCCCGACTGACGACGCCAACAGGTTCGAGGCGTCGGCGCTGCCGAGTTGGGTGTTGAGGTTGCTCTGATCGGTGAACTGGATCGCAGTCGCGGTACTGCCCTCGCCGACGGCGATGGCGACGGCACCGCGCTGTTCGTTCACGTTCGCCTGTTCGACGTCCTGTTGTTGCGTGAGCAGCGCGTCGGCGCTCTGGTCGGCGCTCGGACCGTGATCGCCGCTCTTGTCCTTCTTGTGACCGAAGTCACCGTCACCGAGGTAGACGTTCGACGCGTTAGCGACGCCTTCCTGCAGGTTCTCGTTGCGCTGGTAGGACTGCTGGAGCGCGGTCGCGTCGCTGTCGTTAACCGCCAGCGCGAACGCGGTGCTCTGGTTGTTGTAGTTAACCTGTCCGACCTCCTGTGACTGCGTCACAGCGGCGAGGGCCTCCTGGGTGATCGTCTCGTCGTCACCTTTCTTGTCTTTGACGCCCCAACCGTCGAACTGCTGGTCGCCACCGTCACCGATGATGATGTTGACATCACCGACGTTCTCGAACTGCGTTTCCGCGCTCTGGAGGCGGTCCTCGGCGGTCGCGGACCCGCGCTGTTCGTTGTCGTTGTACTGGTTCGCTTCCTGGACGGCGGTCGCTTCGCCGCCGTCGATCGCGATCGACACCGCGGAGCCTTGCTCGTTGATGTTGACCTGATCGACGTCCTGATACTGGATGACCTCGGCCGCGGTGTCGGCCGAGCCGCTCGCGTGCTGGTCGACGTACTCCTCGAGCGACTGCTCGCCGAGGTCGGCACCGAAGACCAGGTAGAGCTCCTCCCCGTCCTCGAGCGCGTGGACGGTTCCATTCTCGAGGTCGCCGTCACCGCCCGCCGTGGCCGCCGGAACGCCGGCCGCTATCATGGACAGTGCGACCATACAGGCCAGAAGGAATGTCGTAGCTTGTGATCGTCTCGTCGTGTCGTTTGTCATTGATCGTTTGATTTGCTTCGTGAGTGTCTTTCGTTTCTGAGTCTCTACGACGCAAACCACCATTCCGTGATGACCACCTTTGTTATCGATAGGTTGGAGCTCGGTTGCGTCGGGATATAATTGGGAAGATGATACCTTACAACCGGTAATCAGTGACTTCGACCGAGCAACGGTGTACCGAAGCGGGCTCGACGCGGTCGCGGTTCGGTTCCAGGGTTCGATCGGGAGACCGGACGGTGATTCGGGCGGTCAACACTGGGCGACTCGTCCCGCCGCCGTGAACCGTTTCTCCGAGGACATGATTCTATTACCGACTGACATTCCCAGACGCACCTCTGATTCGATCGACATTTCGGGGACGGTGGTCTCACAGACCGTCCCTGAAACGGCCGGAAACCGGAAGTGTAGTGTCGTTGTAACGAGGTCAAATTCCTCCAAAACTCGGATAAAAACCATCACACTGTAATAGGGAAAGACAACACAGGTCCCAACGCGCGGATTCGCTGCGAAACCGTTTGCCGGGTTCAAATGGGTGTCTGTAAACAGTAGCGACTGGGCAACGCGCCACAGCGGGAGAACCGGGAGGTGTCGGCGCTACGCGAGGCGAGCGACAGCGCCGTCACACGTGATAGCTGCCTCCGTTGTGGTCCACACGCGTGCTGCCCGATGACGAATACGGTGACCGAATCAATGAAACGCGCAATCACACTCGCACTAACGGTAGCACTGATCGGCGGACTAATGTTTACAGCGGCCGCGGGAACAGCAGCGGCACAGGAGGCCGACTCCGAAGCTGAATCCGAGGTTGAAGTCGAAGACGTGAACCAGACATCGTCCGCGGAGACTAACATCGACGTCGACCAAGAGAACGAGAACGAGCAGACGCAGGTCGCGTCCTCGTACAGCAGCTCGGACAAGAGCTACGCTGAAACGAACGCGGCCCAGCAGCAAGACGTCGACCAGACTAACAACGCCAACGTCGAGGACACCACCACGATCTCCTCGAACGAAATCGACGCCGAGTCCGAAGCCGAATCCGAAGCCGAGGCCAGTGACGACGACGAAGGTCTCCTCGGCGATGATATCAGTAATATCATCGACAGCCTCTTCGGAAACCTCTTCGCCGCGTAATCCGTTTGATTACGACGCTTTTCTTTTTTTGCGTCGCGCCCAGTTGACCACCGAGAGAGTTGAAAAAACCGCCACTCCGAGCCATCGGGCAAAGTAGCCGATACTGTCCGTAAAAGGAACCAGCCCACTATTGGCCGTGTCAAACGAGATCGACCGCGATTCGGAATCAGGTCCTGTCGACTGACGAATCGGCTGCTCGTTCGGCCCTGTGGAGCACGTTTTGGACCGATACTCCCGTCTCTCGAGCAATCGCCATCGCATCGTCGTACTCAGCACTCACGTCGTAGACCTCACCATCGGCATCGCTCGCGATTTTCACGGTAACGTCGTACTCGTCGCCGTCGATCTCGAGCGTCGCCGTCTCGAACTCTCGGTTCGCGATCCACCGATGCGTGACGCCCGCGTCACGGACGCCGAGCGTTCCCGTCTCTTCGGCCAGCGCTCGAGCGACGCGTTCCCGATCCGCGGGCTTGCAGATGACCTTCACGAGGTGGCCGGGACGGGATTTCTTCATCGTCGCGGGGAGGATCGAGACGTCTCTCGCGCCCGCGTCCGCGAGGGTCTCCTGCAGCCCGCCCAGCACTTCGGGCGTCGCGTCGTCGAGATTGGTCTCGAGGACCGCGATATCGTCCTTGGTGAGTTCGCCCCGCCCCTCGCCGGAGCCGACCAGCACCCGGAGGACGTTCGGATGCGGATCGAGGTCGTAGCCGCCCGCGCCGTAGCCCGACGCCTCGAGCGAGAGCGCGGGCAGCGCGTCGATCCCGTCGGCGACGTGGCCGAGGATCGCCGCGCCGGTGGGCGTGAGCAACTCGGCGTCGACCGGCCCGCCGCGCAGCGACCAGTCGGCCCGCTCGGCGATCTCGACCACCGCCGGCGTCGGCACGGGGTACTCGCCGTGACTCATCGAAACCGTCCCGCCGCCGGTCGCGAGCGGGGTGGTGACGACCCGCTCGGGCTCGAGGTCGCGAAGTAAGGCCGCGGCCCCGACCACGTCCGCGATCGCGTCGTCGGCCCCGACCTCGTGGAAGTGGATCTCCTCGAGATCCTCGCCGTGGACGCTCGCCTCCGCCTCGCCGAGCAGTTCGAAGATCGCGAGCGCGTCGCGTTCGACCGCCGGCTCGAGGCCCATGTCGGCGACGATCTCGCGGACCTCGAGATAACTGCGGCGAGGTCCGTGACCCTCGGCGCGAGTGCCGTCGTGGTCGTGCTCGTGGTTCGAATCGTCCTGACCGTGGTGAGGATCGGTGTCGTGATCGTGACCGTTTCCGTCGTTCTCCTCATCCGTCAGAAACACGTCGACCGTCGTCGCGGCGATACCGCGCTTCGTCGTCTCGTCGATCCGATACTCCACCTCGAGGGCGTCGGTCACGGGCTCGAGGACGGCGGGGTCGGCACCGGCGCCGAGGAGCGCGGCGAGGATCATGTCGCCGCTCGCGCCCATGCGACCGTCGAAGGCGAGAATTCGCATGCCTACGTTCCGGAGGGGGAGACGCAAAAAGCCACCTGTCCCGGTTTTCGACGGGCTGTCGATACGGCCAAAACCGACCGGGTCCGGTACATCTTTGTAGCGTCCGGTCGCATCTTTCTATGATAGTGACTAGCATAGAGATGTGGGCTAACACAAAACCTATCCGCTCACGAACCGGAGTGAAAGACAACGCCGTCCATCCCTAAACTATGAACGAAGTCCAACTGGAGGTCGCGAAAGCGTACCCGAACGATTCGGGTCGTGGTATCGCCCGACTCGACCCGGACACGCTGTTGCATCTGAAGCTGAGTCCGGGCGACATCATCGAAATCGAGGGTGCAGACACGACTGCCGCGAAGGTCTGGCGTGCGGACCGGCAGGACTGGAACACGGACACCGTCCGCATCGACGGCTTCACCCGTCAGAACGCCGACGTGGGAATCGGCGAACGGGTGACGATCCGAAAGGCCGAAGCGACGAAAGCCGACAAGCTCACCCTCGCGCCGCCGGAGGAGGCGTCGGTCCAGTTCGGCTCCGACGCCGCCGGCATGGTGAAACGGCAGATCCTCAAGCGTCCGGTCGTCGGCCGCGATATCGTCCCCGTGATGAGCTCGACGAATCATCCGTTCATGCGGTCGCCGGGCCAGGCGATCCCACTCATAGCCGTCGAGACCGAACCGGAGGGCGTGGTCCTCATCACCGAGGACACCGACGTCGAACTCCGCGAGGAGCCGATTTCGGGCTTCGAGAAGACCGGAGGCGGGATCACTTACGAGGACATCGGCGGCCTCCAAAACGAGATCCAGCGGGTCAGGGAAATGGTGGAACTCCCGATGAAGCATCCGCAGATCTTCAAGAAACTCGGTATCGAGCCGCCACAGGGCGTGCTCCTGCACGGTCCGCCGGGCACCGGGAAGACCCTGCTCGCCAAGGCCGTCGCCAACGAGACCTCCGCCAGTTTCTTCTCTATCGCCGGCCCGGAGATCATCTCGAAGTACTACGGCGAGTCCGAACAGCAACTCAGGGAGATCTTCGAGGACGCCACCGAGGAGTCGCCGTCGATCATCTTCATCGACGAACTCGACTCCATCGCACCCAAGCGCGAGGACGTCACGGGCGAGGTCGAACGCCGCGTCGTCGCCCAGCTGCTGACGATGATGGACGGCCTCGAGTCGCGAGGCCAGGTCATCGTCATCGCGGCGACCAACCGCGTCGACTCGGTCGATCCCGCGCTTCGGCGTCCGGGCCGGTTCGACCGCGAGATCGAGATCGGCGTTCCCGACGAGACGGGCCGCGAGGAGATCCTGCAGATCCACACCCGCGGGATGCCGCTTTCCGACGACGTCAGCCTCGGCCACCTCGCCGACGAGACCCACGGCTTCGTCGGCGCCGACATCGAGAGCCTGACCAAGGAAGCCGCGATGAAGGCGCTCCGGCGCTACCTCCCCGAGATCGATCTCGACGAGGAGGACATCCCGCCGAGCCTGATCGATCGGATGATCGTCAAGCGGACGGACTTCCGCGGGGCGCTCAACGAGGTCGAACCCTCGGCGATGCGGGAGGTCCTCGTGGAACTGCCGAAAATTTCCTGGGACGACGTCGGCGGCCTGCAAAACGCCAAAGACCAGGTTCAGGAGTCCGTCGAGTGGCCGCTCTCCAACCCCGAGCGGTTCGATCGGCTGGGCGTCGACCCGCCCGCCGGCGTCTTGCTGTACGGCCCGCCGGGCACCGGGAAGACGCTGATGGCGAAGGCCGTCGCCAACGAGACCAACGCGAACTTCATCTCCGTGCGCGGCCCGCAGCTCCTCTCGAAGTGGGTCGGCGAGTCGGAGAAGGCCATCCGACAGACCTTCCGCAAGGCGCGGCAGGTCTCCCCGACGGTCATCTTCTTCGACGAGCTCGACGCGCTCGCGCCGGGCCGGGGCGGTGAGGTCGGCTCGAACGTCTCCGAGCGGGTCGTCAACCAGCTCCTGACCGAACTCGACGGGCTCGAGGAGATGGAGAACGTGATGGTCATCGGCGCGACCAACCGGCCGGACATGATCGACCCCGCACTCCTGCGCTCGGGTCGGTTCGACCGGCTCGTCATGATCGGCGAACCCGACGTCGACGGCCGCGAACGGATCCTCGAGATCCACACCGAAGACACGCCGCTCGCCGCCGACGTCACGCTGCGCGAGATCGCCGAGATCACGGACGGCTACGTCGGCAGCGACCTCGAGTCGATCGCCCGCGAGGCGGCCATCGAGGCCCTCCGCGAGGACGAGGAGGCCGACATCGTCGAGATGCGCCACTTCCGACAGGCCATGGAGAACGTCCGGCCGACGATCACCGACGACATCCTCGACTACTACGAGCAGATCGAAGAGGAGTTCCAGGGCG
This sequence comes from Natrinema sp. LJW11, assembly GCF_056135975.1. Taxonomy (NCBI): domain Archaea; kingdom Methanobacteriati; phylum Methanobacteriota; class Halobacteria; order Halobacteriales; family Natrialbaceae; genus Natrinema; species Natrinema sp. LJW11. The sequence continues at coordinate 14,101 of NZ_JBWBDM010000003.1, read as the reverse complement.
GCACGAGCGGTCCCGATCCGACGGGTCGCCGCGGCAGCCGCATCGGCTTCCAGTAGTCACGTTCTTCCCGTTTTTCCATCGATCGGATTTCGTTCTCCGCGTCGTATTCGAGGACCAGTGCTACTCGATTCGCGTGACTCCGTCGGTTATCACGTCGCTCGCAGTCGGACTCGTTCCCCCGTGGGGGGTGTCTCGAGAACGAACTCGCGCAGCGTGAACCGTCTCCGTCGCGTCGTCGATGACGACGACCTCCCCGGGCGCGTCCGGTAACCGCTCCGCATCGGCCAGCGAGTCGCTCACGTACGTCGGTTGTGCGTGCTCGAGCGCCGACAGATCGTCTCGGGCGGTCAGCCGGTGTGCACAGAGGATATCCGACTGAGAGATGCCGACCTCGGGGACGGCGCTCGGTCGCTGGGTCGCGGCGACCAGACTGACGCCGGGCGCACGGCCGCGCGTGAGGATCGTCTCGAGAGCGGGCTCGGCCACGCCGTCGAAGAACGCGTGGGCCTCGTCGAGCAAGAGCCAGGGGAGCCGATCGATCGATTCGCGGACCCGCGCTCGGTACAGCGCCTCCGCGACGCCGCGGCAGACGGCGTTCATCGGTGCGGCCGCGAGCCCCGAGACGTCGACGACCGATATCTCCGGTCCGCCGAGGGCGGTCGCATCGAGTCCCTCGGGGTCGAAGACGCCCCACGAGTCGGCGAGGCGCAAGTGGTTGGTCGCGGCGCGCACTGCAACCCTCGAGGCGTCGGCGGACGCGACGTGCGCCCGCATGTCCTCGATCGTCGACTCGTCTTGGGCGGCCCGCCAGAGCAGGCTGCCAGCGCCGCGTTCCGGCGAGAGGCCGAGCAGTTCACACCACGATCTGGGATCGAGGGAGGCGGCCGTGACGGTCGGCTCGTCGACGACGCTGGCCGGCACCGCCTCGCCGTCGACCGGTTCCGCCAGCGTGTCGAACGCGCCCATCGGATCGACGAGAACGGGCGCGACGCCGCGTGACCGCGCCAGGTTTTCCGCGATGACGCCCATCGTGTAGGACTTTCCGTAGCCGCGCTTGCCGACGAGCAACATCGCATGCGGTCCGTCGAGATCGAGGTGGAGGGGTGCGCCGTCGCTGCCGTCGAGCGCGCGGTAGGAGCCGAGGCGACCGACGGGGCCAGCCTCGCGATCGCCGTCGCGACCCAGTACGAAACTCACGGGAGGAACTGCCGCGGCATCGTATTTGAACCCTCGAGCCACCGTTTAAGTGCGATGCCGCGGCCAAGCGAGGCGTGACTTCGAAACGGACCGACTCGGATTCGACGGATGGGACGAACCGACCGCGCTCGTCGTTCGCTCGAGACGATCGCGCGATCGAGGGGCTCCCGATTCGGCTGGTGATCGCGCTGGTCGTCGGCGTCGCGGCACTGGCGATCATGCTCAACATGCTCGGCGGAATCGGCAGCGTGGGCGATACGGAGGTGACCGTGAAAATCGCCGACGACGATCAGGTGATCGACGCGGATGCGACCGGAAACGATGCGAAAGTGGACGTCTACGCGATGGACGAAAACGGGAACAACGTCTCGGACGCGACCATCGTCGCGACCGCCGACTCCGCACAGCTCGACGGCGTGCTCGACAAATCGACCGGCGGCGATAACCACGCGGAGTTAGATTTCGACGGCTCACAGAGCCTTCGAGCGGATCAGGACATGGGAACGATCCAGCTCGAGGTGATCCCGCCGTCCGACAGTAACTACATCGACGAACAGCCGAACCCGAGCATCCGGGTCGTCTCTCGATAGCGATGATCGAGGCGAACGCTGACCGAGACGACCGATGATCGAAACGACGACCGAGCTCATCATCGGTATCGCGTTCGGGCTGGTCGTCGGGATCGGCCCCGCGATCGCCGTCGGATCCATCGGTGCCGTCTTCAGCGACCGCGGCTCGAGGCTGCCGTTGCCAGCGAGCGTCGCGCTCGGCGTGGCACTCGCCGCTCTCAACGGCTATTTCGTCGGCGTGCTCGAGTTCGAGCCACGCGTCGTTCGAACGCAGCTTCCCCGCCTCGCGACCGGAACGCTCGTCGTCGCCATCCTGGCGGTGTACGCGACCAGTCAGGGCGAGCGCGTCGCGTCGGAACTCCCGTTCGGAGCGGGGCGACCGACTCAGCGGAACCGATCGCTCGCCGCCGCGGCTATCGACTCGGTCGACGCGATGGGACAGGTAACGATCCGCACGACCGGTCGAATTGGTGAGATCGACGGCTATCCGTCGCTGTCGCCCGACGTTCGGCGGGTACTCGAGGCGGACGCGTGGCGATTCCCCGCGGATCTCCCGTTGTCCGCGCTCGAGACGCGGCTCGAGGCGCGACTCCGAACCGAGTACGAACTGGCCGCCGTCGACGCGTCGATCGACGGGCGCGGTCGGGCCACCGTCGCCGCCGCACCGGAATCCGGCGATATCGCGACGGCAGTGCCCGACGGTTGGCGCGCCGTTGCGATTTCGGCGCTCCTCCCGACCGGACTGCGACCGGGTGACGACGTCGCCGTCTACGTTCGAGGTGAGTCGGTGACGGCGACCGTTCTGAGCGCCAGTCGACGCGATGAGTCCGGGCACGTACGAGCCGGCGCTTCGCTCTCGGACGCTCCCCCGATATCGGGGTCTGCCACCGATTCCAGAGTCCGGTTCGGCGAGGGAGATCCAATCGAGAACGGGTGTCGTCCACCCGTCGGGGCGACGAACGCGATCTCGCGCCCGACCGCCGAAACCGTCGGTGGCGAGGGTCGCGTTACCGTCGCCGTTCCGTCCGCTGACGCCGACCCGCTACTCACTGCTGATCGCGCCCGAATCGCCGTCCCCGCTAGCGGACCGGACGCCGACCGTCAGGCCCTGTTCCGGCTCGAGCGAGCGGACTACTCGGTTCGGCGCGTGTCGTTCGGTGCGGTGAGGGAATCCGTCGATACGGGTGGCGAAGCGACTGACAATACGATCCGCGTCCTCGCGGCGAGCCGCCCCAACGCCGGCGTCGACGCCACGGGGCCGACGAGCGTCGATCCGGTCGCCGACCGGGAGACGTGGTGTCTCGATCCCGACGTGGCGACGCTCGACGACCGGGACGACGTGTTCGTCGTCGGGGACCGAATCGCGTTACAGCGGCGGATCGACGGTGATCGCGAACCGACGCCGCGTTCATCCGTGATCCCGGCCTCGGAGGGTGACTCGTGACCGGAGTCATCGTCTTGCAGACGGCCGTCACCGAGTGGACCGAGACGGCACTGCTCAATATACTCGGGTTCGCGCTGATTGCCGGCATCGTCGCGACCGCAGTTTCGTTCGGGTATCGGGCCGCGAGTACGCGAGCGGCTCCGGTCGGCGTCGGCGCGTTCGCCGGACTCGCCGTCGTCGCGGGGTGGCTGAACGCCGCCGGTCTCGAGCGGGCGACGATCATCGACGAAACGGCGCTCGTCCACCACGCGACCGCGACGTACGTCCTCGGCGCGGTCGTCGTCAGTGCGGTCGCCGCCGAGATCGGCCGGCGAATCGGTGACGGGATCGCGCGTGACGTCTTCGATATCGACCGGCTGGCGGCCACCGGCGAGATCGCCTCGCTCGTCCGATCGGCGCGGCGCTCGATAGCGGTCCAGTTACCGGAACGGATAGACGATGCAGCGGGCTATCCGCCGATCGACTCGTCGGTTAAACGCGACCTCGCCGGCAGAACGGTGTCGCTCCCACAGATCAGCGACGAATCGACACTTCGCTCTCGGCTCGCGACCCGCCTCGAGCGCGATTACGGTCTCGGTCACGCGTCGATCACGATGGGAGCCGACGGGACGATCGAGCGACTCGCGGTCGGCGGCACTCGCTCTCGAATCGGGGCAAGCCTGCCGACGGGAACCGTCGCGATGCCGATCCGCACCGATCCGCCACCGGCCGCGAGCGTCGGCGATCCGATCGAGGTCTGGGCGACCGAGGGGGACTCGAGCCGACTCGCGGCGACCGGAACGGTACGCGCCACTGCTGGGGATCTGGCGACGATCGCCGTGGACGCCGACGCTGCCGATCGGCTCGCGTTCGATCCCGGCTCGAGCTATCGACTGACGACGCGATCGGCACCGCCGAACGACGGCGACGCGCTGTGTTCCGCGCTCCGAGCCGCCGACGAGACGGTGCGATCCGTTACCGTCGAAGACGGCGGTACCCTCGACAACGTGTTCGTCGGCTGGCTTTCGGGGACCGTTCTCGTCGTCGTCCGCGACGACGAGGTGATTCCGTTCCCGGCCGACAACGAGACGCTACGGGACGGCGACGAGCTCTCCGTGCTCGGGACGGCCGGTGAACTGGCCTCCCTTCCGCCGAACGAAGCGAGTAGAACGCACTGACAGTCCGGCCGTGAGTAGCGGCCCGATAGCGTTCGATTCGGGTCACGTTCGGTCGGTAGACTCCCGCGCGGCCTCGAAGTGTCGTCGTTCGATTCGGACCTCGTCGGCCCGCTCGTTGGCCGCTTCGGGGTCTGACTCCGCGGCCACCTCTCGAATCGCCCGCATCGAGGCGTCTCTGACCAGCGCCTCGAGATCCGCGCCGGTGTCTCCCTCGAGTTCGGCCGCGAGTTCGACGATATCGACGTCGGCGCCGAGGGGTTTCCCCTGCGTGTGAACCTCGAGGATCTTCTCGCGGGCGTCCAGATCGGGCTCGCCGACGAAGACGTGGGTGTCGAGCCGACCGGGCCGGAGCAGCGCCGGATCGATCTGGTCCTTGCGGTTGGTCGCGGCCAGGACGACGAGATTGGGGTTCTCGCGCATCCCGTCGAGTTCGGTCAGGAGCTGCGAGACGACGCGTTCGGTGACCTCGTGGCCGTCGCCTCGAGCGGCCGCGATGGCGTCGAGTTCGTCGAAGAAGACGATCGACGGGGCGGACTGGCGGGCGCGTTCGAACACCTCGCGGATCGCTTTCTCAGACTCGCCGACGTAGCGATCGATGATCTCGGGGCCGTCGACCCGGACGAAGTTGACGTCGGTTTCGCCCGCCAGTGCGCGCGCGAGCAGCGTCTTCCCGGTGCCGGGCGGACCGTACAGCAGAACGCCGGAGGGCGGATCGGTGTTGGTCTCCTCGAACAGTCGGTCGTAGGTCAGCGGCCACTCGACCGACTCCCGGAGCGTTTGCTTCGCCTCGTCGAGGCCGCCGACGTCCGAGAAGTCGGTCGTCGGTGACTCGGCGACGTACTCGCGCATCGCCGACGGTTCGACAGCGGCGAGCGCGGCGTCGAAGTGGCGCTTTCGGACGGTCGGATCTCGGTTCCACTCGCGGCGCTCGTCGGTCTCGGTCGGCCGATCGCGGATGGCTGCCATCGCCGCTTCGCTCGCCACGGCGTCGAGATCCGCGCCGACGAAGCCGTGGGTCCGGCGTGCGATCGCGTCGATATCCACGTCGTCGGCCAGGGGCATCCCGCGGGTGTGGACCTCGAGGATTTCTCGGCGACCCGTCTCGTCGGGGACGCCGATCTGAATCTCACGGTCGAAGCGGCCGCCGCGTCGGAGCGCCGGATCGATCGCGTCGACGCGGTTGGTCGCGCCGATGACGATCACCTCGCCGCGGCCGTCGAGGCCGTCCATCAGCGTCAGTAGCTGGCCGACGATCCGGTTTTCGGCGTCCCCGTCGTCGTCGCGCGTCCCGGCGATCGAATCGATCTCGTCGAAGAAGATGATCGTGGGTGCTTCCTCGCGCGCTTTCTCGAACGTCTCCCGGAGCTGTTCTTCCGACTCCCCTTTGTACTTCGACATGATCTCGGGCCCCGAGATCGTCTCGAACGCGGCGTCGACCTCGTTGGCGACGGCGCGTGCGATCAGCGTCTTCCCGGTGCCCGGCGGGCCGTACAGCAAGACGCCGGACGGCGGTTCGACGCCGAGGCGTCTGAACAGTTCCGGCTCCGACAGCGGGAGCTCGATCATCTCGCGGACCTGCTCGAGCTCCTCGTCCAGGCCGCCGATGTCCTCGTAGGTGACGCCGGAGCCCGCCTCGAGTTCGGCCGTTTCGGCCTCGAGACTGTGGTCGGTCCCGGCCGTCGCTCCGGCGGAGCCGTCCGACTGTCGGCCGCGGTCGGTGGATCCCGTCGTGCTCGAATTCGGAGCGGCGTCCGGTCCCGACTCGAGATCGGCGAGCCGAACCGTCGTCGCGCTCGTGATTCGAACGTCACCGTCTGGATCCGTGTCGGTGACCCGGAACGGCTGCTGATCGATTCCCTCGATCCGGACCTGTTCCCCGGCACGGACCGGTCGATTGCGGAGTTTCTCCGCCGCGCCGTTCTCGGCGGCCCGTCGCTGACTCTCGGCGAGTCCCGGCGGCGCGACGAGCGTCACCCGATCGGCGTCGGCGATGGTCGACTTGTCTTTCGCCCGGACGGTGACCGTGTCACCGACGTGAACGCCGGCGTTCGCGCGGGTATCGCCGTCGATCTGGATGGCGTCGTCGGGGACCGACGGATCCGCGGGCCACATCTTGGCAACCGTCGACTCGTCGCCGTCGATCACGACGGCGTCGCCGCTGAGAATGCCGAGCTGTCGCCGCACCGGTTCGGGAATTCGCGCGACGCCCCGGCCGGCGTCTCCCTTTTCGGCAGCGCGAACCGACAGCGTGACGCCGTCCGATTCCGACGAACTCATACTCGTTCCTTTCGGGCCGGTCGCCTTGAGAATTGTCCCATCGGACGCCGCTGCATACGCGCGGAATGAGGTGATGTCATCGGTGGTTCGCGGCTACAGCGCGTTTTCCAGCAACCGGTCGATTCCGCGACGGAGCCGCTCGGAGGCCGACGGTGCCGAAATCCCCAGTCGATCGCCGATCTCCTCCGTCGACGCCTCTCGCGGGACGTCGAAATAGCCCGCATCGCGGGCCGCGACGAGGGCCTCGTACTGTTCGGCGGTGAGTCCGAACGGCGGATCGTCGCTCGACGATTCTCGAGTGAGCCGCTCGAGTTTGAACGTGCCGCCCCGGTCGGTAACGAACGACCGATACTCCGCGAGCGCCTCTCGGTCGGGAAACCGGGCCCGCCCCCACCAGCCGTCCACGGTCACGATTCCACCCAACGGCGTCGTTCCGAGTTCGACGAACTTCCGGTAGATCGGTAGCGGCGGGTCGCGCAATCTGATTCGGTACGTCGACCCGCCGTCCGCACCGTCGATCGGTGTCTGCGTCTCGACGGTCGGGTCGTCCTCGAGCGCGGCCCCGAACTCGCGGTCGGCGTCGCCGACCGCCCGGCAGAGCACGACCGGTCGATCGGGGTCGTCGACTAGAATGCGATCGATGTAGACCGTGATCTCCGGGACGGCCGCCACCGCATCCGTCAGCGGCAGGTCGGGGGATTTGAGCTGATACTCGACGATGAGTCCCATACGTCCCCTTCGACCCCCGTTCTATTTAAACACCCTAACTGATGAGATACAAGCCCATCGGTCGCCAGTGCATCTGTTCGAGTGAGAATGGCCACTAACGAGCCGGCGATGCAACTCGAGACGGGAACCCGATCGCACAACTACTACCGAAACGCGGTCGAGAAACACTGGGACCCCCACGATATCGACCTCGCGGCGGACGTGGAGGGAGTGGCCGAGCTCCCCGAGCCGGCCTTTACGGGGCTCAAGCAGTCGCTCGCGCTGTTCGGCGCGGGAGAGGAATCGGTGACGGAGGATCTCGGGCCGCTGGCGGTCGTCCTGGAGGATATCAACGACCAGATGTTCATCACGACGCAGCTCTACGAGGAGTCCAAACACACCGACTTCTTCGATCGCTACTGGCGCGAAGTGATTCACACCGAAGAGGAACGCCGCGGACAGGAGCTCTCGTCGCCGACCGACGAGAAGTGGTTCAACGAGCCCTACGACGAACTGTTCGAACGCAACGAGCGGGCGATGGCGCTCCTCCTCGAGGAGGACACGCCGGAAAATCGCGCGAAGGCTCACTGCCACTACCACCTGACGATCGAGGGAATACTGGCCCAGACCGGCTACTACGGACTCACCCTCGCGTACGGCGAGAACGAACCCGAACTCCCCGATCTGCCGGGACTGGTCGAGGGACTCAAACTGGTTCGCAGCGACGAGGGACGCCACGTGGGCTTCGGGATGGCGAAACTCAAGGAGCTCGTGAGCGAGGGGGACGTCGATCCCGACCTCCTCCGCGAGACGGTCGACGAACTGGTGCCGCTCGTCCAGGAGAGCCTGACGAGCGACGACGGGGCCAGCTCCGAGGGAGGTCCCGGCCCGAGCCCCTCCGACCTCGCCGACTACGCGTACACGAAACACGAACAGCGAATGCGCCAGATCACCACCGCGAGCGAGCAGATCCCGGACGTCGAGGAACTGACCGAACTCGACGCCTGACGACGGCGGTTCGGGAGGGGGCTGCCACCGTTCGGTCTCGCTGCAATCACCGGAGAAACGCCTTTTGCCGTTCGTGGTCCATCGTCTAGCATGGTAGTCCAGACCGAACGCGACGACACTACCTGGTACGAGTGCGAGACCTGCGGACTCCTCTTCGACGACAAGTCGGACGCGACGGAACACGAGTCGCGATGTGAGGACAGCGACCCGTCCTACATCCAGTGATCCGGTTGCGATCTGACTCGTTCACTCGAGGCGTTCGCGGTGCTCGTCGGCGAGTTCGCGGGCCTGCTCGAGCGTATGGGTTTCGGTCCACCGGACGCGCTCGCCGTCGCCGTAGGCCAGCACGCTCTTGAGTTCGTCCCGGAGGACGCCGTGGTCGACCGCGAGCACCGTTCCCGAGTCGTCGCCGAGTTCGTAGACGCCGGGCCGGTCCGGCGCGGCGGCGACCGTCTCCCGCTCGAGGTCGCGCCAGGATTTCTGCAGCGGCATCAGTCCTCGTCGCCCCCGTCGGCGTCGTTTCCGTCCCCCTCGACGAGTTCGTAGGCGTGTTCGCTCATCTCGTCCTCGGCGAAGACGAAGACGCGACCGTCGACGACCGAGAGGTCGGCTTCGACGCGCACCGAGTAGGCCTCCGTCGCGACGGTGACGCCCGGGAACAGTGCCTCCTCGTCGTCGCGCTCGAGCATCACGCGGCCGACGCCGGTCGTCTCGAGGATGTCGTCGTGCGTGTTGCGGTCGTTGACGTACGTCATGACGCCCTCGACTCCGTCGGGGTCGGTGACGAGAACGTGGACCTCCTTCCCCGGCGGCGTCGTCAGCGATCCGTCGACGGGTTTCGGCGGGCCGTGGTAGAACACCTCTCGACCGTCGTGGTACTCGACGACGACGCCACCGTCGACGAGATCGACGCCGATCGTACTGGGGGCGACGTTGTTCCGTGCGCTCATATTCTCGAGTTTCGGCCGGATCGGGGAAAAAGAGTGCGCTCTCTCGTCCGTCCGATCGGATCACGCTCGTCTTCTCGACAGCGAGACGCTCGGCTTTCTCGACGCGGTATAGTCCCGGCGACGCCCTCGAGACGGCGAGCGTCGGCTTTCGCCTCCAACGGATCGTCAGCCGTAAGTACACCTGCTGAGACTGTGCAGGTATGGACGGCCGCGCCGTCGCTCCGGCAGCCGGAACGGTGCTCAACGCGCTCGCGACGGGAACCAGCTCGGCGTTCGCCATCGACCTCGAGACGACGGCGACCGTCGAACTCGCCAGTGACAGCGACATCGTCGGGACGGTCGACGGGCGACCCGAAGGCGACAGGACGCTCGAGGCGCTCCGAGAGGAGTGGGCCGAGCGGGACGGAACGACACGATTACTGCGGACGCGAACGGACGGAATACGAACGACATGACTCGAGAGCACACTGACACGGTGACGGACGGCGGAATCGACGAGGAGGACCGCACGCCAGAAGAGATGGACCTCGACGAACTGCGCGAGGAGATCCAGATGATCGATCAGGAGATCGTCGAACTGATCGCTCAGCGAACCTACGTCGCGGACACGATCGCTGCGGTCAAGGACGAACAGGGATTACCGACGACCGACGAGAAACAGGAACAGCAGGTCATGGAGCGGGCGGGTGACAACGCCGAGCAGTTCGACGTCGATGCGAACCTGGTGAAGGCTATCTTCCGGCTACTGATCGAACTGAACAAGGTCGAACAGCGGGAGAGTCGGTAGCACTTCACTCGAGGATTTAGTAAGACCGTACTTCGAGGCCGTCGATACGTCCGAAGTGCTTCGTGTTTCTCGTGATGACCGGTTCGTCGGTGAGAAGCGCAGTCGCAGCGATAATGCAGTCTTCTCGGTCAATCCGTTCGCCGTCATTAATTAGCTCACCGGAGAGTTTTCCGGCTTTTCGCATCACGGTATGGTCGGCACTCACGACGTGCTTTGTTTCCAGTATCTCGAGAATTCGCTCTCGCTTCGACTCCGGTGTTTGAGACCGAGCAACGCCCTCGTAGAGTTCCAAAACCGTCACCGAGGACATTTTTTGTGGTCGCGCTTCTTTTTCGACGATATCGAGCAGTCGTTTTGCGTTTTCGTCGCCCCGAAGTAAGTCGATAATGAACGATGTGTCCTGAATCATTCCCTCGTCTCGTCGTCTACGGCTTCGTTTAACGCTGCTGTGAGGCGATCACTCCGTTCTCTGGACTTCGTTCGTCCTTCCTCGATAGCGGCCTCAAGGTCTGCCGCCTCGTCCTCGGAGAGAATTCCTGTGACCTCGTTCCACGACCGTTCTCCTGCAAGGCGCTTGACGGTTTCACTGAAGCTTTCTCCCTCCTTTTTTCGGGCTTTCAGCCGCTCATAGGCTTCCTCGTCGAGTGAAATCGTTTTCGTCGCCATCGTAGTACACAGTACTACATGCACACTTAAAAATGCTAGCGGGAAGCCTATTCGATCGGTGGAAAGATGGGTTCACGTACCGAGAAACCGGAAAGTACACGAAACAGTGTCACGTGAGTTATAGACCTGAACAAGGTGGAGCAACGGGAGAGTCGGTAACCCTCAAAAATCACATCTTAGGCACTCTATCTCCCAAGTAGTAATTTAAAATTCATCCCTGAGCGACCGTTCGCGTTCAGTCGGAGCCGGTGAGCAGCCGGAAGACCGGATATTTGTCCGCGTCAAATACGTTCCAACACCACCACACGAGTACCGCGCTCAGTCTCGATAAAAAGAATATCACGAAGGTAGCGGTCAGCTCTTGCTGCTGTGTTCCCACCCAAAGGCACAATATTCTGTGTCTGCATAGTCTTCTGTATGCCCAGTATCACCGTCAATGTCGACGACGACCTCAAAGACAGAATGGAGCAACATCCGGAGATCAACTGGAGCGAGGTCACCCGCCAGGCTATCCAAGAAAAGATCGAGACGCTCGACGTGATGGCCGAACTCACGTCCGGAAGCCAACTCACAGAGAGCGACGTCGCGGAAATAGCCGACAAGATCAACGAGAGCGCACGCGACCGCGTCGAAGAAGAGTCGGAGTAGTCCCAACGAATGAGGCTGGTTATCGACGCCAATGTCGTCATCTCTGCGCTCATCGCCGACTCAAAAACCCGCGAACTCATCGTCACGCTCGAACCGGATCTCGTGACACCCGAGTTCGTCCACGACGAACTCGAGAACTATACGGGTTGATCGTCGAGAAGTCAGGGATGACTCCGGATCGAGTCGCACAGTCTATTGATCTCCTCTTCCAGTAATCGAAGCCGTTCCCGCCAGCGAGTTCTATCCGTATATCGAGCAGGCCGATGCGGCGATCGGCAACACCGACCCGGACGACATGTTGTACGTCGCGTGTGCTCTCGCCAGCGACGCCGATATTTGGAGCGATGACTCCGATTTCGAGGAACAGGATGTCGTTGAGGCCTACACGACGAGCAACGTGATCAACTCGTTCGACACGCACTAGCCGTTCTAAACAGTGGCCTGTAGAATTCGGGAGCACTTTCTTTTATATGCGGAAGCAATAGGGAGCCTGTTACGCCCGTATTCGCTGTTCTGGGAGCGAGTCAAGTGCCGATTTCCACGAGATTCCGTCATGGATTTCAGCCACCTGAACAAGGATAAGAAACGGAGTCTCGTCGAGGTAATCCGTTTTCGTCGAGTTCGATTCGCATCGGCGACCGCACTGATAGGAGGCCGTCTCAGTAGTCCCAGCGGCGTTCGATCCGCGACTCGAGGTCCGGATACTCCTCCCGGAGCGCGTCGATGTCGGTTTCGCCGCCGACGTTGATGACGTGAACCTCGCCGCGATTACCGGAGTAGACGTCCTGAAAGTCGTAGACGACGCCGACGACGTCGACGGTCGCCGGGATGTCGTCGCTTTCCGTGAGGAACTCGACTTGTCGGTCGACGTTGTACTCGACGAGCCGATTGATGGCAGCCGTTCGGTCGACATCGTCGGGGAGGAGTTCGACGCCCGGCTCGAGGTGGGGCTTCAGAAGTTCGAGGCAGTGCGTGATTCCGTCGGGTTCGTCCACGCCGTCGGTCAGCTCGTCGTACGTCGCCGTCACGGCACCGCAGCCCGTGTGCCCCACGACGACGACGGTCTCCGTGCCGGTGTGTGCGACCGGATAGAGGACGTCGCCGGAGACGACCTCGCCCGCGTCCGTGCGTTGGACGACGCGGTTGCCGATGTTGCCACACGTGAAGATCCGTCCCGGTTCGTCGTTGCCCCACATGTGGTCCTGGAGGACCCTCGAGTCGGAACAACAGACGGTGACGACGTCCGGTTCCTGAGAGTCCTGGATGTCGTCGAACTGCGAGTTGTGCGTTTCGGCGTGCTCGGCGTTCGCCTCGAGCAACTCGATGAATTCGCGGTGCATGCGTAGACGAAGGGCGGTCCGGACTATAATTCCTAGTTTTCCTGTGATACTGGCGGGGTCTCCGATATCCTACTCGTGGTCACTGCTCGTGTCTCGCAGACCTGACAAACACGATCCCTTATATTGCACCGCACGCGAGTCGGCCCGCGCCCCAGCTGGGAGACGTGACTACCGGGGTAGTATCGAATTACCGTCTCGGTAGAGCGCATCGCTCGAGCGACTTTCACCGGAGATGAACTCTTTCGATCGGCCAAAGCGTTCTTATTATTTCGATACTGTCCCGTCGCCGTCGGGCGGTAATACCTCTTTTACACATGTCGACCTCGTAATATGTGAGACAGAAAGCTTATTACGGAGTTGTCTAAAGAACTGATTACCCCTACCCGGTGTGAGTCGACCAAACAGCCCGGTCCGACGGTGCTGGGGTAGACTCGCTCTCCAGGTGAATCGCGCGCTAACTAACGCAAACACGATAACAACATAATAAATGACAAGCGAAACAGACTATCGCAAAAAGGGACGTGCAGTCGTCCTGGCTGCGCTTATGGTCCTGTCTGTTGTTGCCATGACCGTTTCCTTTACCGGAGCGGCAGCGGCAGCAACAAATGACGAGGTAGACGCAGAACTTACCGTTGGCAGTATCGACGGAAATAACACCTGGATCGGACAGCAGGTAAAGATCAATAATGTCAACTCCCCTGCGGACCTGATGCAGGACGGTGACGTTGTTGAGAACCTTCGTGTCGATACAAACAATAATACTGCTGTATTAGACACGAGCGACCTTAGCGAAGGTCGGTACTACATTCAGCACGGTTCCAATAACACTGACACGGGAACCTTCTGGGTGAACGAGCACCAAATCAGCACTGAGTTCTCCAGTGCTTCTGTGGCCCAAGGAAACAACGCTACACTCACGTACGAAGACGTGAGCGATATTGCTCGTACGGACAGTAACGTCAACATCTCCGTGACTGGCGAATACGACGGTGAAGCGCTCACTGAGAGCGAAATCAGTGAGATCTTCACTACCGCTGGGAGCGGTGAAGAGACCGACGACGGCGCTGTTCTGCTCACCGAGCTTGACACGGATACAAACGCTACCTTCAGTAGCGACCAAAGCCTCGGTAACTACAGCTTCACGTTCGACGTGACTGACACGACGGCCGAGGACACTGCCAGTATCACCGTCCAACAGCCTGGAGATAAAAGTGTCAATTTCGCTGACACGACCTACCAAGGCGTCACCGGTGACGAGGTTGAGATCGATCTCGAACTCTCCTCGACCTCTAGTGCGTACCTCGAGCTCTCGCACGAGGGTACCGACGTCGGTAACATTACGCTCACAGG
>NZ_JBWBDM010000002.1:0-866677 GCF_056135975.1 Natrinema sp. LJW11 | reverse complement strand
GAGATCATCCCCTGTTCGAACATCAGCGAGGTCCTCGACGTCGCCCTCATGGGCGAACCGAAGAAGGACTCGCTGGTCGACCGCCTCAAGTCGATCACCGGCACGGCGTTCGACCAGGGCACCGTCGGCTCCGCCGGCGGCTCGAACCCGAGCCCACAGTAAATGCCGCAGTGGGCGACGTTCGTCGGCATTACGGGCGTCGTCCTCGTATTGCTGCTCGTTTTATCGTATCTCACCCAATCCGCGTTCACAGACGGAGACCCCGACTCCAGCGACGGCCCCGGAGCGTCGGCTGACAGGACGACCACCTCGAGTCAACGACCCCTCGAGTCGTCGTCCGAGTTCGACGGCAACCCGGCAGCGACGGATCGCGATTCAACCCGGAACGCACGGTCCGACGACGACCCAGCCAGCGCCGTTCCACGGCCGAACGGAAGCGCCGCTGGTGTGTCTGACGAAAGCACCGCTGGCGTATCCGACGAGAGCGTTGCTGGCGTACCCGACGAGAGCACCGGCGGAATCGAATCCGACGACTCGAGTGCGCACCGCGAGCGCACCATCGAGAGCGACGAGCGCCGGCCGACCGAGCGCGGGGTCGATCCGGGCTCGCTGTCGACCGGAATGGTCCTCGCGAACGTCGCCTTCTCCCAGGGGCTGTTCGCGCTCGTCCTGCTCGGCGCGGTGGTGTACGCGGCGATTCCGGCGTCGGCGCTTGGCATCGAGTTCTCGCTCGCATACCTCGAGACGGGGCTGCTCCTGGGTGCGGCCGCCGGGCTCGGTTTTTACCTCGCGAACGAACTGGCCGCGGCGGCCGCGACGCGGTTCGGGTTCGACCACGACGAGGCGCTTCGAGAACTGCTCTCGCCCGACTCGATCGGCGGCTGGCTCATCCTCCTGCTGGGCGTCCTGCCGATCATCGCCGTCTTCGAGGAGTTCCTCTTCCGGGCGGCACTGATCGGCGTCCCCGCCGCCGGCTTCGGCCTCTCGCCGTGGCTGCTCGCGGTCGGCTCCTCGATCGCGTTCGCGCTCGGCCACGGCATGCAGGGGTCGGTCGGCGTCGTCGTCACCGGCCTCCTCGGGTTCGCCCTCGCGGCCGTTTACATCGTCACCGGGAGCCTGCTTGTGGTGGTCGTCGCTCACTACCTGGTCAACGCCCTCGAGTTCGTCGTCCACGAGGGATTCGACCTCGAGTGGGCCGACACCCTCGAAAGCTAAGGCCCGGGAGCGAGTGGGATGGGGCATGAACGCGACCGCCGGGTCGACGGCTCGGTCTCGAGCGATCGTCGCCCTGATCCTGGGCTACTTCGTCGTCCTGGTCTACGCGACGGTCGCGAACGATCCGCTGGCGGCCATCGTCGCGGAACTCGGCTTCGGAGTTATCGCGATCGCCGTCGGGGTGATGCTGTACGAGCCGACCGCGAATCCGCGGTCAGTGCTGACCGCGGCCGCGGCCTGTCTCGTCACGGGGGGCGTCCTCACGTTCGCTGCCGTCCTCACGCGCGCGGCCGCCATCGACCTGCTTTCGTCGCTCTTCGTCTTTCTCGGGGTCGGCTGCTACGTCTACGCGATGTGGTCGGCCTGATCGTGCGGGGTCCCGCCGATGAGTCGTTACGTCGCCCGCATCACGGCGCGGCTGACGCCGATTCGCGGCGCGATCGAACGCCGGCGAGCGATCCCGCGGCGATTCCGACGAAGGTCGCACCGACGATCGATATCGTCACGCTCGCCAGCCCCGACCCGACCGCGACGGCGAAGACGACGAGGAACGCGACGCCGAACGTCCCGAGCCCCGCGGCGATCGGTTCGTACACCCGACCCGTGGCTCGTCCGAATCCAGCGATGACAAGGGCCGCGATCAGGGTGCCCGCGACCAGTCCCGCCGGGATACCGACGAGCACCGAGAACTCGACGGCCGGTAACAGGAGCTCGGAGACGGCGACGCCGACCGCGAGAAACGTCGCGATTCCCGCCGCCGCGGCGTAGCCGATCCGTCGAAGGTGCATTCCGTTCACAGTGATCCCACCGTGTAGTCGACGAAAGCTACTTCGAAAGAGCGGCGTCGAAACTGCGATTTCGTCCGGTACCGCCTCGTTCAAGCAGGAGAGCAGCGCGGGTGGGACCGTTCTGCCGACCGCCTATCGTGTCCCCGAGCCCGCGTCGCGCTCCCCTCGCGATTTCGTCGCGTCGCTTTCCGACCGATACCGCTCGGTCACGTCCTCGAGCGCGACCTCGCCCTCGGGGACGCGATAGGCGGCCACGACCGCCCGATCGGCGTCGGGACTGTTCGTCGTCTTATCGACGGCGTAGCCGACGTACGTACACGCATCGCGCGTGAATTCGACCACCGAATACCCCCAGTGGTGGCTGTCGAAGAACTCGATGTGCGGGTTCATCGCGGGTACGAGCCACGACAACAGCGGTTCGGTGAGCCGCCGTCGCCAGCCGCGGGTCAGATGCAGGGCCTCCGCGACGTTGAGCGAGGTCACGGCGGGTGTCATGAACTCGACGCCGATCCGCTCGCCCTGCGCGACGCCCTGCCCGCCCGTAACCCGGCCGGGATACGACGTCTGTGAGTACGCGGCGACGTAGCAGTGCATGTCGCCGGTCAGCGTCACGAAGTTGTCGATGTCGGCCGCCGCGATCGCCTCGGTAATCTGCAGTCGTTCTCTCGTGTAGCCGTCCCACCCGCCCTGGACGGGGTAGAGCGAGAGCGGCCCGGAACCGACGCGGAGCGGGACGGTCAGCACCTCGTCGGCCCACACCGTCCACGTCGTCTCCGAGCCGGTGATCGTATCGATCAGCCACTCGCGCTGGTCTCTACCGAGCATCGTCCGGCCGGGCGGTTCGCGGTGTGGCCCCACGTTGTCGGGCGTCGGGATCGCCTCTCGAGGGGGGTCGCGAAACAGCCGTTCGTCGGTCATCGCGAGCGTCACGAGATCGCCGAACTCGAACTTCCGCCAGAGCTGGAACCGGTCCTGGAGGTCGTCGCCGCCGGGATCGTAGTGAACGCGGGCGGGAACGTACTCCCACCACGCGTGCATCGCGTCGGCGACGAGATCGGTCATGAACTCGGGGTCGTCGCCCCGCGGGTGGTCACCCGCGGGCGCGTCCGTCCGCCTGTCCCAGTACAGGTCGTTGACCATCTCGTGGTCGTCCCAGCCGGCGATCAGCGTGTGCGATTCCAGCGCTTCCCGGAGGAAGCGGTCGCTCCGATACGTTCGGTACAGGTATCGGTAGTCCTCGAGGTCCCAGACGCGACCGTTCCCGCTCGGCAACGACTTCTCGCGGCCGGGGTAGTCGTACGAGCCGAGGCCCTTGAAGTGGCCCTCCTCGGACTCGTAGATGAAATCACCGACGTGGACGAGGAAGTCGACGTCCTCGCGGGCGACGTAGTGATACGCGGGATAGTAGCCGTTGAGAAAGTTCTGGCAGGCGAGCACCGCGAACCGCACTGACTCGAGCGACGCGTCGGGTTCGGGCAGCGTCCGGCACCGTCCGATCCGCGATGCGGTGTCGCGGTAGTAAAAGCGGTAGCTGTACTCACGGTCGGATTCGAGATGGCCGTCGAGGTCGACTTTGACCGTGTAGTCGTGGGCCCGGACTCGCTCTGCCTCGGTGATCACGCCCTCGTAGACGACGTCGTCGAAATCCGGATCGCGGGCCACGCGCACGGCGAGTGGTTCGTCCGGATCGAAGGCGGCGGGCGCGATTCGGGTCCAGAGGATCACCCCGGTCGGCGTCGGCCCGCCGCTGGCGACCGACTGGGGGAACGTCGCGTCCGGATCCGCGTTAGGGTCGTACTCGAACCTGCCCGTGTCGGCGTCGGGGTCGGGATCGGTCGCGACTGAGAGGTCGTGCGAGTCGAGTTCAGACAGCAGTTCGGCGTGATCGTCGTCACCCCGTAACGGCTCGTCGCGCCCGCCCAAGTCGATGTCGTCCGCCATATAGACTCTGTGGGGGAGTGCGAGACCGTATGTCTATGGGTCCGACGCAGCGACGAATCCCGCCGAACCGACCGGCGATCGCCCCGCTCGCGTCGAATCAGCGCGTCGCGAACGGTCAAAATCTCTCGAGCCCGGTCTGTTCGGCGGCCGCGAGCGCGTCTTCGCAGGTCGACCACGATCCGCGCGCGAACGGCGGGAGTTCGCGGTGCTCGTCGACGTAGGACGCGAGGAACTCGCGGGTGGTCGAATCGCCGGGGTAGCCGCTGCCGATCGGCCCGTACTCGTCGGCGAGGGTCGCGATGTGCGCGTCGCGTTCGACCTTGGCGATAATGCTGGCCGCGCCGACCAGCGGCGACTCGTCGTCGGCCCCGTGGCGCGCGTCGACGGAGAGCCCCTCGAGCGGGCACGCGGCGGTGACTCGGCGGGCGAACCGATCGGCGTCGGTGTCGCAGGCGTCGCAGAGTCCCGAAACCGGACTGCTCGCGTCAGCGGCGCGCTCGAGCCCATCGATCGCCGCTTCGATCGCCTCGGCGTGGGCCGCGACCGCAAGCGAGTTCATGTCCGTCTCGGGGTCGTCGATCCGCGCCGGCGTGATCTCGGCGACGCCGATCGCGAGCCGGTCGTCGCTGCGCAGGGTCGCCGCCAGTTCCTCGCGTCGCTCGGGAGAGAGTCGCTTCGAGTCCCTGATGCCGTCGGGGAGAACGCTCGGCTCCTCGAGGTGGACGGCCGCGGCGAACATCGACCCCAGCGCGGGTCCCTTGCCGGCCTCGTCGACGCCGAATGGCATACGCTGGCGATCGGTGGCGGAGCGGAAAATCGTTGCGACTCGGCGGAACCGATTCAGTTGGCCGTCTCTGCCGTCTCTTCCTCGCGGTCCGCGCGGGGCTCGTCCAGGAAGAACTCCTCGAGCTCGAACGGCTCGTCTTCCCCTTCCACGCTGGTCACGTCCAGCGCCGTCACCTCGGCGTCGACCTCGAGCAAGCCCGCCAGACTCGGTTCGGTTCGGCCGTCGTCGCTGCTGATGAGTTCCTTCACGTAGAGGCCGCCCTCGCCGTGGATTCGGACCTCGGCCTCGGCCGACGACCGTAGGTCCCCGTCGATTCCGTAGACCGTCCGCTCGCGGGTCAGACCCGCCCGCCGGTGGTCGACCCGCTCCGGCGTGTACTGATCGACGGTCGTCCCCTCGAGTTCGTCGAGCGCCGCGTCGAAGGCGTCCTCGTCGATCGACTCCGCGAACTCGACGTCGGCCCGGTACCGTTTGCTCGCGTCGTGTTCCTTGACGCGCTCGACCATCTCGTGGGTCGCCAGCCGAAGGCCGTCGACCTCGACGGAGCCCTCGGCCGCCGCGTTGATCGCCGCTTCGAGCGTCTCCGGGTCGGGGTCGCGCACGCGGGGTCGTTTCACTTCGAGGACGAACGGCCGGCCGCCCTCGAGCATGCGCGCGTCGACGTCTTCCCGGCCCGCGCCGTGGAAGGTTCCCTCGTCGCCGTCCATCGCGTCGACGACGTGGGGGCGGACGACCTGTTCGACGCTCGTGTCGTACAGGTAGCCGGAGCCGCCGCAGTAGTCACAGGGCACCTCGCCGTCGTCGCCGAGCTGGATGCCGCTGCCGCCGCACTCCCGACAGGGCCACTCCGTCTGGGGGATGTCGCGCTCGAGCTTGCGGTAGCGGCCGTAGACGAACGCGGGATTGATCTGGACGTCGACCGCGTGGCTCGTGACGGTCCCCGACTCGAGGGTCTCGCGCGGGTCGAACCCCTCGAGGTCGACGATGGCGAGCACGTCGGGCCGGTCGAAGTCGACCTCGGTCTCGGTCTTCGCGCCGACGCGCCGGCCGACCTCCCGGTTGATCTCGCGCTTCATCGATTCGCCGACGTCGGGCTCGAGGCCGGCGTCCTCCCGGAGCAGCCGTTCGTTCTCCTCGACCAGCGGCGGGATGCGACTGCCGACCTGATAGGTGGCGAACTCGCACCCCTCGAGGGCGTCGACGATCGCGTCGGCGATGGCGTCGAACGTCCCGCAGTAGCCCTCGCAGACCCAACAGCCCGCGGGGTCGGTGGATTCGAAATCCTCGTCGTCGGCCAGCGCGACCGTCGTCCGTAGCGCCCGGCCGCGCTCGGCGTTGGTCAGCCCGAAACTCCGCTCGGCGAAGGGCCGTCCGAGACAGGAGTCGCAGACGGCACCGGTCGCCAGCAACGCGCGGGCGTCTTCCGTGATCATGTCTCGAGAATCGGGGGGCCGCGGGTAACACGTTTTCCCTTCGCGGGGACGATGCGTCCGATCGGCTGTTGTCGGGGCTCACGTCCCGATCGAACTGACCGACACGGCCGGAATACGCCGGCCGACGGCCCGGAGGTTCAAATGGGTCGGGTCCAATTCCCGGTCATGGACGATTCTCGACTGGATCGCCGTTCCTTTCTCGCGGCCGCGAGCGCCGGACTCGCCGGTGTCGCCGCCGGCTGCGTGGCGCCTCGAGCCGACGACTCGATCGAGGGGAACTCCTCGCACGAGATCGATCGAGGGGCCCTCGCGGACGGTTCGGCGTTCACGGACCTCTACGAGGCGATCATCGGCTCTGTCGCGCAGATTCGCGTCTTCGGGCTCCGGGATCCGACCACCGGCGCCGAGGGACGCGGGCAGGGATCGGGGTTCGTCTACGACGACCGTCACATCGTCACCAACGACCACGTCATCGGGAACGGAACGGCTGCCGACCTCCAGTACACCAACGGCGACTGGACGGGGACCACGCTCGTCGGTCGCGACTACTACAGCGATCTGGCCGTTCTCGAGGCCGATCACGTCCCGAAGACGGCACCGCCGCTTCCCCTGACGGAGAAACGGCCCGTCGTCGGACAGGAGGTGGCCGCGGTCGGCAATCCCTTCGGTCTCAACGGCTCGATGTCGTCGGGGATCGTCAGCGGCGTCAACCGGACGCTCGACCTCCCCGATCGACAGTTCTCCTACCCGAACGTCATCCAGACCGACGCGGCGGTCAACCCCGGCAACAGCGGCGGCCCGCTCGTCGATCTGGAAGGGGACGTCGTGGGGGTCATCAACTCGGGCGGCGGCGACAACATCGGGTTCGCGATTTCGGCCGCGCTCACCGAACGCGTCGTTCCGACACTCATCGACTCGGGATCGTACGACCACTCCTACCTGGGGATCGGCCTCTACCCCGTCGACCGACTCGTCGCCGAGGCGAACGATCTCGAGGCGGCGTCCGGGGTCATCGTCACCGGTATCGACGAGGGCTCGGCCGCCGACGGCGTGCTCGAGCCGGCCACGGGGTCCGTCGAGCGGCGCGGGGAACCGATCCCCGTCGGCGGCGACGTCATCCGCACGCTCGACGGGGAACCGATCCCCGACCGCCACGCGCTGTCGACGTACCTCGCGCTCGAGACCAGCCCCGGCGACGCGCTCGACGTCGGTCTCCGGCGAAACGGGCGCGCGATCACCAGAACGCTGACGCTCGACGCCCGGCCGTCGGTATAGGCGGTCGGTCGGCGACCCGAGCCGTCCGATCCGGCGGAACGACACGTTAGGTCGTTCGAAACGAGCCGTTATGCCGTCACTTCACCTCGATATCCGTCCTCGAGCGTTGATAGCGGTATCGTACACGTCACCGCTCATCGAGTTCTTTTTCGGACGATTGAACCGTCTGAATCGGGACGGAATCGATCGCTATCGACCGAATTGATTCGATTAGATACTCGATAACAATAGTGTCGTCTCCGGTAGCATCGTCCGGCGCGAGTATTCGTCGCCCGATAGCCCATGACCGATGCCGACTTCCACACGCCAGACACCGAGGGACCGACCGCCGAGCTCGATCACGTCACCGTCGAAAACGACGGGGCCCCGGACGAGTGCGCGATCTTTCCGTCCGAGGCTAGCGAGGAGGAACTGATGACCGCCTGGATCTCGGCGCACGACGACTCGTTCGTCGACCTCCAGTCAATGTGCTAGTGCCGACGATGCATCTCCGGCACTCCGTCACCGCCGCCGGCTTCTGGCTCGGCACCCTGTTACCGATCGTCTACGTACCCGTTATTCTCGCCGGGATCGACTCGATGAGTCGCCTGTCGCTGTTCGTCGCGCTCCTGGCGGTTCACGCGCTCGCCCTCGTCGTCGGCCACGACTACTCGGGATCGCGATCCCGGTGATCGCCGCCCCCGTTTCCACTACGGCGCTCCCTCGACTACTGCCGTTACACCTTCCTTTGAGGCCGCCTCTCGGTCGCGTTCGTGACCTGTCAGCGCTGCACCGAAAAGCGGTATCTATCGAATCGTGGTAGACGATACTATGCGTACCCGATGTCCGCTCTGCCGACGGTCCGTTCCCGGCGAGGCACAGCACTGGTGCCGCTGTGGCCAGGTGATGGACTCGCGCTGTCACGACGCACACCGCGAGTGGTGTACAGTCAGTAGCGGCGACGCCTGGATCGGTGCGCTCGAGTACTAGTCGAGCGACGCCGACCAGACCTGGACGCGGGGCGTCCCGCAGCTATCGCAGATGATCGCCCTGTTGTCCTTGTACGTCCCCCGCTCGAGTTCGCCGTCCGGACAGTCATCGCACGACCGTCCCTCGAGCATCGCGAGCAACTGCTGTTGCCCGGCCGACTGCGCTGACTCTGATTTCGCCATGTATTGACTGGATACTCGAGATGAGGGTAACGGTTGGCCATGCCTATGCAGCGATGCCATCGCGGTCCGCAGCCCCACCGTCGTCGCGTCGAGCCGAAGCATCTATGCACGCGTCCGGCGAACGCTCGGGGGATGTGGCCCTGGGGACACCTCGCCGTCGCCTATCTGCTCTACACCGTCGTCACGCACCGCCGGTTCGGTCGCCCGCCGCGTGCCGTGCCGGCGATCGCGCTCGCCTTTGGCTCGCAGACGCCGGACCTGATCGATAAGCCCCTCGCGTGGAACTTCGGCGTCCTGCCCGGCGGTCGCACCCTCGCGCACTCGCTGTTCGTCGTCGCCCTCCTCGTGCCGGCCGTCCTCCTCGTCGCGGATCGACTCGAGAGCCGCGCGATCGGCGTCGCCTTCCTGATCGGCTACTGTTCGCACCTGCTGGCGGACGTCCCGCCGCGGGTCCTCTCGGGGGAGTTCGCACACGCCGCGTACCTCCTCTGGCCGGTCCTCGAGCAGCCCCCCGAGGAACCCGTCGCCGGCATCCTGGACGCGTTCCTCCACTACTACGAGCTGGGGAGCTACGAGTGGGTGCAGTTCGGCCTCTTCGCCGTCGCCGTCGTCGCCTGGTACCGCGACGGGATGCCGGGGCTCGAGTGGGTGTTCGACTCGCTCGAGCGCCGGCTCGGGATCGGCTCCTGAGCGCCGGGTGCGTTTTCCGAGCGCCGAACGGTTTCGAGCGTCGAGCGGCGCTTTTGCACGGTAGGTGGTGGCAGCGATCCCCCGCCGCCGAATCGTGGCGGCTATCCCGTCGGCCGGCCACGATCCGGTATGCGCCAGTTCGTGCTCATCGGTCACGACGTTCCCACGGAGCCCGACTTCTCGCTCGACGACCTCGCGGGCGGGGCCGGTCGCCTCGACGCGCTCTGTCGGTCGATCACCGCCGCGTTCGTCACCTCCCACGGCATTCGCGAGGACGTGCGCGTCCACCTGATCCCGCAGGACGAGCTCACGATCACCTTCGACGGGAGGACGCTCCAGCGGCTCAACCCCGACGAGCGGAGCACCGCCGCGCTGGTTCGGAAGGCCCTCGAGCACCGCGAGGACGCCATCGGCGCGCTCCCCGCCGAACCCAGCCCGGGGATCGAGGTCTATCGCCGCGGGTTCGAGGGGACGCTCGAGGAGATCGCCGACGACGGCCCGATCGTCCAGCTCCACGAGGACGGCGAGGCGGCGGTCGACGTGGCTGCGGACGCGCTGGGTGACGGGATTTTCGTGCTCTCGGATCACCGGGACTTCACCGACGAGGAGGCGGGGTTGCTCGAGGCGTTCGCGGATCAGCGGCTCCGGCTCGGGCCCGAGTTGTTACACGCGGATCAGGCGATTACGATTGCGCACCACTACCTGGATACGGACGGCTACGAGCGGTTTTGAGATAGATTTTGGAGGGAACGGGCCTCCTGCCGGCGGTTCGACGCCGGCATTCGGAAGCGTTAAACGACCGGATCCGTTCACTCAGAATGCGGGCCGGTGGGGTAGCTTGGTATCCTTCGGCCTTCGGGTGGCCGTAACCGCGATTCGAATTCGCGCCGGCCCACTACCTTTCCCGCACTTTACGAACGCCGAGCGACAGCGAGGCGTTCCGAGTGCGGGGAAGTCGTTTTTCGCCAAGCGAATTCGAGCCAGCAAGTCGCAGCGCGCGAACGAAGTGAGCGCGACCGTCTTGCCCAGTTCGAATTCGCGCCGGCCCACTTCTCCCGCAATTCAACTTCGGACAGCGGTATCCTTCGACCTTCGGGTGGCCGTAACCGCGTCCTCGTGAGCGACAGCGAACGAGGGCTCGCGGAGCTTCGCTCCGCGGTGATTCGAATTCGCGCCGGCCCACTTTTCCCCACTTTCGTTCTTCCAGCGACGGCTTTCGGGTGGCCGTAACCGCGCTCGTGAGCGAAGCGAACGAGAGCAAGCGAATTCGAACATGCGAGTCGCAGCGCTCGAGCGTAGTGGGAGCGACCGTCTCGCAACTGTTCGAGATCTGCGCCGGCCGCTGCATATAGCACCGTACCACCGAGACTATCCAGCCAGTGATCTGGCTTAGGAGATATCTCCGCTCGAGGCGTTCGGTTCCGAGACGACGAACTCGGCCAGTTCTTCCTTCGAGTGGTCTTCGACCAGATGCTCGTCGACGTTCTGGTTCTCGGGGAGTTCTTCGTGACAAAGGGGGCATTCGACCGGTGGGTTGGTGCTCATATCTCTCCCCAGTGGTCTGACAGGCAAAAGCCTCTGGCTGGCAATCTCGGTTTTCAGTCATTACAGACGGGCCCCGATCTCGAGGACGGTGGTTCGTGAGAACCCGCCTCGTCGAGTTCGACGAATGCGAACGATGCGGTGACCGAATCGACGCGCCCACACCGCAACGCCTGCGGGGTCGTTTCGCGCTTCGCGCGAAAGCCCCCTTGGCGGGTGTCCCCAAGGGGACTGAGCCAAAAATTACAGCGCCCCGCCCCATCTTCGCACAGCGAGAACTCCAGTTGAAGCACATGAAACAGGGGTGTTCTCTCCTATCTACGTTCGTTTCGGTACGTAGGTCCAGATGAGCGTGGTTTATTGAGACGCGGGTGAGTTACTTTCTCTGCGTTTCTATTTTCGTTTTCCTTAGAAGCGTCTGGCATTGCGAGATCTACAATTATATGAATTGCTATAAAAAAGAATACTAGAAGCACGAACGCAGGCAGGATGAATCCGTATAGGAAACCGCTTCCTTTTTCGATGTATCTTCCGGCAGCCACCCCTGCCACGAGACTCACCATTAACATATTTGCAGCGTCCTTGATCGTGTCTTCGACTGGTATGTCCATTTTCTAAAAACATTCACTGCCTTCTATCAAGCTTTGTGGCTAGGTGAAATGTTCAAACTCATCACGTAAACACTGATTTTCGTTCGCTCCTCTATAGTGGTACCTTGTTTAGAAAGTTTGAGTGGCTGAGTTTGAGTGGTTGAAGTCCTTGAGATAAGAGTGTATATGAAACAGACCGTTCAAAATATATGTGTATAGAATAGAACAGAGATCGCAAACTACTTAGAATGGAAAAGATCAGCTCTCGGTCCCTTGATGACTTTTTTGAGATCCGTGAATCACACACTCAAAAACAAGCTAAGATACATATATCCTACTATATAAAAAGCGTAAATGAAAATGTCGAGCCATATACCAACAAATGGTTCTATCATCTCAGACGTGGGGCAGAAGCAGCGGAAACTAAGCTTGAAAGTGTAGACTTAATCACTAATTTGTTATCTGATGAAATTGATAGTTATTCGGAACTTGATAAAATAGCTGAAGGGGTTTTCTTGATATACTTGAGTATCGAGAAAGGAGATCATTATTATGCGTTTGACTTAGTTTCTGAAACAAAATCAATTGCAGAGAATCCCGATCCTAGTTTAGATGCTGTTATAACAGAAATCCATTTGTCACTCGGTGGAGGAGAGGCTATACAGAGGTCATTTAATATCATCTCCCAAGCGTTAGATGACTGCCCTGAGAGTGATTATATTAAATTGCAGTTTGCAGAGGTTACTATTGAAGCGTTAGAAAATGGTATACAGGTGAATACTATCTCTGGGGTTCAGGTGGATGACGAGTCATTATTAGAAAAGGCAGAGGAACTAATTAATGAATCAATAGAATCGTGGCCAGAATACCACAAACCGTACGGTTTAAAGAGTAGAGTTCTCCTCCAAAAATCGGAACCGAAAAGGGCAGTAGCAGCGGTCAAAAAGGCGATGGGTGCGATTGATCCTGATCGCGAACGACGCACTCGTATCATATCTGAATACCAACGGCTGCAATTAGAAGCGAAAATTGAAGATAAGACAGCCACGCTTGAGGATAGCTATCAAGATTTGTCTTGCAGGGCAAAAGAGATCTCTGAAGACATCAGTAGCCTCGAAAAGACAGTTGATGATACGCAAACTGATATCAACTCGCTTCGTGGCCAATCGTTACAGTTTTTGGGCTTTTTCGCTGCCTTAATCTCATTAATAATAGCTTCTGCTACTATTTCCACTCAACTCCAATTCAATCAGGCTGCAGGCTTAATTCTCATTTTGACTGGCGGTCTACTCATTGCAGTATGGAGCCTTAGCCAATTCATAGTTTCGAATCTAATTTCATTCAAAGATAAATCATACTGGATACTGACCGCAGTAGGCGCATTTTTGATAGTAGCGGGCCTTCTCACTCCAAAGATAATCTGACTATCTCGCTTAATCTCTCTTCTCTTCCCCTCTCCCCTAGGATTGCACGCTGACAGAATCTAATTTCAGGTTATACACACGAGGCTTCACATCTCGTGTGCAAATTACGAATCAGATCGCCGTTTGACGCTATATTCTTCCTTGAATAGGCAACACGCTCACTGGTTTCGGGACGAATTGAACCGTTCAGCGACTCGAGAAAACTAGGAGTCCGAATTCGTGTGTACGATCGTACGAATCCGAGATTAGCAACGATATTGAGTAGAATATAGTGCCGAGCGAGATCTTCGTTTGCTCGGGCCCGTGGTGATCTCCGCTACCCTGCCAGCGGATAACGGAAAGTCACAGAATCATTATTCCACATTCCGTTCTAGGTCTTCGGCATCAAGTTCCCCCTCGAGATAGGCGCGCCCTCGGCCACTAATCCGGTAGAGTCCACGACCCTCATCGTAGTATTCCACAAGCCCGCCGTCTTGTAGCGCTCGGAGCCGCCGTCTCACGTGTGAAATCTTGTAATCGATGTTGGCCTCGACGGTGGACGGATTCGCGATCAGAGGGCGATTCCCCTCGTTGAGAAGAAACTCGAGGATCGCATCGTCAGCCCGCGTCATCCAGTCCACCCGTGGCCGTCGCATTCGACCGTGATCACACGAAACACCGTGTTAGAACACCCGGTTCGGCGGTATTTGCACGCCGTTTGACTCCCTCTAGTACTGTATATGATGCACTAGTTCTAAGTGCTGCCCGCTCCTCGGTCGAATCGACGGAGGCCAAACAGACCCGAGGCTGCCCGGTTGGTCCACGAGTGAAATGCGGACCCGGTGCCTGAAACACCGGCCCGCGTGGCTTCCGTACTCGACCAGAAAGCCATGTCAGACGACGATTCGCGGGACCTTCAACATCCCGCTCGAGCAGACGCATCGCTCCCGAGTCACCTCGCGAGGAACGGCCGGCGCGCGTGGGTCGAACTCACCGCCTTCCAGCGCGACTGTCTCGAGGCGGTCGCCCGCCGCGAGCGCGACGACCGGCCGTGCGACGAACTGGGGATCATGTGCACGCTCGGGTGCACGTATCCCACCGTCACCCGCACCAGACTCGAGCCGAACCTGCGGAGCCTCGTCGGGCGCGGCCTCCTCGAGGACCGCGACCGATCCGACGGGGCGAGCGCGTACCGACTCACGGACGCCGGGCGCGCGCTCCTCCTCCAACGCGCCGAACGCTTCGCCGACGGCTGCGGGATCGGCGCGGCTCACACCGGCGCGGACGGGGCGACCGCTCGAGGGGAGGAGAACGGAGACGAGTAATCGTGGCGAGACGAGGCGTCGAAGCGGTCCGAGACGCCGGCTACAGCTTCTCGGCGTCCCGCGCCTGCTCGGAGCGCCGATCGGCCTGCTCGAGTCGCTTCCCCGTCGCCTTCGAGAGCGACTCCGGAACGTCCCCCTCCGCCTCGGCGAGTCGGTTCTCCGCCCGCTCGAGGCGCTCGCGGACCGCCTCCAGTTGCTTCTCGGCGTTCCCGCGCTCCTTCGCGCGCGCCCGCTCGGCGGCTCGCCGCGCCGATTCGACGACGGCCGCGAGGGCGCGCTCGAGTCCCGTGACGGCGTTCGACGACCCGCTCTCCGCGTCATCGCCGTCGGTCTCACCGTCGCCGACCGCCGCGACCGCCGCCCTGGTCTCCTCGGCGATTGCCGCCACGAACTCCGCGAGCGACGCCTTGCCGGTCTCGGGCCGCTCGATGCGAACCGCCGAGTCGGCCGCGGGGTCCGGGTTGACCCGATAGGCACCGACGGCGTCGTCGCCGTCCCGAACCTCGGTCGTGTAAGCCCCGCCGCCGTGCACGTAGACGACGTCGGACCCGTCGACCGCCGACTCGTAGAGCCGCCCGGCGAAGTCGTCCTCGACGGCCACCGCCGAGAGGTCGCTCTCACCGTTTTCGTCGCCGAGTTCCAGCTTCGTCGCCCGGTCGCGGGCGACCAGCGGAATTTCGCCGCCGACGCCGGCCGCCGTCGCGGCTCCGTCGTCCGAAACGGTGACGCGCTCGCTGTGTGGCGCTCGACCCGCACTGTTGACCGTCAGTCGGTGGTCCCCGGCCGGAACGTCCTGCGCGACGGCGACGCCGACGAACGTCGGGACCGCCTCGGGTTCGCTCTCTACCAGGACGACCGCCTCGAGGTCGCTCTCGATCGTGGTCAGCCCTTCGCCGTCCGGCGCGTCGTCGGCCGTCACCGCTTCCGTGACGCGGCTGACGACCGTGTTGATCGGCGCCGCCTCGCCGATCGCGTCGTAGCGGTCGGCGAGCGTCGTCCGGTGGTGGGGAACGGAGATATTCGCCGCCGGATTCTCGTACCGGGGCTGCTCCCACGGCGTCCCGGTCGTCGTGATGTGTCCGGCGACGGCGTCCTCGAGGAAGTCGGGGACGCTGAACTCGAAGCTCAACTGCGGCCCGGTGAACGCCGCGATGTGCTCGAGCTCGCCGCTCGGAACGAGATCGTACTCGACGTCGGCGTCGGTCCCCCGCTCGCGGTGCCGGAAGACGAGCCCCGTTTCCCGCGTCGGGAGGTCCGATGGCGGCGCTGTCAACGCGTCCAACGACCGGACGGTTAGCTCGTCGGGAATCAGCGATTCCCGGCTGACGGCGGGTAACCGATCGTGGTCGTAGATCGGCTCGCCCTCGTACTCCGGAACGAGATAGGGGAGTGTCGATCCCTCGTCCCGCGGCAGTCCGTACGCCAACGGGGTGTCGGCGAGGTCCTCGATCCCTTCGATAGCCGTGTTCGTGATGTCCGCGAGCAGGTCCTCGACGGCGACCCGCTGGAAGCGGTCGGGGACGTCGTTGACCGAGAGCGTACTCGAGTGCGAGCCGAGTTCGGAGAGGATCCGCGGAACCGTCTCGGGATCCGGATCCAGAAACTCGTTGTTGGGAACGTTCCGGGAGTGGGAACTGGCGACGTACAGCTGTGGCTCGTCGGTCTCCGTATCGACGAAGACGTGCATCACTTCCCAGTCGTGCCAGTGGAAGTTGGTCGTGAACTGATCGAAGACCGAGTAGAACCAGAACTGGACCACGGCGAGGGGCGATTCCTCGTACTCGACGGCCCGATAGAACACCGTCGGCTCCGGCGGACTCCCCTCGCGATACCGGTCGTGGTAGCCGTCGAGCGCGTCGAATCCGTCGACGACGGTCTCCCCGTCGCGCTCGCTGGTGTACGACCGCGGATCCGTCGGAAACCACGGCTCGCGATCGTCGAAGTAAAGCGTCGGGGCGAACCGCGTCGCCAACGCTCGAGCCCTGTCGTCGTCCACCTGACTCGTCCGGCCGTCGCTCTCCCGTTCGAACGCCGAACAGCCGGCGACGGCGGCCCCGCCGACGCCGGCGAGCGCGCCGAGTACCGCCCGCCGATTCACGCCGTCCGTGGCGTCGCCGGTCACGATCCGTCACCGCCCATCGGGCACTCCGATCTCGATACGCGAACGATCACTCCCGTGCTGGTCATACCCCCCGATGCGGCTATCCGATCAAGAAGCTTCTGTCCGCGCCGTCCGGTCGCGATCCGCAGGCGACGGCTCTCGGGGTCGGTCAGTAACGGATCGTCACGGGCGGGGCCTCATACTCGACCGATGACGGTCCCGTGCGTTCCCCTGCAGTGCTTCCCAGTAGCGAGAGACGAGACCGTCCACCGGTCGATGTGGGCTCACCGCTCGAGAGCGAAACCCGCCGGTGGAGACCGAACGCGGGTGACCGTTACCGGCCGCCTCGGTCGTCGAACGCCGTTCACTCGAGTCGAACCTCGATCAATGACAGTTCCGCCGACGGCACGGCCGCCGCGAACGCCGACTCGATCTCGGCCCACCCCTCGGGCCGGTAGGCCTCGAGCCCGAAGCTTTCGGCGAACGTCACCAGATCGGGATTGGTCAGTTCGGTGCCGGTGTGCTCGCCCCGATGATCCTCCTGTTTCTCCGAAATCAGCCCGTAGTCGTCGTCGTTGAAGACGACGGTCGTGAAACTACAGTCCAGTCGACTCGCGGTCTCGAGTTCCGCTGCGTTCATCAGGAAGCCGCCGTCGCCGGTGCCCGCGACCACGTTCCCCTCGACCGCCAGATCGGCCGCCAGCGCGCCCGGGACGGCGATCCCCATGCTCGCCAGCCCGTTCGAGATCACGCACGTGTTGGGCTCGTAGGTCGGGAACGACTGCGCGATCGCCATCTTGTGGCTGCCCACGTCCGAGACGAGCACGTCCGAGTCGGCCATCGCCTCGCGCAGGAGGGGCAGGGCGTTCCGCACCGTCACCGGATCGTCGTCGGCCGGCGGCTCCGTCACCGCCTCGAGCAGCCGTTCGTGCAGATCGCCACACCACAGCGAACAGGCCTCGTCTTCGAGCTGTCCACCGATCGCCTCGAGCGCCGCGCCCACGTCGGCGACGATCTCCACGTCCGGATTGTAGTGGCGGTAGACCTCCGCGGGCTCGTAGTCGACGTGGACGATGGTCTTCTCGAGAGCCGAGTTCCAGCCCTGGGGATCGTGCTCGGCGATGTCGTAGCCGACCGCGACGACGCAGTCCGCGCGCTCGATCGCCCGCGCGGCCTCGCCCTCGGGGCCCGAATCGAGCGTCATCAGCGAGGCCGACTCGCGGTCCGAGATCGCTCCCTTCCCCATGTACGTCTCGACGACCGGAATTCCGATGCGGTCGACGATGGCGCGGATGTGCTCCGACGCGCGGGTCCGCACCGCGCCGTTGCCCGCCAGCAGGATCGGTCGCTCGGCCTCAGAGATCAGCCGCGCCGCGCGCGCGGCCGACTCGTCGTCCGGATCCGGTCGCCGAACCGGATCGCGCGTCTCGATCGGCTCGCCGTCGACTTCGGACGCGGCGACGTCCTCGGGGAACTCGAGGTGGGTCGCGCCCGGTTTCTCGTACTCGGCGAGCTTGAACGCCTTGCGCACCGATTCGGGCGCGATCTCGGGCTCGGCGATCTGGGTGTTCCACGCGACGATCGGCTCGAAGACGTCGACCACGTCCAGCGCCTGATGACTCTCCTTGTGGAGTCGCTCGCGGCCGCCCTGGCCGGTGATCGCGACGACCGGACTCTTGTCCAGTTGGGCGTCGGCGACGCCCGTCATGAGGTTCGTCGCGCCGGGCCCGAGCGTCGAGCAGCAGACGCCCGCCTCGCCGGTCAGCCGACCGTGGACGTCGGCCATGAACGCCGCGCCCTGTTCGTGGCGCGTCGGGACGAACCGGATCGGTGACTCCCGGAGCGAGAACAGCAGGTCCTCGATTTCCTCGCCCGGGACGCCGAAGACGCGCTCGACGCCCTCGGACTCGAGACAATCGACCAGCAGATCCGCGGTGGTGGCCATGGGCGTCCCCTCTACACCGCTGGCATTAATGGTCGCCCCTGCTGGGTCAGGAGA
Organism: Natrinema sp. LJW11; assembly: GCF_056135975.1. Taxonomy (NCBI): domain Archaea; kingdom Methanobacteriati; phylum Methanobacteriota; class Halobacteria; order Halobacteriales; family Natrialbaceae; genus Natrinema; species Natrinema sp. LJW11. The sequence continues at coordinate 848,437 of NZ_JBWBDM010000002.1, read as the reverse complement.
TGGACTCGAGCCGAACGCGGCAATCACGGTTCGTCCCGACGTTCTCGTAGCGGCGATCGAATCACCGTCCGATCCGACGAACGAGCGATCGCGATCCGAGACTGGCGTTCGGCGCTTCAGAAGGACAGAGACGGTTAGTTCGCGACGGAAAGCGATCCAGGTCCGTCGATCCTGTCGGCGAGCCGGCCGCCGACGAACCCGCCGAGTCCGCCGACGAGCCCGAAGTAGACGATAGACAGTCCGACGACGAGTACCGTAGAGAACCCCGCGAGAACGGACGTACTGAGATCGAACGAGTACTCGGGAACGAGCGTGAGAAACCGAAAACCGCCCCATAACAGCGCGAGTCCACCGATCAACCCCGCTCGCCAACCGGCGCGGCGACTCGATATCGGCCGCTCGGCGACTAGGTATCCGGCTATCACGCCTGCGAAAAGCACGGGCGCAAGAACGTAGTTCCCGATGGAAAACCATTGAAAGAGGAGCGTGGCCGGGATCGATCCGACTCCGACAGCAATCGGATAGAGCCACGAGGATTCGGTGATTGGTTTCTCTCGATCCATACTCGATTCTATCCACATTCGAATACAAAACCCTCCCTACTGTGCTACTGAAAGCCACTTGCAGTCTTACGTAGAACCCCTCTACTCTCCGGTCGAACCGGGGCGACCGCCGCTCGAGACGGGCGCGAGAATCGGCTCACACGCCGGACAGGACCCACCGCTGCGTGGGATGGCCGTTGGCGAACCACTGCTGAACGTTCGCGCCGTCCGCCGTCGAAGCGTCGGCCACTTCGAGGGCCTTACCGCTGTTGACGTTGGTGAGCTCGTACTCGCCGTTGCCCACCTCTCGAATCGTCCAGCGCTGCGTCGGATGGCCGTTGGCGGGCCACTGCTGGACGTTGGCACCGTCCGACGTCGAGGCGTTCGCCACTTCGAGGAGTTTCCCGCTGTTGACGTTGATGACCTCGTACTCGCCGTTCCCCCGTTCCCGTACGTCCCACTGCTGTGTCGAGTGGCCGTTGGCGGGCCACTGCTGGACGTTCGCGCCGTCGGCCGTCGAGGCGTTCGCAACCTCGAGGGCCTTGCCGCTGTTGACGTTCTCGAGAACGTATCGGCCGTCGGCCACGCCGCCCCCTCCGTCGTCCGGCGGCTCCTCGCCCGTCAGCACGTTTCCGCGCGTTTCCGTGCTCGAGGCGTAGATCTCGAGGTCGGCGGTCGTCCCGGCGTTCCTGAGGTCGTTGTTCAGGATGGCGTTGTTGGCCGTGCCGGGGCCGGTTTCGCGGATCCCGTAGCGCTGCCGTGGAGTCGCTCGATCGTCGACCACGCGCAGGTTCCGGACCGTCAGGTTCTCCGCGGCCGGGTGGGAGCCGCCGTCGCGCGAATCGATGCGGACGCCCTCGCTGTTGGTGTTACGGACGATGCCGCCGTTGATGGCGGCGTTCTGGCAGTCCTGGAGCAGGATTCCCTGACTGGTGGTGCCCTCGATGTCGACGTGTTCGACGGTGAAGCCGCTGCTGCCGGAGACGCCGAAGACGCCGCGGGCACCGCCGCGGACGATGACTTTCCGGACGGTGACGTTCTGACCGCCGCCGTTTGCGACCCGGAACCCGGCGTACCCACCCCCGGGGTCGGGGTTCGTCGCGTCGACCGTCCCCACGGTCGCGTCGGTCGTGTCGTTCAAGAGCAGGCCGCAGCCGCCGGTGTCCGCGGTCGTCACGGTGCCGATATCGACCCCGTCGACGCCGTAGGTTTCGACGGCGTGGTGGGCACAGCCCTCGATCGTGGCCGACTCGAGGGAGACGCTCCTCGAGCGACCCCCGTCGCCGTCGTCGATTCGAACGCCGAGACCGATGCTGCTGGTCTCGTGAAGCGCCATCTCGACGGTGCCGAGGGTCACGTCGGCACAGCTCTGGATCCAGATTCCGTATCGCGGATTTCCGTTTATCGTAATCGAGGGGAGCTCGATCGATTCGACGCTCCGGGCCCGGATCGGAACGACGAGTTCGTCGCCGGTGTCCTCGACGGTGATCGGTCCGCGAACGTCGAGCGTCGTGTAGCTGGGCAGGTCGACCGCGTGGACCTCGCTCGTCGGGCCGACCGTCCCGCCGTTTTCGACGACGACCGTCTCCTTCGTCGTTCGGCCCGGCGTGAGCCCGTCGACGGCGGCCTGAATCGCGTCGAGCATGTCGCCGCCCGCGTACACGCCCGAGCCGTGAGCGTCGGCGTACCACGTCCCGCCCGACGACCAGACCGCCGCGTCGTGGCTGCTGGCGCTGACGGGTGCTCCGAGTCCGGCGACAGCGCCCGCACCGAGTGCCGCCAGAGCGCCTCGTCGGCTCCAGTCGGTCGTCTCCGATTCGTCGCGTTCGTCCGTCGCGGGTACCGCATCTGGCTGTGACACGATCGAACGAAGTCGATGCGTCTACCTATCGTTTCACCCTCATTTGTGATGCAAGCTAAACCCCCTCGGACGGCGGTCCCGTTCGAGCGACCACCACGCGGCGCTCGTCGGATCGACTGCACGCTCGTGTGTCGTCACCCGTAATGGCGGCGTCAGAGGACGCGATCCGGCCGAATTCGCAGGATGACACGCTCCGATTCGATCGGTGGCTGATACTCGTCGTTATCCGTGTACCGGCGCGCGAGTTCGTCGATGTGTTCTCGAGCGCCCTCGATGGTGATCTCGTCGATCTCGCCGATCACCGAGAGGTGGCGATAGGGATCGTCCGGATCGGTCATGCTGACGCCGACCCCGGAGTTGTGTTCCGCGTTTCGCGCCTTCTGGCGGTGGCGTTCGGTGTTGACAAGCAACCGGTTGTCGTCCGCGTCGTAGTCGATCCAGACCGGCGTCACGTGGGGGAGTCCGTCGTCGGTCAGCGTCGCGACGTGGGCGAACGTTTGCTTCTCGAACAGGTCGTGGAACTCCTCGGGTATCGGTGCCATGGGCGTTGTTCAACGGCCCTCGTTTTGGCTGTGTTGCCTACACCGATCGCAAGCGAACGAACACCGCATCAGACGGAATCGATTTCAGTCGGCTGGCAGTCTGCGCGTACCAAGAGATGTCAGTGACCACGCGAATGACGGCTGACGGCTTATGCGTATCGACGGTGTCCACACCCCTATGACCGATCAGCAGCGATCGACTCGCCGACGAGTACTGCAACTAACGGGTGTCGCGGCGTCGACTGCGCTCGTCGCCGGCTGTGGCGGCCCCGGTGGCGACGACAACGATACGGGTAACGGAGACGACGAAACCGAAACCGAAGAGGGGACCGGGAACGGGCAGGACATGGAAGACGAACCGGCCGGCGACAACGAGACGAACGAGACCGGAAACGCGACGAACGAAACCGGCAACATGACGAACGAAACCGGCAACGCGACCAACGAGACCGGGAACGATAGCGAGAACAACAGTAGCGTTTTCGACTAATCCGCCTCTCGCTCCCGTCCGAGTCCGGCTGCGCTCTCCCGTCGTGATGGCGTAACGGTTACCGGGTCTCGCCCCCTCCCTCGAGTGATGACCGACGGACTCGAGGCGGACGTCGAGGAGATGGACGAAATCGCCGAGCGACGGGACGAACTGGCCGCCCGCGTTCGTACACACGCCGGCGAGATCGCGCGCGAACTCGCCGTCTTCCAGGGCGGTGACTACGGGCAGGAGACGTTCAACACCGACGGCGGGAGCTGGACGCTCAAGTACGAGGCCGGCGACGTCCAGTATCTCAAATTCGACCCGAAATCGGGGTCGGAGATCTACGTCGTCTCGAGCAAGCAGCCGCCCGAACCCGAGGCCCTCGAGACGGCGATGGCCGACTACGGGGCGTTCGTCGCGGCCTACAACGAGTACGTCCGCTCGTTCGAGGGGATTCTCGCGGACGTCTCCGACGAGTTCCCGGAGGCCGAATCGACGGCGGAACTGGTCGCCGAACGGGACCGAATCGTCGATCGCATCCGCGACGTCTGCAACGCGATGGCGAGTCAGCTCCACCGCTACGACGGCGAGTACGGCACCTACGCGACGACGATTTCGGGCACCCGCTGGGAACTGAAGTGGGAGGAAGACCTCGCCTCCTACCTGCGGGTCGGCGGCTCCGACGGGGTCTACCTCCTCTCGCAGTACGGGCCGCCGGCGGCACCGGAAGTCCGCCGACTGGCCGGCGACGTTCCCGCGTTCGTCGCCGACTTCAACGAGCACGTCGCCGACCTCGAGGCGGATCTCGCGCAGGTCAGCTTCGGCGACGACTAACCGCTCGTCGACCGGACGGCCCGCTTATCTGTGGGTGCCCGGCGACTCGAGTCGAATCTCGTTCGACGGCTCCGCCACCGGTCGTCGTCCCCACCGGTCGTCGTACTCGCCGGTCAGTTGCTACCGCGAGTCGACTCGCGGAGCGGATTCGGGAGCGGTACACGGTCGACCCAATCTCTCTATATGTCACCTAGAAGTCGTTTTGTGCCGGCTCCACCTACGGGACGGTGGCGACGACGCTCGCCTGGACTACTATGAATGGCTCCGCCGACGGGACCGACGACGGAACCGCCCACGAGTACGCTGCCTCGATTACCGAGGACGACGCGGTACTGTTCGACGCCGTCGTCGTCCGATACGAGGCCGACGACGACCGCTGCACGCTCGTCCCCCACGACGGCACCACGACGGAGAAACTGAACGCCTGGCTGACCGCGGATCTCGAGGCGGTCGTCGATCTCGACGACGCCCGGTGACGGCGGTCGCGGGCGTTCGAAAACCGGTTCACGACGCACCCAGATCCCACCGCGAAGCGAGGCGCTACCGGTGACTCCCTCTCGAGAGAAGGTCGCCAAGAGTTACACGTCGACGTACTGGTCGACCCACTCCTGGCGACGCTGGAGCGCGCGTCGGCCTTTCGGCGTCAGCGCGTAGTAGTTCGTCCGCCGGTCGAGTTCGCCTTTCTCGACGAGTTCCTTCTCGACGAGCGTGTCGAGGTTCGGATACAGTCGACCGTGTGTGACGGGCTGGTCGATGTAACTATTGATATCGTCGAGAATCTCCTGCCCGGACGGCCGGTCTTTCCCTGCGATCACGTACAACAGGTCGCGCTGGAAGCCAGTTAGCTGGTCCATGGATCACCCTCTGAATGACGACGTTCACCGCTCTGTGGCTTTGTTATAGAGCGGATACGACGTCGCTCGAGCCGGAATGCGACCCGTAGGACCGCTATCGACCGAGCACGCTCGGTGCCGAGAGTCCACCGTCGACCGCGCGTGACGCCGAAGCCGTGACGCCGCGTTTTTGACCGCCACCGCCGTATCGGCCGCTATGCCACCCGATCCACTGGCCTGGGACACTCGCGAGCGCCGAGTAGCCTACTCCTGTCCGGGGTTCGATATCGTTAACGAGTCCGTTCGACTTCCCGACGGTACGGAATCCGAGTTCGATTACCTCTCGGACGCCCCGAGCGTCTGCGTCCTGCCGTTCACGCCCGACGGCGACGTCGTCTGCATCGAGGAGTGGCGGCAAGCCGTCTCGCGAATCAGCCGCGGACTTCCCGTCGGCGGGGTCGAACCCGACGACGAGGACCTCGAGGCCGCGGCCCGGAGAGAACTCGCCGAAGAGACCGGGTACGAGGCCGCGACACTCGAGTCGCTGGTGACCGTCGAGCCGGCCAACGGGATCGCGGACTCGGTGTTGCACTTCTTCGTCGCCGACGGCTGTCGCCCGACCGCCGAGCAGCGACTCGATCACAACGAGAGCATTCGTCCGATGGAACTCCCGCTCGAGGAACTGACCGACGCCGTGGCCGCCGGCGAGATCCGCGACGGTCGGACGGTACTCGCCGTCTCGTACTATCGACTGATCGATCCGTCTCGTACTATCGACTGATCGATCCGGATCGCGGCCCGTCCCGAAAACGACGGACTGCGGTGGAACGCGGCGCTCGACCGGCTCGAGCCGGTCACGCCGCTCGGTTCCTCATGTCGTTACGTTCGGTGCGTCGGACTCGGTCGTCACCCCGTTGCGTTCGTCTCGTTGCCGGTCTCGTTCGTAGTCGCGTTTGTCTCATTTGCGGTCGCGTTCGTTTCGTTCGCTGCGCCATCGGCCGGTCCTCCGAGCGCCTCCTCGAGGCCCTGCGTTTCGCCGAGTGTGAGGGTGTCGGCGGAGCTGTTCTCGACCGTCATCGCTCCCGCGGAAACCGACGAGACGGTTTCGCCTGCCGCCGTCTCGTTGCCGCCCGCCATCGTTTCGTTCGCGGCCGTCTCGTTTGCGGTCGTTTCGTTTTCCGTCTCGTTTGCGGTCGCGTTTTCGCTCGTCGCGTTATCCGCCCGCTGACTCTCGAGGGAGCCGACGGTCATGGACTCGAACGTGATATCGCCGACGTCGAACTGCTCGATGGTCAGCGACTCGATCTCCTGAACGCTCTCGTTCCCGTCGGTTGCGGTCTGATTCTCGCCGTCGCCGCCATCACCGCCACCGCCGAACAGATCCCCGATGGCGTCGGAGATGCCGGAGAGGATTCCACCGCCGTCGCCGCCTTCGCCGACGGTCAGGTCATCGATCGTCAGTTGCTCGGCGTTCATCGACTCGATCGTCATGTTCTGTATCATCACGGTGCTGGCGTCCTCGTCGATCACTTGCTGGAGACCCGTCGACGATTCGTTCCCGGTCTCGTTGCCCGCCGCGGACTCGTTCTCGCTCTCGTTGCCGGCCGCGCTCTCGTTGGCACCGCCACCGAGTTCGTCGAGGGTGACGTTCTCGAGGGCCAGCGATTCGAAGGCGACGTTCGAGATCATCACCTCGGAGGTCTGGTTGCCCGCGGTCTGGTTCTCGGCTGACTGGTTCCCGTCGGACAGGTTCAGTTGCTGTCGGAGTTCGTCTTCGTCGCCCTGCACGTCCAGTTGCTGGACGGTCAGTTCCTCGATCGTGGCGTTCTGGACCGTCACGTTCTCGAGTTCCAGCGTGCCCACCTGTACGTTCTGCAGTGTCGCGCTCGGTTCGCCCCTGTCTTCGGCGTCGCCGGTCGCGGCCGCCGTCGTTCCACCGACGAGGGCGGGACCCCCCGAGAGCGTCACCAACAGCGCGACGAACGCGACACCGATCGTTCGCGGTCGTGAAACCATACGAACCGAGCTACGGCGGTTTTCGGGCTAAAACTGGCAGACTGTTACGAGATTAGATCGAAGAAAACGGCCGTTGTGACCGGCTGCACGTCCCGTCCCGATTTCCTGTCCGGGTCCCCCGCGGTTCCGGTGATCTGCCGGCTTCCAAGCGGTCGATTACCTGCCATTCCGCGTCGAAACCGTCGATTGTCGGTCCGAAACGCCACCCCGTAGTCGTCGCCGACCGCTCTCGCTGCCACACGCGTGCGAGTCGTCACGCGGTTGCGGCCCTCACCGCTCGAGTCGTAGTTCTCGCGTCTCGACTGCGTCGCAAGCCGGACAGACGAACTGATAGCGGACCCGCCCGCCCGAGGTGGTCACGCGCCAGCCACCGTCGGTGTCGACGTAGCCACACGCCGGACAGCGGAGCTCTGCTTCGTCGAACTTCTCCCGGAGTCGCTCGAACGGCGAACGGTACACTGACATGTGTTACACTACACCACGACAGCATATAACATTCTAGCCCCTCGTCGAATCGCGTGTCGAGCCGGCCGGTCGAACGCGACGTGTATCGATTCGAATCGGCAATTCGTCGGGTACGACGCGATTCGATATCGCGTCGACTGCCGGCTGTCGATCACACTCGAGACCCAGTCGCGGACCGCTTTTCGGCTGCAGTCGACACCGAACGGTTCGAGGTCTCGACGGTATCCGACGCGATGAGTCAGCGAGAGTGGACCGAATACTGAACTCCAGCGGCCGACGCGGCGTCCGCTCTCACTCCACGAAACTCGAGCCCCACGATACGCTGCTGATACCGCTCGAGATTCCACACACTTCGCGACCGATCGGCGGAGAGACTGCGACGCTTTTGGCCTTCTGGCCGCTCCGAGGGGATCGCCTCGAGGGAACGACCTATCAACGGGTGTTTCCCGACCTGTCGCTGCTTCGGAGGGCAACTGATCGAGACAGCGATCGGCTCCGATTCGAAGGAGGGGGCCGGCACCATGTGAGCACCGCGCGGGCGATACCGGCCTCGAGTTCGACCGACGAGTACGGTGGGACCTCGCTCGGTTTCCGCTGGACTGTATCGAAACCGAGCAGGTCGCCCGCGAACGTCCGAAGGGCTGGGAAAGATCGAGCGGTAGTTCGTTCGAAGCGGTTCAGTAGTCTCTGTCCGGAGATTTCAACGGAACGGTCCGACAGCCCCCCGTCCCCTCGTTCGATCACAACGATTCTTAATCGTCACCACGTAGGGGAGACTATGGATGATGTCGACACGAAACACGGCCGAACCGTCGGTGACGCCGCCGGAGCGGCGCGTGCGCTCGAGCGCGTGGTCGATCCGGTCGTGGCGGTCGACGACGGAACGGTGACGTACGCGAACGCCGCCGCCCGCGACGCCTTCGGGATCGGCGACGCCGACCGCGACGCGGCGACCGCCCTCGGTTCGCGCTGGAACCGGCTCGCGGCGGCGATCGACGAGACGACGGTCGGCACCGCCAGACGGGTCGTTCTCGAGGGCGACGATGACGGTGTGCGAATCCACCGGGGTGCCGACGGCGCGACGATCACGTTCGATCGCGGTGTGGCCGGCCCCCGGACGGACGCCGACGAGGCCGGCGGTTCGCTGGCGGACGCGAGCGACCGACTGGTGAAAGACCGCGCGCTTGCGGCGGCGCCGGTCGGCGTCACTCTTTCCGACCCCGACCGCGAGGATAATCCGCTGGTCTACGTTAACGAGGCCTACGAGTCGGTCACCGGCTACGAGTACGACGACGTCGTCGGTCGGAACTGCCGGTTCCTGCAGGGGCCCGAGTCGGACGAGGACACGATCGCCGAGATGGCGGCCGCGATCGACGAGGAGCGGCCGGTCACCGTCGAACTGAAGAACTACCGCAAGGACGGCACCGAGTTCTGGAACGAGGTGACGATCGCCCCCGTCCGAGACGAGGGCGGCCGCGTGACCAACTACGTCGGCTTCCAGAACGACGTCACCGCGCGCAAGGAGGCGGAACTCGCGCTCGAGGAGCGGACCGCGGAACTCGAGTACATCCTCGATCGCGTCGAGGGACTGATTCAGGACGTCACCGACGTCGTCGCCGGGTCGACCGATCGATCGGCGCTCGAGTCCGAGGTCTGTGCCCGGATCGCGGCCGAAGAGGCCTACGACGGGGCCTGGATCGGCGAGCGCAACCCCGCGACCGGCGCGATCGACGTTCGCTCGAGCGCCGGGATCGATCCCGAGCGCGACGCCATCGAGAGCGGCGACGACCATCCCGCCACGGCAACGCTCGCAACGGGTGAGCCGGCCGTCGGTACCGTTGCGGGAACGACTCACGCCGCGTTCCCGCTGACGTACAACGGGATCGAGTACGGCGTTCTGACGATTCGAACGAATCGGGACCGAGCCGTCGACGACCGCGAAACGGTGATCCTCTCCGCGCTCGCCCGCGCGGTCGCCAGCGGGGTCAACGCCCGCGAGACCAGCCGCGTGCTCGCGACCGACGCCGTCGTCGCCGTCGAACTCGACCTGACGGACCGGGCCCTCGCGCCCGTCGCCCTCTCCGCCGAGGCGGACTGTCGGCTCGAGTATCGCCGGTCGGTCCACCGGACCGGCGACGAGACGGCGTCGCTGTTTACCGTCACCGGCGCGAGCGCGGACGAGCTCGCCGCGGCCGCCGCCGAGTTGCCGGACGTCGATTGCCGCGTTATCGTCGAACGAGACGAGGAGTGTCTGATCGAACTGACCGGCGCGGACGACCTCGTCGGCTGGCTCTCCGAGCGCGGTGCCCGAACCCGGGCGATCGAAAGCGAGGACGGGCGAGCGCGCGTCACCCTCGAGATCCCCCGGTCCGCGAACGTCCGCGCGGTCGTCGAAGCCGTGGAGGATCGCTATCCGGGAACCGACGTCGTCTCGTTCCAGCAGCGCGACCGCGGCGACGAGACCCGCGAGGAGTTCGCCGCCGGACTCGAGGCGGCGCTGACCGACCGCCAGTTCGGCGCGTTACAGCGGGCCTACCTCGGCGGCTACTTCGAGTGGCCCCGACCGGCGACGGGCGAGGAACTCGCCCAGACGATGGGCGTCTCGCGGCCGACCTTCCACGAGCACCTGCGGACGGCCGAGGCGAAACTGTGCCGAGCGTTCTTCGGCGATGCATAGTACCGATTCGGTGACAGTCGCCGCTCGAGACCTGTAGCTCCGGCTTAGCCTCGAGAACGGCCGTGGACGGTCGCCGACGCTTATATGGTTAGTCGTGGGAGTCGGTGCTATGCTCGCACTCGCAACGCCGCTTCAGACCGGTGGTGGGTTCCTGTACTGGGCGATCATCTTCTTCGTCCTCGCGATCGTCGCCGCTGCAGTCGGTGCCCGCGGCGTCGCCGGGATCTCGATGGAGATCGCGCGGATCTTCGTGTTGATCTTCATCATCCTCGCGGTGGTCGCACTCCTGTTGTGATCGTCGACGCCGACCGGCGTTTGGACGGTCACGCGCCCGTAGTGAGTCGCTGCCGGTCGGACCGCTGTAGCGCTACCGATCGGGCCGCTGTAGACGCCGGACGTGAATATCGGCGGTTACGGGCCCGCAATATTTGGCAGATTGCGCGGGTGACATGATCGAATTAATCACGCTTCCCTCCTGCGATTACCCGAGCTACCTCCATCCGGTGGCGAAACCGAAACCAGTTACGGGCGGATGAGAATCACTAACACTCTGGGCGTCGTAGATAAGGGCGAGCACTTACCATGACTGAACTCGGTGGATTTCAAGACAGGGTCGCTCGCATCGATCTCTCGGACGGGGACGTCGCGTACGAGTCGATCGACGACGAGGACGCGGAGAAGTATATCGGTGCGCGGGGGCTCGGGGTAAAGTACGTCTTCGATCAGGGGCCGGACGTCGATCCGATGGGGCCCGAGAACCTGCTCGCGTTCATGAACGGGCCGCTGTCGGGCACGCAGGTCACGATGAGCGGCCGGATCGCCGTCTGTACGAAGTCGCCCCTGACCGGCACCGTCACCGACAGCCACCACGGCGGCTGGTCCGGCGCTCGGCTCAAGTGGGCCGGTTTCGACGGCCTCCTCTTCGAGGGCGAGGCCGATGATCCCGTCTACGCCGTCGTCGAGGACGGCGAGGTCGAACTCCGGGACGCCTCCCACCTCTGGGGGGAGGGGTTCCACGACACGCGCGACGCGATCGAGGAGGAAGTAGAGGGTTCCTACGGGAAGAACCTCAGCATCATGGGGATCGGTCCCGGCGGCGAGAACGGCGTCAAGTACGCCTCCATCATGAACGAGGACGACCGGGCCTCGGGTCGGGGCGGCACGGGCTGCGTGATGGGGTCGAAGAACCTCAAAGCCGTCGTCGTCAAGTCCACGACGAAGATGCCCAAGCCGGCCGATTCGGAGACGTTCAAGGAAGGCCACCAGCAGGCGATGCAGGCGATTCAGGAATCGGAGGTCACCGCACCGAACGAGGGCGGCCTCTCGATGTACGGAACGAACGTCCTGATGAATATCGGCGAGGAGATGGACGGCCTCCCGACGAAAAACGGGCAGTACACCTCGACCAAAGCCATGCGCGACGCCGAGGGCGTCGACATCGACGCCGAACGCGTCTCCGGCGAGAACGTCCGCGAGAACATCCTCGTCGACGAGCCGACCTGCCACTCCTGTCCGGTCGCCTGCAAGAAGGAAGTCGAGGTGACGAAGATGCACAAGGGCGAGGAGATGAACGTTCGAACCGAGTCCTACGAGTACGAATCGGCCTACGCGCTCGGGCCGAACTCCGGCCACACCGACCGCGACGCCGTCGCGCTCATGATCGACCGCTGTAACGACATGGGCGTCGACACCATCGACGCGGGCAACATGATGGCGATGGCCATGGAGATGTCCGAACAGGGCAAACTCGAGGAGGGCGAACTCGAGTGGGGCGACTACGAGACGATGATCGACATGATCGAGCGGATCGCCCACCGCGAGGACGACCTCGCGGATCTGCTGGCCGAGGGGCCACGGCGGGTCGCCGACGCGAAAGACGCCGAGGAGAACTCGCTCGCCGTCAAGGGCCAGACCATCGCCGCCTACGACCCGCGCTGTCTGAAGGGGATGGGGATCGGCTACGCCACGTCGAACCGCGGGGCCTGCCACCTGCGCGGGTACACCCCCGCAGCCGAAATTCTGGGCGTCCCCGAGAAGGTCGACCCCTACGCGTACGAGGGGAAGGGGGAACTCACCGCTCAGTTCCAGGACCTCCACGCCATCAGCGACTCCTTCGACATCTGCAAGTTCAACGCCTTCGCCGAAGGCATCGAGGAGTACGTCCTGCAGTACAACGGGATGACCGGCCGCGACGTCACCGAAGACGAACTGCTCGAGGCCGGCGAACGCATCTACACCCTCGAACGGTACTACAACAACCTCAACGGCTTCGACGGCGCGGACGACTCCCTGCCCGCGCGCTTCCTCGAGGACGGCATCCGCGGACAGGGCGCGAGCGAAGGCGAGTACTGCGAACTCGACGAGATGAAAGAAGAGTACTACGACTACCGCGGCTGGGTCGACGGCGTCGTCACGGACGAGAAACTCGACGAGCTCGGGATCGATCTCGGACCGGGCACCGGCGTCAGCGGCGACACCGGTGCGGCGGTCTCGAGCGACGACTGATCCCGTTCCCGCGTCCGTCGGTTCTGTCGCCCGTTTTCTGCCGCTATCGGTGTCGTCGATTCACTGCCGATCGGGTCTCGAAACTGCGCTGATCGAGAACTCACAACTTTCGTTATATTATTATAATCTTATTCGTATCTGCTTGTATGAGCCTCCTGAAGCAGTGGAAAGGGGTGAACGGGTATCTGATCAAGAGTCCGGGGACGTTCTTCTCGGAGTACGACGAAACGCACGGAGCCGGCTATCCGCTGGCCTTCATGTTCCTCTCGTTTCTCGCCACGATGGTGCCGCTGGCGGCGCTCGTGGTCGTTTTCAATATCACATCGCCCGAAGACGCGGCGATCGGCGTCGTCGTCGTGCTGTTTTTCGCCGTCGTCACCTGGGTGTTCGGAATTATCGAAGCGCTGCTCGTCCACGTCGTGGCCTCCCTGTTCGGTGGCAGCGGCGTGGCCGTGACGCTCGAGGCGTACGCCTTCCCGACGCTCATCCGGAGCAGCCTGTGGTGGTTCCCGGTCGTCGGCTGGATTCCCGGACTATACGGTTGGTACCTTCAAATCAGGGGACTGGCCGCGTTTCACGGTCTCTCGACCGGGAAAGCCTTCGTGGCTGCGCTGTTCCCGTTGCTGTTGTATATCGCGTCTATCGTCGTCCTCGCCGCCGTGATCGCCGCCTTCGTCCTCGATCTCGGTTCCCCGCCCGAGACGCAGCCGGCGATGCTCTTGCTCGGGGCCGCCGTCTGACCGCCGCTGACCGTCGCCGGTCGGAATGGAGGAGAAGCGCGAGAGAAAACAGCAGCCCGTCTCAGTCGTCGGCGACGGCGTACGTGGCGCTCGAGTCGGTCGTGCCGTCCGGTTTCGTCATCTCGATCTCGATCCCCTCGCCGGCGACGGAGACGAGCACGTTGTCGAAGCCCTTGCAGTACTCGGTCGCGTGCTTGCCGGAGGTGTTGATTCGGACCCGTTCGTCGACCAGATCGGCCTCGGTCAGCATCTCGACCTTGCGGTAGGCCGTCGACATCGGAATGTCACACCGCTCGGAGAGTTCCGTCGCCGTCAGGGATTCCTCGGCCGTCGCCTCGAGGATGGCTCGACAGTCGTCGTCGTCCAGCGCGGCGAGGACGGTCTGCGGGTCGACGGCGTCGTCGTTCTGCCAGTCTCGGGTTCGGCTAGTGGAGTTCGTCGCGGACATCTGTTATACCTCACAGTAGCGACTCCGACCCCTCCAAGTGAGTCCCACTAAATACAGGGCTCTTTATAAGGGGTCGCGAAAACCACCGGTTCGAGTCGGTATCGAGCGTCGTTTCGCGATGGCACACGGACCGAGCCCACACTCGAAATCGACTCGCATCGCGCGCCTCGAGCACCGCGCTCGGCGCACCTCGCGGGCCGTGGGCGGAGGGTTTAGGGGGCCGGCATCCCCAGCAGTGACTGATGGCCTCGGGGATACGCGCAGAGGTGAAGATCGACGACCCGCCCGACTGCGTCGTCGCGCAGGCCTCCGCCGAGACGGGCGGTCGAGTCCACTCCGTCTCGCGGAGCACCAACCCCGACGCACCCGAGCGCGTGACCGAGGAGTTCATGCTCGAGGCGGAGTCCTACCCCGACGAGTTCGACGTCGACGCGGAGCTCTCGCCGATCTTTTCGTACGGCTCGAGCACGGTCTACCGTTTCGAGCGCGCGCTCGGCGACGGCTGCCCCCGCGAGTGTATCGAACGACACGACTGTCCGGTCGTCGACGTTCGGACGCGGGGTGCGTCGCTGTATCTGACCTTTCACGCGCCGGATATGCACGGACTGCAGGCCGTCATCGGCGAGTTGCGCGAGCGCTACGCGAATCTCGACGTCCAGCGACTGTTGCAGTCCCAGCAGGACCACGACGAACGAAACCTCGTCTTCGTCGACCGGAGCGCGCTGACCGATCGCCAGACCGAGGTGCTGGAGACGGCCCACCGGATGGGCTACTTCGAACACCCCAAACGGGCCAACGCCGGCGAGGTCGCCGCGGCGCTCGGGATCACCGGGACGACGTTCACCGAACACCTCGCGGCGGCCCAGACGAAGCTTCTGGACGCGATTCTGGACCATGAGTGACCGACCGCGATCCGGAGAGCCCGTGAGCGAGGGCGGGCGGTCTGTGGCGGCCGCCGTCGACTCGAACCCCATGAACGTATCGGGACCTACGGGTCGATGGCATCGAACCGCAACCCTATATATACTGGATACACTGCTAGACGATAGACAATCGACGTTTCACCGACTTACCCCCCGCCATGAGTAGATACGAGTTCACGTGCCCGGAGTGCGGGCAGGAGATCGAAGTCAACGAATCGATGCGCGAGGCCACGCTCACGCACGGCTGTCCGGTCTGTGCGGCGTCGGTCACGGCCGCGGATTTCGTCGCAGAACAGCAGACGAACTGAACTCTCCCCCAGCGCCATCGATGGCGTCGACTCGATTCCGTTCTCACTCCTCGCGATCGACTTCCGTCCGCCGCCCGTCGAGCGACGTCGGCGTGAGCCGGTAGAGTTCGATATTCAGGGCGTCCTTCCCTTCGGCCCATATCTCGAACAGCGGCCGCTTTGCGTTCCCGTACTGGGCGATTTCCTCCGGCGTCAGCTCCGACGGCTCGATGCTCTCGAGGGTCCCCGTGGCGATGACGCTCCGGTAGGTCGAATCCGCGTCGTCGTAGACGACGAGTCGCGCTTCCGGCGCGGACTCGAGGAACTGGCGCTTCTCGCTGTCGGGCGTCGACACCATCCGCATGTAAAACTCCCGCTCGCCGTCGTCGTAGCCGTACGAGATGGGGATCGCGTAGGGTTCGTCCGTCCGTGCGAGCGACAACACCCCGGTTTCGCGGCGACTGAGGAAGTCGTCGATCTCCGCGTCCGTCATCTCGGTCTCCTGGTCGATGGCCATCGTCTGGGTGGTTTGCCAAAGGTGCAACGTGATCTTTATAGTTGCCATCGACCGCGAGGGGCGTCGCCGATGCGTCGGCGGCGGTGATCGCTGCCCGGCGTCGCGTCCTATCGACTCGGCGACTCGTGTTCGCCGTCGGTGTCGTCGGTGCGTTCCCCGTTGGCGTCGCCGGTGGTTTCACCCTCGTCCGTCCCGATAACGACCGGCTCCCGGATCTCGAGGGCCGTCTCGAACTCGTCCTCGCGGTCCGTTCGCCGGCCGATCCGCAGCAACTGCTCCTCGTGTGCCCGGCGGATGGCGGACAGTTCGCGGTCGGTCGCGTCGATCTCGTCGCCGATCTCCGCCCAGTGGCCCCAGTCGACGAGAAAGATCTCGAGGTCGTCGCCCGCGTACAGCCGTTCGTACTCCCGGCGGTAGCGCTCGAGCCTCGGCCCCAGCGCGACCTGCGCGCGTTCGATCAGGTCGGGGAGTCGGGTCCCCGGAACGCTCGCCTTGGCGGCGGTGAGCACGAGCACCTGTCCCTCGATCGGTTCGCCCGCCATTCACCCACCCGCGCGCATCGCCTTCTGTGCGAACCGCTCGACGAGCGGCTCGAGGGTGTCGTCGTCGCCCTCGAAGACGACCGTCACCTCGGTCAGTTGTAACGAGGGGCCGATGTCGACTTTCTCCGACGAGAACGTCGCCGTCCAGTCGTCGCCCGCGACCGAGTCCTCGGCGACCTGCTCGCCGCCGAGATTCGTCAGATACCGGATCACGAGCCGCTCGGAGATGCCGCGGAAGGAGCGCTCGACACGCGTTACCATACCCGTGATTCGACCGCCGGACGGATAAAATCGCGCTCGGCGGTAACGCGCTCCGTCAGACGAGTGTGCGAAACACCACGACGGCTCCGACGCCGCCACACAGCGACAGCAGGATGCTCTCCGTTCGCCACATGACCAGCAGGACGACGCCGGCCGCGCCCCACTCCGCCGGCCCGCCGGCGGCCAGCTCCGGCCCGAGGATCGCGATCACGATCGCCCCCGGCAGGACCGAGAGCCCGGCCTCGAGTCGCTCACTCACGTCGATCCGTCGGAGGAGCCAGAAGCCGCCGACCTTCGTGACGGCGGTCACGAGCGCCATCGCGAGGATGGTCCCGACGACGAGGGGGTCGAGCGCGAACGCCCCATCACCGATCATCGCGGACCACCTCCACCGCGGCGGCCGCGAAGCCGCCGAGCAGGATGTACCACTGTCCCGGAACGAGTTCCGCGGCGAGGACGGCGGTCGCGAGCGCGACGAGCCACGGGACGAGCGTCGAGCGCCCCTCCCAGAGGTCGGCCGCGAGCGCGACGAAGACCGCCGCGAGGACGAAGTCGATCCCGTACCGTGACGGATCGCCGATCGCACCCCCGGCGGTCGCGCCGACGATCGTCGCCCCGACCCAGCACGACCAGATCGCGATGCCGGTCCCCAGGAGGAACGCGCCGCGACCGCCGCCGGACTTGAGTTCGCGCATCGTCAGCGCCCAGTTCTCGTCGGCCATGAGCAGGAGGCTCCCGTAGCCCCGGAGCGAAGAGAGCCGCTCGAGCCACGGCCCCAGCGCCGCGCCCATCAGGGAGTAGCGGAGATTGATCGCGAGCGTCGCGAGGACGATCGTCGCGGCCGGGAGCGGCTCCGCCCAGAGTTCGACGGCGACGATCTGGGCGGCACCGGCGAGCACGGTCGCGCTCATGAGCGTCGCCTCCGCGACGCTCAGTCCGGCCCGCCGGGCGAGCATCCCGAACGCGATTCCGTAGCCGCCGACGCCGATCGCGACCGGCAGACAGGTGAGAAAGCCGGCGCGGATCCCCTCCCGATCGAACGTCACGGGCTCGCGCTCGTCGTCTGCCGTGATCCGAGTCTCCTCGGTTCGCTCGTCAGACGGCCGGCCGGCGGACTCGTCGGGGCCGGGGACGGGACCTGAATCCGGGGCGTTGCCGTCGGTTTCCGTCACGGTCGTCTCGAGTCGAACGACGCGTAAAGCGTTCTCGAAATCGCACGCGGACGCCGTGATTCTTGACAGCGCTTTGCACGGGGGACCGGCGACTTACCGTCCATAGACGATCAGTGCGACGCCGACGAGCGCTGTGGCGAGTCCGTACCACGGGCCGCCGGCGACCGCGAGGGCGATCGCGAGCAGGACGACCACGACGCCGACGAAGAGACAGCACTGCTGGACCATCGTCTGGTCGCTGTCGCGGCCGACGAGCCGGTCGAACCCCAGATCGAGTATCAGTTCGGCGACTGCATCGAGCATACGCGATACCATTGCCGCACTGACAAAAAAGTGTACGGATGCTCTCGGCGTCCCGCGACGGCTTCCACGCCGTTACCCGCCGGCGACCGGCGGAAACACCGACACCACGTCGCCCGCTTCCAGCGTCGTCTCGACGCCGGACATGTGAACCACGTTGCGGCCGTTTTTCAGCACGCTCAGCTGCGGCCGGATCGCTCCGTCCTCGAGTAACTGCCCCTCGAGGCCGTCGTACTCGGCCTCGAGGGCGGTGAGCACGTCGCCGACGGTCGCGTCGTCGTCGACGGTTCGCGTTCGCTCTTTCGCTCCGACGGCTTCCCGAAAGGTGGCGAAAAACCGGAGATCGATGTCCATACCCCATACTCGTGTTCGGACGGCATAAGTGCGGGCGGTGGACCGGATCAGGCGGTCGATGCCGCCGGCGACGACGTGTACGAGACCGACTCGATATCGGCGTTCGCGAGCGCGTCGTCGATGGCGCTCGCGCCGCGTTCGCTCGCCGCGTCGGCGTCGTCGGCCTCGACGGTAACCGTCACCGAAAACTCGAGGGTGATCGTGTACGGGTCGAACGGGGCGGTCGGATGCTCGTAGACGTCAGCGTCGGCGATTTCCCAGTCCGTGATCGTCCCCGCGGCCGCGAGGGACTCGAGGGTTTCGGCGAGCGTCGACGTTGCCTCGTCGCAGGCGGTCGTATCGGAGCCGCCGTGTAGCGTCACGAGCGTCGTCCCCGATCGGGAGACAGCGAACTTCATACGCTCTTTAACCAGGCCCGGAATTTCAACGCTTGGGATGGGTGTGGGCCGGTCGTCGCTGTGGGGACGCGGGCTACGGGGGTGAGCGACGCCGTCCGATCCGTCCCGTCGTCGAGTTTGTCTGCTGATTCCCTGTCCGTCGTCCCCCTACTCCATCCACTACTCGATCCGGAACGGGACGCCGTGGGTCGAGAGTATCGCCCGCATCCGTTCGACGCCGCCGCGACTGTCCCATCCCGCTTGCGTATAGTGTTTGTACGGGTGGCGTAGCCACGAGTACTCGCGATGGGCGAACACGTCGACGGTTCCCTCGCCGGTTCGAAACAGCGTGACGTGCAGTTGCCACGATGCAAAGGACGACTCTCTCCGGACCCAACTGCCCGCCGAGCGCCGCCCGTCGTCGTGGACCTTCAGGGAGGCGATCGGCTCCCGTTCGAACGCCAGTTCCTCGAGGATCGAACGGGCCTCGTCTAGCCCGCGTTTGACGGTGCCGACGTACTCCTCGGGGTATTGTCTGCAGATGGCGTAGCCGCCGAAGGGTTCCTTGATCCGGTGGAGCGCTGGCAGGAGCCGACGGCGCACGCGGGTCGTCAGGTCGATCGCGTCCGTCCCGTCCGGCGTCGTCCGGTCGATCGTTGCCACACGTTTCACTCTCGAATCCAGCTACAAAATTGTTACTACCATAATTATTTCATCTCTTCAAATGATGTCCGGAGAATAGGGCCTGTGGGCAATAATTCTCGATAATAGGCCTATATACAACTATGTATAGGATTGATAAGTTCCGCTGTTGGCGGATCGACCGGCGGCCTCGTCGTCGTCACAGATCCTGCAACCGAATGCCGTCCGCCACCAACCGCGCGTTTCGCTCCCGATCGAGGTGGTCGCTGAGTCCGTCGTGCGCGTGGAGTTGCGCGATCACGTCGGCGTACAGCGTCCGCCACGCGATCGCGTAGATCGGCGACTGCCCCCACGCCCGCAGTTCGGGGACGAAGGCGTCGTAGGTCTCGTAACGCTCCTCGAAGCGGTCGATCGCCTCGAGTATCTTTCCGGCGGCCTCGCGCTCGTCGTCGGCCTCCTCGATGACCCGATTGAGTTGCTCTTCCCAGCCCGCAACGGCCTTTTGCATGTCCGCGGCCGCGCTCTCGTCCTCAGCCGGCAGTCGCTCGAGGATCGGTTCCGGAACGCCGAGGGATATTTCGTCCATGCGACGTTGTACGAAGTCGACTGGCAAGAACGTGGTCCCCGATTCGATGGCACTGACCCGGATACGTTCGCCAGTTCACACGTGGTGCGGTCGTCCGACGAATAGCAGACCGACCCATCGGGAAATCAATGTATCTCCCCGATCGATCAACCGACGTGCGGTGGCGCGCGCTGTCGGTCGTCCGAGTGATAACGAGGACGAGCGACTGCTTGGAAGTCGCTTGCGTCTTCCAGTGGATGAGCGAGCGACGGCAGGGAGCGAGTGTTAGCGCGGAACCGGAGGTTCCGCGAACCATCCGAACGGGGCTTCGCCCCGTGAAGAGAAATCGGCTGGGGAGGTCGTGGTCGTTCCCTATTGTCGCGGTAGCAGGACGCTTCGTCTCGCCCGATCCCCATCAGAACTCACCGTTCCGCTCCCAGCCGAATTGGTCGTAATCAGATAGCTGTTTCCAACTGAACGATACGAGACGTGACGCCATCGACGGAAGTCACGCCGCTAGGGCCACGTCGCCAGC
The DNA here is from genome assembly GCF_056135975.1 of Natrinema sp. LJW11. Classification (NCBI taxonomy): domain Archaea; kingdom Methanobacteriati; phylum Methanobacteriota; class Halobacteria; order Halobacteriales; family Natrialbaceae; genus Natrinema; species Natrinema sp. LJW11. The sequence continues at coordinate 828,027 of NZ_JBWBDM010000002.1, read as the reverse complement.
ATGATCTCGTCGACGAACTCGCCCTCGAGACGGTATTGCCCCTCGTGTTCGCCCTCGCGCCGCCAGCCGTTCTCCTCGAGGAACTCGATCGCGGCCTCGTTGGTCGCCGGCAGGTTCTGGTAGAGCTTCCGGTAGCCGGCGTCGGACGCCCACTCGAGACCGTACTCGAGCAGCGACGATCCGATCCCCTGGCGCCGATATCGGGGATCGACTCCGACGGTCACTTCGGCCGTGTGCCGAAGCGACTGGAGTTCGGGGGCGTCGAGATGGAGCCAGCCGACGACCTCGCGGTCTCCCATCGGTGCGCCCTCGTTCGGCTCGGTTCCCTCCGCTGCCCCGGAATCGTCCGTTCGGGTATCCTCGTCCGGTTCAGAGCTTTCGGCCGCTTCGGTTTCGTCCCCGGCCGGCTCCCGCCTGCGGACCGCGACGAAGACGATCCGAGAGCGCTCCTCGTTGGCCCGGACGAGCGCCCGTTCGCGCTCGAGTTCCGTCGCGACGTTTTCGGCGACGACGTACGTCCCGTCGTCGGCGACCGCCCGCATCGTCTCGACGACGCCCGCACGGTCCTCCTCGCGCGCCGGCCGGATCGCGACGACGCCGTCCTCGCACTCCAGACTCGTGGTCGTGGCCGAGAGCGCGACCCGAAGCTTCCCATCGGTTTCGGTCAGATAGCCGTCTGCTCGCAGCGCCTCGAGGGACGACCGAAGCTCGTCCGGTGCGGGCGGTGTCGTTTCGGTGTAGCTCCCCGACCGAGCGGGTTTCGAGTGAGATCGACCGTCGTCGATCTCGATCGCGCGCGCCAGTTCGGCCGGGGTGACGGCACCGTTACGCTCGACGTACTCGTAGATGCGCCGCTGTACGTCGTTCTCGAAGGATCCCGACGGATACATGCTCATACGGACGACCCCGCCGACCGAGGCCATTAGTATGCGACGCGTATCGATCGCTGCCCGCGAACGCGCGCCGCGAAGCGGCACATTGCCCGTGAACGCTGGCCGTTACGACGGTCGCTCACCCGCGTCGCGTCCGGGCAATCTCCTGTTATTCGAGCGAATTACGCCCGCTGTTCCAGGCCCGCCAGCGCCTCGATTGGAGCGAGCGACACGCTGGTTCGCTGGATTCCACACTCCCCGGTGTCGGTCGTGCCAGAAACGGGTCTATCGCTCGAGAGCGTTGTACACTATTTCCGCAGCTATACTGTGTAGCTGTGAGAATGTGTATTGCGATCTCTCTTCTCCTATCCATAACGAGAATCACCGTTTCGCGAGGCACTAGTATCGTCTTTCTCCGCTGGAAACCGGATGCGGTGTCCCGCCGGTACCGGATGCCATCGTGTGGGGGTGTTACTCAGGAACCGCTACCGCTTTGTGTTTGCTTTTCATACTCGTCGCCAATGAAGGGTCACGCTGCTGCTCCCGCTGCGGGAACAATTCTCTGTGCGTTTGCGACGGGATACGGGGCTGCGTTCGGTATCGACAAAGACGCTACTGCAACCGTGACACTCGACGATTCCGGCACGGTTTCGGGGGAGGTAGCGGACAACCCGGACACTGATACGCGTCTCATCGAGCGATGCGTTGAGCGGTGCGTTGAACGGTTCGGAGATAACGAAGGCGGTGTCGTTCGGACCGAGAGCGATATTCCGATGGCTGCCGGCCTCAAATCGTCGAGTGCCGTCGCAAATGCGACGGTGTTAGCGACGTTAGATGCGCTCGACGTCGCTGTCGTCGACACGACTGGTCACGATCTCGAGCAGAGCGATGGCAGCCGTCGACTCGTTTCCGGACAGGACGGCACCGCTGTGGATCCCGATCGAGACGAACGCGCGATCACGCTACTGGACGCGACTCGCATCGGCGTGGAAGCAGCCCGCGACACGAACGTGACGACGACGGGGGCGTTCGACGATGCGACGGCATCGATGCTCGGCGGTGTGACAGTGACGGACAATTCGAACGACGAGCTCATGACGAGAGATACCGTCGATTGGGACGTACTCGTCTGGACGCCGCCCGAGCAAGCGTTCAGTGCTGACGTGGATCACGACCGCTGTAAGCGACTCGCGCCGCTCGCAGACGAAGTTCTCGATCTCATCTCGAGAGGAAAATACCAGACGGCGATGATGATTAACGGATTCGGATTCTGTTCGGCACTTCGCTTCAGTTGCGATCCAATTCTCGAAGCACTCCCCGCGACGAAGGGCGTTTCACTGTCCGGATCGGGACCGAGCTTCGTCGCCGTCGGCGAACGGAGCGCGCTCGAAGAAGTGAAAGAACAGTGGGCGGCCCGAGACGGCGCAGTCTGGTTTACGGAAACTGTCGCCAACGGGGCGCGCATTCTCGATAGCGCATAAGCTACCAGTCGTTTTTGAGGTGAATCGGCCAACTGAGCGGCGTTTCTTCGTAACTAGTCGCGATGAGCGTTCGCTCACGTGCTTCTCTCGGCGCATTCTGTGGTGACTGGCGAGCGAACGCCGGGAACAGACGCGACGGGCTTACCCACTGAAAGGATTTTCGAGCGCAACACCATTTTGATATAGCTCTATAGGATTTACAGCCCGGTAACTGGATTGTCGACACCGCCCACTCGAGTCAGTAGCGATGGCCGGCACCGCGGGGGTCGGTCGGATTTGCGCTGCGCGCGACCGTATCGGTTGGGAACACGATCCGAACGGGTCGGAACAGGCCGAAACAGAGCCGTCGACCGTTCGTCTCGAGTCGAATCGGTCGCGCCCCGCGCGTCGAGGCGTTCGCTCGTGACCAGCGGGCCGGTGATTCGATTCCAGTCGGAACGGAAGCGCCACGCATCGGTCCCCGGCCCCGTCGATCCACCATTCGCGGGTTCGCGAGGCGGGTTCCGACCACCGCCATCGGACGGTCAGTTCCGACGCGTCAATTCGAGTCGTGTCCGTTCGGGGGGCGAGACGGACAGTTTGCGCGGTCGGCTATCATTGTCGCGCGTGTAACGGCTCTGTCACAGACGAGACAACCGGCTTTCGCGGCCGTGAACCCGGGGTGCAAGCGGTCGATCGGCCCGTTCGCGTTCGGGTGTCGGGCAGTCGTTCTCCCGTTCGAGTTCTATCTCGGCTCGAGCCGACTCCACACGGTGAGTCGCGCTACTCTCGAATGGCTGCCGTCGTAGTCGAGCGACAGCGTCCCGACTGGATTGCTGCACTCGGAATGCAGTCCCTCGCGACCCGTCTGGTATAATCGGTGGGTAGTAGCTACGACAGTCACTGCACACTCGGCCGCACGACAGGAGCCGGTTCGGAGCGATGCGCGGTTCGGGGCGAACAACGTGAGCGAGAACCGCGGGAATGCGAATAGCGCGGGATCGAAGATTCCGCGAACCGTGCGAACGGGCGCGGAGTGCCCGTGAGCAGACGTCGAGCGATGCGAGCCGTGAGCGAGTACCGCGAGCGAGAACCGCGGAGTGTGCGATCAGTGTGTACTCCGTTTTAGTCGTCGATCACTCGCTCGGCAGCACCACGGTCGGTCAGCAGTAGCACTCGACCCCCCACCTCTGCCGAGCGATCGACGAGCGCGAAACCGCCGGTTTCGATATTCGTGACCGCTCCTCCGGCGAGCGTGTGGGGCTTTCGCTGGCCAACACCGAACCCACGTCGTGGTGGATGATACTGTCGAGTAAACCTCCAGCTCGAGCGGTCACGCCGGTATCGCCAGTCGATTCGGTCTTTGGGGCCCGGAAACCGCTGAAAAGTGGCTGCAGAGCGATGCATACTGCCGGAACCAGCTACGCCGAACGATGCTTCGCGCACTCGTGATAAACTGCATGTCGCAATATCGAATTACGGACCAGAAGGCAGGCATATAGCCAGATAATCGGTTGGGCGAGGGTGTTCTCGATTTAATCTGCCTGTACGAAAGGGATAGTAGAACAGAATGAGGTGGCCACTACAGGAATCGGAGTGAATCCGTCAAAAACTGGGGTACAGAACAGCGCCGCCGCTCAGGGGTCGGCAGTCGCGGGACGGTTCTGGTTAGTCGGGCGGGTCAAGGCCATAGAATTCCTTCGCTACGGTGAGAAACTGATTTGCGTCTACGCACGGCTCATATGTCGGGTTTTCGCTCTCAATAGATAGTTTCACAAGCAAGTCCACGAGTCGCCAGACGTTGTACAGCACGCACGCGAACACGAAATTGAAGAACCGATACGTGTGGCGTTTGCTCGTTGTGCGGACACGGAACGTTCTAGTGTTCCGATGCCAGTCAGTACGAGTATCATTGAGAGTTCCGTTGCGGAAGAAGGAATTTCGTAGAACTTCGACAAAATCAGGTTTCTCGGCGTAGTGGGTCTGGAAGTGGATGCTTCCGTTGTAAGTCTCCTCGTTGACGGTAAATGTGAAGTACCTATCGTGATCGAACGGGGATTGAGTAGGTTGAGTTACCGACACTACTCGATAAGACGAAAAATGCCATCTAAAAAACATTTATTTGAATTGACTGGTACGGGTGACTGTACAGAACGAGCATCAATAGTTCAATACGCAAACATCGTTACGAACTCAAATACGGCTAGCATCAAACCAACGAACCGCATAGACAAGACGCCTCCTTTCTGGGGGTCGGGTCGCTAGCGTGGGAATTCCGTAACCCCTCCTCCAAGCTCCACATTCACCAGCAAATCAACTAATTTCTTCACTTTATACAGTACAAACGCGAAAAATTTTAAATCGATACATATGGCGGTTTGTTACGTGTCTGGGTTCCGAAAGAAATTTGCTAATGCATCTCTTCCATATTTAACACATGAACCGTCGTACATTTCTCGCCGCGTCCTATTCCCTTTCCGTTGTATCTGCAGCAGGGTGTATGAATAAAGAACCAAAAGAAAACTCCGAAGAAAACGAATGTCCGGATGAATGGGGTGTTATAATATCCAATCTATCTGAACAAATGAAAGATTTATCAGTGAGAATTACAGATAATGATGGTACCGTTTTATTTTCAGACACTCTTGAATTAGAACCACATAAAGACTCGTTTGACGGTGTTAAAATCGATACAAAAATCCACCACGGTGATAAATACACATTTGAAGCAAGTTTTTCGGAAAGTAATACGTTAGTCACAGAAGAGGTGGTTGATTGTGGGAACGCGTTTATTTATATCTCAGAGTCTAATGTGATAAAAATACGTATGGAGAATAATCGGGGAGATATGTAAATTATATAGAATTAACACATGCACTATTTGCTCTCTTTGTCTCGAATCCAATACTACAATTCTAATGTATTTTAATAGATTTTTATCCATAAGGAGCCCTATAAAATTAAATAAGCGCGGTACACTCACACTGGGCAATCCAACCGATTATTCGAGACATGCCTGCCTTCTGTCGGACACTATCGGAAGTTTCGGAACCGGCCCGGCGTCGTTTAATATCCTCGAGACCCAACCGATTCGATGTGATCGTCGACGGCCGCGTCCTGCGCGAGGATTTCGTGCCGAGCGAGGTGGTCCACCGCCACGACGAGGTGAACCTCCTCTCGGAGACCCTCGAGCCGCTGCTGTCCGACGGCCGACCGGATCCGGCCTTCCTCTTCGGGCCGACGGGCGTCGGCAAGACCTGCATCGCTCGCTACACGCTGGCCCAGTTGCGCGAACAGGAGCCGGCGGTGCGGGTCGCTTACGTCAACTGCTGGCAGGAGTACACGCGGTTTCGGGTCCTCTACCGGATCCTTGAGGGGGTCGACCGAGCCGTCGACGTCCACCGCTCGACGCCGAAAGACGAACTGTTCGAGCGGCTCTCTCGGGCCGACGACGAGCCGATCGTCGTTATTCTGGACGAGGTCGACCAGTTAGAGGAGACGGCCGCGTTGTACGACCTCCACCGATTGGGCCACGTCTCGCCCGTGCTGATCGCCAACCGCGAGGAGGAGCTGTTCGCGAGCTTCGACGATCGGGTGCGATCGCGGTTTCACGCCGGTACGCGGGTCCGCTTCGACCGATACGGTACCGACGAACTCGCGGCGATCCTCGCCGAACGAGCCGAAAAGGCCCTCGACCCGGGCGCGGTGACCGACTCCCAGCTACGGACGGTCGCCGACGCCGCCTCGGGCGACGCCCGCGTCGGGATCGGCGTGTTGCGATCGGCCGCCCGCCGCGCGGAGCGACAGGGACTGGCGTCGATCACCGACGACGCGCTCGAGGCGGCGATCCCGGACGCGCGGACGGCGATCCGTCGGAAAACCGTCGAGGGGCTGATCGAACACCAGCGGGTGCTCTACGACGTGATCGACGACGCGGGCGAGATCGAACCCGGCGACCTCTACGAGGAGTACGAGCGTCGGGTCGACGAGCCGAAGACGAACCGCACCCTGCGGAACTACCTGACGAAGATGGTCCACTACGATCTGATCGAGGCCGTCGGCAAGCGCCGGGGCCGGACCTATCGGCTCGTCGATGCGGATGATGCGGACGACGAGAACGGCGAGTGACGGGGACGGGTAGACGGCAGCGGACGAACGACGGGTGAACGACTGATCGCAAGTCGAAAGCGGCCGATCCGGTGTCAGCAGTCCAAAGCGCCACTGGAACTGCCCCCGAACGAGGCCTCTGACCGATTTCGGAATTCGTAACGGAAACCGAATCTTTCATCGAGGGGCCCGAACGCTGCCGTTCGGGGCGGTCGGCGGAGTATCGGAACTATCGGAAACGGTGTTCCGCCGCTTATGAGGCGCTCGCTCGAGTCCGTACGTATGCACCGACTCGAACTCGAGCCCGGCGTAACGCTGTTGCACGTCCCGTCGCCGCGGTCGGGGATCGTTCACCGACTGGTCTGCGATCGGCTGGCCGACGGCGCGACTGGCAGCGGCCGTCCCGGGCAGGCGTACTGGATCGACGCGCGGAACGCGGCCTCGACGCACGCGCTGTACGACGCCGCGTCGAGCCCGCGCGTCCTCGAGGGGGTACGGATCGCGCGGGCGTTTACCGCTTACCAGCACCACTCGCTGGTGCGGGCCGTCGCGCGGCGGGCGGAGCCGACGACCGAGTTGCTGGTCGCGCCGAACGTCGCCGCCCTCTACCGGGACGACGACCTCGCGGCGTGGGAGCGCGAGGACCTGCTGGCCGCGAGTCTCGAGATCCTCTCCGAACTGGGGGCCGTTCTCGACTGCCCGGTACTCCTGACGAGCGCCGACGGTGGGAGCAACTCCGACGCTGCCGCCGCCTCGGAGACGGTCGCCGACTACGCCGAGACGGAACTCGAGTGTACGCGAACGCGCGAAGGGCTTCGACTCGAGGCCGCGGATGACGACTCGAACGCGACGAGCGCGACGGCGGGCTACTGGCACGGCGACGTCTGGCAGACGACGATCCCCTACTGGGTCGAACTGTGCGGTGCCGTCGACGCGGTCGACCCCGTCGTCGCCGCCCACGACCGGGGACTGTTCGAGGTGCGTCCTTGATGGGCCGAACGAATCCGACCTACCGGGACGCCCTCCGAGGACTCAAGTCGGAGTGGGAGCCGATGGGCCGCGCGCTGCGACGGGAGCACCAGGGGGACTTCGAGCGGCTGTTCGACCGGGCCCGGACATTCGCAGACGCGGCGGGGCACGCCAACCCGCCCGAGCCCGAGCGGGCGTTCGTCCTGTCGCTGTTGCTCGCCCACGAGGCCGAGCTGCGTCGGTTGCGCGAGGACGTCGCGGCGCTCGAGGACGAACTGGATCGCGACCCTCGCGAATCGCGGAGTCGCGATGACACTGCGGAATCCGACGAATGAGTCCGTACACGTTCGAGTTCGCGAACGGCGCCGTTCGGGAGTGGACGCTGACCGAGTCGGGTGCCGAGCCCGCGGTCGTCGAGGACTACACCCCGTCGGTGTTCGTCTCCGCCCCGAACGACGCGCTCGCGGACCTGCGAGAGCGCCTCGAGGCGGATCCGAAAGTCGTCGCGACCCGTTTCGAGCGGCGGCCGACGACCCTCCACGAGGCCCACGCGGGCGAGCGGAGCCGAGTGCTGCGTGTCGACCTCGAGCGCGTCGGCGAGGTCCGGACGCTGGCCCGCGAAATTCGGGGCGTCCACGCACGCGAGGCCCACGCCCCCGGAGCGGTTCGGCTGTTCAACGTGGACCTCGCGCCGGGATTCCGCTACTGCCTCGACCGCGGGCTCGATCCGACGCCGACGCGCGACCTGCGGACGCTCCGGCTCGCCCTCGACGAGGCCGCGCTGGCCGACGACGACGTGTCGGCGCTGGAAATCGGGGGCGAGTCCGTCGGCGGCGACGCGACGCGCGCGCTTCGGGCGTGCCAGCGCCGCCTCGAGCGGGCGGACCCCGACGTCCTCGTCGTGAGCCACGCCGCGTTGATCCCGCTGCTCGAGCGCCGCGCCGAGGCGCTGGGGCTCGCGGACGTTCACCTCGGACGGCTGCCGGGGTGGACAGCGCTCGCGGGAGAGAACACGTATGCCAGCTACGGACGAGTCGGGCACTCGCCCGCGCGGTATCGGGTGCCGGGGCGGGCGATCGTCGATACGTCGAACAGCTTCTGCTGGCACCAGTCGGGGCTGGCGGGGATCCGCTACATGGTCGAGCGGACTGGTCGCCCGCTGCAGGAAGCCGCGTGGGGAAGCATCGGCACGTTGTTGACCTCGAGACAGATCCGGCTGGCCCGCGAAAAACGGGACGTGCTCGCGCCGTGGAACAAGTGGGAACCCGAGCGCTTCACCGACGTCGAGACGCTGCACGCGGCCGACCGCGGCGGCTTCACGTTCGCCCCCGAGGTCGGCTTCCACGAGGACGTCCACGAGATCGACTTCGCGTCGCTGTACCCGCGGATCATCTGCGAGCACAACGTCAGCCCGGAGACGGTCGGCTGTGACTGCGGAGCCGGCGACGGGGCGGCCGCGACCGAGGAGCCCGTCGCCGACGGGACGGCTGCGACCGCCGATCACGCCGCCGACGCCGGAACGCATCGCGTCCCCGAACTCGAGTACGAGATCTGCGAGACCGACGGGTTTCTCCCCGCCGTCCTCGAGCCCCTGATTTCCGACCGGGCCGACAGAAAACGGCGACTCGAGGCCGCCCCTCCTGAGGACGAGGCGGCGCGACTCCGCGCCGAGTCGGGCGCGATCAAGTGGGTCCTCGTCGCCTGTTTCGGCTATCAGGGGTACCGAAACGCGAAGTTCGGTCGGATCGAGTGCCACGAAGCGATCAACGCCTACGCCCGGGAGATCGCCCTGACCGCCAAACGGCGGCTCGAGGACGCGGGCTGGCGGATCGTCCACGGCATCGTCGACAGCCTCTGGGTGACGCCGCGGGTCGCCGAGCCGGAGCCGCTCGAGTCCGTGATCGGTTCGATTTCCGAAACCGTCGGGATCCCCCTCGAGCACGACGGCAGTTACGAGTGGGTGTGTTTCGTGCCGTTGCGCGACTCGATCGGGGGTGTCGGCTCCGGCGAGGGGGCCGGCCCCGACTCGGCGAGCGGGGCGTCCGCGGGCGCGTTGACGAAATACTTCGGCAAGCGAACGAGCGGCGAGTACAAATTCCGCGGGATCGAACTGCGCCAGCGGAGCACGCCGGCGTTCGTCGCGGACGGGCAGCGCGCGTTCGTCGAGGCGCTCGACCGCGAGCGCGACCCCGAGGCGGTCTGTGACGTTCTGGGCCGACGATTGAACGAACTTCGGGAGGGACGCGTCGACCCGGCCGCGCTCGCGATCACGAAACGCGTTTCGAAGTCCCTCGCCGACTACGGCCGGCGGACCCACACCGTGGCCGCGCTCGAGCGCTACGACCGTCGCGGGATCGACCGCCATCCCGGTCAGTCCGTCGAGTACGTCGTCACGGACGACGATTCGCGCGGCTCCGAGCGCGTCCGACTCGCGCTCGAGGACCCCTCGGCGTACGACGCCGACTACTACGCGACGCTGCTCGTGCGGGCCTGCGAGAGCGTCGTCTCGCCGCTGGGTTGGGACCGCGCCCGGATCCGGCGGTCGTTGCGCGACGGCCGGACGGTCCGGCTGTCGTCGTTCGTCGACTGACCGCGGGACCCGGCGCCCGTCAACTGATCGCGGGATCCGGCGATCGTCGACTGCGGAGACCGACGGCTACCGATCAGCCGTGCTGACTTTCACTAATACGCGAATAATTGGCTCGAGAGGAGGTCCAACGCTAGATTTACACCGCCAGCCCGTGTGTTGATCGTACATGGCTGCTTCCGATTCCACGGCAGGTGTTCTCCGTTCCCGCGTCCGCCGTCAGGAGGCCCTCGCGGAACTCGGTCAGCGGGCCCTCGAGTCGACCGATCTCGACGGGCTGCTGGCAGACGGGGCCGCCGTCGCCCGGGACGCGCTCGCGGCCGACGCCTGCTCGGTCCTCGAACTGCGCTCCGACGGCGACGCGGCGGTGTTGCGAGCGGGCGGGGGCGGTGACGCCGTCGGCTCCGTGACGGTACCGACCGATCCCGACTCGTGGGCGGGCGCTGCGATCCGATCCGCGGAGCCGGTCGTCGCGAACGCCGAGCGCGACGACACGTCCGCTTCCGACCGAGTCGCCGGCTGGGACGACACCGTCGAAATCGGTGTCGCGATCGGCTCGAGAGAGGAGCCCTGGGGCGTTCTCTGCGTCCACGCCCCGGCGGATCGCGCGTTCAGCGACCGCGAGATCGACTTCGTCGCGAGCGTCGCCGACCTCCTCGCAACGGCCGTCGAGAGTATCACCGAGCGCGGTCGTCTCGAGAGCGAACTCGAGACGACCGTCGATCGCGTGACGGACGCGTTTTTCGAGCTCGACACCGACTGGACCATCGCATACGTCAACGAGCGAGCGCGGGAGCTGATCGATCCCGAGGACGAGGGATTGCTCGGCGAGAGTCTCTGGGACGTGTTCCCGTCTGCGGTCGATTCGTCGTCCGAAGCGGAGTATCGCCGGGCCATGGCGGCTCGGGAGCCGACCAGTTTCGAAGAATACGTTCCCTCGCTCGAGGCGTGGTACGAGGTCCACGCGTCCCCCTCGGAGACGGGGCTCTCGGTCTACTTTCGGGACGTCACGGACAGCAAGGGGACCGAACGGGAGCTGGCGGAGACGAACCACACCTTACAGCGACTCTACGCGATCACCGCCGATCGAGAGCTGCGTTTCGACGAGAAAGTCGACGACCTGCTGGCGCTCGGCCGCGAGCGTCTCGGCCTCGAGGGCGCCTTTCTGGCCCGTATCGACGAGGCCGACGACCGCTTCGAGGTGACCCACGCGAGCGGCTCCAACGAGCGGCTTCGCCCGGGTTCGGTCATGCCGCTATCGACCGCCTACTGCAAGCGGACCATCGAATCCGACGATCTGCTCGCGTTTACCGACTCGCCGCTCGAGCACGGCATCGACGAGGACGCCTACGACGAGTGGGAACTCGAGGCGTACCTCGGCGGGCAGGTGATCGTCGACGGCGAACCGTACGGAACCCTCTGTTTCGAGGACGAGTCGGCGCGTTCGGAACCGTTCACTCCAGCGGAGCGGTCTTTCGTCGAACTCGCGACCCAGTGGGTCAGTTACGAACTCGAGCAGCGAGCCCACCAGCGCGACCTCGTGGAGAGCGAACGGCGCTACCGGACCCTCGTCGAACAGTTCCCGAACGGGCTCGTCGCGCTGTTCGACGAGGACATGGAGTACACGCTCGTCGGCGGACGGATCCTCGAGGAGATCGACGCGACCGTCCAGGAGTTCGTCGGACAGACGGTTCGACAGCGCTACGAGGGCGAAACGCGCGAGATCTTCGAGGCGAACTTCGACGCCGCCCTCGCGGGCGAACACCGCTTTTTCGAGTTCGAACTCCACAACCGCGAGTGGTCGGCCCACGCGGTGCCGATCGAAGACGATCGGGGCGAGGTGTTCGCCGGGATGCTCATGGTCCAAGACGTTACCGAGGCGAAGGCGAAAGAGCACCAGTTGCGCGAGCGGGAAACTCGCCTCGAGCGGTTCCGCGCGTACACCGACGACGTGCTCGACGCGATCGACGACGTGTTCTACGTCCTCGACGAGACGGGGGACCTCACGCGGTGGAACGAGACGCTCACGGACGTGGCGGGCTATACGGACGCCGAGGTCGAGTCGATGCACACGCTCGAACTCTTCGACGGTGACGACGCGACCGATATCTCGACCGCGATCGCGGACGCTTTCGAGACCGGACACACGCGCGTCGAAGCGACGGTACGGACGAAAGACGGCACCGAAATTCCCTACGAGTTCGTCGCCTCCAAACTCGAGAATCCCGACGGCGAGCCGGTCGTGACCGGGATCGGGCGCGACGTGACCGACCGGCGGGAGTACCAGCAACAACTCGAGGGGGTGGTCGCCGACCTCGAGGAGTCCAACGAGCGCCTCGAGCAGTTCGCCTACGCGGCATCCCACGACTTACAGGAACCGTTACGGATGATTTCGAGTTACCTTACGCTCGTCGAACAACGGTACGCCGACGAACTCGACGACGACGGCGAGGAGTTCATCGAGTTCGCGGTCGACGGCGCTCAGCGCATGCAGCAGATGATCGACGGACTGCTCCAGTACTCTCGAGTCGACACGCAGGGGGACCCGTTTTGCCCCGTCGACTGCGAGGACGTCATCGACGACGTGCTGGCAGACCTCGAGGTGCGGATCGACGAGACCGACGCCGAGATCAGCGTCGGCTCGCTGCCGCGGGTCTACGGCGATCCCGGACAGCTCCGCCAGCTGTTCCAGAATCTGTTCGATAACGCGATCACATATTCGGGGGACGGAACCCCACGTATATCCGTATTCGCCGAGAACAATGGGGTAACATGGACGGTCTCAGTTCGCGATCGGGGGATCGGGATCGACTCGAGCGACACGGATCGAATCTTTCAGGTGTTCGATCGGCTCCACAGTCACGAAGAGTACGACGGCACCGGTATCGGACTCGCGCTCTGTCAACGAATCGCCGAGCGCCACGGCGGCGAAATCAGCGTCGACTCTCAGCCCGGCGAGGGGTCGACGTTTACGATCGAGCTGCCGACGGTGCCCGACGCGGACGACGCGATGGAACGCGCGCCGGCCGGCGAGGCCGACGCCGAGACCGATCGACGACGGAACCAGTGACCGATGAGTAAGCCAGAACGACTCCCGTCCGAGCCGGCACAGATCCTGTTGGTCGAGGACAATCCCGGCGACGTCCGCCTGACCAAGGAAGCGTTCAAACAGGGCCGGATCGAGAACGACCTCCACGTCGTCTCCGACGGCATCGAGGCGCTGGCGTTTCTCTCCCAGCAGGGCGAGTACGCCGACGTACCGCGGCCGGACCTCATCCTGCTGGATCTCAATCTGCCCGGCAAGGACGGCGAAGAGGTTCTGGAGGAACTCAAGGACGATTCGGCGCTGCGATCGATCCCGGTGATCGTGTTGACGAGTTCGCGCGCGGAGGAAGACGTCGTCAAGTCCTACGAACTCCACGCGAACGCCTACCTCACGAAACCGGTCGATCCGGACGAGTTCATCGAGACGGTCCGCGCCTTCGAGAAGTTCTGGTTCTCGGTCGTCCGACTGCCGCCGGAGGCCGATAACTGATGAGCGAGACGAACACTCGAACCGCCGCTGCGGAGAGCGCGGAACCCGAGGACGCGCTTCGCATCCTCCTGATCGAGGACAACCCCGGTGACGCCCGTCTCATACAGGAGATGCTTCGGGGAACCGAGGAACTCGCCCAGCGGGTCAGCCCCTCCGAGACGGCGGGGCAGACGCCCGAGATCACCCGCGAAACCCGCCTCGAGGAGGGCCTCGAGGCGATGGAATCGTCGTCCACCGATATCGTCTTGCTCGACCTGAACCTCCCCGATAGCGAGGGACTCGACACCCTCGAGACGGTCCACGAAGCGGCGGGAGAGACGCCGATCGTCGTCCTGACCGGCGTCCGCGACCAGCAGGTCGGCGTCGAGGCGATCCAGCGCGGCGCTCAGGACTTCCTCGTCAAAGACGAGGTGACCAGCGAACTCCTGGTGCGGACGATCCACCACGCGATCGAGCGCGCCCGTCAGCAGCGCGAACGCCGCCAGCAGCGCGAGCAACTCGAGACACTCAACCGGCTCAACCGGATCGGCCACGACATCACTCACGCGGTGATCACGACCGAGACGCGCGCGGAACTCGAACAGGAGGTCTGCGACCGACTCGCCGAGTCCGACGCCTACCGGTTCGCGTGGATCGGTAGCGTCAACCCCGGCAGCGACCGCGTCGTCCCGAAGGCGGCGGCCGGCGTCGAGGACGGATACCTCGAGGAGATCGACGTCACCGTCGACGAGAACGACGAGAGCGGACGGGGGCCGGCGGGCACGGCGATCCGTACCGGGCAGGTCCAAGTGATGAACGACGCCGGCGTAGACCCCGAGTTCGAGCCGTGGCGGGAGGCGGCACACGCCCGCGACTACCGGTCGTCGGCCGCGATTCCGATCACTCACGAGGACCTCGTCTACGGCGTGTTGAACGTTTACTCGTCGTCACCGCGATCGTTCGAGGGACCCGCGACCGACGTTCTCGGTCGGATCGGCGACGTCGTCGCCCACGCGATCACCGCGATCGAGCGCCGGGACGCACTCGTCAGCGACGCCATCGTCGAACTCGAGTTCCGCGTCGAGGCGATGGCCGAGGAACTGGTCGAACTCTCGGCGACGGAGTCATGTACGATCGAGTTCGAGCAACTGGTCGGCAGCGACGAGACGCTCCTGGCCTACGGCTCGGCACGCGGCGTCTCACAGGAGACGTTCACCGAGACCGTCGACCGAACCGACGGCATCACTGACGTTCGGTTGCTCACGGCCCGACACGACGAGTTCGAGTTCGAACTCGTCGCACCCGCCGCCGTCAGCCTGTTCGAAACGATCGCGACCCACGGCGGTCGCGTCGCCTCGGCGACGATCGCCGACGGGGAGTTCCGCTTCGTCGTCGAACTCCCGCGCGGCCGGGACACCCGTCAGATGATCGAACTCATCAGGACCCAGCGCGACGACGTCACCTACCTCGCACAGCGAACCACCGAACGCAGCGAGCGCAGCGACAGCGGCTCGTCGTCCGTCCTCGAGGACGAACTGACCGAGAAACAGCGGGCGGCCCTCGAGACGGCCTACTTCGCGGGCTACTTCGACTGGCCGCGGGGCAGCACCGGCGAGGAGATCGCCGAGCGCCTCGGCATCGCGCCCGCCACCTTCAACCAGCACCTCCGAACGGCGGAACGGAAGTTCTTCAACTCGATGTTCGGCGAGTAGGCGTCGTCCGCGGGTCGAACCGGTCGCTTCGCGGTCGACCATCGTCGCCGGACTCCCCGAAATCGAACGCGTGCTCGGCGAGGTCCGATCGGAGTAATCCATCGAACCAGCAGCAGAGACCGAGTCCACAGGCGGTTTCGGCGCTCGAGAGGAGAGTCGCGGACGCATTCGATCGAGCGGCTCTTACGGGAAGCAGTAATTTCGTCGCGTGTCCCGTTGTCTCGCTCGGTACGGGCGGAACCGGTATCGAATCCGCACCTCCTCGCGGCTACTTCCGGTCACGTTTCAAACGGAAGGGCCCCCAGGAAATCGTCGCTCTGGTAATCGAGGTGATCCAGTCGAGGGCCGAGCAGTTCACGGACGAGGACCACCAGGGGATTGGTCGTTCCGTCACCGGTCATCGCGATCTCCGTTTTCGTCCCGTCCGCGTCTTCGTCCCAGAGACCGACGACGATCGTCTCTCGATCGGCGACGATCAGTCGACTCACCCGGGGGTGGCTCGACTGTTCGTACAGCCAGTCCATCTGTGGCTCCCATATCGTCGCGTCGGGAAGCCGATCCCGAAAGAACTCTCGGGCCTCTCGACTTTTCGTTCCGGCGTGTAACGCGACTCCTCGATCGATGGCGTTCTCTGCGTGTGGGAGGCACTCCTCGTCGAGTAACTCGTCGGAGGCATAGATCAGAAACAGTTCGTCCGTCGCTCTATCGGCCAGTTCCCGACAGTAGTCGTACACGGCCTCGCGACCCTCGAGTCGTCCAACGGTGCTCTCGTCTGCTTTGCGTCCCGTTCGACACTGCGAGAGCAGTTCGTCGAGCACGTCGACGTTCATCCATTCGGCATCGGCCGCCGAGTAGCTCCCCTCGGTGACGACGTTTTCGTCGCGATCGTACTCGATCAGTCCCGCTTCGTCGAGTCGGGGAAGGTAGTTGTGATGGAGCGAGATGACCGTCTGGTCGAGTTCCCCCTCGTCCTCCGAAACGAGACGTTCGGAAAGTTCGGTCACAGAGAGCTCGTGAGATGCGGTATTGAGAACGGTTAGAATCGCTCGATTGGTGGTATCCGTAAGCAGCCGAACGAGTCTCTCCTCCTGCAAATCCATTACCGATGAATACCCTCGTGGAGTAATAAGTAGAAGGTATCAATTCATACACACGGTTCCCGAATTGTAATCCGTTTCCCTCTGTTGAAGACAGTTTTCCCTACGTTCACTACGCGCACGGGCATCTCGAGCGATCCGTTGAAACTCGAGCGAAATGACAGTCCGTGTACACTCGTCCGTTCGAACGGGTAAAACGGATCACGCGCCGCGAGGTTCGGTCGCGGGCGGGGTCACGTCGTCCGTCGGACGCCGAGCGGCCATCGCGACGGCCACCATCGAGAGCCCGGTCACGAGGAGGTTCGCGCCCACGAGCAGGCCGACGGCCCACGCTGCGGTGGCCGGGAACCCGATCCAGAGGAACCCGGCGAGGACGAGCGCGATGACGCCGCTGACGGCGATCGACGTTCGACCGCGAGAGCCGGGCATCCGCGCGGCCGTCGCCAGTTCAGCGATCCCGTCGATCGCCAGGTACGCCACGAGCGCGAGCGTCAGCGTGACGAGCGCGACCGCGGGGGCCGCGAGGACGGCCAGTCCGGCGAGCACCGAGACGGCCGCGAGCGTCGTCTGCCAGATCGATCCTCGCCAGCCGCGCGCCGTGAACGCGTGGACGCCGTGGACGATCCCGCCGACGACGAGGAGCGCTCCGAGCGCGATCGATACCGAGAGCCCGGTGACGGCCGGGGCGGCCATCGCGAGGATCCCGATCAGTCCGACGATCCCGCCCGCGATCGCGAGGGGGCGCCAGTCGTTCTCGAGGGCGTAGCCCTCGTCGTCTCCGGTGGTTGCTGTGATACTGTTCATTTACGTCACCAGTACTACGTACGTCGTGTAGGTATATAATACAAATATGCGATTTGACAGTCGGTCGCGGAAACGGACCGGTCCGAAACCGGGACGAACCCCGGTAACGGCCTCGCACGGGTGTGCGGTCGAATTCGCCGTGCCGAAGCGTACCGACGACGCACGACCGTTATCACGATGGGGATGACACGTCGAATCGTGACCGACGATCGCGACGGTGGCGATCGCGAGTGTGAACTCTGCGGGGAACGAGTCCCGGCGGCCGTCTATCACGAGCACCTGCTCAAGTCGTGTCCCGGCCGTTCCAGGGAGTAAGCCGCCTCGAGCGACTCGGCTTTCCGGAACTGTTCCGGGTCGAAGGCGTCCGATGGCGGCGTTTCCGAGGGGGCGATCTCAGACGCCGGCGTTCGAGGACGACTCCGTGCCGCGCTCGAGACGCGCGTAGAGGTAGTAGGAGTACGCGGTAGTGATCGCGGCCGTCAGGAGCGCGGGGACGACGAGGAAGTAGACGGCGTAGTCCCCGAAGAAGAGACCGATCAGCGAAACTATCGCGGTGAGCTTGAACAGCCGGCCGCCGAGTTCGTGCGTGCGCTCCCAGACCGCCTCGTTACTGAGCGTCCACGGCGTGCGGATACCGACGAACCAGTTGGGCTCCGCGCGCGTGAGCAACGCGCCGACGCCGTAGAAGAGGACGGCGACCGAACCGAGAACGAGGAGCGTGAAATCGAACTCGTAGCCGAGATTGAACGCGAGGATGCCGGCGTGGAGGACGAACATGAACCCCGCGAAGGCGACGACGAACCAGTCGTACGCGGCGCGGAACGCGTCGACGTTCTCACCGAGCGGGTTGATGCGAGGGACCACCGCGAGGAGCGCCACCAGCGCCGCCGAGAGGACGGGAACGAACGCGAGACCGAGCGTCTTCGACATCGTCCCGTCCGGCTCGCCGGCGGCGTTCCAGTGGGTCACGAGCGGGTCGGACAGTTCCGGTGCCGCGAGAAGACTGGCGACGCCGGCGAGGACGACGAATACGCCCGCGAGCGTCAGTCGGTGCGTCGTCTTCATACCGGATACTACGACGCTGTCACGTATCAATGAACGGGCCGAGCGACGGAATGGGGTCGGCGGGACCGTCCGTCGCTACCGACGACTTCGGCGTCGGATCGATTCTCCCGAGCTGAGACGGTGGGAAACACCTTTGAGTCTCGTCGGAATCAGAGCCTGACAGTGACGGGAACGTCGAACTCACGCATCTGGGACTGTCCGGAGTGTGGCCGTTCCGTCAACCGGTTCGTGAACGGCTATCGGTGTCCGTCCTGTCGAGAGAACGTCTCCGAGCGCTGTGACTGCGGGTCCGACGCGACGAACTCCGACACGACGGACTCCGACGCGACGACCCGTTGACATCCTCTCCGCCGTGAACGGCGAGGTTTCCTCCTCGGGCTTCCGTAACCCGGCCGCCGACTCGGCGGGAAGATCGGAGACGCGACCGAGTCGAGACTCACGAAACCGCCCGAGTGACGACGACCCCCCCTTTCACTCCTCCTCGACGTGGCGGATCTCGCAGGCGACGCCGCGCGTGCTCTCGGCCATCTCGCGACCGAACATCTCGGCGCGACCGACGGCGAACGCCTTCGGTCCCTCGACGACCACCTCGTCGCCGACGCGGATGTCCTCGTCGGCGTCGACGACGCCCGGCGCGAGCACGCTGCCGTGCGGGACGAAGCCGTCGATTTCCACGCGCTTCGTCGGCGCGTCGCTCTCGAGCCACCGTCTCGCCCCCGCGAGGGTAAAGGAGAGAGTGCCGTACTGGGGAACCATCGTCGCGAGCTGGGTCTCTTCGCTATCGCGGACCTGGATCTTGGGGTACCGACCCGTGGTCTGAATATCCTCGAAGAGGTCGTCGCCGGCACCGTCGCCCAGCAGGTAGTCCGCGATGGCACGGACGGTGTTGTGCTCGCGCTCGCGTTTCGGGTACTTCAGTTCGCCCGACAGCGCTTGCGAGAGGTTCGCGAGCGACTCGTCGTCGGTCGGATGCTCGGCGACCGTATAGGTAATATCGAGGTCGAGTCGGTCCTCGACGCGTTCGACGATGTCGCGGTAGCCGTCCTCGGGGACGTGAGCGATGATGGACGGATAGTCGTTGCGCTCGAGGTAGCGCTGCAGAACCGTGCTGACGAACTGCTTTTCGTCTTCGGACCAGCGGCCGGTCACGACGGTGTCGTAGTGCTGGGCGGGGTAGGTCGTCTCGAGTTCCTGCGGGACGACACCGATGGGGCTGGTCATCGAGACGAGGCGGGCGCGCCACTGGATGGCGTCGTGGAACTGGCGGTGGCTCTGGGACTCGCTGTAGGGTTTGGCGGCCGAACACGGAACGAGCACCAGCGGGTTTTTGAACCGGTTGCGGTACCGCGTCGTCACCCGGTCGGCGAAGCGCTGGATCTCCACCCGGCGAAGGGTGTCCGCGGACGCGGCGTCGATTTCCGCATCGCGGAGGATGGGCGTGCGCTCCTCGAGGTAGCCCCACTGCGAGTCGAATTCGCGCATGGCCGCGGTGAGCCACTGGTCGTGGCGGGCCTGTCCCTCGACGTAATCTCGGAGGCGGCCGTCCCGGATCCGACGGCGGACGATCGCCAGTTCGGCCTCGAGGGCGTTGACGTTGTGTTCCGCACAGTCCTTCCGAGTAAACTCCTCGCGAGGCTGTCGGCACGCCGAACACGAGCAGGGGAGTTCCTCGAGGTCCTCGAGGAAGTACGCCTCGTCGGTCGTCAGATAACGGCCCTCGGTCCCCTTCACGACGGCGGCGGTCTCGTCGAACAGATCGACGCCGGCGTAGGCCAGCAGGGCGACGTTCCGCGGCGTCGCGACGCCGGAGAACAGCAGGGCGGTGTCGGCGGGGATCGCCTCCCGGACGGCCACGACGGCCTCGACCAGCGCAGCGCCGTGGCCCATCACCGACTGGACGTTCGAGAGGGCGTAGGCGTCCGTTCCCTGGGAGTCGACCTGCTCGCTCGAGACGACCGCGACGCTGGGATACTCGACGTCGGGGGAGTCGACGGCGAAGGACTCCTGCACTTCCTCGGCGGTGCCGCCGGGGAACGCCCGGTGGGGGAGCACCGTGAGCCGCGACTCGTCGCCCGCGGGAATCTCGCGATCCTCGCTCCAGAGCGAGCCCGCGTCCTCGAGGACGTCGTCGACGAGTGCGGGCGTCGTCACCGGCGAAGAGAGGCGGAGTTCGCCCACGCGCGCGGCCCCGTCGCGCTCGTGTACTTCGAAATAATCGGTCATACTCGATATGACCGCGGCGAGCGAAAGAGGTTGTCGATAGCGAGCGGTCCCGCGACCGGGCTCCGAGCGCGATCGAGACGCCGGTGACCGTCTCGAGGCAGCGAATCGGGTGAAATTTCTACGGGCGATTCAGGAGCCGAACACTCGTCGTTTGTCGTGAATGTTTCGACGTGGATTACTGACTACTATAACTGAATACATCATACGACAGTCGGGAAAATTAACCTTTATGCTCTTTCGGTTGGAGGTCTCCCTATATGTCATCTGAAACAAAACTGCGATCGACGGACGGCTTCAGAGCGTTTCTGACCGTGTTCCTGGTCGCAGTCGTTGGAGTCGCGACGATCGGACTGCCGATCGTCTTCGGGGGAACGGCGACGACCGTCGAAGCGACCGAGCCGGAGCCCGAGTTCGAATCGTACGACTCGATCTCGCAAGCCGAATCGCAACTCGGTTCGGCCGACGAGATCTACCTCGGGGAGAACGACAGCGCCGTCCTTCGCTACGACGATGAAACGGACGTCGACACGCTCGAGGTGGGCATGGACGTCAGCGAAGGACTGGTCCACATGCTGGTGATCGACGACATCGAGAACCCCGACGACGAGCTCGAGTCGGCGAATTTCTCGACGATCCTCGATAAGCAGGGGCTCTCCGGGAGCGGTTCGATGGTCGTGCAGCAACCCGACGACCTCGAGAACTTCGAACTCGACGTCTCCGGCGAAGTCTCCGAAGAGACGAACGAGTTCGAGGGCTCCGCGTCCGGCACGTTCGACAGCGAGGCAACGACGACCGGAGCGGTCAGTACGAACGGTCACGTCACCGCAACCGCAGACCGACTCGAGACGAGCGGGAGCGTCTCCGTCGACTCGTCCGAAGCGTCGGGTGCCGACGGGGCGGACGAGTATCTCGACGTCTCGCTGCGGGAGACGAGCGACGGCTACGAGGTCGATGTCACACAGGAGATGACCGTCGACGCTACGTCGGCCGAGCAGTGGTCGACACAGGAACAGGCCGAACGGACGCTCTGGCGGAAATACGGCGTCTATGCCGCGTTGCTGGGCGGGTCCAGCGAGATCGATGTCACGAAACACGATTTCGAGGCGAAATCGAACGGCGAACACCGGCTCGACATCGAATTCACCGTCGAGTACACTGGCGTCGACGGCGGCATCGAAGAGCAACTCACGGATCAGTTGGCGAACGATCCGACGATGGATCTGAGCAGGTCGGAGGCGCAGACGATCGCGACGAGCGTCACCGACGTCGATATCGAGACCGTCTCGTTCACGATGGACGCGAGCGGTAATTCGATGACCGTCGACTGGGATGTCGCACTCGAAAACTACAACGAACTCACGGTCGCGATGTTCGACCTCGCGGAAGCGACCGCCTCCGACGACCAGCTACCGGAGGACCAACTCGAGAACGCGCGAACGGCTATCGAAGCCCAGCAGGCGGCGAATCTCGAGACGAAACTCACCTGGGACGGGGAAATCGAGCAAACGTCGTCCGACGAGATGACGCTCGACGCCTCACTGTCGAGCGACACCGAAAACTGGGGTGCCTACATCGACGAGCTCGAGTCTCGAGGCGTCGACCGTCCGAACGACGTCACGTTCGACCTGTCGGCCGAGACCGACGGCGACCAGCTCGCGATCGACGGCGAGTTCGAACTCGGAGCCGAGGATCTGGCCAGTCGGGCGGTCAAAAACTGGGCGCAGTCGGCCCAGACCGGACCGACGTCGCCGACGTCTCCGGAAGTCGACCAGTTCGTTTCGGCGCTGGCAGAATCCGAGCTCGAGGTCGCCCGCGTCGACGCGGGTCTCGACGACGGGACGGTGCGCGTCGAAGGGGGGGCGCGGTTCGACGACATGAGCACGCTCACCGAGACGGTCAGCGAAAGCATGGCTATCAGCGGGATCGCGACCGAACAGGACGGAGACACCGCGTCGATGTACGTCTACGTCGACGACGTGGGCGAGGTCGACACCGCGTCGGCGACGAAATCCGATCTCGAGCGGTTCGACGTGGTCGACTCCGAGACCACCGTTCACCGAGCAGGCGAGTGGGACGAGGACGACCTCCCCGCGATCGAGACCGACGAGATGAGCGAGTTCCTCGAGACGCAGGACGACGACGATGCGTCCGAAAACGGTGATGAGGACGAAGACGATGGTTCCGATAGCATTCCAGGCTTCGGAGTCGGGATCGGACTCGCGTCGATCGCCGGACTGTTGACGGCGCTCGTGCTCCGACGGCGAGAGTAACGCATCGGCGATCGGTGCGTCCGTTCTTTTGATCACGGTGGTACCAGCACCAGCCACCAGCGCCGCCTGAGAGATCGGACGATCGGTCGGAGCGAGACGCGACAGTTAGACGGTCTCGAGAGCTGTCGCGGTTGCCGACGTATGGCCGCGGTTGAACGAGAGGATCTTGACTCGGAGTACGTCGGTCGGTTCACAACGGTCGGGAACGTTCTCGATGAAGACGACGAACCCCTCTACCTTGCCGACCGCCCGCCGCTCGCCGGAGTGGTGGTCGGTGAACTCGCGGATCGCGACCTCCACGACGTCACCGATGTCGACCGGTGGATCGCGTTCCTGGGCCTCCCTGTGGCGTTCTCGGGACTGTCGCTCGTCCGCAGAGCCGCCGCGGACCCGTTTGAACAGCCACGAGCCGATCACGAGGGCGACGAGCAGGCCGATACCGAGCACGGCTAGATCGAGCATACTGGAACCGGTTGGCGCGTGGGGCTTCGGTGTTCCGATTCCGACGGCGCGTCGGTGACTCGGTTAATTGCAGTGCCTGAACGGGCCGAAAACGCGTTCCGCCGACGGGGCGACGGCCGAGGACGACTCTCGAATCGCCGCTGCCCTTATATTTCCCCGTCCGTTCGACTACGTCGTGACTCCCTCATTCAGCGGATCGGCCGGCGACGACATCGGCGAGCCGCTACACATCGCCGTCATTCACGCGGTTGCAGCGCACCGGGACGTGGACCCGATCGAGTTGCCGCCCCTCTACGAGTGGATCGACCCCGATTCGCTGGACGCCCTCTTCGAGCCGACCCGACGCGGCGGACCCCGACGCGGCCGTCTCGAGTTCACCTACGACGGCCACGCGATCGCCGTGGACTGCGCCGACGGCGTCGCGATCTCGGTCGACGGCTCGCCGGCCGTCGAGTCGATCACGGCCGGAGCCGACCGCGGTACCCCCACCGGCGCGTAACTCGAGCGACGATTCCTCCACGTCTGATTGGCGGACGACGATTTTTCACTTCGCACCGGAATCCGCTCGACCGTCGTCGTCACCGGCCGTCGTCACTCCGGAGATCGACGAAATCGACCGAGTCCGGAACGCGCTCGAGGACGGCCGCGGGCCACCCTCGATGCGCGAGCGTGATCGCTGCGTCCGGATTCACGTCGACGAGCCGAGCGACGCCGTCGGCCGCGGCCTCGAGCGCCGCCCGATCGGTCCGCTCGGGGACTTCCGCGGTGAGCGGGTAGCTCCTCGAGAGCGCGCGGGGGAACGGCCCGAACGGCGGCTCGACGCGCCAGGAATCGTCGAACTCGTCGCTTCGCGGGGAATCCCCCTCCGTGAGCAACAGGGAGTCGGGGACGGACAGCCGCTCAAGGCGTTCGCGGTGGCGGACGACTTCCGGGCGGCGCGCGCTCTCGTGTGAGGTGTAGAAAAACGAGCCCTTCGAGACGGGGTCCGAGCGCTCGAGTTGGGCGGCGTGATCGAGCAGGGTACGGTAGCCGTCGAGCATCGTCGGGTGGGCGCGGGCGCGCTGCTCGACGAGCTCGAGCAGGTTGCCGGCGCGGATCGCTTCCTTGATCCGGCGGATCTCGGCGAAGGTGACGTGGAGGTTGTGGGCGGCCAGTTCCGACTCGCGTTCGCCGTCGGGGAGCGCGCGGAGTTCGTCGGGCGAATACTCGGTACAGACGGCACAGGAACAGGGGAGATACTCGAGGTCCGCGAGGTGTCTGGTGCCCCGCACCGTCAGGTAGCGGTCGTCGCGGGCGTAGAGCGCGTAGGCCGCCGAGTCGAACAGGTCACAGCCCGCGGCGACGGCGAGGGCGAACATCATGGGGTGGCCGGCACCGAAGAGGTGGACCGGCGCGTCGGCACCGAGCCCGCGTTTAGCGGCGGCGACGACGTCGATCATGTCGTCGTAGCGGTAGTCGTTCATCAGGGGGACGACCGCGCCGACCGGGAAGACGTCGAGATCGGTCCCGTCGGCGTGTCGACCGGCGCGCTCGCGGAGGTCCGGATAGGTCGACCCCTGGACCGGCGCGCTGACGAGCATCTCGCCCGTGTCGGCCGCCTCGGCGATCTCGAGTCGCTCCTGCGTCGTCTCGAGGTCGCTCGCGGCCCGCTCGTGCGAGACGTCCGGCGGGGTCGGGATGTCGACCGGCGTGGCGATGTCGGAGCCGATCTCGCGCTGGAAGCCGAGGATCTCCTCGGTGGTGACGTCGATCTCGCCGTATTCCGAGAGTTGGAAGGAGCCGGAGTCGGTCATGATCGCGCCGGGGAAATCCAGCAGGTCGTGGAGCCCCGCTTCGAGGGCCCGCTCGTGGAGGTCGTCGTCGCCGTGGATGATGTAGGAGTTGGTGATGAGGATCTCAGCGCCGAACTCGTCGGCGAGCCGGCGAGGGCTGATCGTATCCAGATTCGGATTGATGACCGGCAACAGCGCCGGGGTCTCGACGGTCGTCCCGGCGCGGGGAACGGTCAGCTCCCCGATGCGGCCGCCGGCGTCGGTGTCCCGGATCTCGAAGGACTCGCGCATTAGTCGTCAGTTAGCCCGTCGGACGTAAGTCGTGACGGTTTTCGGCCGGCCGGAACGGCACAGACGAAGGCGCTTTACGCCCCGGACCGCTTGCGTCTCCTAATGAGTAAACCGAGCCCCGAGGTCTACGAGCAGGGCAAGGGCATGGACGCCCACAATCAGGCGATGCGGGAGATTCGCTCGCGCAAGGAGGCCAGCTACGATCCCCACGAACCGACCCGCGTCTGGCTCGACGAGGACAACACCCCCGACGGCGTCAGGACGAGCCTGACGATCATTCTCAACACCGGCGGCTGTCGGTGGGCCCGCGCCGGCGGCTGTACGATGTGTGGCTACGTCGCCGAGAGCGTCGACGGCGGCTCCGTGAGCCACGACGCCTTGATGGACCAGATCGATATCTGTCTGGAACACGAGGAAGACAACGCCGACGAGACGGCCGACCTCATCAAAATCTACACCTCCGGATCGTTCCTCGACGAGCGGGAGGTCGGCGCGGAGAGCCGACGAGCGATCGCCGACACCTTCGCCGACAGGGAACGCATCGTCCTCGAGTCCCTGCCCGACTTCGTCGATCGCGAGAAAATCGGCGATTTCACCCAGTACGGCATCAACACGGACATCGCGATCGGCCTCGAGACGGCCACCGACCGCGTGCGACACGACTGCGTGAACAAGTACTTCGACTTCGCGGACTTCGAGGACGCCTGCGCGGAGGCCGCCACCGCCGACGAGGAGGCGGCTGAGGGCGTCGAGGCCGGTATCAAGGCCTACCTCCTGATGAAACCGCCCTTCCTCACCGAGTCCGAAGCCGTCGCGGACATGATCTCGTCGGTCGAGCGCTGTGCCGACGTCGACGGCTGTCACACCGTCTCAATGAACCCGTGTAACGTCCAGCGCTACACGATGGTCGACGACCTCTACTTCAACGATGGGTATCGACCGCCGTGGCTCTGGTCGGTGGCCCACGTGCTCGAGGAAACGGCGGACGTCGACGCCATCGTCGTCTCGGATCCGGTCGGCCACGGCTCCGATCGCGGCCCGCACAACTGCCAGGAGTGCGACGACCGCGTCCAGAAGGCGATCAAGGACTTCGACCTGCGGCAGGATCCCTCGGTCTTCGAGCAGGTCTCCTGCGAGTGCGAACTGACGTGGGAGACCGTCCTCGAGCGCGAACGGAGCTTCAATCAGCCGCTAACCCGCTAGCGAAACCCCCGATAGTCGCCGATCCGATGGCTTCTGGTTGTGGAAGCCGGCCGCACTTATTTGACTGCAGTCCCGCTACCGTTGCGCATGGCACTCCCGTCGTTCTCGGACTACTGGAACGAACTCGAGCCCGCGCTGTTGATCCTCGTCGGATTCCTCCTGTTCGTCTTTCCCGAGCCCGCGACCTCCGCGCTGGGCGCGGGGCTCATGCTACTCGGTGTCAGCTGGTGGTTCTACGAATGGGGCCGGTAGTCCCTAGTCGCCGGTCGCCGTCTCGTCCACTGCCGCCCGGACGGCCTCCGTGTCGGCGCGTGGCACCTCGAGCGTGACGACGGTGCCGCGAGGGTCGTTGTCCGCGAAGGAGAGCGTTCCGCCCGCCTGCCTGACGATCCAGTTGACCAGCCAGAGCCCGAGGCCGCTCCCGTGGCGAAGTTGCGTAATCTCCCGGTCGCCCTCGAGCAGCTCTCGCTCTTCGCTTGGCATGCCGGGGCCGTCGTCGGCGATAGACACGGTGACGATCCCGTCGTCCGGTCGATCCCGGAGCGTCACGTCGATCGTCGGTCGCCCCCGATCGCTGTGCTCGACGGCGTTTTCCAGGATCTGGAAGACGGCCGTCTGGAGGTACTCGTCGGCCCGGGCGAACGTTCGGTCCGGCAGCGAGCAGTCGATGGTCACCTCGTGGGCGCGCTCGAGTCTGTCGGCCGCTCGGTCGACGGCCGCGGAGAGATCGATCGGTCCGGTCGGGACCTCCTCGCGGTCGAGCACCCGTTCGACGGCGCGAGTCTTCTCCGCGAGGCCGGTGAGTTCGCCCGCACGATTTCGGATGGTCTCGACGTACTGGTGGTCCGCGCCGTCGATGCTGTCGGTGAGCATCTCGGCGCAGCCGTTGATGATGTTCATTCCGTTGCGCAGGTCGTGACGGAGAACGCGATTGAGGATCTCGAGGCGCTTTTGGCGCTGTTTCTGGGCGGTAATATCGGTGTAGAGCCCGAAGGCGCGATCCGACGAGCCGTCCATCTCCATCGGAACGACGCGAAGCCGGAAGTCGCGCAACCCGTTCGCCGTTCGCCGTTTGACCTCGGCGTCGCCGATCTCGCCCCGGCTTCCGCGGCGATTGAGCGTGTCGGCGTCGGCCGTTCGATCGGTCGGAACGACGTACTGATCGAGCGGGTTCCCGACGAGGTCATCCTCGTCGTAGCCGAAGGTCCGTTCGAACGCCGGGTTGACCTCCTCGACCACCGGGTCGTCCTCGAGGTGCGTGACGCTGACGACGGCGTCGGGAACGTTTTCGAACAGCGCCGCGAACCGGTCGCGCTCCGCCCGGAGACGTCCCTCGAACGCGATCCGGTCGAGCGAGTCGATGACGTGAGAGAGCAACAGTTCCGCCAGTTCCTCGTCGGCCGGCGTGAACGCGTCCGGCTCCGTCGAGGCGGCCAGGAACACGCCACGGTCGGCGATCGGAACGCTCAGGGCCGATTTACAGTCGTCGCTGTCGGAACGGACCGAATCGTACCCCGCGTCGATATCGTCGACCCGGACGGGCTGTTGTGCCCGATAACATCGCCCTGCGAGGTCGTCGTCGTCGATCGGTACCGTCGCGTCGAGGTCGATCTCGAGCGTCGACGAAACCGCCTCCGGAACGAGTGACTCCCCTCGAGCCAGCGCGACGCAGCAGGCGTCGAAATCGAGGACGTCTTCGGCCGCTTCGACGGTCAGGTCGTATATCTGCGCGCGGCTCGAACAGTCATCGAGTCGGGATGCGATGTCGTGGAGACTCTCGATTTCACGCTCGCGAGCCGCCCGGTCGAGCGCCGCTTCGGCGGTCGTGGCGAGGACGCGGATGAGGTGTCTATCGGCGTCGTCGAGCCCGTCCTCGCCCGATGACGCCACCGCTAACATGCCGTGGTCCCCGAGCGGCTGGAGGACCGAGTTCCTGACCTCGGTCCCGATCTCGTAGGGGATGCGATCCGCCGAGGCGTTCTCGAGAATAGTCGGCTCTCCGCTGACGTAGGTTTCCCAGATTCTGGAATCCGACGGTCCGATCGACGTGATGTCGCCGGTGTGCTGGTCGAGCGCCGGCGACGCCCCGGCGAGTTCGAGCGTCTCCGTCTCCTCGTCGTGGAACCTGATCGCGGCGAGCGGCCGATCGATTACGGCCTCGGTCGCCGCTATGACGATGTCGGCGATTTCGTCCGTCGACTCGGCACGGATCAGGGCGTGCGTGGTCTCCTGGAGCGCCTCGAGGGCGTTCGCGCGCTTGCGATCCGCGGTAACGTCCTGTCCGAACGAGAGGACGCCGACGATTTCCCCCCCTTCGACGAGCGGCGCGTTGACCCACTCGCAGGTTATCGGCGTCCCGTCCCTGTCGACGTTGCGACTCACTCGTCGGGACTGCAGGCCGTCGGTGTCGCCGCCGGTGAGGTCCTCCCAGTACTCGAGTACCTCTCGACGCTCGTCGTCCCGAACCAGCAGATCCAGTGCCGATTCGCCCCTGGCCTCGTCGGCGGTATAGCCGAACAGTTCGGTCGCCGCGGGGTTCCAGTTGCGGACTTCGAACGCGAGGTTCCACTCGATGATCGCGAGCGGCGACTGCTCGACGAGCAGTTCGAGGCGGCTCGAGGGGTCTTCCGTCGGCTCCGGTGGCCGGATATCGTCGGCGTCGGTGGTCGATCGCGACCCGGCTGACCGGTCGTCGAGTACCGCTTCCAGCCGCGACACGAGCGTGTCGACGCCCTGGTCGCGAGGAACGTAGCCGTCGGCCCCCGCGGCGACGACCGCGCCCGCGAGCGCTTCGCTGCCGTCGGCGGGAAAAACGACGATCGGAACGTCGGAGCGCTCCCGAACCGCCCGACAGCACTCGACGGGGTCGGCGTCGCGGGCCGATCCAGCGATCACGACGCAGTCGACGCTCTCGAGGCGCGCCAGACGCGCGTCAGTCGACCGAACCGTTTCGGTCGCGACGCCGCGCTCCTCGAGGGCGCGTTCGACGGCGGCTCCCGCATCGGCAGTAGCGCCGATAATGCGGGCGCTCGGTCGGGTATCCGTTCCCATTCCCTGTATTCCAATCGACTCCAACGAACGCCGACACTATTACTGTTCGATTCGACTCAGATTCTGAGTCGTCGTCCGCTCGCCACCGCGTCGGCCTCGAAAACGGGTTTCTCGGAGGTTCTCTGCCGTGTTAGGGTGATTCGAAACCCCGGAGGACCCCTTGCCCGTCGGTCGGGCCGACGTCGGGAAGGGTCGCGCGCTCGGGGTGGGGCATCAACACGGCGACGGACTCGCGCTCGCCGAGGATGCCGGCGACGTTGTGCTTGGAACCGTTCGGGTTCACGTCGGGGCCCGTTTCGCCGCTCTCGTCGCAGTACCGAAAGAGGATCCGTCCCTCGTCCTCGAGTTCGGCCAGACGGTCGTCGTCGATCTCGTAGCGTCCCTCGCCGTGGGCGATGGGAACCTCGATGACCTCGCCCTCGTCGTAGGCGGCGGTCCAGGGCGTGTCGTCGCGCTCGACGCGCAGGTAGACGTGTTCGCACTGGAAGCGAGCGCTCTCATTGGTCGTGAACGCGCCCTCGGTCAGGCCGGACTCGCAGCCGATCTGTGCGCCGTTGCAGACGCCGAGCACGGGAACCCCCTCGGCCGCGGCCTCGCGGACCTCGGCCATGATCGGCGAGCGGGCCGCCATCGCCCCCGCGCGGAGGTAGTCGCCGTAGGAGAACCCGCCGGGAAGGACGATCCCCGTCGTCTCCTCGGGGAGCCCGTCCTCGTGCCAGACGATCTCGGCGTCGATCTCGAGGTGTTCGAGGGCGCGCTCGGCGTCGCGGTCGCAGTTCGAGCCGCCGAAACGAAGTATTGCGACGGTCATCTACCGCTCGTCGACCTCCACGTCGTACTCGTGGATCGTCGGGTTCGCGAGCAGCCGTTCGGCCATCTCGTCCGCTCGCTCGCGCGCGCCGTCCGCCGAGTCGGCCTCGAGGTCGACTTCGAACCGGTCGGCCGCCCGCAGCCCCTCGAGTTCGAAGCCCAGCCGCTCGAGGGCTCGCTTCGTGGTCTCGGCCTCGGGATCGAGAACGCCCCGTTTGAGTCGAACCGTCACCGTCGCGGTGTAGGCGGTCATTATCTGATACCCCGTAACCGTGCTCAAAAACGCTTTCGCCTTGGTCCCGAAATGCACGTTCGTGGATACCGGTGAGCCGCAGACGGCGGAGGCCGCGTCACCGGTTTCCGGCCGGCAGTCGCCCGACGGCCGATGGTAGTCGCCCGACGGCCGATTACGTTATTCGCGCGACGACGATGTCTCCCGTCGCGTGGACGGTGACCGTGTACGCGTCCAACTGGAACGACACCTGTCCGGTGTTGCGGCCCGCGGTTCCGTTCGTCGGCTGGAAGAGCGTCTCGAGGCTCTCTGGGTTGATCCGGTCGTAGAGCCGTTCGACCTCCGTCGGGTCGATTTCCGAGAGCTCCGCGACCGTCGAGACGATCGTGTTGGTAAGCGAGTCCGTTCCCGTCCAGTCGTGTGAGACGAACGCCGTCTCCCGGTCGCGATCGATACGTGATCGGCCGTGATCGTGTGGTGTTACCGTCATTGTGTTCACCTTTCGGCTGGCGACTGTCACTGTGAGTGACTGGAAAATCGTTCCACAGTAACCGGCATAAAACCCTGTCAGACATGTTACAGCGCGTTGTACGACAAAATAAACGAATTCAGGGGACGGGTAGGGGAACTGACAGCGACCGTCCGTCATACGTCTGACGAACGCGGTATCGTGACCGAGAACCGCGTCCCACGGCGAGTCGTCCGCGGATGAATCGGTGCGATAATCGGCCGCTGGTCCGCGTCGAACGACCGTTTTACCGCTCGAGCGGCCGGAATCGGTCGTCGACGTGCTGACGACACGACGCTCGGGGCCCGTCGTCGACACCTCGCCACAGTAGCCACTGAAACGAGTGACACGCTGATCGCACAGCGCCGTCCGATCAGGTGTGCAGTGACGGTCAGTGACTGCGATACCACACTGTCCGCGATCGAACCAACCGACCGATTCGTGGCCCCTCCGCGGCAGTTCAGGAGCGATTGTGTCGTGCAAAGCCCGCGTCGCGGGCGATTCTCACGCGCCTCCACGGAAAGCAGGACTTTTAGCCGCTCGTGGACTGAGTTTCGTCGTGATGACGCGACACTCGCTCGAGCGGAGGTGGCAGCGGTGACGACCGACGTAACGGAGATCACGGTGATCGGAGACGACGACACCGGACTCATCGCCCGGGTGACCAGCCTCCTGTTCGAGCGCGGGATCAACATCGAGGACCTCGATCAGGCGGTTCGCGACGACGTCTTCCGGATGTATCTCGCCGTCGACACGAGCGAGATGGTCTGTACGGAGGAGACGCTTCGGGACGACCTCCGCGACCTCGGCGACGACCTCGGACTCGACGTCCAGGTTCGATTCCCCGCCGACCGCGAGAACCAGCAGATCGCCGTCCTCGTCACGAAAGAGAGCCACTGTCTCGAGGCGCTGTTCGAGGCGTGGGCCAACGACGAACTCGGCGCGGATATCGGCGTCGTCATCGGCAACCACGACGACCTCCAGCCGCTGGCCGAGCACTACGACGTGCCGTTCCACGACATCGGCGACGAGGGCGGTCAGCAAAACGAAGACCAGTTGCTCGAACTCCTCGCGGAGTACGACGTCGACCTGATCGTCCTCGCGCGGTACATGCGGATCCTCAGTCCGAACGTCGTCTTCCGCTACGAGGACCGAATCATCAACGTCCACCCGTCGCTGCTGCCGGCGTTCCCCGGCGCGGAAGCCTACCGGCAGGCCGTCGAGGAGGGCGTCCGGGTCGCGGGCGTCACCGGCCACTACGTGACGACCGACCTCGATCAGGGGCCGATCATCACCCAGCGCGCGTTCGACGTCCCCGACGACGCCGACCTCGACGAGATGAAACGCCGCGGGCAGCCGCTGGAGGCCGACGCCCTGCTCGAGGCGGTCCAGCTTCACCTGAACGGCGACGTCTCGGTCCACCGGGGCCGAACGTCGGTTCGAGAGAACGGCACCGACTACCAGCTCGGACTCCCCGAGGAGATCGAGGAGTTCACGCCCGACCGGCCGGTCGACGGGATCGGGAGCGTGGTCGCGAAGGATCAGTAGCTGAGCGGGTATACCGGCGGACGGCCGGCGGTGTCCCGAATTGCTCTCCAGTTCTCGGCGACTTCGACGAGGAGACCGTGACCGTCTCGGAGCGCATCGATAGCCGATTACTCAAGTACGCGTGGAGAGGGCTGGAACGCTCGGTGTGCTGGACGCGCCGATCCGATCGACCGCTCCGCCGGATCGTTATCGCTCGGCCCGCGCGTTCGCTTTCTC
Source organism: Natrinema sp. LJW11 (assembly GCF_056135975.1). Classification (NCBI taxonomy): domain Archaea; kingdom Methanobacteriati; phylum Methanobacteriota; class Halobacteria; order Halobacteriales; family Natrialbaceae; genus Natrinema; species Natrinema sp. LJW11. The sequence goes on along the minus strand of NZ_JBWBDM010000002.1, from coordinate 795,254 downwards.
CGATTGCGCGACGACACCCGAGGTGTTCGTCGGATCGACGGCGTTCGGAAGCGTGAAGAAGAACGTCGATCCCGTTCCGGACTCCGAGTCGACCCCGATCTCCCCGTCGTGGCGCTCGACGATCCGTTTACACAGCGCCAGTCCGATTCCCGAACCGGCTTGCTCTTCGGTCGAGTGACCGCGCTGGAACAGCTCGAAAATCCGGTCGGTATCGTCGGCGTCGATACCGACGCCCTCGTCGCGAACCGAAATCGTCCACTCGGGCCCCTCGCGTGCTGCCGACACGTGTATTCGCGGCGGTTCGTCGCCGCTGTACTCGATCGCGTTGCTCAGCAGGTTCTGGAAGAGCTGCTGTAACTGCCGTTCGTCCCCGTTGACGGTTGGCAGCTCCTCTCGCGTGATTTCGGTATCGGTCTCGTCGATCTTGAACTGCAGGTCCGTGAGCACGTCGTCGAGCACGACGTCCAGATCAACGGCCTCGAACGGGTCACCCTGCGTCTCGACCCGGGAGTACTCGAGCAGGCCGTCGATCATCCCTTTCATCCGGTCGGCACCGTCGACGGCGAACGCGATGAACTCCTCGCCGTCCTCGTCGAGTTCGTCGCCGTACCGGTCCTCGAGCAACTGGAGGTAGCTCGTCACCATGCGGAGCGGCTCCTGCAAGTCGTGGGAGGCGGCGTACGCGAACTGTTCTAACCGATCGTTCGACGCTTCCAGCTCGGTGACCGACTCCTCGAGGCGCTCTTCGGCTCGTTTCAACTCGTCGTTTTTCCCCTCGAGCAGTTCGGCCTGCATGAGGGTCTGGGCTTCGTAGACCCCGATCCCCAGTCCCGCGATCGTGCCGATCGTGAGCAACACGGCCTGGGTCCCGAACGAAAAGTCGACGGTAACGCCGGGGTGAAGCATGCGCAGGCCGAACACGATTGCCATGACGGCAATACCACCGGCGACCCGTGACACGATACGGGGGTAGAACGTGGGCGGAATATCACTGCCAGGTAACCAGATCCAGATGTACAGTAGGACGAATCCGAGCGAGCCGATCAGAACGAAATCGAGTATCGCTTCCAGGAGGATGCCGCTACTGTTCAACGTGTGGATCGCTCTCCCGACTGCACCGAGCAGAATCAGGAAACCCAGCGCGGGAACGACGCGGTGCCAGCGGTTCAGCTTCTGCAGGTACGATTCCCAGATCGCGTCGAACTCGCCGGACTTCCCAACCACTGTCTTCCATACGAACGGCGAGGCTGTTCAGCATCACTTTTTACTATACAACCTCTTTAAATAAGCTACCGCGACGGGTCCGCGAGTCCGGGTAGCGTTCCCCCGAGAATTTGGTCGATCCCGCGCCGGAGGCGGGATGCGACGGCCTGCTGCGTGATACCGAGTTCGGCCCCGAGTTCTTCCATCGTCACCTCGCGCGGCGAGTTGAAGTACCCGCGGACGTAGGCGAGTACCAGCGCCTCTCGCTGTGGATCCGTCAACGCTTCATGGGTTTCCGTCTTGATCGGAGTAAGCGCGTGAAGCTTCGTCAGCGTGATCGGGATCTCCAGCTCTTGACAGCGCTTCTGAAAGGCCGCGATGTCGCTTCGGTCGTCCCCGCGAACGTCGAACGTCCACTGCCGGTTCGTGCCGACGGCTTTGATGAGCGGAATCTCCGTCTCCGTCAGCGTGCTCAACACGCCGTCGTACTCCAGCGTCCACTCGACGCGCAACAGATACTCGTCCTCGACGGAATCGACGAGTTCGATGCGTTGCACACCTGGATGATCGGGGAATACGTTCTCGATGTCGTCGATCGCAGTCCCTCGAATCCAGAAGTAGGGAACGACCACGTCTCGTGCCGGGATAATCCGCTCGAGTTCGACCGTCACGTCCGGCAGCCGTTCGAATACGCTCCCGAGCGGGAATTCGTCGGACGGCACCGTAAACGTCGCTTCGGTGGCCATTGCTCACTTATTCCGTCCCAGCGGTAAAGCCCTGTTCGAGCCCCGTCACTCGAGGCGGTCGGCGAACCACGCCGCGGCGCGGTCACATCGTCGAGATGTCGGCCGCGACGAGGGCACTGGACTGCCTCCGAGGATCAGACGTCGGACGACGTTTCCCAGATATCCCGGCAGTCGTCGCTACAGAAGTGTCTGTAGACGGTCGTCCCGTCTTCGACCGTCGTTATCACGCGCTGTTCGGCGGACGATCCAACGGAATCGCCGCAGTGTCGACATTCGGGTGTGTCCTCGTCCGTCGAGTCAGTCATCGGTTGACAGGTGGGACGTGACACACTTTAACGAATCCATTTCGGCCGTATCGGCCACGGGCGGTCAAATTTGCCGGCGTAGGGCGCGGCGGCCACGGGGTGTCCCGACCGATCCGCGTCGAGGGGGCCTTCGGCGACGATCCGTTCGTCGACCACCGCTGTCCGGAGTGTTGCACCGAGTAGCAGACGAGTACGCCTCCGCCGATCCCGACCCCGGCAAGGTCGTCGTCCACGACTTGGAGGACCCGAAGCGAATCGACGGGACGCCCCTCGAGGACGAGCCGAAAACGGACGCGAAGTCGTGGAACGCGTCACTGACGGTCGGCGCCCTGCTCGAGTTCGAAACGCGAACCGCGATCGTCGCGACGACGAAAAAACGCGGGGGATTCGGCTACGCAGCGGTTACGCGCCCGTCGCGCCCGAGGTCTGGCCCGATCGTGACGTCTGCACAATCCCGTACGCGCTGACGAGAGACAGGCTCATAATAAGGATGCCGGCCGCGGCGTTGATCTGTATCACGAGGGTCCGACTGACCCCGAGGACGAACGGCGCCGCGATCGTCCACGCGCCGAGCAGCGCCAACGCGCCGGCGAGGGCGACGATCGGCTTGTCCTGACTGATCCGAAGCGCGTGGACCGACGCGAGTACGGCCATCGTCGCCCCCAGTAGAACGTTGTGGATCCCCATCCACTGGGTGACGGTGAACACGGCCGTCGAAGCCATGACGAATGCGCTGATGGCCGCTGCGAGTCCCGCTGCCCGTTCTGCTAGTACTAGCGTGCCGTCGCCGTTGGTCACGCTCAGTACACCCGTCCGATCGAGGAGCCCCATCCGATTTTGCTCGTCGTTCGATTGCTCCGTTTTCTGTCGTCTCGAGGAGTCGGCGGACGAGGACCGCGCAGGCTGTGCGGGCCCCCAGTCGTCCGACCCCTGCGAGAGGACGGTGAGTCCGAGGATGACGAGGATAAACAGCGTCAGCATCCCGCTCGCGACGGCCGCGATCCCGCTGGTGAGGCTGAACGCGACGATACTCGCTACGATTGCGCTGGCGGTGAAACTCATTGACGCTCGGTCGCATGTGTTTCGTCCCCCAATATGAGGGTTACTTATCTGTTTCGAGCGCGCCACACGATAGCATCTACCGCATTCTGCGATGGGCGACGACGGCCGAGCCGACGCCAGCGCCCGAGGCGACGGTGCGAGGACCGGCGCGATCGCGTCGGGTTACAGCCGCCGGACCGCACCGATCGCGCTCGAGAGCGGCGGCGCGTCGAAGAACTCCCGACCGGTGTAGGCGTTGGCCCCGGCGCAGTAGAGGTTGCTGGCGGTCTCGAGGACGTCGTCCTCGAGCGGCGTGGGATCCTCGTCGCAGAGGGACTTCCAGTCGGCGACGTCGTCTCGCTTCGCCCGGGCCTTGGCGGCGTCGACGGCCTGGACCCACTCGGGCTGGGTGCGCTTGTGGTACTGGCGCAGCACTTCCTTCGAGAGCTGGGTGCCCTCGTAGCTGAAGCGGTTCTCGTCGAAGGTGCCGACGACGTCGGCGACGCGGATCTCGCCGCCGTAGTATAGGCATTCGATCTTGCCGTCCTCGTGGACCAGCCCGGCCGAGTCGGCCTGCTCGGTGACGATTCGGTTAACCTCGCGGGCGAGCGATTCGAGGTCCTCGATCGACGCCGCTCCGGCGATCGAATCGGCTTCCGCGCGCTCGAGGTGGCGGTCGCCTTCTTCGTACTTCGTGGTGAACTCGACGATCGGCTCGTCGAGGTCGACGGCCTCGTCGGGCCAGCTATCGAACGAGAGTCCGTGATCGGCGGGCTCGGTTCGGCTCCGCAGGCTCGAGCCGACCGGCACTCGGTTTCGGAAGACGATTTCGAGGGGGATCAGGTAGTTCTCGCCGGCCGCGTCGTGATAGCTATCGTAGTCGTACTCCCGGCCCTCGTTCGGGAGATCGGGCACCTGCGTGAGGTCGATGGCCATCTCCCAGGGCGGGTGGGTCGCGTCCGCGAGGTCGACGACCTCGCCGTTCTCGACGACGCCGCGATAATGGGTTGGAACGCCTTCGCGCTCGAGCAATTCGAAGTTGAACGCGCCCATCGTACAGAGGCTCGCACCCTTCCGGGGGATCTGGTCGGGCATCTTCCCCCAGTCGAACACCGAGTAGTCGTCGGTGAAGACGAACGACCCGCGGCCGAGTTCCTCGTCGGTCGCGTCTTCTTCGATGCGGAACTCTTTGACGCTCGTCACGCGAGACACCTCGGGACGTGTTCGCCGCCGTCGCTCATATTCCAGTTGCCGTGTCCGGACCGTAAGAAGGTTTCAGTATCGGGTCGGTGGAGCCGAACCGATGACGCGCTCTCTCGTTTGAAGCTCCGTTTTCGCACGCTCTCAGTCGTCTTCGACGGTCGCGAGCAGTTCTTCGGCCTCCTGGTGCAACGGCCCCTCGAGCGGGTCGTCGTCGACGAGTTCCCGAAGCGTCGAGTCGCACTGGGGCGTCGCTAACTCCTCGAGGGCCTGGCGACGATACCGGTCGTCGATGCGCTCCGTTCGGACGAGCGCCTCGAGTTCGTCGCACTCGTTGGCGGTTCTCAGTTCCCGAATCGCGCCCACCCGCTTTTCCTCGGCGGCTCCCTCGTCGAGGGCGAGCTCGACGCATTCATCCGGCGTCCGTGAACTCATGGGCCACTGTTCGTGGTCGCCGCGGATAGTTCCGAGACCTGCGTTCGACGATGTCCGTCAGCTGGTGGCTCGCGGACAGTCACCGCTCGAGCGCTGTGGTCCCGCTCGAGCGAGCGCGGTGCGACGGGATGGCATCGTCTCGCGGCGGCCGATTCCGCATTCACCATGCTTTTCTCAGTGTACGGACACCGTTACATCGATGGAGCGACCGGTGACCGAGGCCGACCTCACGTTTGATCACGTTCCCGAGACCGACCAATCATTCGAGAACGCGCTAGCAAAGGCACGCGACGGCGACCGGCTCACGGTCGACGACGCGATCGAGTTACTCACGACGGGAACCCAGAGCGAGGGGATCGACCGGAAACGCAAGGAACGCGTGCTCGAGGCGGCCGACCGACGCCGCGCCGAGCAGGTCGGCGAGGAGGTCACCTTCATCGCGAACCTGAACAACAACGTCACGACGGCCTGTAACGTGGGCTGTCTGTTCTGTAACTTCAAGGACGCCGCTCACACCTTCGAGCGCGAGACGGAAATCGAGACGGCCGGGTTCACGAAGACGCCCGCGGAATCCCGCGAGATCGTCGCCGACGCCGTCGATCGGGGGATCTACGAGGTCACGTCGGTCTCCGGCCTCCACCCCGCGTTCGCGCTCGACGAGGAACACCGCGAAATCCTCGACGACCACCCGAACCCGAAGGCGGTCAACTACAAGCCGCCCGCGGTCTACGACACCAGCCCCGGCACCTACGCGGACCAGATTTCGGCGATGAGCGTCGACGGGGTGCACGTTCACTCGATGACGCCCGAGGAGGCCTACCACGCCCGGCGGGGCACCGACTGGTCCTACGAGGAGGTCTACCGCCGACTGCGAGATGCGGGGCTCGATACCGTTCCCGGAACCGCAGCGGAGATCCTCGTCGAGGAGGTCCGCGAGGTGATCTGCCCCGGCAAGATCAGTACGGACGGTTGGCTCGAGGCCATGGAGGCCGCCGCGAACGTCGGCCTCGCGATGACGGCGACGATCATGTACGGCCACGTCGAGAACGAGGCCCACCGCGCGATGCACCTAGAGCGGATCCGGGACCTGCAGGATCGGACCGGAAACATCACCGAGTTCGTCCCGCTTTCCTTCATCCACCAGAACACGCCGCTGTTCGAACACGACGTCGTCTCGGGCGGCGCGAGCATCGACGAGGACGAACTGATGGTCGCCGTCTCGAGGCTGTTCCTCGATAACATCGACCACATCCAGTCCTCGTGGGTCAAGTACGGCGACGAACAGGGGCTGAAGCTGCTCTCATGTGGTGCCGACGACTACATGGGAACGATCCTCTCCGAGGAGATTACGACCCGCGCCGGCGGCGAGCACGGCGAATTCCGCTCCTTCGCGGACTACGTCGAGATGATCTCTTCGATCGGTCGAACTCCAGTCGAGCGCTCGACCGACTACGAGAAACGCCGCGTCATCGACCCCGACGATCCGCCCTTCGGGCCCCAACTCGGACCGAAGGCAGACGGGACTCCGCTGTTGACTCGAGCGGAGCGCGAGGAGCGGACGGTTCCGGCCGACGACTGATCGCTCCCGGCCGTCTCGTTCCGTCGTCCCGCCCCTCGGCGCTGACTGAACGTCGCTCTCGGATACTACAGCGCATTTTTCAGTTAGACGAATATCTAACTGTAGCCGGGTCCCACCGACGAGTATGTCAGCTGAAAAACCTACTGAACGAACGTCCGGCATCGGCGTTTTGCCCCGATAATGTCGGTCTCGTTTCACCGAAACGGTCGACTGCTACTGGGACTCGTTCTCGTCGTGAGTACGATCGCGCTCGCCGGGTGTGTGACGCGGGACGACTATTCGACCTCGATCGGCGAACCGACCAACGGGACGGTCATACGGAACGTCTCCGTGTACGATGTAAACGAGCTGGACGGTGCGCGGTACGAACTCGACTACCGCCTCGAGGACAGCGACGCGATCAATTACTCCCTCGAGACCTACGAGCGGACGAACGGGACGGACGAACTCCTCGATACGTCCGCTCTGACGGGGCGCGAACCGACGTACAAGAACGACCTCGCACCGCCGTGGGACCCCGGTGACGAGCGGACGTACAGACTCGAGGTCGTCCGAACGGACACCGATGCGGTCGTCGACGCCGTCACGATAACGATCGAGCGAGAGTAGGGGACTTAGCGGCTCGGCGCGCACTGCTGAGACGGTCGGGGAGGAGTTACGAGTCTCGGTCGACGACGCCGACGGCTCGCACCGGCGCGCCGTCGCCCGCGAGCGCCAGCGGATACGCCCGGAGCTCGAACCGATCCCCGACTGCTCCGAGGTTCGTCAGGTTCTCGAGGATCAGCAGATCGTCACCCAGCAGCGCGTGGTGGGCCTGAACCCCCTCCGGCTCGTCCGCACTCGCGTTTTCCGTCGGCGTCGGATCCGGATTCAACGCGTCCACAGCGACGTCGAATCCCCGCTCGACGCACACCTCGGCCGCCGCCGGCGAGAGATAGGGGTGCTCGAGGTACCGGTCGGTCCCCCAGTGGGCGTCCCAGCCGGTCCAGAACGCCACGAGACCGGCGTCGCCGTCGGGCACACGCGCCGCGGGTATCGGCTCGCGGGCCTCGAGGTCGCGACAATCGATCCGGACGGCGTCGACGACGAACCGCTCGATCGGATACGCCTCGAGGGTCTTCCCGTCGGGTTCGGTGTGTGCGGGTGCGTCGACGTGGGTTCCGGTGTGACTCCCGCACTCGAGGGCCGAGACGCGAGCCTCGTCCTCTTCGTCGGTCGCGTGGGAGCGGACGGCGACCTCGGGGTCGCCGGGATAGGTCTGCATCCCCGTCTCGATCGGCTGAGTGAGATCGACGTCCATACGGGATCGCCATCGCCCGACGGACATAACGCTGTGCGAACGCGTTCGCGGAACGGTGACCGTTCGGTACCCCGGACGGCCGAACGCGGGGCACCGAATCATATATCATGATTTATACCACCGCTCGACAAGGTATGGGCATGCGACTCAAGGACAAGACGGCATTTATCACGGGTGCAGGGTCCGGCCTCGGCCGGGAAGCAGCGCAGTTATTCGCCGAGGAGGGCGCGACGATCGTCGCGGCCGATATCGACCTCGAGAGCGCCGAGGAGACGATCGATCGGGTCGAGAGCGCGGGACGGGAGGGGATCGCACTCGAGCTGGACGTTCGCGACGCGGACGCGGTCCACGCGGCCGTCGACGAGGCCGTCTCGGAGTTCGGCCTCGATATCATGGTGAACAACGCGGGCGTGAGCCACGAGCGCTCGAACGTCGAGGATATCGACGAGGGCGAGCGCGATCGAGTGATCGATATCAACGTCAAGGGCGTCTGGAACGGCTGTCAGGCCGCGATTCCCCACTTCAAAGAGCAGGAGTCCGGAGCCATCGTCAACACGGCGTCGCTGGCGGGCGTCATCGGCGCGCCGCAACTGGGCGCCTACTCGCTGTCGAAGGGCGCGGTCGTCAACTTCACGCGGACCGTCGCGGCGGAGGTCGGCCCGGCCGGCGTCCGGGCGAACGCGGTCTGTCCGGGCGTCACGGATACCGCGATGCCCCGAAAGAACCGCACCGAAGCGGAGTGGGAGGCGACCAAAGAGGAGATGTCGAAGTTCTATCCGCTCAAGCGCCTCGGCGAACCCGAAGATATCGCGAACGCGATGCTCTTCTTAGCGAGCGACGAAGCCGACTGGATCACCGGCCAGGCGCTGGTCGTCGACGGCGGCTTCTCCTGTACATAGCTTCATACGGACTGCCGTCAGTCAGTTCCGGTGCGACCGAAGACCGTCTCGCGGTCGCACCGGTACATCGGTACAGCGGACCGTATCACTCGAGTGCCGCTCGAGGGGGAAGCGTTTCGGAACCGGCGATCGAACGGCCGCTATGGCCACCGACGAATCGTACGTGCGGCAGGCAATCGACCTCGCGGAAGCGGCGGTCGACCACGGCAACACCCCCTTTGGCTCCCTGCTCGTCGTCGACGACGCGGTCGTCCGGACCGCGGAAAACACTACGCTGACCGACGACGACGTCGCGGCCCACCCCGAGTTCAAACTGGCCCGGTGGGCCGCACGCGAGCTCGAGCCGGCCGAACGGGCGGCCTGTACGATGTACACGAGTACCGAGCCCTGTCCGATGTGTGCGAGCGCGATCGCCTACGCGGGGCTGGGCCGGGTCGTCTACAGCGTGTCCGTCGACTCGCTCGCCGCGATCCGGGACGACGGCGTGATCGAGATCCCCTGCGCCGAAGTCGTCGAGCGAGCCGACGCCGACACGAGCGTCGAGGGACCGGTCCTCGCGGACGAGGGGCTGGCGCTCCACGAGGACTACGCTTCGGAATGAGAAGAGGCCGGTCGGACGCGGATCGAGGCTAGTCCGCGGTCGCCGCCGTCTCGTCCTCGAGTACCGACCGATACCGCCGTCCGGCCGCCCCGTCGTCCGCGAGCGCAGCCCGAATCGCTGCGGAGATCCACTCCCGGTCGCCGTCCGCGCCGTCGGCGAGGACGCCGTCGAACCCGTCGGTCCGTAGCTCGGCGGGTAGGAACCGCTCGTAGACCGGAAGTCGCTCGCCCAGCGGCACGCCCGCGTGGTCGGCGATCTCCTCGAGTTCGCGCAGCGCGGGCCACTTGTAGTCGGGGTTGATGTGGTCGTCGGTCACCGGCGAGACGCCGCCCAGATCGTCGACGCCGCAATCGATCAGCTCCTTGGCGGGGGCGAGGTTCGGCGGCACCTGGACCGAGACTTCCTCGGGCAGGGCGGCCCGCGCCATCGCCGTCACCTGCCGCATCGTCGCGAGGTCGGGCGAGCCGCCCGACCAGCGCTCGTTCTCGACGACGGGCTGGACGATCACCTCCTGAATGTGGTCGTAGCGCTCGTGGAGTTCCCGAATGGCCAGCAGGCTCTCGGCGCGGTCGCGCCAGTCCTCGCCGATCCCGACGAGGATTCCGGTGGTAAAGGCCACGTCGAGTTCGCCCGCGTTTTTGAGCGTACGCAGCCGCTGGCCCGGAACCTTGCGCCGCGGGCCGGCGTGGGCCCCGACCTCGGCAGTCGTCTCGAGCATCACGCCCATGCTGGCGTTGACGTCCGCGACGGTCGCCAGCTGCTCGCGGGTCTGATCGCCCGGATTGGCGTGCGGGAGCAGCCCCTCCTCGAGTGCCACCTCGCAGGCCTCGCGCAGATAGGTATGGATCGAGTCGTGGCCCCACTCCTCGAGTTGCGCGTGAATCTCGGTGTAGCGATCGTCGGGATCGTCGCCGAACGTAAAGAGCGCTTCCGTGCAGCCCGCGTCGGCCCCGCGCCGGCAGATCTCGCGGACCTCCTCGAGCGAGAGCAGGGAGGCCTGCCCCGGCGGGTCGAAGTAGGTGCAATACGTACAGGTGTAGCGACAGGCCGTGGTGAGCGGGACGAACACGTTTCGGGAAAACGTCAACGACGGCGGTGCCTCGACGTCGGTCGGGCTGATCTGCAGGAGCTCCTCGACGGCCCCGTCCTCGACCGCGATATCGACGCCGTACTCGCTCGCCCCGGGAAACATTACCTCTGGATGTCGTCCCTCGGCACATAAGGGCTGCCTTCCTGCGCGGCTGGCTGACGGGTAGCCACCGCGTTACTTCGCGCCGCTCCCGTCGCGAACGATGTCGACGCGCCCGTCCCGATCCTCGAGTTCGAACCCGAACGCCCGGAGACGGGCGGGAGCGCGGTTCGTCTCGAGCCCGTGGACGAGCACCTCGACGAGATCCGCCGGTTCGTCGATGTCGGTCGCCAGTCGGAACGAGTCGACCGTCTCGAGGCCGGCACCGACGTCGAGAGCGATCTCGCGGTGGTCGAGATAGGAGGCTCCGTGGTAGTCCACGCGGAACTCGGGATGTCGAACGACGAGCGCGTTCGTCCCGCCGCCGCGTCCCGGCGCGATCGCGATATCGGCCTCGAGAGAGAGGAGCGTCTCGAGCGCGTCCGGGGTCGCCAGCGCGAGGTCGGCCATGACGACGGCGACGGCGTCGGGAACGTCGCCCGCACGGTCGCAACGCTCGCGTCCCGGGAGTCGCGCGTTGACCGCGTCCGTCAGCGGCCGATCGTCGACCGTCCCCGATGCCGACGCGGCGACCTCGCCCGGGAGATCGAGCTCCTCGAGATCGAGCGGCGCGGTCGAGACGATCCTCGGCTCGTGTCCCGCGCCGACGATCGCACAGAGGACGTCTGCCAGCATGGCTCGGGAAAGCGCCTCGCGCTCGGCCGGCGTGAGCACGGACTCGAGGCGAGTCTTCGGCGTCTCGGCGGCGAACGGGACGATGACGCGCATCTGAATCTGGTTGCGGTAGTTCGGGGGCGCTCAAAAACACGTCGGAATGCGCCCGTTCGCCGTGGCGAAACACGCGCCGCGAGCAAACGAATACGCGTCGGGTGCGCGAGTGTGCGCCCGGCCTCGTGCCCCCCGACACGAGTCCGGGCGCTCGCCACTTGCCGACCGACCGACGGCCTAGAACAGCGGCTCGAGTTCGTCCTCGTCGTCCTCGACGAGTTCCTCGAGGTTCTCGCTGCTGTCCTGCTGGATGTCGTCGATGTTGTCCTGGGCCTCGATCGCGACCTGCTGCAGTCGCTTGATCCGCGGGACGTTCGTCACGCCGGAGAGCAAGATCGCCGCAGCCACTTCGGGCTCCCCGCGCGGGAAGTCGCCGCCGCGAACTTCCATGCTTCCCGTTTCCTCCTCGAGCCACTTCCGCCCGCGCTCGATGCCTTTCCGGTTCAGATACTCCGAGGGTCCGGAGAGCACGAGCAGGGCGCGCTCGGTGCCTTCGATCTCACACGGGAGCGTGAGTCGGCCGAGGGCGGCCTTGCGGACGAGGCTCGTGATGCGGTTCGTGGTGTTCGCGGCGTCGAGACTGTCGTCGCCGCCGCCGTCGCCGGTAAACCGGGAGAGCAGACCGCCGCCCGAGTCTACCTCGACGTCCTCCGAGGCGAAGCCGACGGTGGAGACACCACCGCCGGAGAGCGTGTTGATGATCTCGGAGGAGTCGACGACGCTCTCGGCGACCTCCTGGCCCTCTCCGACCTCGCCGGCGCCGAAGAGGATGCCGAAGCGGCGGACGATCTCCTCGTTGATCTGGTCGTAGCCGCCTTCCATGGACTCGCCGGTCTGTCGCCACGAGTCGTTGTCGAAGACGAGCAGGTTGTCGACCTCGCGGACGAACGTCTGGAACGATCTGGCCGCGTTGAGCGTGTAAATCCCGCCTTCGTCCGTCCCCGGCAGGACGCCGAGGCCGTAGACCGGGATCGTGTAGATCCGCTTGAGGTGTTTGGCGAGGACGGGCGCGCCGCCGGAACCGGTGCCGCCGCCCATGCCGGCGACGATCAGAAAGGCGTCGACCTCGTGGGTCGGGATCGAGTCGATGGCGTTCTGTACCTCGTCGATGTCCTCCTCGGCGACTTCCGCGCCGAGTTCGTTGTCAGCACCCACGCCGTGGCCCTTGACGCGGGCCTGGCCGATGAGTACGCGATTCTCCTGTGGTATATTATCGAGACCGATGAGATCCGCCTTCGCGGAGTTGACGGCAATCGCCGCGCGGACGATTCCGCTACCCGTCCGATCGTCGTAATCGAGGAATCGATCGACGATTTTGCCACCGGCCTGTCCGAATCCGATCATCGCCAGCTTCATTGTTTGTTTGGGGGCTCCGTTGCATTGGTACCAGTGCAATGGAGGATATAAGTCTTTTGCTGAACTGAATTTCACGTCTTCTGTACTATTCCGCCGTATCGGGTGACTGAAGTGGCATTTGCGCCGATTCTTTGAACTCGAAATCGCCGTGTGCTCCGTCCCGTCCTATTTTTTAAGTCAGCCGTTTCCCCGACCTCGATCGCGACGTGAGCGGTTGCCGTGAGTGACGACTCCACCGATCGGGAGATCAGATCGGTTTCGCCGATCGTTCCTGACGGTCCGTCCCGTTCTGGCCGAGATATGCGCTGAGCGTCGTCATCGACGCCGGATCCCGGCCGAAGACGGTCACGTCGTTGTCGTCGACGGTGTTATCGAACTCGAGCGACCGGGCCTGGTCCGGGCCGAACGGAACGAACGGCAGCGGACCGATCACCGAGAGCCCGAGTTTGGCTAGTCCTATCGGGATCGGAACGATCCTGACGTCCTTTCCCTCGGCGCCGTACGCGAGCTCCGTCACGTCCGCGAGCGTGACGACCTGCGGGCCGGCGAGTTCGTAGGTTTCGCCGACGTGGGCGTCGTCTGCTCGCGGGCCACGCCCGCTCGCCTCCGACGCGCTTTGCGCCTCGCTACCCTCGAGCGCGTCGGCCAGCATGGGAACGAGATCACCGACCCAGATGGGTTGAAACCGCGTCTTTCCGCCGCCCGGCAACGCCGTCAGGTACGGCGTCGTCAGCGTTTTCGTAAAGTCGACGAACTCGTCGCCGTCGCCGAAGACGACCGACGGACGAACGATCGTCCACTCGAGCGCGGCGTCGCGGACCACCGCCTCCGCCTCGCCTTTGGCGCGAATGAACGCGGTCGCGCCGTTCGGGTCGGCGCCGAGCCCGCTCATCTGTAGGAATCGGTCGACGCCGCCGGCCTCGGCGGCGCGAACGAGGTTCTTCGTTCCCCCGAGATGGACCTCCCTGTGGCTCGTCCCCCGGGGCGGTTCGAACAGCGGCGAGAGCGAGACGAGGTTGACGACCGCGTCGTGACCCGCGACGGTGTCGACGATCGAGTCGTAGGCCCCGACGTCGCCCAGCGCCGACTCGACGCCGTCGGGGAGCCGGTCGTCGTCGACCGGTGACCGGGAGAGCGCCGTCACCTCGTGGCCGCGTTCGGCCAGTTCCGAACACAGGTTCGTGCCGATGAAGCCGGTGCCGCCGGCGACGAGGATCTTCATGGCCGACACGTGAGTTCGTAGCGATAAATAGATGGGCGGCGACACTGCGTGGCCCGTTCGACGCTCTCGACAGATTGTAGTATCCGTCACGAGGAGGGTCGACCATGCTCGTCACGCTCGAGGGACTGGACGGCAGCGGCAAGACGACGGTCTGGGAGGCCTTGCGCGAGCGCCACCCCGAGGCCACGTTCACGCGCGAACCCACGGACGATTCCTGGTACGGCGAGGCCGTCTACCGCTCGATCGAGGACGACGACGCCGATCCGCTGGCGGAACTGTTCCTCTACACCGCCGATCACGCCGATCACCTCTCGCGGGTGATCGAACCCGCCCTCGAGCGCGGCGGCCTCGTGGTCTCCGATCGCTACTCCGACTCGCGCTTCGCCTATCAGGGCGCGACGCTCGCGGCGGCCGAGGGCTACGACCTCGCGGATCCGCTCGAGTACGTCGTCGACGTTCACCGGCCGTTCTCGATCGAACCGGATCTGACGATCTATCTCGATCTCGACCCCGAAACCGCCGCGGCTCGCGCGGGGACGACGAACAAGTTCGAACGCGCCGAGTACCTCGCGTCGGTTCGGGACAACTACGAGCGACTGCTCGAGCGCGACCCCGATCGGTTCGTCCGCGTCGACGCGACGCAATCGCCCGAGGCGGTGCTCGAGGCGGCGGCGGACGCGCTGGCGGAAGCGGTCGACGAATCGCGCTGACCTCGATCATCGATCCGTTCACCGTTTCACTGCGGCATTCCCGTCGGAGACGGCGGCTTCGGGCAAAGGCTTTAGTCGTGCCAGAGTGTACCACACCGCCGATGGTCCACGCGTACATCATGGTGAAGACCGCCGCCGGAAAATCCGAGGGCCTGCTCGCGGAGATCGGCGATCTGGAGTCGGTCACCGACGCCCACATCGTCGCGGGCAACTACGACATCATCGCGGAGGTCGACGCGTCCGAAGTCTACGACGTGCTTCAGGCCGTCTCCTCGAACATGCAGGGACTGGACGGCGTCACCGAGACGAAGACGTACATCGCGATGGGCTAGCGCTACCGGATCAGTCGCGCGTTCTCCCGCGACCTCCGTGGCCGCCGTCGTTTCGCGCGTCCTCGCGGGCCGGTGGGGCCGCCGGCCGACCGTCGTGGGAACGTTTCTCTCTGCCTTCACCCTCGAGTCATCGCCGATCTCGCGCGTCGGTCGCTCCCGGTCGAACGAACACCGTGCTAGTCGGGGGCAAACTTATTCACCGGGGCGAGCGTACCCCCGTCCATGCGGTTCGTCATTATCGGGGCCGGACGAGTCGGGCTGCGGACGGCGCGCGTCCTGCGCGACGAGGACCACGAGGTAACGGTGGTCGAACGCGACGAGCCGACGCTCAGGCGCGCCCGCGATCAAGGGTTTCCCACCGTCGAGGGCGACGGCTCTCGCGAGGACGTCCTCGAGGAGGCCGGTATCGCGGCGGCCGACGCCGTCGGCGCGCTGACCGGCGACCTCAACGTCAACTTCACCGCCTGCATGATCGCGAACCACTACGACTGTCGAACCGTCATGCGGATCGACGAGGCCTACCGCGAGGGGATCTACCGCAAGTACGCCGATCAGGTCGACGAGGTCATCTACCCCGAAGGGCTGGGCGCGATCGGCGCGAAAAACGCCCTGCTCGGCGGGACGATCCGCGCCATCGCCGACATCGCGCCCCACCTGCAGGTCGTCGAACTCACGATCACCGACGCGGCCCCCGTCAACGGCTACACGATCAGCGAACTGCAACTGCCCGCGGACGCGACCGTCCTCGCCTTCGGCAAGCGCGACCGGGCTCTCGGGATCCCCGACGAGGATCTCTCGCTCGAGGACGGCGACCGACTCGTCGTCCTCGCGGACTTCGACGTCCTGAGCGAGGTCCGCCAGCTTCTGGTCGGCGAGACGCCGAACCGGGCGGCCGCCAACGCCGGCGGGGGCTCGAGTTCGGCGGCGACGAAACTGCAGCGCGGCACGGATCCGGATTCGGGAGGTGTCAACTGATGGTTACAGCGTTCGTCATGATCAAAGCGAACACGGGCGAGGCGGATCGGCTCAAAGACAGCATCGAATCGATCGACGGCGTTCGATCGGTCCACATCGTCGCCGGCGACGTCGACCTCATCGCGAAAGCGGAGGTCGAATCGCCGGCCGCGGTCAAGGAGATCGCGGCGACCCGCATTCAGGCCATCGCGGGAGTCGAAGACACGCAGACGTACATCGCGATGGACTAGAGCCCAGCTTTTACGCTGCGGTCTGCCGCACTGACGGCAGCATAGCTGCCGTACAGTGCGGCGTCCCTCGGTAAAAGCTGGACCAAAAGCACTCCTCCTTCCCCTTCACTTCGTTACGGGTCAGTCGTCGGCCCGCTCGTTTCACTCGCTCGCGGTCGTTCGTGTAACAGCCTGCCCTCCCCCGGGTCGCGCGGCTCTCGCATTTGCTCGAGCCGCGCTCCCGGCCACCGCAATCGCTTGTCCATTCCCGTGTGTGGCGGCAGCACAGCAAAGGGGCTTATCACCCAAGCAGGGTATCGAATCAATATGGTAGCGAAGAAATACAAGGCGATCATCGGGATCGCGATGGTCCTCCTGGGACTCGTTCAGGCGAGCTCCTACGCCGTGCAAAGCGACTTGGTATTCGCGATCTTCGGACTTCTCTACTCCTGTCTCGGAATCGGGTATCTCTGGGCCGAGGTCTATACCCCAGATCAGTGATTGCAGAACGGCCGATCGGGCGGATACGATCCCATCTCCAGTGAAGCGGACGGTACCGCAATTACAGTGGCATGCCGCCACTGTTCCCGTCTCCGTCCGCGGCCTGCTGGCCCCTGCTCTGGGCGTTCTCGAGCAGCGTCGCCGCCTCGCCGCGATAGTCGTAGCCGGGGATGATCCCCTGGGCGAAAGTGCCTTCGACGAACTCGATCAGGGCCTTGGCGTCGTCGGCGCCCTCGCCGGCGTCCCACGCGGTGTACTCGAGGTGAACCCGAACCTCGTCGGCGTCGCGTTCGACGACGGGTTCCTCGTGCGTGCTCGTGCGGGCGACCGTGAAGACGTCCTCGAGGCGGCGCTCGAGGGTCTCAAACCAGCCGTTTTCGACGGGATTCGCGACGACCTCGTCGGCGACGGCGGCGTCGAGCGTGGGGAGGACGACGGTAACCAGAAAGCGGCCGTCGCGCTCTCCTTCGGCGTCGTCGGCGGTAACAGTCGTTTCGAAGACGGTCGTCGTGAGGTCGTAGCCGTCGTCGGTTCGGGCGAAGGCGTCGTGGGACTCGAGTTCCCGTTCGACGGGGGTCGGAAGAGCAGTCATTGTCCATCACACGGGCGTGACGGAAAAGGATGTTACGTTGTGGTGACCGCCCTGGGCGGGACGCCGGCCGAACGAGAAGTCACCGTGGTAGCGCCCGGCGTCGGCGGCTCCGGGGGGAGTCCCCGAAACCGTTTCACGGGGAAGTAATCCGTTGTTATCGAAAATGAACTGCATTACTACAGGGGAAACCAGATACTATCCGGGGTATGAGTTTGGACGAATACGCGGCAGAACGTCGTCGCTTCGCTCACCTCCTCGGAACGAACGACGACTACGGCTCCGGCCTACCGATCGGCGGTCCAGACCCCGACGAACCCGAGGCGGACGACGATGACGACCGCGATCTCGAACGCTCGAGCGACGACGCAGTTACGAAATCTCGCGCTCGTTGAGGAAGGAATCGAGCGCCGTCGCGACCTCTTCGAAGTCCTTGACCGTCAGTCCGTCGGTGGTGACGAAGACGCCCTCGCTGTCGTTCGTCACGCGGATCAGAAAGCCGTTCTCGAACACGCGGATCGTGTAGTCGTACGCACCGAGTTCCGAGTTTTCGTAGGCGGTCTGGGCGGTCTTGAAGCCGCGCCACTCGTGGCCGATGAACGTCGAGAGGTCGGCGTCGCGCTCGAGGTCCTCGCGGAGGTAAACCTGCTCGTAGTCGTCGCGCGTGAAGTAGGTGACCGAACGGAGGCTGTCGCCGATGGCCGTTCGACAGGTCGCGACGATCTGCTCCGACGCCTCTGACGTGAGTATTCCGGTCGGCATAGCTGACCAGTCTATCCCCGCGACCTTAACGACGAGGGATAGTCACGACGAGGTGAAACCGCCGGCGGCGACGGCCGGAGCCGGCTCCGTTCTACACCTGTTCGATCGCCCGATCGAGGTCCGCGATCACGTCGTCGACGTCCTCGATCCCGACCGAGAGGCGCACGAGGTCGTCGGTGACGCCGCCGGCGAGCTTCTCCTCCTCGGTGAGTTGCTGATGGGTCGTGCTCGCGGGGTGGATGATCAGCGATTTCGCGTCGCCCACGTTCGCCAGCATGCTCGTGAGTTCGACCTCGTTGCAGACCGTTTCCGCGGCGTCGTAGCCGCCCTCGAGTCCGAACGTGATCATGCCGCCGTAGCCGCCCTCGAGGTACTCGCTGGCTTCCTCGTGGGTCTCGTGGCTCTCGAGGCCGGGGTAGTTGACCCAGTCGACCGCCGAGTGTTCCTCGAGGTACTCCGCGACGGCCATCGCGTTGTCGCAGTGCTTTTCCATCCGCAGGGGCAGCGACTCGAGTTTCTGTAGGGTCGTCCAGGCGTCGAAGGGCGACTGCTGGTTCCCCAGATCGCGCAGTCCGCGGGTGCGGGCGACGACCGAGAAGGCCATGTCGCCGAACGTCTCGCGGAAGTTGACGCCGTGGTAGGCCGGGTTCGGCTCGGTAATTTCCGGATAATCTCCGTCCTCCCAGGGGAACGAGCCGCCGTCGACGAGGATCCCGCCGACGGTCGAACCCGCGCCGTGGATCCACTTGGTCGTCGAGTTCCAGACCAGGTCCGCGCCGTGCTCGAGCGGCCGGCAGAGATACGGCGTCGCGAACGTGTTGTCGACGAACAGCGGCACGTCGTGCTCGTGGGCGATATCGGCGATGCGCTCGATATCCGGCGTGACGAGCGCGGGGTTGCCGATCGTCTCGAGGTGGACGAACGCGGTGTCGTCGTCGATGGCCTCCGCGTAGGCGTCGTAGTCGAGCGTGTCGACGAACTTCGTCTCGATCCCGCGCTTCGCGACGGTGTGGGTGAGGTAGGTGTAGGTCCCGCCGTACAGCGCCGACGAGGAGACGATGTTGTCGCCGACCTCCGCGAGGATGAAGGTCGCGAGGTCGAACGCGGCCATCCCCGACGAGGTGGCGAGCGCGCCGACGCCGCCCTCGAGCGTCGCGATGCGCTCTTCGAGCATCGCGTTCGTCGGGTTCATGATCCGCGAGTAGATGTTGCCCATCTCCTCGAGGCCGAACAGCGCGGCGGCGTGGTCCGTGTCGTCGAAGACGTAGGACGTGGTCTGGTAGATCGGCGGTGCGCGGGCACCCGTGGCCGAGTCCGGTTCCTGGCCGGCGTGGACGCTGTTCGTTGCGAAGCGGTGCGTGTCCGAGTCGGAATCGTCGCTCATACCGGGTATTGAAACCGGTATACGGTAAAGTTACTGGACGAACTCGTTCGGCGTCCCGAACGTCGTCCAGCGAGCGAACCGAACGAGGGAGAGCAACGAGACCGCGCGAGCGGGGCAGGGGCGTCAGCGAGACCGCGCGATCAGGGCGGCCGCGAGGACGGCCATCGCACCGATCGCCGATCCGGCGGCGAAGCCGGGAACGGGTTCCGACGAATCCGAGCTATCGGAGCCGGAGCCATCGGATGCAGTCTCGTTCGCCGATTCGTTCCCCTCCTCCTGCGACGACGCGGCGGTCGGTCCGTCCTCGCCGACGGTGAGCGCCCCCGACTCGAGCGCCGGCTCGATGCGATCGCCGTCGTCGGCGTCGACCTGAGACTCGGTCACTCGCAGCGTCGTCGAACCGGTCGCAGTCTCGGTGGCGTTCACCTCGACGGTCGCGAGGGTGACGTCGGTCGCGCCCGGCGTCACGTCGTCGGTGAGGTCCGCGGCCTCGACGGTCACCGATCGGCCGTCGGCGCTCGTGATCGGCTCCGTCGTCAGCCCGTACGCGTCGGGATAGCTGGCGTTCGAGACCGTCGCGGCGTCGCCGGACAGCTCGAGCGTGACCTCGAAGCCGGCGAGGCCGTCGGGCGCGTCGGTAAGCGCGATCCGGTGCGTCGCGGTGGTCCCGGGCTCGACGGCTGAATCGGTGACGACGAGCGTGCTCTCGGCCGCCGCCGTCGCTGTGGTATCCACATTCGAGACGGACGGCGAACCCTCGCTCGCGGCCGCGATCGGAGCCGGAAGGATCGTCAGACAGACAACGACCCCGATGAAGAGGGGCGCTACTGTCCGTTGCCGCCATTTCGACCACTCGACCGAAGCCGACTCGTCAGTTCGGTCCCGCCGTGCGATCGTGGCCGAATCGTCGTCCGGTCGTTCCATCCGCCTCACAGCTCGTCGTACAGTTCGTCGATGTCGTCGTAGTCGATGCGGCCGTTCTCGTTGAAGTCGTAGGCGTCGGCGTTGAGCGTCACCGAGTCGTCCTCGATGTGACCGAACAGCGAGACGACGTCGTTGTAGTCGAGTCGACCGTTGCCGTTGACGTCCTCGAATCGGCCGTCGCCGTCCGGATCGCTCGGTGCCCTGCCGGAGCCACCCGGGCCGCCGATCGGTGGCGGCCCGGTAACTACCACGCCCGGGCGGCGCTGGGGCTCGATAGCGGTGCCGTCGTCGTCGTCCAGCGCTTGCACGTCGACCGAGATATCCGTCGTCCCGGTCCCGACGCCCTCGAGTTCGACGCTCGCCAGCGTCACGTCCATCGCGCCGGGCTCGATCTCGCCGTCGAGATCGGCGAACTTGAACGCGACCGTCGACCCGTCGTCGCCGATCGTCGGGCCGGCGGTGAGTTCGAGCGCGTCGTGGTACGTTGCACCCGTGATTTCGGCGACGTCGATGTGCTCGAGGGAGACGGTGACGCGACCGCCGGCGAGGCCGTCCGGAACCGACGAGAGCGTCAGATCGACGGTTCCCGTCTCCCCCTGACCGACGGCGACGGAGTCGACGTGCAGCGACGTCGGCGGCTCGTAGACCCACAGCGCGTCGTTGGGGTACGAGCGGCCGAAGCTCCCCTTGTCCTCACAGAGGAGGACGCGGCCGTCGTCCATCACCATGACGTTGTCGACGTTGATGAGCGAGACGTCTTTCAGGGATTCGGGGTCGCTACCGTTCGGACCGACGACGACGGGCTCGAGCCGGGAGACGTCGTATCCCGCCTCGAGCTCGGCGCGATAGAGGACGCCGCTCTCGACCTCGTCGAACCGGAGTTCACCCTGCTCGTCGGTCATGTAGCCGCCGAGCGAGGAAATCCCGAAGTAGATGAAGTCGCCGGGCTCGGCCTCGTCGTGGGAGTCGATCCCTTCGGCCTTGTTGAACTCGATGCTCGCGCCGATCTCCTTGGCGGCCGCGCGGGTCTCGAGGAAGGGGACGCGGCGAAGGTCGTCGTCGACGCCGTCGGGACCGCGTTCCTCGTACTGGGCGGCCCACTCGACGATCTCCTCGTCGGTGATGTAGTCCCGGTTGCCGTTGATCGCGACTGCTTCGTCGGCTTCCGCGAGTGCGGTCTCGAGATCGTCTTCCCAGTCGGTTTCGGCGTGGGTCTCGAGGTAATCGGCCTGCGTGATATCGTCGTAGTCGGCGATCCAGGACTCGACCTCGGCGTTGCTCGCGGTGCCGAGTTCGAGCCACTCGACCTCGAGATCCGTCTCGGCGACCGGTCCCTCGCCGATCTCGCTCGCCTTCATGGCGTACAGCGTGCCGCGGACGTCCATCCGGCTGTCGTACTCGGGGATCGGCTCGTCCGCGACGAACTTGTAGATTCCCTTCGCGCCGCCGTCGGAGGCGAGGTAGACGGTCCGCTCGTCGGCTAAGACCTCGGGACACTCCCAGGCTGCCCGACCGAAGACGTGGTGTTTGACCGGCGTCGGCTCCTCGGCGGTCGGGTCGGCGATCTCGACGATCTTGCCGTAGCGATAGCGGTTGGGGAACTCGTCGTCGATGGGCGTTCGCGTGTTTTCCCCTTCCGTCCGGTCGACGGGCTCGGCGCCGAGATAGTAGGCGAGCTTCTCGACGCCGCTGTTCGCCCAGAGGCCCATTGGCGACCAGGCGTCGCCGCCGAAGATGTCCTCGAGGGCGTCCCCGACCTCGGAGATGTTGGGACGGTTGTAGAACTCGCTGCCCCCGCGCAGGCCGACGCCGTTGCCCTGCTCGACGATGTCGCTGACCGTCGCGAGCCCGTTGACGCGCGGATGGCCGTAGTCCTCTTCCGCGGAGAGTGGCGTCTCCCACGGACTCAGATCGCCGTAGCAGTTGATCTTCGTGCCGCCGATGTCGCGGAACGCCGCCTGGTTCTCGATCTCGGCCGCGTTCTCGAGGTCGGCGTCCCAGCTGCCGTCCGTCCGGCTGATCGGCGTTCGCGTGATGGCACCGGGCGTGGTTTCGTTGTTCGTGTAGAGGTAGCCCTCGGTGCCGTCCTCGGTCGTCGAGACGAAGAAGTTCATGTCGGGGTTGTGACCGACCCCCTCGTAGCTCTCGCCGACGACGTCGGCGATATCCGTTCCGTCGGGCGTCTCGGGATGACCCCACTTCTCGGTGCCGCCGTTGATCGGGTCTCCCTCCTGGACGAGGTACGCGTACTCGCCGCCCGCCGAGAGCACCTGCCCCTGTTCGCTCTCGGTGCGCGGCGGCTCGAGTTCTGCGAAGTCGTCGTTACTCCCGTTGAAGGTGAACTGGAACCCCTCGAAGACGCCGACTCCGGCCCGATCGAACGGTTCCGGGTTGTCACGACTCGGATGCTGAACGCTGTAGAGGAGTTCGCCCGTCTCGAAGACGAACGGGCCCGTGACCTCCGCGCCTCGAGCCGTCGTCGAGAACCGCTCGATCGTCCCCTCGACGTACGGTGCGTCCAGCGTCTCGTGCTCGGTGGGTCCGTCCTGTGCGCCGGCGACGCCGACCGCTCCGGTGCTGATGGCCGCCGCGACTGACGATGCCATCAGGTTCCGCCTGGTAAATTCGACCATGCAAGCGGAGCAACCCCTGAGTAAGTAATGAGATTTTATAATATAAGCACGTAGGACGGTATAGAATATGCCGGTATACTGCTGAGACTATAGCCGTCCGATCGCTCTAATGACTACCGTTCGATATATAGTAACGGGGAAGCCGTCGTTCGGACGGCGCTTCCGAGAGCGTCCGCACCGGTGGTGGCTCGCTCCAACGACCGATCGATCGGTGACTCGATCGGCTCGAGTGCGATAGTGGAACGAAAAAGGAGTCGTTCGTGACGACGGACCGTCGCGGGTCTACTCGAGGCCTCGTTCGGCAGCCTCGGACCGAATCTCGGCTGCGCGCTCGCGGACCCACGAGAGGTAGCGCTCGATCTCGGTCGGCGTGGCACCGTAAAACGAGGCGACCCAGTTGACGTCCGACCAGGGGCACGTGACGAGATACGCGGCGAGCGTGTCTTTACCGGCCTGGACGACTTCCGGCGGGACGCCGCGGGTACCCGTGTTCTCCTCGACGAAGCCGTTGACGTCGAAGTAGACGTCGGCGTAGAGGCGGGCCGTCTCGAGGTCGTCGAACGCGACTTCGGTGTGTTCGGGCGCCTCGAATCGGTACCGCGGCCCGCCGTCGGCCGTCTCGGACTCGACGATTCGAACGCCGAGAACGTACGCGTCGACGACTGACTCGTCCGCGTCGGTGGTGGAAGTACTCCGGGACATCTGAAGCGGTTCGGAGGGAACAACTCCGCTCCGAATAGTGAACTTTCGTATGTGTAGTATATATCTCTCGAGACCCGTCCGGTCCGGTACCGATCTCCACGCTCGGCCAGCGACGACCGTGGGCGGGTCAGGCGGATCGAGTACGAACCCGACGCCGCACCGCCGGATCAGATGGATGGGTCGTCCGACACTACCGCCTCGGATCGATCGGCCGCTTCCGCCGACTTTCTTTCCGTGGCCCCCGGGAGGCCGACGACGACGGTCGTCCCGTCTTCGTCCGTCTCGAAGGTGAGCTCCCCGCCAAGGGCAGTGGTGGTCCAGGAGACGATCCACAGTCCGAGCCCGCTACCGTGTTCCAGCGACGTCTCTTCGCCCCGCTCGAGGACGGCGAGTTCGTGGTCGGGGATTCCAGGTCCATTGTCGCTAACGGTGAAAACGGCCGTTCGATCCGGCCCGACCTCGTCGAACGCGACCCGAACGCGGGGGTCCGTCGCGTCGCTGTGATCGAGTCCGTTCTCGATGAGGTTCGCGAACGCGAGGACGAACAGGTCCTCGTTCGCCCGTATCGCGAGGTCATCGGGGACGTCGATCTCGACGCGTCCCTCTCGCTCACCCTCGAGGTCGGTCGCGATCGATTCGAGTAGGTCGCGGACTGACAGCGACGGTGGCGAGTGGCCCGTCGTCTCGATCGCCCGTTCGAAGCTGCGGGCCTTCTCGCTCGTTTCGATCACGCCGTCGACGGTGGTTCGAGCCGTTTCGAGCATGGCCGCGAGTTCGTCGTCGTCGGTCCGGTCGGCGACGATGCCGACGTAGCCCCGGACGGCCGTCAGGTCGTTTCGGAGGTTGTGACGCAACACGCGGGTCAGAATCTCGAGACGCTGTTCGCGCCGCCGCTGGTCGGTGATATCCTGCAGGATGACGGAGTGGCCCACGACCCGTTCCGACTCGTCTCGGAGCGGGGACGTCGAGACCGCGAGCTCCCGTCGGTCGCCGCGATCGGCGTGCGTGCGGACGGTCGTCTCCTCGTCGACCGTCAAGCCGGTCGCGGACTCGAGCGCCTCGCCGAGGACGGCGGGTTCCGCCACGTCGAACAGGGCCTCGGCCGCCGGGTTACAGTCGACGATCCGCTCGTCCGGATCGACGACGAGAAACGGGTTCTCGAGGTCTTCGACGGCCGACTGGTCCGCCGTGCGCCGGACCGACGGGCTGTACGTAAACATGCTGCCGCCGACGAACGCGTAGGCGTCGAGGAGCACGTGCGGGAGGAACAAGACGGCGGAAAGGTTGAGCTGGGGAACGGGGCCGAGTTCGAAGAGCCAGATGAGCAAGGCAACGCCCGGCGGCAGCGTGCTGAGACCGACGGCGAGGGCCTCGCGTCGGTAGAGCGGGCCGTAGCTGACGACCGTATCGAACAGGAGCATGGTCCCCGACGCCGCGAAGACCGTCCCGACCATAATCGCGAAGAACGCCCACGCGTTGGGTTCGTACGTGACCGTCGCCGCACCGAAGACCGGATCGATCCGAAACCCGCTCCAGACGAGTTCGTGCAGCGGGTTCGTGACGACCAGCCCCGTCGTCAGCGCCGGGACGAGCACCAGCAGGCCGAACCACCGGCTTCTGACGAGGCTCCCGCGACCGGTGTACTCGAGGCCGAAGGCCAGAAACGGCACGCCGGTCCAGACGATCCCGATCCACGTCAGGACCTCGAAGACCCAGCGGAGCGTTGGGTCGAAGACGAACAGTCCGATCCCGTAGGCGAAACACCACAGCGCCTGCGCGACGAGCGCCAGCAGAAACCAGTTCGCCCCGGGTTTCCCGCGGTGTTCGCGGAGATACCAGAGCAACAGTAGGGTTCCGATTCCCGACAGGAGAGAGCCGGCTGCCGGCCACGGAACCGTCCACATCTACTCGAGAATACGGGTACAGCGCCTTCGGTGTTTCGGCCAGTCGGTTCCGCGAGCCCTGGTCGGTTCGCGTCGAACCGAAAGCGATCGATGCGACCGCTCCCCTCACTCGAGTAGCGACTCGCCGGTCATCTCGGGGGGCTGGTCGAGGTCGATCACCTCGAGCATCGTCGGCGCGACGTCGGCGAGGGTGCCACCCTCGCGGACCGTCCGTCCCCCTGCAGTGCCGTCAGGTGCGACGTAAACGAACGGAACGAGGTTGTACGTGTGTGCGGTGTGGGGATCCTCCTCGGTCCCCATATCGTCGGCGTTGCCGTGATCGGCGGTGATGAGGACGTGTGCGCCGCTCTCCTCGAGCGCCTCCACCAGGCGACCCAGTTGCGCGTCGACGGCTTCGACGGCCTCGATCGCGGCCTCGTAGTCGCCGGTGTGGCCGACCATGTCCGGATTGGCGTAGTTGAGGACGAGCACGTCGGGGTCGTCCGACTCGATAGTCTCAACGGCGGTGTCCGTCACCTCGGGCGCGCTCATCTCCGGCTGCAGGTCGTAGGTCGGCACGTCGGGACTCTCGACGATCTTCCGGATTTCGCCGTCGAACTCGACCTCGCGGCCGCCGTTGAGGAAGTAGGTGACGTGGGCGTACTTCTCGGATTCGGCGATCCGAAGCTGGGTTCGGCCCGCGTCGGCCAGCACTTCGCCCAGCACCTGTTCGGGCCGGTTCGGCGGGTAGGCCACGGGGAGGTCGAAGGTCTCGTCGTACTGGGTTAGCATGACGACTTCCGCGTCCGGCGGATTCGTCTCGAGTTCGTCGGTCCAGTCTCCGGGTCGAATGTCGGCCAGCATCCGCGTCAACTGTCGTGCCCGATCGGAGCGAAAGTTGAACCAGACGACCGAATCGCCGTCCTCGAGCGCGGGCTGTCCGTCCACTACCGTCGGCTCGACGAACTCGTCGGTCTGGCCGCGATCGTACGATTCCTCGACGGCGTCGACGGCCGACTCGGCGGTCCACTCGGCCTCGCGAGACACGATGGCGTCGCAGGCTCGCTTCGTCCGCTCCCAGTTCTGGTCGCGATCCATCGCGTAGTACCGGCCCGAGACCGTCGCGACGTCACCGGTGCCGTGTTCCGCAACGACGTTCTCGAGCGTCTCGAGGTGCTCGCGACCGCCGGTCGGCGAGGTGTCCCGGCCGTCGGTGATTGCGTGGGTAACGGCCTCGACGTCGCGGTCGGCCGCCAGTTCGATCAGCGCGTGGAGGTGTTCCTGATCGGAGTGGACGCCGCCGTCGCTGACGAGTCCGACGAAGTGGACGCGCCCGTCGTTCTCGCGGGCCCGATCGAACGCCCCGTTGATCGCGTCGTTCTCCCGGAAGGAGCCGTCGGCGATCGAATCCGAAATGCGAGTGTACTCCTGATAGACGACGCGTCCGGCACCGATGTTGAGGTGGCCGACTTCGCTGTTGCCCATCTGGCCCTCGGGCAGGCCGACGCGTCGGCCCGCGACCTCGAGCCGGCCGGACGCGCCCGATTCCGACAGTCGATCGAAGACCGGCGTCTCGGCCGCGGCGACCGCGTCTCTGCCGCCGGTACCGAGCCCCCAGCCGTCGAGGACGATCAGCGCAGCTTCCATGGCTGTTCGGATTCCGGCGCGGCCTAACTAGCTGTCGTTGTCGGCCGAAATGGGGGTTAGTCGCGCTGGATAAACTCGCCCGAACAGTCGTACTCGAGCAGTTCGTACTTCGCGATGTCCGGCTCTTCGGACGGGCCGGCTCGGTCGGTCATGCCGTAGACGGTCAGCCGTTCGACGCCGGTCTCGTGGGTGGCGTTCCAGCGCCCGCACAGGTGGTTGGCGAAGTACGAGCGGTGGTTCTCGTTGCTGGTGTAGCGCATCGTCGCGATATACTTGCGCCACCGCGAGGTCTCGTAGGTCTCGTCGACCGACGGCGGTCTGTCCCAGTCGACGGCCGATCCGTGGAGGACGTCGGTTTCCGTCCCGTCCTCGAGTTCGCCCGGCACGACGAGCCACCGGGCGTTGGAGATCGGGTTCGGGGCGAACATCCGCCAGCTCTGCTCGGCGTGGGTCGTCTCGAGGACCTGTTCGGCGGGGTCAGGGACCTCGGTATAGTCGACCGCCTGCGCGTTGGCGAGGACGACGAGGACGAGGAAGAACCACGGCACGACCGTCGAGAACAGGACCCGACCGCGAGACGTGATCGCCCCGGGTGAGGGGGAGGGTACGGCCTTTCGAACCGACGGGAGCAGCGGGAGCGAGAACTGCGGAACATCCCGCTGGAGCCGGATCAGGCCGCCGTGGAGTCGCGGCGCGATCCCGATTCGAGTCGCGAGCGCGGTCAGGTCGTCCCAGACGGCGGACGGATAGAACAGGAGGAGTCCGGCGACGGAGATCAGGGGGAAGAGACCGACCTGGATCGTGACGAACATGCCGAGGTGCATCCCGACGAAGAGCGTGGCGAACACCGCCCGCCGGTAGCCGAGCAGGACGATGAGCAAGGGCGAGAGCACGATGAGCACCATCCAGAGGTGGGTGAACGCCCGCAACAGCGGCGCCTGATCCGCGATGGCGTTGCCGAGCAAGATCGTGAACTGATCGGCCTGAAAGATTTCGACGACCGCGTTTCCCGACGTCCACGCGTCGCTTCTGCTCTTGTGGATGGCGTTGGTCACGTACATGAGCAACACCTGCGTGAGGACGGCCATCGTTCCGACGGACGACACCGTCACTCGGTCCCGTTCGATCCGGCGGGCGTCGATCGACCACCGTTCTCCGAGCGGCAGGAAAATCCCCCAGAGGAGAAGCATTCGCAGCATGATGTCGCCGCCGTTGAGGATCATCGGATTCCGGACGTGCAGCGAGATCAACAGGAGCCACGAGACAATCGTCGCGAGCCTGGTCCGATAGCCGACGAGCACGGCGAGCGCGAACGCGCCCGCGATCAAAAACAGGAGGATCTGTGCCCACGCCTCGCCGGAGATCGCGTGAAGCGAGTAGACCGACGAGTAATCGGAGAACAGCGCCTCTCGAGGAAGGACGCCGTCGTCGGTATAAAACGCCGTGAGGCTCCGCGAGCGCAACAACAGATCGGCGATCAGCAGCGCGCCGACGGCGATACGGAACGCTGCCAGCGCTCGGAGATCGACCTCGAACCGCCGTTCGATCGCTCCCGCGACTCGATCCAGCGCATTCGTCGCCCGATTCCGCGCGTTCGTGGAGGGAGCCTGAGACATCGTCGACTTCGAACCGTTCGCTCTCGGGTCTCGTATCGACCGGCATAAGTTTGTTGTAAACTGAAAGTTCTATTCTCGCGGCCGTTACGCTCGCCGCCGTCGATCGGAGACCGAAAACAGTCCGGCCGTCGTGTTCCGTCAGTGCGACGACCGGGTCGCGTCCTCGTCGTGTTCGAACGTCGCACCGCAGTCGCCACAGGTCGTTCCGTTTCCGGGCTTTACTCGCTGTGCGAACACGCCGCCGCACTCGTCACAGATCATGAACAGGCGGTGTTCCGGCGCGACGCCGGCTTCGAAGTCGGCGCGGATCCAGGCGTCGCGATTTCCCTCCTCGTAGAGGGTGACGCCGGAACTGTCCTGTCGCCAGTTGGTCGCGCGATCGTCGCAGGTGAGGGCTGCCGGTTCTCGCTCGGACATCGAGATAGTACCGGACTCGACGCGCCCATACATACGCTTTCTGATAGTAATTTACTCGGTCTCGAGTTCCCGTTCGCTCGAGTTGCGACCACTGGCTTTTTGCGGGTCGGGTGGGAGCCCCCTGTCATGACGCTCGATCCGGTCCACTTCGACGGCATCGCGCGGCTCGCAGGGCGGATCGATCACGGGACCGACGAGCGCGACCGCCGCGCCTTCGCCGAGACCGTCTGGGCGGAGTTCCTCGACCCGCTCGTGTACGACGGACGGACGGTCCTCGAGCCGGTCGACGAGCGGGCGCGACGGGTCGTCGACTGCGAGGCGGTCGCACTGCGCGACCGCGAGTTCCCGACCGAACACGGCCTCGACGCCGGAACGATCAACCCGACGACGTTCAAGAACGGGCTCGTCATCGACATCGCGCAGGCGGCGATGAGTACGACCCCGAGCGACCTCGACCTCCACCGGTCGCGAACGACCGTGATGACGGTCCACTCGAACGACGAGACGATGAGAGTCGACGAGGCGTGGGGGAAATTCGACGAGGGTTACAGCCGGAGTCGCGCGGTGAAGATCCCGCCACTCCCCCGGTTCGCCGAAGGAGTCGTCCACGCGCTGGCGCTGTACCTCGCCGAGAGCACCCACGCTCTCGATCACGCCGAAACGGTCACGGACCTGCTCGTCCTCGACGGCCCGCTGTACCCGCGGGGCCTGCTGCGCTGGGCCGATCAGCACCCCGACCTCGCCGATTTTCTGCTCGACGATCCGCGACCGACGACGGTCCTCGAGAACTACGTCCGGCTGGTCGAGACGTTCGTCGACAGGGGTGTTCCGCTCGTCGGCTTCGTCAAGAACCCCGCGACGCGCGTTCTCACGCGGACCCTGAAGTCAAAACGCGACGTCGATCTCAGCGTCCCGTGGAGCGACGACTCGGCGCTGTTCACTCGCCTGCTCGAGCGCGGCGAGTACGTCGACGACGTCGAGGGGGATCGCTGGGAGCGGGACACCTCGGCGCTCACCTACACGAACTGGTTCCGGTCGCGCGGCGGCGTCGATTTCCCCCTCTCGGCCGAGGGCGACGCGCTCGGCGTCGAGCGGCGCCTCGAGCGCGAGGCCTACGAGGTCACCTTCTTCGTCGTCTACGATCCGCGCGACGATCTCTGCTATCGGATCGAGGCACCCTACGCGTTCACGAGGGATCCGGAGACGCGCGAGCGGCTGACGATGCAGCTGTTACAGAACGTCGCCGTCGCCCACGGGCCGCCGACGATCGTCGCGAAAGCCGACGAACTCGCCCGAATCAGCAACGCGGAGAAGGCGTCGCTCCGCGAGACGCTCGAGGAGCGCTTCGACGCGGCGCAGGACCGGACCTACGACGACCATCGGTGGGACGAACAGCCCTACTGAACGACGCGGGTTCTGCTATCGGCGTTCAGTTCGACTCGACCGATCGAGTACCGAAAAAGCGGACGGGCCACTAGACCTCGGCATTCCCGTCGGTTTCCGCCGTCCGGGGCCCGGATCGGACTCCCCGGAAGGCGAGTGCGGCTCCCGCCACGAACACGATCGTCGCGAGGTAGATCGGCCCGAGGTGCGTCACCCAGTCGTGAGCGAAGAGATCGGCGTAGTGCATCGGGAGCGCGAGGGCCAGCCCGATCACGGCGGCGACGATCGCCGTCGCCCACGCCCACAGTTGCCCGCTTCGGACGCCGTACCACGCGAGCGCCGCGATGGCGATCCCGGTGGCGATGATAAACGCCGCGGTCGCGACGTGAAGGTGGTTGATGTAGTGCATGATCGCGGGATCGATCGCGTCGAGCTCCGCCGGCGTAACGCCGTTTAACGTCGCGACGCCGAGTTCGAACCCGGTGCCGAAGAACGTCCTGGCGAGGAAGACGACCCCGTACCCGACGAACGCGACGCCCGCGAGCGCCATCATGAGGGACCCGATCCGTAGCCCTCGTCCGGGCACGTAGTCGGTCCCGTGTCGCTCAGTCGTTGTTCGTTTCAGACTCATTCGTGTCCCCCGTCTCGAGTCCGATCGCGACCTCGTTCACGTGTCGGTCGTCGATCTCCTCGAGCGAGTACGTTTTCCCGTGCTGTTCTTTCACGTGCTCTCGCGTGATTTCGAGCAAGCGTTCCCTGTCGTCCGCCTCGGTACGCATGCGGAAGACACAGCCCGAAACCGCCGTGTCACACGCTACTTCTAGTGCTGTCGTCTCGTCTTCCGTTTGCAGATCGTTTGCCATAGTCTCGTTTCGCCTCCCGGCGAGAGAGACTACGACGCGGAGGGTCGTGTAGGCATCCGATGGGTTTTGCGCAGCCGGTGACTGCCGCGCGGACGCTGCCCGGCGGTCACCGACCGGTCACTCCGCGGTCGGTTCGGGAACGAGCGGCCGAGAGTCGCGCCGGTAGGACTCGTACGTCGATTCCGCCCATTCGCGGGTTTCCGGTGCGTCGGTATCGATCAACGCTCGAACCGTCCCGCTGTCGGGACTGTGGCCGCTGATCCCGATTCGGTGATCGAAGAGAGCGATTCCGTACGGCGGCACGTCGTCGTGGAGTCGGACCGAGAGATTCCCGCTCTCGCGGGGCCCGGAGCAGTGCTCCGGGTAGGTCGAGAGGATGTGCCTGGCGGCGCGCGGCGGATCGATGATCTCCGTTTCCATCCCGTCGACGATTCGCCGAGCGAGTTCGTCCTTACACGGCTCGAGCAAACCCAGGTCGAACCCGACGAACCGAAACCGGTCCGTCTCCCGGAGCAGCGACACGAATCGATTCACCGGGCGGTACGGATCGTCGGTCCGGGCGGCCGTCACGACCGCATCGGATCCCATCTCGATCGAGAACCCGCTCGCCTCGACCGGCAGCCACTGCCAGACGTCGCGGAGCTTCCGCTCGGTCTCGAGCCGGTCGATCAGTTCCCGCATTCCCGACGCGACGAACTCGCCGAGCTGCGTCGCCTCGTACTGGTGTTCCTCTCTCTTGATCCAGCGTCGGTCTTCGAACTCGCGTAGCGTTCGCCCGATCGTGGACCGCGAGACCCCGGTCAGCTCCCGGAGGTCGGTCCGGCTCTGCGGACGCGTGGCCAGTGCGTCGAGTGCGGCGACGCGGTGGTCCGAGCGCGCGAGGAACTCGATATCGTCGAGCGGCGAGGGTTCGCCTCTGCTAATCATGGTATTCGTACGCACGCGAGTGGCATAGCTATGGGCCTCGATACGGCGACGGATGACATCGCGCTGAAACGCCAGGAATCGCTCGATGTCACCGCTCCAGAAGACGAAAACCGGACTCCACGGGCCGTATTAGCCGTCGTTTTTCTCGACCTCGAGGGTGACGTCGTCGGGGTCGATTCCGATCCGGGCGAACTGCGTTCGGACGTGTTCCTTGGCACCTTCGACGGCGCGTTCGCGGGTGTCGAAGCCGCGGGGCATGGGTGACTCGAAGGCGAGATTCACCTCTCGGCCGTCGACCAGCTGGGTCGACCCTCCGCTGTCGACCTCGTAGAACTCGTCACAGACCCAGACGTAAGCGGCGTCTTCGTCGGGTGCGCCGCGGAACGAGGGAGCTCGTTCGCCTCGTTCGTACAGCGTGCCAGTGAGCCCCGTCCCGCCGGCACGACCGCGTACCAGAAGCATACGATATCGTACGCCTCGCGGATGCAAAAACACCGTGCTATCCACCGCACGATGAGAATTATTCGGACCGTATCTTCATTCCTGAACGAAACGCCCATCATGGAATCACGTTTCCGTAACCAACGGAAATTGCTCTATCTGCCGTTGACGGCCAGTTCACCGGGTTACCCAGTTGTTAAGCGAGTAACAACCGATTTCACGGCCCAAATCGTTTTGGAAATGTCCTTATCCCCGTTGCAGAGGATGTATGGATAATGAGTTCGGACGTACACCTCGGCGGCGACGATATGCCCGGTCCACTCTCCGACGTTCCGACGGAATGTTACGAGATTCTTCGTCACCCCCGCCGACTCCGCATCCTCGAGGCCCTCGGGACCCGGAGAGCGCGGCTTTCCCTGCCGGAACTGACGACGGAACTGATCGACCGAACGGAACCCCCTCGTTCGAACGGACGGGCGCGACACGACGTTCGCATCAGCCTCGTCCACAATCACCTGCCGCGACTCGCGGACTACGGGATCGTCGACTGGGACGACGACGGCGTCGCGCTCGTGGACGACTCGCCGGTTCACCCCGCGGACCTCTCCGTCCTCCTCGAGCTGTGCGAGGCGGACCGCGCCGAGAGACTGCTCGAAACGATCGTCCACCCGGTCCGAATGCGTCTGCTGGCCGTCCTCGAAGACGACGACCGCCCGCTCTCGCTCGAGCAGCTCGCGGCTCGTCTCAGCGCGCACGACGGGGGGCCGTTTTCCGATTCCGATCGGGCGGCGGTCGCGTTGCACCACTCTCACCTCCCCGCGCTGTCGGACGTCGGCGTCGTCACCTACGAGTACGAGTCGAAGCTGGTCACGCGGTCCGACGACGTCGTCTCGATCGTTCAGTAGCCGTCGACCGTTCGGGAATCTCGACCGTCCGATCTTCTCCCTCTTTGCCTCGAACCGCCAGTCTGTACGCCGCTCGGGGTTCGGTCGCCAGAACGGTACAGTGTTCCCGTTCCCCCGCGTAAGACCGATGCGAAATGCCTCCCGAACGCGAAGACGGTGACCGCGATCGCCCGACGAGCGTCGCTCGAATCGCCGTCAGTATCGGTCTCGCCGTCCTGCTCGGTCTCTCGATGACGGGCGCCGCGGGAACGGTCGCCGCGATCGATCAGGTTGCGATCCTCTCGCCCGAGCACCGGACGGTCGAGGCCGCACCCGGCGAGACGACCGAGATCGACGTCATCCTCCGGAGTCAGGGCGGCCACGGTGGCGAGGGCGTTTCGGGAGTGGCGCTGGTCGCTCAGTACCATCCCGACTACGTCGAGCTCACCGACGTCGAACGGGGCCCGTGGCTCGAGGGCGACGGGACCGAAATCCGGACGACGGAACGGATCGCTCCCGAGCGGGGGACGGCGGTCCTCGAGCAGCGCCGCGAACCGGCCGCGGGCGGGACGACCGGAGCGGGGACGATCGCGACCCTGACCATCCGGGTCGCCGACGACGCACCCGCCGGCGAGACGCCGATATCCTTCGACGGGACCGACGTGACTGTCACCGGCGACTGGCCGCTCGCCGTCGTCGACGAATCTGTGACCGTCGCGATCGACGGCGGCGACGAACCGCTCGGGACGTTCGACCACCCCGATCCCGACGAACTGAATCTCGAATCCGAGGGGGAGCGGAGCGGGAACGACTCGAGCGACGCTAACGGAGGGGCGGCCGATAGCGGGGGCGACCTGCCGGTTCCCGGCTTTACGATCGGAATCACGGTGGTGGCAGTTGTGCTCGCGGCGTTCCGGTTGACTGCCGCTCGTGACGGTCCGCCCAGATAAACACTCCGTCCAGCTGGAGGGAAACGCGTTTTAGGGATGGGCCGGATGGGGTTGGTATGAGCGATCTGGGAGATTTCGGCGATTTTACTTCCGACGCCGATACCGAAGACGGCGTCTCGGCCGACGCGGGCGGCTCGTCGCCGTCGTCCTCGGGTGAGGAGGAACCGGCACCCTCGGGGCCGACGGCTGACGGAACGAGCGCCGAGTTCGAACCGACGACCGTCGAACCGAGCGGCGACGACGTCGGCATCGGGGCGATCTGCGTCTCCCAGGGACTACGTATCGACGAGGACGGCGAGGAGACGACGTTACGGGCCTACGTTACCCGCGGCAACCGCTCGTCGATTCGGATCGGAAGCTACCTCCTCGCACCGTACCCGGGCGGGGCGGCTGCCGCCGCCGGTCAGGAGCGTGCCAGCGGGCACGCGAACGGCGAGACGCTGTTCTGTCGCGTTACGGGGCTGGAGTACGCCCAGCAGTACCACGCCGACGACGCGACGGAGATCCACGCCCGACGGGCGATGCGGACCGACGAAATCGACGAATCGGATTACAAGTTCGTCGCGAGCCTCGAGCCCGTCGCCATCCTCTACGACGATGACGGGGAGCTCAAACGTCGGATGACCGACCGCGTCCCGAAACCCCAGACGGTGATCCGGCAGGCCGACGACACCGAGGAGATCAAGACCGGGCTGAAGATGCCCGACGACGGCGTCTTCCTGGGCCACCTCTCGGTCGGCGGCGAGAAGGTGCGGACCGCGGCCACCCCGCCGACCATCGATTATCGGCTGAAAGACGACTACGACGCGGGCGATCCGCTCGTCTTCCGGCACTCGCTGATCGCCGGCGGGACGGGATCGGGGAAGACCCACGGCGCGAAGAACATTCTCCGCCAGTACCTCGACGACGACCGGACCTATCCGATGGACGACGGCCGCGAGGTCAGCCCCGCCGTCGTCCAGTTCGATCCGCAAGACGAGTACGCCCAGATGCACGACGACAACCCGGAACTGGACGACGAGTTCGCGCGCCGCCTCGAGCGCGAGGACATCGCCTACGGCGGCCACGACGACACGACCGCCTTCGTTCCGAAGGTCGGCTCGGCGTCGTACGCCGCGGGCCACCACCGCGCCCAGCAGGTCGAGTTCACGATTCCGTTCGCGATGGTCCACGACAACCCGTGGCTGGTCGCGGGCAGCGGACTGAACGACAACCAGTACGGCGCGCTGGTCAGCGTGCTCCTGCCGCGATTCCGGAAACAGTACGGCAACGGTGGCACGTACGAGGAGTTTACGACGTTCCTCGACGACCCCGCGCTACGCGAGGAGCTCGACGAGTCCGGCCGGGTCCACGAAGCGACCTTCGACGCGGTCCGGCGGCGCGTGCTCGGCTTCGGCCACGTCTTCGATCAGGACGCCCGGCCGATCACCGACCTCGTCCACGAGTTCGTCCGCCCCGGCGGACTCACCGTGGTCCCGACCTACCACATCAACGACACTCGAGCGACGGAGGCCATCGTCCTCGCGGTCTCCTCGCTCATCATCGACCAGAAGCTCTCGAACGACCCGGACTACGACCGGATCAAGGAGACGCCGCTCGTCCTCGGGATGGACGAGGCCCACAACTTCCTGACCGACGCCGACTCCGTGCAGGCGGGGAAGGTCATCAACAAGTTCACCGAGGCCGCCAAACAGGGCCGGAAAGAGCGCCTCGGCCTCTTTCTCATCACGCAGGACCCGCAGGACATCCACGACGCCGTGTTCAAACAGATCAACACCACCGTCGTGTTGAATCTCGGCGACAAGGAGGCGATCAAGAGCGTGAACATTCCCAGCAACCTCGAGTCCAAAGTCCCCTACATGGAGAAGGGCCAGATGGTCGTCTACTCGCCCGATAATTCGGAACCGGTCGAACTGATCGGGCTGCCGAAGTGTCTGACCCGGCACGGCCGAGACTGATATTCTCGAGGCTGTCGAGGTGGTTTTCCGGACGAACGCTTTCCAAACAGCTGTTCACAACGACTATTCGTTGACAACCCGGTTTCTGCCCGATACGAGACGTGTCCTCGGAGTCGCGAGTATATCGTGTGTCTCTCGTGGCCCCTTCCGTTTCACTGGTCGGTCAATATATGAACACTGTCAGAATGCTTTTCGTCAGCTGAATTGTATACGCGGGTATGGATACGGAAACGAACGTCTCGTCAGCGTCCAGAACGACCTCCTACAGGGATATCGCGCTATCTGGGGTGATAGCGCTCGTCCTGTCGCTGCTCATCAACTGGCTCATCGTGTTCGGGGCGAACACCGGCGACGTTGCCCCGGAGCTGATGGCGCTGAATTACGGCCCCGTCTCGCTGTTCACTACCCTCGGCGTCGTCGGTGCGACCGTGACCTACGGTGTCCTCACGCGAATCGCCGCCGACCCCGATCGACTGTTCGCAGCCGTCGCGGCGATCGTCCTCCTCCTCTCGTTGATTCCTGATTTTACTGTCATCCCCAACGAGCCCGGCGGCAGCCTCGTCGCCGGTGCGATCCTCGGCGCGATGCACGTCGCGACGGCAGTCGTTTGCGTGGGAGCGTTGACCGACCTCCGGAGCTGACGCGACGCTCGCCGGTCACTCGCTCGAGTCACTCCCCGACTGCGGCTGATAGTATTGCTTGAGCCAGGTCGCCAGCCCCTCGAGACCGGGGAACAGCGTCCGGTGGTTGACGTTCAACTGATCGAGCTTGTCCCGGAACTCGAGTTTCCGATCGCCCGGGATGACGATCTTCCGATAGCAGTCGGGGCGATCCTCGAGCCACCGATCGAGGACGAGCCGCGGATCCGACTGGAAGGAGAAGACGGCCGACTGGTCGACGATGCGGTCGTCGATCGCGGGCGGTCGGAAGAACACGACGTACTCCCCGTCGGGTTCGCCGGCGTCGGGTGCCCACAGCTCCTGCCACAGTTCGTGTATCCGAGAGACGTCGTCGAGATCGCGTGCCGGCGCGGGTCCGTCGCCATCGGCACGGTCCTCGCGCGTCTCGTACTCGCGGATCGCGTTCGAGAGGAGGTGCGTGTCGAGCATGTTCGTCTCCGTCATCTCGAGGACGGACTGGTAGTAGTCGGGCAGGTCTGCGTGGAGCTTCCGGTAGTCGACGGCCCAGATCGCGCCGTCGTGGTCGGTGTCGCCGGTGCGGGTCGCGAAGTACGCCGCGACGAGCGGCGAGAACGACCAGTCGAGCAGCCGGGTCGGCAGTCCGTAGTGCTGGGCGATCGCCAGCAGGTGCCAGACGGATCGGGGCTCTTCCATCTCGCTCGCCGCGTACTGGGCGAAGTTGCGGAGCAACAACGGCTCGAGGGGCCACTTCCCGGAGTCCCCGACGAACCGGGTGATCGAGGTCTCGAGGCTGAACGACTCGTCCGGGACGCCCCGAAAGACGTAGGGAGAACGGTGCCGACCGATGTCGGCCGTCCACATCTCCCGGGTGATCAGTTCCTGGAGCTCAGTCCACGTATCGGCCCGCTGGACCGGGTCGGAACGGTCTGCGGTCATCACTGCACGCGGCTGTGTCGGCCGCGGTCGAGCATCGATTCCACAGTGAGCGGCCTACTCGCGGCGCGGGGAAAACGATTACTCGGGTTCGACGGTGACTGACTGACCGTCGAGAATTTCTCCATTTCAACCCGGTCGTCGCGCCGTCGCGCCATCACGCCGACTCGAGCAGCACCCGCTCGAAGAACTCGCTGACGCTGCTCGCGATCTCGTCAGCCTTGCCGAGAAAGAAGTGATCGGACCCCAGCGCAGTAGTCTCGTCACCGCGATCCCGAGCCCGCTCGACGATCGGTTCCCAGTCGACGGTCGCGTCCCGCTCGCCGTAGAGCACGTGAACGGGCACCTCGAGGGCGGAAAGCGCCGCGAGCGCGTCGAGGTCCGCACCCAGTTGCACCGTCGGTGCGAGGACGGCGACGGCGTCGGGATCGGCGTCGGCCGACGCGAGCAGGGCGAGCGTTGCGCCGAAGCTGTAGCCGAAGACGCCGATCGGGAGCGTCTCGTCGTCGGCCCACTCGCGGGCCCAGCGGACGGCGTTGCGAACGTCCGCTCGCTCGCCGCGCCCCTCGTCCCACGCGCCGTAATCGAAACGCAGGCAGGCGATTCCGGCATCGGCCAGCGCGTCGCTGACCGCGACCAGCCGCGGATCGCTGCGCGAACCGCCCTGCTGTGGATGTGGCGGACAGGCGACGACGATCGCCCGCGGCTCGTCGGTCGGTTCCGAGAGGGTCCCCCGAGCGTCCCGGCCGCCGGGGAGCAAGACAGCGGTCATACGTCACGGCTCGGAGCGCTCGGTATTCAAACCCCCGCGTCGCGACGGCCGGATTCGATAGTGGGTATTTCTGAAGTGACATTTTTAAGGCCAGGGAGCAATACGTAGCGAATATGGGCATCCTCTCTCGGACTTCCTACGTCATCCGGTCGAAACTCAACTCGGTGCTCAACCGGGCGGAGGATCCGACCGAAACGCTCGACTACTCCTACGAGCAGATGCGCGACCAGCTCCAGCAGGTCAAACGGGGCATCGCCGATCTGACCACGCAGAAAAAGCGCCTCGAGATGCAAAAACGCCGCCTCGAGGAAAACGTCGAGAAACACAACGGGCAGGCCCGAACGGCGGTCCAGCAGGGCCGAGAGGACCTGGCGCGACAGGCCCTCGAGAAGAAGAAGACGAAGATGAACCAGATCGAGGATCTGGAGCGCCAGATTTCGGACCTGCAGAACCAGCAGGATCGGCTGATCGATCAGAAAGACGAACTCCAGAGCCGCATCGAGGAGTTCCGGACCAAAAAGGAGACCATGAAGGCCCGCCACGAAGCCGCCAAGGCGAGTTCCCAGGTCTCGGAGGCGATGACGGCCACCGGCGAGGAGTTCGAGGACGTCGGCCGCGCCATCGAGCGCGCCGAGGAGCAGACCGAGGACATGGAAGCTCGCGCCGCCGCGATGGACGAACTCCACGAGTCCGGCGCGTTCGAGGACGTCCTCTCCGACAAGGACACTATCGACCGCGAACTCGAGCAACTGGAGACCGACAGCGGCGTCGAGGCCGAACTCGAGACGCTCAAATCCGAGGTCGGGTCGGGCGAATCCGACGCCGCCGGCGAGACCGACGCGGCGGTCGAATCCGAGGCCGAGTCCGATGCCGAAAGCGAGGCCGACGAGGCTGAACTCACGGAACTCGAGGGCGAGGATCAGGAAGAAGTCGAGGCCGAACTCGCGGAGTTACAGGACGAAGAGAACGCCTGAACGGGTCCCGTTGACGATGTCGGGCGTAGAAGGGCCGGGATGTCGATCCGCCGGACAGCCGAGCGTTTCTTGCGTTCCCGATGTCAAATTGCGATTCTGTCTCTCCGGGAGGGAGAGAAACGGTTACCATCGTTCATGATCAAGTGTGTCCTATGAGCAACGAGTCGCCGTTCGAATCCATCTCGCTGACCAACCAAGTGATCCTGCTCGCGGTCACCGAACTCGCCAGCGAGGACGAGACGCCGGTCCAGACGCACGAACTGCGACAACACTGCCAGCGGCACCTCCCCGAGGTCGACACGAAGGTCGTCGGGACGATTACCGAAGCGGACGTGATCCGATCGCTGTACCGACTCGAGGACGAGGGGCTCGTCGACGAAGTCAACGCGGCGGAAACGTCGCCGACGGGGAAGGGGCGGCCGGCGTACACGCTCGCCGTCAGCGCCGAAGCGGTCTACGAGGAGGTCGCCGACGAACTACTGAACGGGTCGTCCGACTGATTCCGATTCGGTACCACCGTATTCGGGCTCGCTCGAGGCCGTCCCGCTGTGGGCGACTCGAGGCCCGGTTCGGGGCCGTCAGGAGGGCGTTCCCAGAACGGTGATATCGTAGCTGGCGACGTCCGACGGCGCCTCGAGGACGATCACCTGAAACTCCCACGTCGAGCCGCCGTTGAGGTCGCCGGTGCTGGCGAGATAGCGGCCGAGCATGGCTCCGCCGTCGTCGTAGACGCGCGTTCGAACTTCGACGGTCTGGATCCGATCGGTTCCCGTGTTTTCGACGGTTCCCTGAATCGTCGAGCCGAGATAGCCGCTCTCGACGACGAACTCGTGTCCGCGCAGCGAGATCGGGTCGAGCGGCGTCACCGCGCTGCTGGGCTGCTGTTGGGCGAGCGACGCTGCCGTGGACATCTCGCTCGCCGACCGGTTGGAGACGTTGCTCTCGTTGATCCCGCTAACGGTCCCGTCCTCGTAGGTCGGTTGGCCGCCGAGACCGCCGTCACCGCCGAGACAGCCGGCGGCAGCGGCCGCGATACCTGATCCCAGCGTCGCGAGTACTCGCCGCCTGCTCGTCGGTTCCGCCCCGGTCATCGCCGCCGGGCGCTCGTCCGCGAGTTCGTTCCGTCACCGTGCATATATCGGTTCGACACCGCGGACGCATTTCAGTGTAGGCCTTGAAGCGCCGGTCCTTGCGTCTCCATCCGTCGATACCGGGCCGGCCGTTCAC
Organism: Natrinema sp. LJW11; assembly: GCF_056135975.1. Taxonomy (NCBI): domain Archaea; kingdom Methanobacteriati; phylum Methanobacteriota; class Halobacteria; order Halobacteriales; family Natrialbaceae; genus Natrinema; species Natrinema sp. LJW11. The sequence goes on along the minus strand of NZ_JBWBDM010000002.1, from coordinate 754,173 downwards.
GGCACTGCGATTCTCGCGTCGAGCCGACGAAGCGCATACCGCTGGCGGTGTCTGCAACGACGGCCCTTATTGTCGGGTCGGTTGAACGTGTCGCTATGGGGTCTTCCGAGACCGACGAAACGCTCGAGTCCTACGGTGCCGACATCGGGGGGCAAGCGGGGTTGTTGACGCGGTTTCGCGAGTGGTTCCTGGTCAAAGGCAACCGGTTAGCTGTCGCGGCGACGGTGCTGATCGGTATCTTCGTTCTCCTCGTCGGGCTGTACGAACTCGGCGTTATCACCTTCGTCAACCCGAACTCCGTGACGCGCGTCGCCAGCGGGATGATCGCGGGCACGTTCTCGCTCGTGACGCTGGTCGTCTCGGTCAACCAGCTCATCCTCTCCCAGGAGTTCAGCGCGGCGGGCAAGGCCCGCGAGCGACTCGACGCGGTCATCGAGTTCCGACAGGCCGTCGCGGACGATGCGGCCGTTCCCGCGACCCCGGCGTCGCCCACGCGGGTGCTCGAGTTGATCGTCGAATCGATCCATCACGACGCCGACGGGCTCGCCGACGCCGTCGCGACGCACGACGACGATGAGTTGCGCGAAACGGTCGTTCGGTACACGAACGGCGTTCAGGAGCGGACGGATCGGATCGAGGACCGAATAGAGAGATCCAAATTCGACACGTTCTCGGCCGTTTCGGCGGCGATCACGTACGACGAGTCCTGGCATCTGTACGTCGGCACCCACCTGCGCGGCGAGTACGCGGACTCGCTGTCGCCGGCCGCGATGGCGCAACTCGACGACCTGATCGAGTCCCTGGAGCTGTTCCACGTGGCTCGAGAGCAGTTCAAGACGACCTACCTGCAACAGGAGCTCACCCGGTTCTCGCAGCTCACGGTGTACTGCGGCGTGCCGTCGATCCTGTCGGCGATCCTCGTCGGCTTCCTCTACGCCGATGTAACCGGGCCGAGCGTCAGCGCCGTCGTGCTCCCCTACGTCGTGAGCGCGCTGATTCTCATCGTGCTCTCGCCGCTCGCCTTGCTCGTCTCCTACATCCTCCGGACCGCGACCATCACGCGCCGGACCGCGTCGGTCGGCCCGATGGTCCCCCAGAAGGATCCCGACGAGGGTCCGTTCGACGTGAGCCACGGCGACCAGCGGTAGCCGCTTTCGGCCCGTCGTCGCTCGTGCGACACGCTTTTGTCCGCCGTTGTGGTCGATTCCGATCGCCGGATGGATACTTCGGATTCGAACGTCGGTGAGAGCGGCGGATCGGGCGAACACGATCAGTTGAACGGTCCGCGCCTCTATCTCCTGTTGCGCCTGAACCGCTGGCTGTTCACGGGGATCGTACTCGCGATCGTCTACGGCGTCCTCGTCGGACTCAGTCAGGTCGGCCTCACGCCGCTGCGCGTGATCGCCGCGTCCAGCAACGGCACCTTCTGGATCTTCTCGGCGTTCATCGGTGCGATCATCACCGGCACGTCGATCGTCGTCACGATCAACCAGCTGGTGCTCTCCCAGGAACTCGGCGCGGTCGGTGACCAGCGCGAGCGCATGCAGGAGGCGATGAAATTCCGTCGGGACACCGAGGACAAGCTCGAGGAAGACGTGACGCCGCCGGAACCCGCTGGGTTCCTCTACGAACTCGTCGACGGAATCGAGGACGAAGCGGCCGACTTCGAGTCGGCGGTGGCGGGCGACACCGACCTCGGCGACGACCTCCAGGAACGGATCCGCGACTACGCCGACGACGTAACCGGTAACGCTCAGACGGTCAAGGAAAACCTCGAGGATGCGCAGTTCGGCACCTTCGAAGTGATCTGGAACGCGCTCGCGTTTAACTACTCCCGAAAGATTTACGACGCCCGCAAGATCCGGTCCGATCACGGGGAGGAGCTCTCGGACGAAGCCGACGAGGAGATCGACGAGATGATCACCGTGCTCCAGCTCTTCGGCCCGGCGCGCGAGCACTTCAAGACGCTGTACTTCCAGTGGGAGCTGATCAACCTCTCGCGAGCGCTGCTGTACGTGGCGGTGCCGGCGCTGACGGTGATGGGGGTCATGCTGATGTACGTCGACGCCAACGCGCTCCCGGGGACGACGCTGGGGGTCGACAACCTCGTCTGGCTGACCAGCGCGGGCTTCGTCGTCGGCATCGCACCCTTCGTCATCTTCATCGTCTACATCCTCCGGATCGCGACCGTCGCCAAGCGGACGCTTGCGATGGGGCCGTTCATCCTCCGGGAGTCCGCGCGCGATGACGACCTCGGGTGAGGCCAGACGGCCGTCGTCGAACCCGCTTGCACACGGTGGCCCAGCGGCTATTTTTCTCCGGCCCCGACCGACGGGTATGGCGACCGCATCCGAACGGGCGAAGCGACAGCGGTGTTCGGTCTGTGGGACCGAAAACGATACCTTCTACTCGTACTGCCGACAGTGTCTCGCGGACCTCGAGGCCAAGACCACGGCTTCGTCGACCGTCTGAGGGTCCTGGGCTGGCTCTCCGCCGCGAATCCCACGACGGATATAGCACCGGCCGCTATCGGCGTGCGTGATCGTCGTCATCTGCGGGCCGCCGGGTGCCGGAAAGACCACCGTCGCGACCCGCGTTCGCCGCCGACTCGAGGAGCGGGACCGCCCGGTTCGGCTGTTCCACTCCGACGACTTCTCGAGTCGGACCTACGAGCAACTGGCCGAGCGGGTCGACGAGGCTCCCGCGGACGCGATCACGCTCGTCGACGGGACGTTTTACCGCCGGGAGTGGCAGACGGGGTTTCGGACGCTCGGCGACGTTCGGTTCGTCCTCGTGACCGCGAGCCTCGAGACCTGCCTCGAGCGCAATCGAGAGCGAGCGGATGCGATCGACGAACGGGGCGTTCACGTCGTTTTTCGGGAGTTCGAAGCGCCGGACGCCGACCTCGAGATCGATACCGATCGGTGCGGGCCCGACGAGGCGACCGATCGGGTCGTGGCCGCGCTCGAGTCGTGGCTTCACTGACGGCTCCTCGTAGCCGAGAGCGCCGCTGTCCGGGATCCCCGTTCGACGGTTCGCTGCGTCGCTGCGGTTCTCGACCGAGGTCACAGTCCGAGATCGATACCGAAGGGGCCGGGCGGGGCGAACTCGTCGGGGGTTCGCTCGGGGACGAGTCCGTTCGGAAGCACGTCCCAGCCGAGTTCGTCCTCCCCGGGGACGGCGTCGGTCTCGAATTCGGGATCGGCGGCCGGCGACAGCTCGCGATCCTCCTGCGGGGGCGCGTCGTGTGCGTAGACGCTCTCGGAGTGGTCGACGGTCCAGACGTGGAGCATACAGGGCGTTCGACAGGCTACGTCGAGATTCCCGTCCTCGAACTCGCGTTCGTAGGCCTGCTGGTAGTACCACCAGCCGAATCGCCCCGGGAGGCCGGTGTGGGCGTGCCACGGCGAACACCGGTCCGTGGACTCGTCCTCGCCGTACACTGCCGGCGGCTCGACCGGTTCCCCGCCGCGCGTCGCGATGAACATGACGCCCATCGACCGCCACGATTCGTTGTCGACGAGGACCGATTCCGGTCGCTCCGGGTTCAGAACGTCGTCGTCGCCGATGAACTCCGGACTGAGCCAGTGCGACCAGCTGTCGTCCCCCGTCTCGAGCGTGTCGAAGTACGGCTTGAACCCCGCGTCGATCAGCGCGTTCACGTCGGGAAACCGGGTCTCGAGACTCTCGGCGACGCCCGATCGGAGTTCGGTCGTCGCCGGATGGTCGTCCGCACACCCCTCCGTACTCGTCCCCTCGCAGTGGGTCATTCCGGGCTCGAGGGTCGCGTCCGGACAGCCGCGATCGAACCGCGGCGCGAGCGCCGGTCCGCCGCCACCGTTCCCATCGGCTCGGGCGCTGTCGACCACCGAAAGCGCGACCGTCCCGGCCGACGCTCGCAATAGCGCCCGACGGGACACGGGTCGATCGCCGTTACTGTCGTCCATACCAGCACGTTCCACACCGACGACCGCTATGAAACCCCGTTGGTGGTCGCGCTGACAGTCGTCGGCAGTGACTCCTCGAACGGTTTCGAACGTGGATTCTCGGACTCCAGAACTCAGTCGAATTCGGACTCGAGGACGGCACCCGTCCCCGGCCGCTCGAGGCCGGCGAGATCGATCCGGCCGTCGGGCATCGGGACGCCGTCGGCGGGGTCGTCGGCCAGCAACAGCGAGCCGTCGAGGTCGGCGTAGTCCAGCAGCGGGGCGAGGTGACAGGCCGCCGCGATCGAGGCGTTCGATTCGGTCATACAGCCGCACATGACCTCGAGGCCGTGAGCGCGGGCGGCGTGGATCATCCGCTTTGCTTCCCCCAGCCCGCCACATTTCATCAGCTTCAGGTTCGCGATGTCGCACCGGTCTGCGATCCGAGGAATATCCGCGAGCGTCACGCAGGACTCGTCGGCGGCGATCGGCAAGCTCGAGCAGTCGTAGACGAACTGCAGTCCCTCGGGGTCCTCGGCGGGAACCGGCTGTTCGACGAACGCGAGGTCGAACTCGGCGAGTCTGTCGATCTTCGCGACCGCCTCGCGGGGCGTCCAGGCCTCGTTCGCGTCGACGAACAGCCTGACGTCCGGCGCGACCGATCGAATCGTCCGGACGATCTCGAGATCGCGGTCGGTGCCGAGTTTGATCTTCAACGTGTCGTACCCGCGCTCGAGCGCCGTCTCGGTTTTCTCGCGCATCGCCTCGAGGTCGTCGAGGCCGATGGTGTACGACGTCTCGAGCGTCTCCGCCGGATCGAGTCCCCAGTATCGATACAGCGGCTCCTCGAGCCGTTTCGCGACGAGGTCGTAAAGCGCGACGCTCACCGCGGCGCGGGCCGACGGATTCCCCCGAACGGTCTCGCGCAGCTCCCGTTCGATCCGCTCGAGCTGGTGGGCATCGCCGACATCCTCGACGACCGCCAGCAGGTCGGGGAGGACGGCTTCGACCGTCGCGGCGGTCTCGCCGTAGTGAGCGGACGGCGCGGCCGCGCCGATGCCGGTCGGTCCGTCGTCGGCGTCGCTGATCCGAACGAAGACGACCTCGGTTTCGGTCGTCGTCCCGCGGGCGATCCCGAAGGGGTACTCGAGGGGAAGCGAGCGCCGTTCGAACGAGGTATCGAGGGCCATCTCAGAGTAACGCCTCGAGTAGCTCGTCGGTCCCGAAGCGGATCACGTCGGCCGCGGGCGCGTCGAGCGCGTCGGCGTACGCTGCGACCGCCTCGCGGGCGTCCGCGTCGTCCTCGAGACGGGACGTGTTGAGCGCACCGGCGACGACTCGACTCGCCGCGACCGGTTCGGCGACGCTCTCGTAGAGATCGACGTAGGCGGGGATCGACGGCAGCGAGAACGATTCGTAGCCGTGGATCGCCTCCCGGCCGGCCTCGTGACAGAGCACGAGCGAATCCGCCATCGAGCCGTGGAGGATTCCCAGCGTGACCGGCGAGTACGCCGGATGGACGATGCTGCCCTGCCCCTCGACGAAGAGGTAGTCGTGGTCGTTGCCCACCGCCGTGATCATCTCCTCGACCGCGCCCGCGGTGAAGTCGCTGACGACCCGGTCGATCGGGGTGCCCCACCCCTCGATCATGATCCCCGTCTGGCCGGTCGGGATCACGGCTGCGTCGTGGCCGGCCGCGCGGGCGTCGCGGGCCAGTTCCATCGTCGTCGTCATCTTGCCGACCGAGCAGTCGGTGCCGACGGTGAGGATCACCTCGGCGTCGACCTCGCTCGCGACGCCCTGGCTGACCGCGAGATCCGCCGGCGGCTTCCGAACGTCTCGGATCTCGCAGTCGTTGTCGGCCGCCAACCGGGCGAACTCCTCGTCCTCGGCGAGGAAGGCGTGCAGCCCGGAAATGACGTCACAGCCCTCCTCGAGGGTCGTCCGGACGTCCTCGCGCCAGCTCTCGTCGAAGCCGCCGCCGATCGGGGCGATGCCGATCAACAAGGCGTCGACGGCGTCGGACTCGAGGGCGGCCATGTCGGCGACGATCGGCGCGTCCTGGACGTCGGGGACGAAATCGCCGACCCGGTGACCGGCACTGTCTCGGTCGAGGACGGCGACGACGTCGTGGTCTGCGTATCGGAGGACGCCGAGGGCGGTCTTGGCTCGGTCGGGAAACTTCTCGTGAGCGAGGATCGCAACGCGCATACTCGGAAATTGACGAGGGTGTACTTGAACTCCCGGTCGGGCCGTCGGTGGCGACGAGTCGTCTCGACGGGCGAACGCCCGTCACGACGGCCCGACGATCGCCACTACTTACCCGTTCGCGTTCCAGGGACGGACGATGACGGATCGCTGGCTCGGCGCGTGGGGACTCGGCTCGGTCGCGTTCGGCGGCGCCTCCCTCCTGGTACCGCTCTACATCGTGGAACTCGGTGCATCACCGGTTCAACTGGGAGTGCTGGCGGCGACGGCCGCCGGCGTCGCCGCACCGGGCGCGATCGCGTTCGGCCGGCTCGCGAACCGGGTCGCTCACCGCCGACTGCTGGTGCTCGTGACCCTGATCTGCGTCGCGGTCTCGCTGGCCGCGATCCCGTTTCTCACCTCGATTTCGGCGGTCATCGCCGCGAACGCGGTCCTCTGGCTGTTCGCCTCGTCGATCGGTCCGGTCCTGACGATGCTCGTCGTCGACGACGCCCCGGAATCCCGGTGGAGCGAGCGGATCGGGCTCGTGAACAAGTATCAGGGCTACGGCTGGGCCGGCGGCCTCGTCCTCGGGACGGTCTGGCCGGCCGTCGGACGTCGACTGCTCGCGGCCGACGAGGTCACGCGGACGCTGTGCTGGGTGCTCGCGGGGTGTGCCGGCGCGAGTGCGATCCTCGCGGCGCGAACGCTCCCGCGGCCCGAGCCGTCGGCTCACGTCACGGACGAGCGCGCCGCTCGTCGGATCGGCCGGCTCCTCGCGAGCTCCAGCCGCGGCGTCAGAGGGGCCACGGTTTCGTTCTCGCCGACCCGACTCTACTGGTCGACGCGCGGGATCGATCCCCGACGGCTCGCGACCCGCCTCGAGCCGGCGATGGCCACGTACTTCGTCGCCGGAGCGTTCTTCTTCACCGGTTCGGCCGCCTTCTGGGCACCGCTCCCGCTGTTTCTGACCGACGCCGGCTTCGATTCGGGGCAGGTGTTCGCGCTCTATCTGGCCTCGAGCCTCGGCTCCGCGGTCTGTTACGAGGCCGCCGGACGGCTCTCGGGGCGATACGACGTTCGGCTCCTGCAGACGGGCGTCCTCGCCGCGAGGGGGGTGCTGTTCCCGGTGACCGTCGCCGTGGCGGGGCTGGCTGCGACCGTCGCCTTCGGCGCTGCCGGGCTCGTTCTCGCACTCCTCGGGGTGACGTGGGCGGGCATCGCCGTCATCGGGACGGCGATCGTCACTCGGCTCGCGCCGCCGGGCCTCCGGGGAGAGGTACTCGGGGCCTACGTCGCACTGGGGGCGCTGGGCGGTGCGCTCGGCGGCGTCCTCGGCGGGTGGACCGCCACCCTCGGCTACGCCGTGGCCTTCGGCGTCGCCGGCGGACTCGTCCTCCTCGGTGCGGCCTTGGTCGTCTCCCTCGAGGCGCTTTCGGGCGGCGGTCGCGCCGTGACAGCGTCGCCGGAACCCGAAGGCGGGGTCGAGACGGTCGGCCAGGAGATCCAGACGCGGGCAGCAAACCGCGACGAGTAGCGGGCCGATATCGGCGCTGCGACCGCCGAGTACCGTTCTCGCGCGACGACCGGCGGAAAAAGATTGGCGTTCGTCGGTCAGTTCGCCTTGAGGGAACGGGCGGGACGACGGAAACCACGCTGGGCCGGTCGGCGTCGAGTATGCCGCGAACGCGTCGTAATTGCGGTTCAGCGGGCCGCTCTCGACCGACCGTTTCGCCCTCGCCATCTGTTGGCGGTACTGTTTCACTGCCAGCAACGACTACCGGGAGCCCATCGACTCGGTATGCGGCAATCAACGGTCGGTGCGCTTATGTGGCCGACTCGTGTTAACTCATACCATGAACGGTGTCCTGAACGAGACGACGAACAAGATCCACCAACACGAATCCGGCCGTTCGGACTTCCAGACGAGTTGCGGGGCGACCTCCCACGTCGCTCACGACAACCTCCGACTGGTCCCCGTCGAGCGGGCGGTCAGTGACGCGGACGCGAACAGATGCGGTCGCTGTTTCGACGACGGCGGCAGCTACTGACCCCGTATCGTCTGAAGCGCTGACTCATACGGTCTACTGTAAGTCATTGCCGGTGGGACCGCGACCGCCCTGCGGTCCCACCGGTAAATCGGTACAGCAAACCGTATCACAGCACCCGGAGCTCCGTCGTCCAGAACGACCGGACGGCGTCCGCGAGCGCCGCCTTCGGTTCGCCGGTCGCGTCGACGGCGGCCGTCGCGGTCGGCTCGAGCCTCGATTCGTCGACGAGCGCGTCGACGGTGCCGCGCTGGCCGACGAGGAAGAGCGGCGTGTCGGCTCGCTCGCCCCCCGGTTCGTACGCCGTCAGCGCGTCGCGACAGCGCTCGAGGTGGTCGTCGATCTGTCCGTCGCGAATCCGTTCGAAGCGGGCCTGCGAGAAGCCGCCCTTCGAGTGGCTCCCCTTGACGTCGCTCTCGAAGCCGCGGTACTCGACGCGCTCGTCGTCCTCGTAGACCCCGACGGCGAACAGATCGGTCCGGACCAGCGCGACCGCGTGTCGGCCGGTCGGCAGGAACCACTCGCGCTCGAGGGCGAACCGGTCGCGCCAGGCCGCGTCGACGTCGGGAGTGATCGGCGGCTCGAGCGTCACAGCGAGCAATCCGGCGTCGTCGACGCAACACAGACACGGCGCGGCCTCGTCGACGAGCGCGAGCCGCTCGCCGAGCACGTCGTCCAGATCCGCACGGACCGATTCGGGCACCGCGTCGTCCACGCCGGCGGTCAGCGCACCCTCGGCTCCCGTTCGGAGGGACGCCAGCCGGTCCAGAACCGCCTCGAGCCGGCGGCCGCGAAGCTGGTCGCGGCGGCGAACCGTCAGCGAGCTTTCATCCGCGTTCACTCGCTCGAGTTCGCCCTCGAGTTGGGCGATCCGATCCTCGAGCCGGTTGACCCGCTCTTCGGCGTCCTGTCGTGCCGTCGCGGCGTCGGCTCGGCGCTCGGATTCGGCCTCGTAGCGCTTTCGCAACCGCTCGTTTTCCTCCTCGAGTTCGTCGATGCGCGCGTTGAGCGAGGCGCGGCCGAGCAACCTATCGAGCATCCGGCCGAAATCGGGAAGCGAGGCTACTTCTAGGTTCCGGCGTTCGGCGGCTCGTCACCGGTCGGCCCCGCCTCGCCGGCTCGCAAGCCGCCGGCGAACGAGAGCAGCTGACGGGCGCGCTCGCGCCGGGCCAGAAACACCTCCCGGAGCGACGGCGGGTTCCGGACGTCGGTCCCTTCGAGCATCGATTCCGGCAAGGCGAGCGTGTTCGTCGGGACGGCGTCCGCTCCGTGAACCGGGAAGTGACTGGTCTCGAATTTCATCACCAGCGGCGCGTCGAGTCGCTCGAGGCCGTCACCGGTGGCGTACACTTCCTCGTTGATGCGTTCGTGCTGGTCGCTGTGCATGAGTGCGTGATTCCCGTCGGTCGGGGTCACGTAGAGACGTCCGAGATAATAGCTTCGCGAGAACACCTCGAACATGGTACTAGATAACATGGGTCGAGGTGATATAACTGTTGGCAGGTAGGTTTAAGCCGACGCGCTATCGGTGCGTTCTCCGTTCGACGACCGCTCGTGCGATGTCCGGTCGTCTCGGTCGAAACTCCGTTTTATTAGACCGCGGACAGTATCCGGTCCGTCCCTCCCCGACCGAGCCCCGGCCGCGAGAGAGGTGATCGTGACGTTCCGCCGGTCACAGCAGCGAGCGATCGTGACGCAACTTCGACTGAAGTAGCGAGTGATTGACGCCCCGCTCTCCGAGTGGAACGATTTGAACCATCCGCTAAACGCCGATGAACCGGGCCCGAAAACCGTCGGCTGATCGAGTTCGTTGACGGCTACTCCAGCCGCCTTGAACGCTCAGAACGGATTTCAGCGCTCTACCGGGGCGATTAAACGATTCGAACGAAGCTCCGTCTTTTTACTACATTCACGCGGAGAAGAAAGACAATGAGACGCACGCGACCGGTCGCTCTCCTGGTGATTCTCACCGTCGTCGGTCTGGCTGTCGCGCTGCTCGCGACCGGTGCCGTCGCGAACACGTTCGCGGCCACCGATGCCGGCGGTGCCCAGTCCGACTCGACGAACGCGTCCGTCGGGACGGTCATGCAGGCGAGCGCAGCTGATACGGAAAACGGTGTCGAGTCGGGAATGTTCGATGCGGCCTACGAGCGCGCCGACAACGAAACCCGGGCGGCGGTCGTCACCGAGCGGACCGACCACCTCGAGGCGAAAGTAACTGCACTCGAGACCGAACGCGCTACCCTCGAGTCTCGACGCGAGGAGCTTTCAACGGGGGCCTACCGATCGCAGATGGCCCGGCTGACGGTTCAGATCGCCAGCCTCGAGCGAACGATCGAACGAACGGAGTCCCGCGCCGACGAGGCCGGCATCGGCAGGGATCGGCTCGCGAACTTACGAGGGAACGCGACCGCGATCCGTCAGGCCGCGTCGGAGCAGGCCGGACCGGTCGTCGCGGCGGTCGCCCGGGGAGTGGCCGGCGACGGACCCCCCGCCGGTGACGCAGGACCGCCGGCCGATGGCGGCGGCCCCACCGACGACGAGTCGCCGGGAACCGGTCCCGATACCGGCGCGCCGGGATCCACACCCGGTGAGACGGCGACGGGAAACGGCTCTAATGGACAGACGCCGGGGAGCGGAACCGACGAACGACCGTCGGGAAACGACCCCGATGAGCAGTCGTCCGGCGAGACGCCGGCCGATCCCGGCAAACCGGACGGAAAATAGTTGCGGCAAACCGTATCAGAGACGCCCAGCGGGGCCGACGCCGACGGCTGATCCGCCATCACCCGGGCTCGAATCGCATCGATCCGTCGCGTACTGCGAGCAGACACGCTTTTCAGCGCCGATCACTAACGCTGTCTCGATGGATTCCGCCGCGCTGTTGGATTTACTCGGGAACGAAAACCGGAGGCGAATTCTCCAGTTGCTCGCCCGGAAGCCGTGTTACGTCACTGAAATTTCTGAATACCTCGGCGTGAGTCCCAAGGCGGTCATCGAGCACCTGCGAAAACTCGAGGAGGCGGGGCTAATCGAGAGCCGCGTCGACGACCAGCGGCGGAAGTACTTCCACATCGCCCGGAACGTCCGACTCGAGGTCAACGTCTCGCCGTACGGTTTCGCGAGCAAGAGCGCCTATCCGGCCAACAGTAGCTTCGATATCACGACCTGTCGACACCTCTCCCTCGATATCTCGTGGGACGAAACCGGGGATCTCGACGAGCTACTCGCCGTGCTGGAAGATCTGGAACGGCTCGAAAACGAGCTGTCGCTGGCCCAGCGATGGGTGCAGGGGCGGCTCTACGACGTGCTCGAGAACATCTCCGAGACCGTCGGTGCCGGCCCGGAGAGTCGGATCTACGCCGATCTGCTCGCCAGCGTCCGTTCGGAACCGAAATCGGTCGGCGAACTCAGCGAAGACATCGACGCCCCCCGCGAAGTCGTCGCCGACTTGCTCGAGGTGATGGCCGACAACGGGGTCGTTCGCCGGACGGAACGCGGCTGGGAACTGACGACGAACGGCTGACTCAGTCGATATCCGTCGAAAGCCCGTCGCGGAGGTCGCGACCGAAGTAGTAGCCCACGACGGCGGCGAGGAGTCCGACGGTCGCGCCGACGGCGATGAGCGGCCGTCCGGAGCCGACTGCGATGAGGACGGTGTTGCTGATGACCGCCGCGACGCCGCCGACCGAGACGCCGGCGGCGCTCATCTCGAGATAGCGCCGCTTCGACGCGACGAGCCCGATTACGAAGGCGACGGCGAACATGCCGATCATGCGGCCGGCGAACGGCAGGACGGTCGCCCCGGCCAGGACGCCGGCGCTGAGCAGGCCGACGAGCGCGAGATACTCCTTCGGGGAGAAGTATCGCCCGAGCGAGAGTCGCGACGTGATCGGTGAGAGCCACGATCGCGACGAGCCGGTGTCGGATTCGGCGTCGGCCGTACTGTCGCCGTCGAGGTCGGCGTCTCGCGCGGGATCGAGCCCGGTGAGAGGATCCACGCCGGTGTCCCCGCCCGCCGTGCTCCCCGCGGTTTCGGACTGCCCGTCGTCGACGGCGGCTCCCGACCCCGAGAGCAGGCGATCCGTCTCCTCGAGGAGGTCGTCGGTCGCGGGTGCGTCCGGCTCCCGACTCTCGGTCACCTCGTCCGAACGATCGCTCATACTCGAACGGTGGCCGGCCGACATCTTGGACCTTTCCCCGCCCGGCCGCAGGCTATACGAGGGCAGCCACCCCATCGAACCCATGACCTGGGCTGCGACGGCGACGCTCGGCCTGTGTTCCATCGGGGCCGGCGCGTTCATCTACGTGCTCGTGGCGAACCTCGAGCCCCAGCCCGAGTATCCGGCGCTCATGACGGACCTGCTTCGATTTCTCGGTCTCGCGATCGCGGTCGCAGCACTCGGGATCGGTCTGGTCTTTCTCGTCGCCGCCGGCTACGCATACACGTGGTGACCGTCTTGTCACATGTATCGGCAGTCTCCGTACACGCGGCGACGGCGTCGAGCGCACCTCGTCCGAAAAATCAGTGAACGCGACCGTTAGCGAACGGAGTCGAGCAGGAGCTTCTGCTCGACTCGCTTGACCTCGTGTTGGACGTCGCGGACGGCGTCGATGTTCGCCGAGATCGAGCTGATCCCCTCGTTGACGAGGAACCGGGCCATCTCGGGTTTGGAGCCGGCCTGTCCGCAGATGCTCGTGTCGACGTCGTGTTCGCGACACGTCTCGATGACGTCCCCGATGAGCCGCAGGATGGCAGGGTGGAGTTCGTCGAAGCGGTCGGCGACGTGCTCGTTGTTGCGGTCGACCGCGAGCGTGTACTGGGTCAGGTCGTTCGTCCCGAAGGAGGCGAAGTCGATGCCCGCTTCGGCCATCCCCTCGACTGAGAGCGCGGCGGCGGGCGTCTCGATCATGGCACCCCAGCGGCGTCTCTCGGGATCGATCCCCGCCTTCTTCATCAGCTCCTTGGTCTGGTAGATGTCCTCGGCGTCGTTGACCAGCGGAAGCATGATCTCGACGTTGTCGTATCCCAGCTCGTAGAGGCGACGGAACGCCTCGAGTTCGTGCGCGAAGACGTCAGGACGGTCGAGCGAGCGCCTGATGCCCCGGTAGCCGAGCATCGGATTGTGCTCGTCGGGCTCGTCTTCGCCGCCCTCGAGTTGGCGGAACTCGTCCGTCGGCGCGTCGAGCGTGCGGACGCGGACGGGCCGCGGATAGAACTCGTCGGCGACGCCGCGAATCCCCTCGACGAGCTCCGTGATGTAGGCGTCCTCGCCGTTCTCCGCGATGAATTTCGCGGGCGTCTGGTTCAGCGAGAGGATCATGTGCTCCATGCGGAGCAGGCCGACGCCGTCGGCACCCGTCGCGGCCGCTCGTTCGGCGGCTTCCGGGATGGAGACGTTGACCTTGACCTCCGTCGCGGTCATCGGTTTGACCGGCGACTGCGGGCGAACCTCCTCGACCGGCTCGGTCTCCTCGTCGGGTTCGACTTCGGATCCCTCGAGCACCGCGCCCTTCTCGCCGTCGAGCGTGACGACCTGGCCGTCCTCGAGAGTGGTCGTGGCGTTGGTCGTCCCGACGATGGCGGGGACGCCGAGTTCGCGCGAGACGATGGCGGCGTGGCTGGTCATGCCGCCCTCGTCGGTGATGATGCCTGAGGCCCGCTTCATCGCGGGCACCATGTCGGGCATCGTCATCTCGGTGACGATGATGTCGCCCTCGCTGACCTTGTCGAGGTCGTCGAGCTTGAGGACGATCCGCGCCGGGCCGCTGACCGTCCCCGGACTCGAGCCCAGGCCGTCGACGAGGATCTCGCCGGAGCCGCTCGAGTCGGTCCCGCCAGTACCGCCGCCCTCGGCGGCCTGCATGCTCCCGCTGCCGTCGGTCAGTCCCTTCGCGGCGTCGACGCTCCCGGTCGGATCCGCGGCGTCGCTCCCGTCCTCGTCGATCGTCGTGATCGGGCGCGACTGGAGCATGTACACGTCACCGTCGACGATCGCCCACTCGACGTCCTGGGGCTCGCCGTAGTGGTCCTCGACGCGTTCGCCGAGGTCCATGAGCGCGTCGATCTCGTCGTCGGAGACGACTCGCTGAGTGCGCTTATCCTCGGGCACCTCGCGCTCGACGGTCTCGCCGGTCGCCTCGTCTTTTTCGTGCATCACCTTCTTCTCGGCGATGGTGACGTCCATCGACCGGTCCTCGCGGTCGATGACGTAGTTATCCGGCGAGACGGCACCGGAGACGACGGCTTCGCCCAGTCCCCATGCGGCCTCGATGATCATCGTCGCGTCGCCCGTCGAGGGGTGGCTCGTGAACATCACGCCCGACTTCTCGGCGTCGACCATCTGCTGGACGACGACCGCGATGTTCACCGCGGAGTGATCGAACCCCTGCTCTTGCCGGTAGTAGATCGCTCGCTGGGTGAATAGCGAGGCCCAACACTCCCGAACGCGGTCCAGCAGGGCTTCCTCGGTCACATTGAGGAACGTCTCCTGTTGGCCCGCGAAGGAGGCGTCCGGCAGGTCCTCGGCCGTCGCCGACGACCGAACGGCGACGAACGCCTCGCCGTTGCCGACCTCGTGGTAGCTCTCGAGGATCTCCGTCTGCAACTCGTCGGGGAACGGCGTCTCGAGGATGAGCTCCTGTGCGCGGTCGGCCGCGTCGGCCAGCGCGGCCGAGTCGTCGACGTCGACATCGACGGCCGCGAACAGCTCCTCGTCGATTTCGGCTTCTTCGATAAACGATCGATAGGTCCCAGCGGTGACGACGAATCCCGGTGGAACGGGCAGCCCAGCGCTCGTGAGCTCGCCCAGGGAGGCACCTTTACCGCCGACCGTCTCGAGGTCGCCGGCACTGATCTCGTCCAGCCAGAGTACAGCCATCTCTAGTGAGGTGGTCACTGGAACGAATAAAGAAGGTTGCGAACGGTCGCTCTCAATCCCAACTCGAAATCGAATGAACGTTCCAAATTTCTGGCGAAGACGGCTCGTTCGGATCGGAATCAGCCGTTCGAGCACCGTCGGGTTTCGTGAGAGAGTAGCCGCTGACAGTCGGTCCACACATCGGACGACGGCGTTGCGATCAGTGTACGATTCGGTTCAACGGCTACGATAGCAGCGCCGCGACTCGATAGTCGGGCGTTTCGCCTCGGCACCGCCGACCGACCTGTTTCTCGCGGTGAGTACACGATCTCGGACACAGTCTCCGATAGCTGTCTCTCCGTATCTCTGTCCGTACGCTCGAGGCGGTCGCTATTAGGCCTCGAGAATCTCGTCCTCGTCGTCTTCGGGGACGACGATCGAACCGTCGAGGACGGTGACGCCCCGGCCGCCGACCCGTACCGCGTCGTCGATCCGAACGCGGACCAGGCCCGGCCGGTCGACGTAGTGGCCCTGCTCGAGCCGGAGCTCCTCGGGCAGGTCGTCGTCGAACGCGCCGAAGCGATCGAGGTACGCGCAGACGGCCCCGCTCGCGGTGCCGGTGACCGGATCCTCCGGGACGCCGGCCCCCGGCGCGAACATGCGACCGTGGAGCGTCGACCCGGGCTCGAGCGCGTCGAAGGTAAAGAGGTAGATACCCGCAGCGTCGACTGCGTCGGTGAGCGCCTCGATCGCCGCCATATCCGGTTCTGCGTTCCCGACGTCCGAGAGGTACGTGATCGGGGCGATCAGGAACGGCAGACCGGTCGAGGACACCGCGAGCGGGATGTCGGCGCTCGCGCCCTCGAGCGCGGCCGCATCGACGCCCAGCGCGTCCGCGACGCGGTCGTAGCCCACGTCGACTTCGCGGATCGACGGCTCGTCCTGCGTCATCCAGACCGTGCCGTCCTCGGCAATCTCGATCTCGAGGACGCCGACGTTCGTCTCGAGGGTCGTCGATCCGGGCTCGAGGCCCTCGTCGTGAAGGTGGGCGAAGCTACCGATCGTCGCGTGACCGCAGAGGTCGACCTCTTGCGTGGGCGTAAAGTACCGAACGCGGCGGTCAGCGTCCTCGCTCGAGCGGAGGAACGCCGTCTCGCTGACGGCCATTTCGGCGGCGATCGCTCGCATCTGGTCGTCCGAGAGGCCGTCCGCGTCCGGAACGACGCCCGCCGGGTTCCCGGTGAGCGGTTCGTCGGTGAAGGCATCGACCTGCACGATCCGAATCGTCTCCATACGACGTGCGTGGTGCGACCGGCGTATGAATCCTCGGTCGTCGGGTGGGCGAAAGCGCGTGTCGACGCACCGATCACAGGTCGGTGATCCAGTCCGCGAGATCGGTGATAACGCCCTCGGCGACGTTGTTCCGAACGGCGTACGCGAACTCCACCGACGGGCCGTCGCCCGGCATGAACAGGTGGTCGAGCCCGTCGTAGGTCTCGAACGTCACGGTCGACTCTCCGTCGAGTTCGGACCGCCACCGCTCGAGGTCGTCGGCCGCGGTGACCTGAAAGTCACGTCCGCCCTGCAGCAGGTACAGCGGAACGTCGACGTCCGCCGCGGCCCCCAGGTGATCGTACGCCGCGAGACTGTCCCAGAAGGCACCGGGGTTCCCGAGCAGTTCGTCGCCCGACTCGTACTCCCCCGCCCGTACCCGTTCGATCTCGTCGCTCCAGCGCTCGTAGATGCGCACCAGCCCGTCCCACTCGTGGTCGCCGACCGACACCTTGTACTCGAGTTGCGCGAGCGTCAGTTCGTGGTACGGACGCGCCGGCGCGGCCAGTCCGACGACGCCAGCGAGATCGCCGTCTCGAGCGGCGATCCGCGGTGTTGCCGTCCCGCCGAGACCGTGCCCGACCGCGACGATTCGGTCAGCGTCGACGCCGTCGACGGTCCGGAGTCGCTCGATCGCGACGAGCGCGTCGTCGACGGTGACGCGATCGAGGGTGTGGGAACTGGGTTCGACTTTGCAGATGGGAAGCCGTTTGTCGTATCGAAGGGTAGCGATGCCCCGCGTGGCGAGGCCCTCGGCCAGATCCCGAAACGGCGCAGAGCCGCCTCGGTCGTTGTTCTTCGTTCCCGCGCCGGCACCGTGAACGAGAACGACGCCGGGGACGGCCTCGTCTTCGGCAGCGGGCGTCGTCACGATTCCGGGGAGCGAACAGTCTTCGACCGCGAGCGTCACGTCCTGCTCGGTGACCGCGCTCGAATCGACGTACGACGGTCGCTCGTACTCGTCGACGACGCCGCAGTCGACGAGGCGCGACTCTCCGTCGACGATAGTTCGACAGACGTGGTCACCGCGGTCGAACGACAGCGTTAGGTCGACCGCGGAGAGGTCGTTCTTCGTCGATACCGCCGTGTCGGCGAGCTCCGCGTACGCGCCGCTCACCGCACTGTACCCCATCCAGAGGCGCTCGAGTCGGGCGGGATCGCCGCGTTTGTCCCGTTCTCGCTCGACGAATCGCTCGCTCGCCCGCTCGAATCGCTCGTTCGCGAGGTCGTCGACGAACGCCGTCGCGACGTCTTCCTCGTTCTCCGGGCCGTTTTCGTCGTCCGTCTCCTCGCCGAGCAGGCCGGCACAACCGGCTACTGCCGACGCTGTCGCCGTCGATACCGCCGCCATGACGGTCCGTCGTCGGGGTGCCATCGATACCGAACCGACCACGGTTTGTCAGATAAAGACGAGGTCGATTCTCTGTGACTGTACTCGACATTGATATTCGAAGGTGTCCGCGACTCACGGGGAGTCGCGGATCAATCGTCGCCCGTTTCCTCGAGCGGATCGCCGTGCTCGTGGTTCGCCATCGGCGGCAGATCCCCCGACTCGTGCGTTCCCACGGGCGGCCGATTTACGTCCGCGGCGGGCGAGGACTCGAGGTCGGTCCGTTCCTCGCCTTCGATCGCTTCCATCTCGCCGTCCTCGCGCGCATCCTGGTCGATCCGCATCGAGCAGAACTCAGCCCCGCACATCGAGCAGAATCGGGCTTCCTTGTAGTTGTCGCCGGGTAGGGTCTGATCGTGGAACGACCGGGCGCGGTCGGGGTCGAGCGCAAGGTCGAACTGCTCGCGCCAGTCGAACTCGTAGCGGGCCTCCGAGAGCGCGTCGTCCCAGTCGCGTGCGCCGGGTCGTTCGTTTCCCACGTCGCCGGCGTGGGCGGCGATCCGATAGGCTGCGAGACCGTCTCGGACGTCTTTCTCCTCGGGGAGGCCGAGGTGTTCCTTCGGGGTGACGTAACACAACATCGCGGCACCGGCCCGGGCGGCCATCGCGGCACCGATCGCGCTCGTAATGTGGTCGTAGCCCGGCGCGATGTCGGTCACCAGCGGGCCGAGGACGTAGAAGGGCGCGCCGTCGCAGACCTCCTGCTGGCGCTCGACGTTCTCCGCGACTTTGTGCATCGGAACGTGGCCCGGCCCTTCGACCATCACCTGCACGCCGTGCTCCCAGCCGATGCGAGTGAGTTCGCCTAACGTGTCGAGTTCGGCGTACTGGGCCTCGTCGCAGGCGTCGGCCAGACAGCCCGGCCGCAGGCTGTCCCCGAGGCTGAACGTAACGTCGTGTTCGGCGAAGATCTCACAGATCTCGTCGAATACCTGATAGAGGGGGTTCTGCTCGCCGTTTTCCTCCATCCACTTGGCCATGATCGAGCCGCCCCGCGAGACGATTCCCGTCTTCCGGCCGTCGGTCAGCGGCAGGTGTTCGGCGAGGATCCCCGCGTGGATCGTCATGTAGTCGACGCCCTGCTCGGCCTGTTTCTCGATGATCTCGAGCAGCGACGCTTTCGTAACGTCCTCGGGACTGCCCGCCCGCTTGACCGCCTCGTACAGCGGCACCGTCCCGAGCGGGACCGGCGAGTGCTCGACGTGGGCTTCTCGGATCTCGTCGAGGTCGCTCCCGGTGCCCAGATCCATCACCGTGTCCGCGCCGTAGTGGACCGCGGTGTGGAGCTTCTCGAGTTCCGTCTCGAGGTCGCTGGTCGTCTCGCTGTTGCCGATGTTGGCGTTGACTTTCGTCGCGAACTCGCGGCCGATGATCATCGGATCGAGCGCGTCGTGGTTGACGTTCGCTGGAATCACGGCCTGTCCCTCGGCGACCCGCTCGCGGACGAACGCCGGATCGCGGTTCTCCCGTTCGGCGACGCGTTCCATCTCGGGCGTCACCGTCCCCTCGCGGGCGGCCTGAATCTGTGTCTGCGGCATCGATAACTAGGTTGTACTACCCGATTATAAATTGTCGGATGCCGGCCCCCCGTCGGTGATCGCGAGTTCGCTGGCCGAGGTCTCGCTGCCCTCGCTCGAGACGAGCGGATCGTTTCAGCCGACTTAAGGGGGCCGCGCTCGAGAGACCGGGTAGGTGGCCATCAGATGTCCGACCTACCGGACGATTTCGACTGCACGATAACCAACTGGGAGTATATTTACGGCCTGTGTCGGGACGTCGCCGACGACGTGCGTGACGACGCGTTCGAGCCGGACGTCGTCGTCGCGCTGGCCCGGGGCGGCTGGTTCGCGGGGCGGTGTCTCTGTGACTTCCTCGGACTGAACGACCTGACGAGCCTGAAGATGGAACACTACGTCGGCGCCGCCGAGAAGTCCGGCGAGCCGACCGTCCGCTACCCGATGCCCGAGGGAAGCGTCGAGGGCAAGGACGTGCTCATCATCGACGACATCGCCGACACCGGCGGCTCGATCGAGCGCGCATACGAGTACGTCGACGACCGCGACGCCGGCGAGGTCCGAACCGCGACGCTGCAGTTGCTCGGCACCAGCGAGTTCCAGCCCGACTACGTCGGCGAACGCCTCGAGGAGTGGACCTGGGTCGTCTACCCGTGGAACTTCATCGAGGACATGGTGGACCTGATCACCAGTGCGATGGAAAAGGCCGACCAGGAGAGCTTCACGAACGACGAGATCCGTCACTTCCTCACCGAACACCACGGCATCGAGCGCATCGAGATGGAAATCGCCCAGCCCGACCGGCTGTCGGAAGTCCTGAGCGAGATGAAACGCCGCGAGGTGCTCGAGTCGGCCGATTCGGACCAGTGGAGACTCGCCGCTGAATAAGCGGACGGTCGCTCACGTCTACTCACGCTCGCATTCGTTGCGAGACGACGACTCGGTCTCCGTTTCCACCGGTGCCTCGAGTCGACCGGCGAGATACAGCCAGTGTTCGTCCTCGGTAAGCGTCTCGGTACTCTCACGCTCGTCGACGACGGCGAATCCGGCCTCGCGCAGTTGGGTTCGCGTGGCCGCCGCGCCAGCCATGTCCCACTGCATTTCGACGCCGGTCTCGAGCCAGTTCGGGTTCTCACCGGTCCACTCCACCGGGGCCTCGGAGAGCAGCACCCAGCCGCCGGGCCGCAGGACCCGAGCGAACTCGTCGAGGACTGCCCGGTGGTCATCGAGAGGGACGTGAATCAGCGAGTGGAAGGTGATCACGGCGTCGAAGACCCCATCGGAGAACGGCAGCGTCACCATATCCCCATGAACGAGGGCCGCTGCCGGGGCGTTCGCCGCCGCCAGCGCCAACTGTTCGCGCGAGAAATCCGTGCCGACCGCGTTCCCAGCGTTGCTCACCCGCCGCAGAACTGGCACTCCTTGGCCGCAACCGACGTCGAGAACGGTCGGCGAGTCGGAAAGCGACTCGAGTACCGCCTCGAGGGCGTCCATCCCGATACCGCCCTCGGATCGTTCCGCAGCGTACGTTTCTGCCACGGCGTCGTATCCCCGACGAACGACATCCTTGTCGACCATCGCTGAACGATACCGAGCCCTCGCTGTTCAATCTTCGTTCCGATTTCTGTCAGCTGTGGTTCCACTGCTATGCGCGAGGAATGGGGCTTAACCACAATATACGACGAAATCGTTACAACGACGGCGACGAAAGAATCACAGAGAATGGCAGCTGATGAGACCGCTTCCGGCGGTACGCGGAGCAACCTGCTCGAGACGCTGCTGGAAGACGTCCGCGAACGGTACGTTGAGGAACACGGCAAAGAACCGCCAGCGGAATTTATGCGCGACGCTCGCCGGGACATCCTTCGATCGTTAGCGAAAAAGGGACGTGACGAACACCGTGACGTTTACGACGCGCTCGCGGACGAATAACACCGTTTCTAGCGCTTCTTCACCCGCGAATGTGTAGCTCGTCCTCGGCATCGATCGCCGTCACTCCGCGACCGATTCGGTTTCACTCGAGCCCGTCTGTTCCGCTTCGGCGCCGTCCCCATCGACCAGCGCGCCCTTCCACGTACCACGCGAAAACCACGCGACGGCGGCGATCGCACCGACGATATCGCCGATCACGACGCCCGTCCAGATACCGGTCGGTCCCCAGTCGGCGACGAAGACCAGATAGGCGGTGACGGGGACGCGTACGATCCAGAGCCCGAGCACGGCGAACGCGAGCGCCGTCTTCGTGTTGCCGGCCCCGCGGAACGCGCCCTGGACAACCTGCAAGACGCCCATGAAGGCGAAGCCGACCGCGGCGAAGCGGAGGTAGGTCACGCCGTAGTCGATCGTCGCCGCTTTCCCGGCCGCGTCGGCGGTGACGAACACCGAGACGAACGGCTCCGGGAAGAGAAACGCGAATATACTGGCCGCCAACATGACCGCGCCGATCACGCTCGCGGCGATTCTGACCGCTCTCGCCGCCCGATCGGGATTGCCCGCGCCCAGGTTCTGGCCGACGATCGAGTCCGTCGCCTGCCCCAACCCCAGCGCCGGGAGGAAGGCCAGCGAGATCAGCCGATTGCCCAGGCCGTAGGCCGCGACGACCGCCGGCGGGAAGGTCACGACGATCGCCGTCATCGCGACGAGGGCGAGGGCGGTCATCGACTGCTCGAGCGCCGTCGGCACCCCCAGCCGGGTGATCTTCGCGACGTACTCCCGGCGTGGCCGGAGGTGGCTCGGCTGGATGTCCGGCCCCACGTCGGTGTAGTACAGCAGATAAAAGCCGATCGCCGTCGCGAGCCCCCGTGAGATGAGGGTCGCGACGGCGGCCCCCTCGACCTCGAGGCGGGGGAACGGACCGACGCCGAAGATGAACAGCGGATCGAGCGCGAGATTGATGACGACGCTGACGAGCATCACGCGCATCGGGGCGCGAGTGGTGCCGTAGCCGCGCATGAGCGCGACGAAGACGAAAAAGCCGAAGAGGAAGGGAAGCCCGAGGAAGAAGATCCGGAGATAGCCGGCAGCGAGCGGGATGATCTCGGCCTGCGTCGCGGCGTCGGCGGGCAGGGCGGCGAGCAGCGGCCCGGTCGCGAAAAAGCCCAGCGTACTCAGTGCGACGGCGACCAGCGAGACGAACGACAGCGTTTGCCCGGCGATCAGTCCGGCGTCGCCGCTCTTCGCGCCGGTGTGCTGGGCGATCAGGATCGCGCCGGCCGTCGTGAAGCCGCCGCCGATCGCGATCAGCAAGAAGAGGATCGGAAACGCGAGGCTCACGGCCCCGACCGCGTCGGGCGAGAGCGCCCCCAGCCAGAAGGTGTCGCCGACGTTGTAGGCGACCTGCAACAGCTGGATGACCACGAGCGGCCACGCGAGCCGGATCATCGGTCGAACGAGGGGACCGTCGGTGAGCGTTCCGTCGGACGATTCCGCACCCATAGCCGAAACGTGACGGCGGCGCTACTTGGGTTCTCGTGAGTCGTGGTAGCGGCCATCGGTCTCGACTGTCGGCGCAGATCACCGCTTCGCGACGAGCCCGGGACGGGAACCAGTCCGTTTACGGTCCTGCTCGGCCCATCTCTCGCCATGACGATCGGCGTTATCGGCGGCAGCGGTATCTACGACGCACTGCCACTCGAGAACACGCGCAAAGCGGAAATTTCGACCCCGTACGGCGAGCCGAGCGAGAAAGTCACCCGCGGCGAACTCGCCGGGCGAGACGTCGCGTTCCTTCCGCGTCACGGCGAGAACCATCAGCATCCGCCGACTGACGCAGCCTATCGGGCGAACATCTACGCGCTCAAATCGGTCGGCGTCGACCGGGTCATCGCCACGAACGCGGTCGGCAGCCTTCGCGAGGAGCTGCCGCCGCGAACGCTCGTCGTTCCCGACCAGATCTTCGACCGGACCAAACACCGCACGCCCACCTTCTTCGGCGACGGCATGGTCGTCCACATGGGCTTCGCCGATCCGTACTGTCCCGAACTGGTCTCCCACCTCGCGGAATCGGCGCGGGAAGCGACCGACGACGGAACGAAAACCCAGGAAGACGGCACGTACGTCTGCATCGAAGGCCCGCAGTACTCCACCCGAGCCGAGAGCGAGTTCTACCGCGATCAGGGCTGGGACGTCGTCGGCATGACCGCCATCCCGGAGGCGAAACTCGCCCGCGAGGCCGAGCTGAGCTACGCCACCGTCGCCGGCGTCACCGATTACGACGTCTGGAAGCGAGACAGCGAGGTCACCCTCGAGGAGGTCCTCGAGAACGCCGCGGCCAATCAGGACGCGATCAACGCGGTCGTCGAACGCGCCATTCGAACGATGCCGGAGGACTTCGAGAGCGAGGCCTGGAGCGCCCTCGAGGGGACGATCAATACGCCACAGGAGGCGATTCCGGAGGAGACGCTCGAGCGCGTCGATCTGCTCGCCGGCGATTACCTCGATTGAGACGGTCCGCTGGCAGTCATATCTGGCGCGACCGCAACCGGCCTGCGGTCGCGTCGGTACGTCGGTACAGCAAACCGTCTGAGTCAGTCGAAGGCCCGTCTGAGCTCCAGCGCGGTCGTCTCGTCGTTTCGGTCGATGCGCCGGGCCCGCTCGAGTCGTGGCGGTTCGCCACCCGACTGCATTCCGTCGTCTGACGGCGATCCCGTTGCACGTCCCCGTCCCGATTCCTGTTCCACCTTCCGACTTTCGTCCGTTTCTCGCGCCGGCGACCGGGTCGGCGTCGGATCCGGGTCCACGACTCGCTCGGCAGTGGGAGGCGAGTCGACGGCGTCTCCGAGCGCGACGCAGTCGCCACAGAAGTCGTTGCTCCCCCACTCGAGGGTGTGAATCGGCACGCCGAGGACGACGATCTGTCGGGCGTAGCGGCGGTGCGTGCCGGACTCGGCCAGCACGCCACACCGGACGCACCGTCGCCGACCGGTTTCGAACGGCTCCTCCTCGAACCGGTACTCGAGGCCGAACGTGTGGGCCGGATACAGCGGGAGGCGACTCACGAGGAGGAGGCCGACGAGGACCAACAGGAAACAGACGGCCGAGACCCACATCGCGGCCGTCGGCTCGAACCGGTACAGCGGCCCGACCAGGGCCCCGGCGAGGAGGACGATCGGCAGTAGCTTCCGAACCAGAGTGAACGTCTCGACGCGAATGCGAAAGAGGGCATCGTCCGGCCTCGTCATCGACTCGAGGTTTCGCCGGTGTGGGCTAAACGCTTGTGGGCGCTCGATCCGTTCTCGAGCCGGTCTGGGGAGTCACTTCCGAGCCGACACGAGAATTCAGTCGGCGATCGCTTCGGTCGCCTCGGCCTCTACTGCCGCCTCTTTCACCCAGAGGTCGCCGAACAGTTCGTCCTGCTCGAGCGTCACCGTTCCTCGATGGGCCAGAAAGAGCAGCGCGAGGTAGGTCATCACGCGCGTGCCGCCGACCTCGTCGATCTCGGCGTACAGCACCTCGTCGCGGCCTCGCTCGTAGCGGTCCTCGAGTTCCGTCTCGACGTCGTCGATGACCGCCTCGATGTCCTCTTCGTGGGTCGTGTGGGTCACGTCGTCGCTGGTCGGTTCGTCGTCGACCCGGAAGTCGTCGCCCGAGTGGTAGTTCAGCTCCTGCACGCCGCGGTCGTACCCCTTCGGCGAATCGCTCGTGTCGTAACTTCGCGACTCCTTCCACCAGGTATCTCGCTCGGCCGTCCGAAGCTCGCGGACCAGTTCGTCCAGCGTCTCCGGCTTCCCGCGGGCGTGCTTGCGCTCGAGGCGGCGTTCCATCTCCTCCTCGAGGTTCTCGACGGGGTCGAACCCCGGCGGGTACTCCCGACCGTCGTCGCCCGCCGGGTCCATCGCTCCCTCGTCGGCGAAGGGCGCTTCCCACGGCGGGAGCTCCTCCTCGTCGGGGTCGTCGGTGGCGAACAGTTCGTCGCTCTTCATCCGCAGGAGGACGCTCGCGTAGAACAGCGCCCGCCCGGAGGTTCGCAGGTCGACCTCGTCGATCGCCTCGAGGAACTTGTCGGTGACCGCGACGATGTCGATGTCCCACGGATCGATTTCGCCGTCCTTCGCGAGTTGGACGAGCAATTCGACGGGCTCGACCGTCTCTTCGTCTCCGTCGTCGTCGTCTCCGGACGTTTCCGCGGCCGTTTCGACGTCCGCGAACTCGAGGACCGATTCGGTGGATCCGTCCGACGGGCTTTCGTCGTCGGAATCGTCGCCCGCGCTCGAGTCCGCATCTCCCGGGCGCTCGCGGTCCTCGTGGCCCGCGATGTCGAGGGGGATCTCGTCTCCCCCATCGGTATAAAACTCGTCGTGATCAGTCACTGACCGGCACCTCTTCTCCGCTCCCGTCGCCGCCGTCGCTCAGATCGATCCCGGTCACCGCGCTCACGTTATCCCGTTGCATCGTCACGCCGATCGCCCGCTCGGAGCGATCGAGCATCGCCGACCGGTGGGAGACGACGACGAACTGGGCCTTGTCGGAGAGTTCGTCGACCATCTCGCCGATCCGATCGGCGTTGACGGCGTCGAGGAAGGCGTCGACCTCGTCGAGCGCGTAGAACGGGGCCGGGTTGTGCCGCTGGATCGCGAAGATGAAGGCGAGCGCGGTCAGCGACTTCTCGCCGCCGGACATCGCGTCCAGGCGCTGGATCGGCTTGTCGCCCGGCTGTGCCTTCATCGTCAGCCCGCCGTCGAACGGATCGTCCTCGTTCTCGAGGTGCAGCGTCCCCGTCCCCTCCGAGAGCTTCTCGAAGATCTCGGTGAAGTGCGCGGCGATCGCGTCGTAGGCGTCCATGAACGTCTGCTTCTTCTGGGTCTCGTACTGCTCGATCCGCTCGCGGATGCCGTCGGCCTCCTCGACCAGCGTTTCCCTGCCCTCCTCGAGCGTCTCGAGATCGCTCCGGACCTCGTCGTACTCGTCGATCGCGAGCATGTTCACCGGCTCCATCGCCTCCATATCCGCCTGCAGGTGGTCGATCATCTCGAGGACGGTGTCGTGATCCGGCACGTCCTCGGGGTCGTAGTCGCCGACCTCCGATTCGAGGGACTCGATCTCCCACTCGAGGCTGCTCGCGCGCTCGCCGGCGTCCTCGAGTTTGCTCTCGACGGCGTTGACCCGATCCTGCTGTTTGTCGCGGTCCGTCCGAGCCTCGGACAGCTCCTCCTTGAGGTCGCTGCGCTCGGCTTTCAGTTCCGTGAGCTCTTCTTCGAGCTCCGCGACGGCCTCGTGTTTCTCCTCGAGCGTCTCGCGCTTCCCGTCGATTTCCGCCTCGTAGTCGTCGATCCGGTCTTCGTGCTCGGCCGTCCGATTCTGCGCGGCCTCGATGTCGTCGTGGAGGTCCTCGATGGCGTCCTCGGCGTACTCCTTCTCGAGGCTCAGCTCGTTGAGTTCGTTATCGAGTTCCTGAATGCGGTCCTCGCGCTCGTCGATCTCGGCCTCGAGCGCCTCGATCTGGTCGGTCAGTTCGGGGATCTTCGAGTCCGCGAGCTCGCGCTCGAGATCGTCGATGTCCGCCTCGAGCTCCTCGACCGTCGCCGTCTTCGCGTCGATCTCGTCGGATATCTCGTTCATCCGCTCGTCGACCGACTCGCGCTCCTCGCGGAGCTCCGCGAGGTCCGACTCGAGGGATTCGATCTCGGCCTCGATCTCCTCCCGTTTCTCGTCGAGGCCCTCGAGTTCGGACTCGATCGACCGAACTTCGTCGGCCGCGTCGCTCTTGCGGTCGCGGGCGTCGTCGAGTCGCTCCTCGACGCCGCGAGCGTCCTCGCGGAGCGACGTCCGTTCTTCCTGCAGCTCCGTGATCTGTTTCGCGACGCGCTCGAGCTGGCCCTCGCCGCCGCCGGTAAAGGAGTACCGCGAGCCGCCGCCGGAGCCGCCGGTCATCGCGCCGCTCTTCTCGACCAAGTCGCCGTCGAGCGTGACCATCCGATAGTCGCCCATGTACGAGCGGGCGGTCTCGATGTCCTCGACGACCAGCGTGTCACCGAGGACGTAGGAGAAGACCCCGGCGTACTCGCTATCGAAGTCGACGAGGTTGTACGCGAAGTCGACGATTCCCGGATCGCTCGGCGCGTTGGGGAGCCGACGCTGGCTCATGTCCGTCAGCGGTAGGAAAGTCGCTCTCCCCGCGTTTCGGGACTTGAGGTGCTCGATACACTGCTGACCGATGACGTCGTCGTCGACGATCACGTTCGCCAGCCGACCGCCGGCGGCGGTCTCGCAGGCGACCGCGTACTCGCCGGGGACGGTCCCCAGCTGGGCGACCGCGCCGTGAACGCCGTCGATCCCCGAGTTGAGGATCGTCGTCACCGCGCGACCGAACGAGGAGTCGCCGCTCTCGCCCGCGTTGGCCTCGAGTTCGGCGTACTCCTGTTGTTTGGTCTGAATCTCGTCGTCGAGATCGTCGATATCGGACTGGAGCCGACGCTTCTCGCCTTTCAGATCGTCGACGACCTCCGCGATGTTCGCGCGGTTCCGCTCCGCCTTCTCGAGTTCCCGCTCGAGGTCGCCGCGCTGGCTCTCGAGTTCGGGGAGCTCCTCGCGTCGCTCCTCGATCGTCTGCTCTTTCTCGCTGATCGCGTTCGAGCGCCGGCGAGCCTCGTCGAGCAGGCGATCCTGTTCGCGCTGGAGGTCGTTGCGCTCCGTCTTCGCCTCTTCTAGCTGCTCTTTGCGCTCGGCCAGATCGGTCTTGAGTTCGTCGAACTCGGTGTCGACGGCCTCTATTTCGGCCTCGAGTTCGTCGCGTTCGGCCTCGCGTTCCTGGATCTCGCTCTTGATAGAGGCCTTCTCGAGTTTGTGCTCGCGCATCTCGTCCGTGAGGTCGTCGATCGTCTCCTGCTTGCGATCGATCTGGACGAACGCCTCGCGGCGCTTGGATTCGGCCTCCTCGATCGCTTCCTCGCTGGCCTCGATCTTGTCCTCGAGCCGCGAGATGTCGCCTTTGATCTCCTCGATCTCGCTTTTGATCCGGAGCTGTTCGTCCTCGCCTTTGCGCTCGATTTCGGCGTTTAAGTCCTCGAGGTCTTCCTGCAGGCGGACGACTTTGCCCTCCCGTTCGTCGAGTTCGCGCTCGAGCTCCCGGAGTTCGTCTGCGAGGTCGTCGACTTCGGTTTCGACGGACTCGAGTTCGGCCCGTTTCTCCTCGAGTTCGCTGGCCTTCTTGTAGCCCTCGTACTCCTCCTTTTCGCGGCGGAGCCGGCGGTAGCGCATGGCCGCCCGACGTTCGTCCGCGAGCTGGTCGAGCCGGTCGCGTTTCTCCTCGATGCGGAGTTCGGCCTCGTCGATCCGTTCCTGGACCGTCTCGAGTTCGCCGAAGGCGTCTTCCTTCTTGGCGTCGAACTCCGCGACGCCCGCGATCTCGTCGATGATCTCCCGGCGGGCGTGGGGCGTCATGTTGATGATCTCGGTGACGTCGCCCTGCATGACGACGTTGTACCCCTCCGGCGTGATCCCGGCCTGCGCGAGCAGATCCTGAATGTCCGAGAGGTTGACCGAGCGGTCGTTGAGGTAGTAGTAGGAGTAGTAGTTGTCCTCGGTCTCTTTCACTCGCCGGCGGATGCGAATCTCGTCGACGTCGCCGACGTCCTCGCTACCCGCGGCGTTGACGACCTGCGATCGATCGAGGGCACCTTCGGAGTTGTCGAGGATGACCTCGACGGTGGCTTCTCGTGGGCCGCTCGTGGTCTCCTCGCCCTCGTGACCGGGGTTGTAGATGAGATCCGTCAGCTTCTCGGCGCGAATCCCGCGGGTGCGGGCCAGGCCGAGCGCGAAGAGGACGGCGTCGATGATGTTCGACTTCCCGGAGCCGTTCGGGCCCGTAACGACGGTGAAATCCTCGTAGAACGGGATCTTCGTCTTTCTACCGAAACTCTTGAAATTGTCGAGGACGATCGCTTTGATATACATTCTCTTTGCGCGACCTCCGTATCGTCAGTGGCTGCCGAAACGAGGGGTATCGATCCCTCCGCGACAGCCCCTTCCGTCGCGTCAGCCGCAGTTATGCGACGATAATGTCGTCGCTACCTGAGTCTTCCGCTTCGTCACCGGTCGCTTCCCCCTCGACCGTCCCCTCGGCGTCCGCCGCCGCCTCGGCGACCTCGTCGGGTTCGGCTTCGGGCGTTTCGTCCGCCGTCGCTTCGGACTCCTCGCTGCGACGGTCGGGGACGCGCGTCGGCGTGTCGGCGTCCAGTTCGGCCTCGAGGACGCGGATCCGCTCTTTCGCCTCGATGAGTTCGTCCGTCAGCCCCTCTACCGTCGACTCGAGTTCCGCAACCGTCGATTCGAGCGTCTCGACGCGGTTGTTCGACATAGTGTCTAGGGGTCGGTCCGGCCACATAAACGTACGTCAGACGTGTATAAACTATTTGATGCTAATCGGCCGTGCCGCGTTTGCACTGGCTGCGGATTCGGGGCCGGTCGCCCGCTGAATGGGGAGACCGTGGCGGCGGGAAGGGACGCGACGAACCGCGAGTGGAAACGAGACGATTCCGGACTTACGGCGCGAAATCGTCCGCCGCGGGGAGCGTGAAGGAGAACGTCGCACCCTCACCCGGTTCGGAGTCGACCCAGATCTCGCCGCCGTGGCGTTCGATGATTCGCTGACAGAGCGCGAGGCCGATCCCCGTCCCGGAATACTCCTCGCGGCTGTGGAGGCGCTGGAAGACCTCGAACACGCGCTCTTGATCGTCGGGATCGATCCCGATGCCCTCGTCGTGCACCGAGATGACCCACTCTCGTCCCCGGCGTTCGGCGTCGACGGAAACTTGCGGCGGCTCGTCACCGCTGTACTCGAGCGCGTTGCTCAGGAGGTTCTGGAACACTTGGCGCAACTGGGCCGCGTCGCCCTCGGCACGGGGGAGCGTGTCGGTCTCGATCTCGGCGTCCGTCTCCTCGATCTGGAGCCGTAAGTCCGCGAGCACGCTCTCGAGGACCGAATCGAGGTCGACGGGTTCGAGCGGGTCCCCTTGCGTCTCGACTCGAGAGTACGCCAGCAGTCCGTCGATCATGTTGCGCATTCGGTCGGCGCCGTCGACCGCGAACGCGAGGAACTCCTCGCCGTCGTCGTCGAGTTCGTCGGCGTAGCGGTTCTCGATGAGCTGGAGGTAACTCGAGACCATCCGCAGGGGCTCTTGCAGGTCGTGGGAGGCCGCGTATGCGAACTGTTCCAATCGACGGTTGGACTCCTCGAGTCGGTCGATCGTTTCCTCGAGTCTGCGCTGGTACTCCTTGCGTTCGGTGATGTCGTGGGCCATCGACACGCCGGCGAAGACGTCGCCGCGATTGTCGGTGATCGGGACCGTATAGAGTACCCACTCCCGGTCGGCGTACTCCAGTTCGATCGTCCGCTCTTCGCCCTCGAGTGCGGCCTGAAGCGCCGGTCTGAGCGCATCGCTCGTTTCGGTGGGCCAGACGTCGTCGAACTGTTCCCCCTCGGCCTCCGCCGGGTCCACGGGTATCTTGTCGAATCCCTGCCCCGCGACCAGCGTGTACTCGAGATCGTGGTCGAACAGGGTGACGACGCCGTTCGGGAAGTGCTCCGCGAGGGTTCGGTAGCGCTGCTCGGACTCCTCGAGTTCGCGTTCGCGCTTCTTTCGTTCCGTGACGTCGCGGTCCGAGACGACGATCGACACGACGTCGCCATCGTCGTTCGTGACGGGCCTGAAGACGCCGTTGAGCGTGTACTGCTCGCCGTTCGGTCGCGTGAGGTCGGTTTCGAAGTTGACGTACTCGCCGGCCGCCGCGCGCTCGGTCCACTCCCTGACCGAAGACCGAACGTCCTCGCCCTCACCCCACCACGGCGTCTCCCAGAACGGCTCGCCGGTCACGTCCGCGAGGTCTGCGTCGATGTACTCCATCGCCGTCCCGTTGATATCCAGCACCGTCCCGTCGGGCTCGAGCAGTCCGACGAGGATGTTCGGATCCTCGAAGATCGCCTCGAAGCGTCGCTCCGTCTGCTCGAGTTCCCGCTCGCGCGCTCTGCGCTCGGTCACGTCCCGGAAGTATACCGAGATTCCCGTTTCGGAGGGGTAGAGGTTCGCCTCGACCCGGAAATCGAGCGTGTCGTAGTAGAGCTCGTAGCTGGTCGGCTCTTGGGTCTCCAGCGCCGTGTGGAAGGCGTCCCAGACCGCGTCGAGATTGCGGAGGTCAGGGAACACGTCCCAGAGTTGCTCGCCGAGTAGCTCCTCCTCGGAGCGCTGCAGGAGTTCCGCGGCGCGCTCGTTGACGTGCGTGAATCGGAACTCGTCGTCGACCGCGTAGAACGCGTCCGAAATCCGCCCGAGAATGCGCTGGAGTTCGCTCTCGAGTTCCTGCTCGCGCTCCCAGCGATCCGTCATATCGCGAGTCACCTTCAGATAGCCCCGATGGGTGCCGTCGTCGTCTCGAACCGGCGTGATCGTCACGTTCGCCCAGAACCGCGTTCCGTCCGCTCGGACGCGCCAGCCTTCGTCCTCGGCGGAGCCGGTCTCGAGCGCTCGCTCGAGGTTCCGTTCGGGAACGTTCGCCGCTCGATCCCCGTCGGTATAAAACGTCGAGAAGTGCTCGCCGACGATCTCCTCGCTGTCGTAGCCCTTGAGATTCCGCGCGCCTTTGTTCCAGGTGAGGACGTGACCGTCCGAGTCTAGCCGGAAGATCGCGTACTCCTCGACGGCGTCGACCAGGGACTGAAACGCTTCTCTGTTCTCCTCTAGATCTTCTTCAGAGCGCTTCTGATCGGTGATATCGTAGTAAAACTCGACCCTGCCGCCGGCGAATTTTCCCGATTTGATCGGTTTACTCTGGTATCGGAGCCACCGGTCCTCGAGGTCGGTCCCGTCGCCCGCGACCCGACACTCGAGGCGATCGACGAAGCGATCGTCGTCGTACGACGAGCGGACGGTCTCGGCGAACGAATCGGAATCGACGAACCTGTGTTTGAGGGTCTCGTCGATGACCGTCCGGTTGTTCCGCCCGACGAGACGCTCGTGATCGATAGCGAAGTACTGCCCGATGGTCTCGTCGGCCCACGTGATCTCGCAGTTCTCGTCGAGGATGCAGACGCCGATATCCGCTTTGTCGATGATGCTCGTGATCGAATCGTACGATTTCTCCGCCGATGTGAGCGACTCCTGTCGGCGCTGTTCCTCGGACCGGTCGCGGGCGACACCGATGGACCCCTGAAACTCGCCGTCCTCCACCAGGAGGTTGATCCGTAATTCGTAGGGGATCGCGTCGCCGCCGGCTGTTCGGACGACGATATCGAACCTTGCGATGTCGTCCCCGTCGGCTGCGCCGACCTGGCTCGAAATCTCGCGTTCGATGCGTTCGATATCGCCATCGGCGAGCACGAGCGAGACGTGCTCGCCGAGGAGTTCCTCGCGCGCGTAGCCGGTCGTCTCGACGATGACGTCGTTGACCGCGACGAAGCGTCCGTCGGTATCGAGCTGGTAAATGCCGTCGTCGATCGTGTTGACGAGCGTCCGATATCGGTGGAGCGCGACGTCGTCGTCGGCATCTCCCCAGAATGCCCCGTCGTCCGCGCCCGCTCGAGTACTCATGGACTCCTGATAGCCGTTGACCGGGGAAAAAACCCCCGGCGCGTTGCAGGTTTCTCTCGGGTACCGTCCCGTTCGGCGAGCCCGTCGGCGACGCGGCGAGCGAAGGGAACGCGCTCGAGGAGTTCAGAGCGGAGAATCCGCTCTCGAGCGTCGTCGTTCGAGCACGGACCTCGAGACGTCTCGATCGCGATCCTCGTGCGACCGCCGCCGTCGCTGGTCGGCGTCGGTCGCCGGACGCCCCCGACCGCTGGCCACTTTTATCGTTGTCCGGGGAGACGGCTACCGTGAGAACCATGTCCCAGAATCAGGTCACGGCGCCGACGGTCTCCCGCGAGGAGATCTACCGGTTCCCCGACGAGTCGTTCGCGGATCGAAACGTCTGTCTCGTGACGGGCGCGGCCTCGGGTATCGGCCGGGCGACCGCGCTGGCGGCCGCCGGCAACGGACTCACCGTCGCGGCCACGGACGTCGACGAGGACGGCCTCGCGGGAACGATCGATCGCGGCGAGGAGCTCGGGCTCGAGGGGACGATCGAGTCGGTTCCCGGCGATCTCACGGACGACGCACACCTCGAGCGAATCGTCGACGAGGCCGCGCAGTTGGGCGATCTGAAGTACCTCGCGAACGTCGCCGGGATGCAACACATCGACCCTATCGACGAGTTCCCGATGGAGACGTACGATACGATGCACCGGATCATGCTCCGGGCACCGCTCTATCTCTCGAAGCTGTGCATTCCCCACTTTCGGGAGACCGAGGACGGCGCGGGCTGCGTCGGGAACATGGCGTCGGTCCACGGTCACTACGTCACGAGCGACAAGGTCGCCTACAACGTCTCGAAGTTCGGCCTGCGCGGGCTCACGCAGTCGATCGCTGCGGAGGGCGAGGGGAAGATTCGCGCGTTCTCGATCAGCACCGGTTACGTGAAGACGCCGCTCGTGACGGCACAACTCGAGGACACCGCCGAACAGCGCGGTATCTCGGTCGACGAAGTCATCGAGGACGTCATGCTCGGCCAGTCTCGGGTGAAAGAGATGATGGAACCGATCGACGTCGCCAACCTCTATTTGCTTGGCTTTTCCGACCTCGGGCGACACCTCGACGGCGGCGACCTGTTGTTTGATGGTGGCATGACTCTAACCTACGAGTAACGATGGCCGGAAACACCAGCCCGAGCCTCGAGGACATCGACGAGATCGCTCACGAACCGAGCCGGGAGTTCGTCGAATCGACGAACGTCTACGACTTCATGCAGACGTACGGGATCGACGATTACGAGGAACTCATCGAGCGGACGACGACCGAGCTCGAGGGCGAACCCGAAAGCGGCGTCGACTGGTTCTGGGACGAACTGGTCGATTACCTCGGAATCGAGTTTGACGTGGACTACGACGAGGTCCGGGGAAATAGTGACGGACCGCAGT
The DNA here is from genome assembly GCF_056135975.1 of Natrinema sp. LJW11. Lineage (NCBI taxonomy): Archaea > Methanobacteriati > Methanobacteriota > Halobacteria > Halobacteriales > Natrialbaceae > Natrinema > Natrinema sp. LJW11. Next base: position 719,972 of record NZ_JBWBDM010000002.1, on the reverse strand, counting down.
TCACCGACTGGTATCCCGGCGGCGAACTCAACGTCGCCCACAACGTCGTGGATCGCCACGCCGCGGTCGACGAGGAGCGCCGGAACAAAGTCGCCACCATCTGGGAGGGCGAGCACGGCGAGGTCCGGGAGGTGACCTACCACGAACTTCACCGAGGGGCGAATCAAGTCGCGAACGCGCTCGAGGAACGCGGGATCGGAACGGGCGACACCGTGGGGCTCTACATGCCGATGGTCCCCGAAGTCGTCTCGATCCTCTATGGCTGTTTCAAGGTCGGCGCGATCGCCGTGCCGATCTTCTCCGGATTCGGCGTCGACGCGGCCGCCACCCGGATCGCGGATTCCGAGTGTTCCGTGCTCTTTACGGGCGACGGCTTCTATCGGCGCGGCGACCCGGTCTTCCTCAAATCCGCGGCCGACGAGGCGATCGAAGCGGCAGGCCACGTCGAACGCACGATCGTCTTCGACAGATTGGGGGCCGGTTCCGCGACCAGCGAACACGAAATTCCCTGGAGCGGCGACCGCGACGAGTGGTGGGCCGACGCCGTCGAGAGCCAGGACGACGAGTACGAGACGAAGTCACTGGACTCGAGTCAGGAGTCGATGCTCCTCTACTCGTCGGGCACGACGGGCAAGCCGAAGGGTATTGTACATACGCACGCGGGGGCACAGGTCCAGTGTCCCAAAGAAGTCTACTTCGGGATGGACCTCAAACCCGCCGACCGGTTCTTCTGGGTGTCCGATATCGGCTGGATGATGGGGCCCTGGAGCCTCATCGGGACCCACACCTTCGGCGGCACCGTCTTCATGTACGAGGGCGCGCCCGACTACCCCGATCCCGACCGATTCTGGAGGATGATCGACCGCCACGAGCTCACCCAGTTCGGCATCTCACCGACGGCCATTCGGGCACTTCGCAAGCACGGGGACGACTGGCTCTCCGGCCACGATCTCTCCAGCCTCCGGATCCTCGGCTCGACGGGCGAGCCCTGGGACCCCGAGTCCTGGCACTGGTTCTACGAGAACGTGGGCGGCGGCGAGTCGCCGATCATCAACATCTCCGGCGGCACCGAGATCTGTGGCTGTTTCCTGATGCCGCTGCCGACCGAACCGCTGAAACCCTGCACGCTCGGCGGCCCCGGCCTCGGCATGGACATCGATATCGTCGACCGCGAGGGGAACTCCGTGCGGGAGGACAACGAGCGGGGCTACCTCGTCGCCCGCGACTCCTGTCCGTCGATGACCAAGTCGCTGTGGTCGGGCGACGAGCGCTACCTCGAGGAGTACTGGTCGACGTTCCGGGACCCGCCCATGTGGGACCACGGCGACTGGGCTCAGAAGGACGCGGACGGCTTCTGGTTCCTCCACGGCCGCGCCGACGACGCCCTCAACGTGGCCGGCCGCAAGGTCGGCCCGGCGGAGGTCGAGGGGGCGCTCATCGACCACGAGGCGGTCAATCAGGCCGCCGCGATCGGCGCGCCCGACGACACCACCGGCACCGCCGTCGTCGCCTACGTCGTGCTCGAGGCTGGCGTCGATGAGACGGACGACCTTCGGGAGGAACTACGCGCGCAGGTCGGCGAGGAGCTGGGTAAACCGTTCCGCCCGCGCGAGGTGCTGTTCGTCGACGAGTTCCCCAAGACCCAGTCGGGCAAGATCATCCGACGGGCCATTCAGGCGGCTTACACCGGGGAAGACCTCGGCGACATGAGCAGCATCGAGAACCCGGCGGCGCTCGAGAAACTCGAGGACGCGCGGTAGTCAGTGCGGATCGTACGGGTTGGCCGCCGTTTCGAGCCGAGTGATGTCGTCGATGCGATCGAAATCGCCGTCGAACGCGTACAGATATTCGACATCGTTGGCTTGCATATACGCGACGATGCAAACGTCGACGAACGAAAGACCGCTATGCCGGCGAAACAGCGACTTCGCTGTCGCCAGCGCATCCGCCGATAGCGAAACGAGGTGAAACCTGGCGTTTTCTTCTATACGGTCGAGAAAATCTATGGCCGGATCGTGACCAGCGTGCGTCGTCAGTCCGTTGAGCGTCTCCGCGAGAACGTAATCGAGGACGATCGCCTCGGGCAGGGTTTGATCGTCGATCTCGCGAAGGATCGGAAGTGCGGCTTCGTGTGCCCCGTCTCGGCGGTAACTCGCGGCAAACAGCACCGACGTATCGACGACCGCACGCGGCATCTATTCGACTCCCCAGGCGTCGTGATCCGTCGTTGCGTCGGTCTCTACGTCACCGTCGTATCCGGTGAAATCAGCGAACGAGCCACCGCGGCGGTGAACGACCTCCACTCGGACCGTTCCGTCGTCTCCGATGTGCCATCGAAGTCGATCACCGTCATCGATATCGAGCTGTCGACGGATTCGTGCGGGAATATTAGCCTGATTCCCGGAGACCTTGCTTTCGGCGTCGACCCGATCGGTACTCATACTCGAGGCTAGTCGCTGAAGGCACAAATATAGTGTGGTGACACACTACTCGAGCGGCGACGAAACGAGCGCGTCCCGTTACGTTTTACCCCTGCGGGGCCGAATCGCCTCCAATGACTGCCCAGACCGTCCAGCAGGGCGACCTCGTGACCGTCATCGGGCTCGAGGTCCACGTCCAGCTGGAGACCGACACGAAGATCTTCTGTGGTTGTTCGACCGAGCCGAGCGACGAGCCCAACGACAACGTCTGCCCGGTCTGTCTCGGCCTGCCGGGGGCGCTGCCGGTGCTCAACGAGGGAGCCGTCGAGGCCGCCGTCAAGATCGGCAAGGCGATCGACGCCGAGATCCCCGAGGAGACCCGGTTCCACCGGAAAAACTACTACTACCCCGACCTGCCCAAGAACTTCCAGATCACCCAGTACGACGAGCCGATCTGTCAGGAGGGCGAACTCGAGATTTCCGTCGAGGGCCAACGACGCAGCGTCGAGATCGAGCGCGCGCACTTAGAGGAGGACCCGGGCAGCCTCCAGCACGTCGGCGGCGGTGGCGGCATCGATTCGGCGGAGTACACGCTCGTCGACTATAACCGCGCCGGGACGCCGCTGATGGAGATCGTCACCGCGCCGGACTTCCGCAGTCCCGGCGAGGTGCGCGCGTTTCTGGCCGAACTCGAGGAGGTCCTCGAGTACCTGGGCGTCTTCGACGCCGAACGCGACGGCAGCCTGCGGATCGACGCCAATCTCTCGATCATCCCCGAGGAGGCGATCGACGGCGACGACACCGACGAGATCGGGATCGAGGCGCTCGAGGCGGCCAACCGGACCGAGGTCAAGAACATCTCGAGTCACAAGGGTGCCCAGAAGGCCCTGGCCTACGAGGAGACGCGCCAGAAGAACGCCATTCAGCGCGGCCGTGCGGTCGAACAGGAGACGCGCCACTGGGACGAGTCGCGGGGAATCACCGTCTCGATGCGCTCGAAGGAAGAGGAGAAGGACTACCGCTACTTCGAGGAGGCGGACCTGCCGCCGCTGCGGGTCTCGGACTGGAAAGACGAAATCGAGATTCCCGAACTCCCCTCGGCCCGCCGCGAGCGATTCCAGGACGAGTACGGGCTGAGCGAGGAGGCCGCCTCGAAGCTCACCTCGACCAAGCAGGTCGCGGACTTCTACGAGGACGTCGCCGGCGAGTTCGCTCCCGATCTCGCGGCCACCTGGGTCGCGGACAACCTGCTGGGCGAACTCAACTACCGCGACATCGAGATCACCGGGATCGAGGGCCGCCTCGAGGAGATCAAACGGCTCGTCGAACTCGTCGCCGAGGACGATATCACGGCGAAGAACGCCCGCGAGACGGTCCTGCGATCGATGCTGGACGACGGCCGAACGCCCGACGAGGTCGTCGCCGAGGAGGGGCTGGGCAAGACCGGCGAGGACGAGGTCCAGCGGGCCGTCGTCGACGCGATCGACGAGAACCCCGACGCCGTCGACGACTACGAGTCGGGCGACGACGGCGCGATCAACTTCCTCGTCGGACAGGTCATGCAGAAGACCGGCGGCAGCGCGGATCCCGGTGACGTGAATCAGTTGCTGCGGGCGGAGTTGGAAGGGTAACGACCGAACGCGAACGGAGTGAGCGTTCGGCTTTTTGGTCCAGATTTTTCTTGAGCGGGACCTCCGTTCCCGCTGACCATGTGAACGGGCGCGTAGCGCCCGTGAACAGAGAGCGGTTGCGAGCGAAGCGAGCAACCCGACGAGAAAAAGGTGGGAGAACTGCCCGGCGGCAGCGCGGATCCCGGTGACGTGAATCAGTTGCTGCGGGCCGAACTCGAGAGCTAATCGGCGGTTTCGTGGATACGTTCCGCTTTTGCTCTCTCACGCAGAGTGACCAACCGGCGTGCGGTCACCGGACTGAGACGGGACTGCCGTTTTATTGGGCCGAGTGAGACCGTCCCTTCGTCACGTCCCGCTTCCGCTATCGCGCGTATTATTACCGGACGACATGTTGGTAGCCGACATGGACCGCATCGTACTCGGAAACGAGGAGTTCGAGGGTCGAAACAACGCCTACGTCCTCGCCGCCGACGACGCCGACGAACTCGCACTCGTCGATACCGGCATCGCTACCGACGATATCCGTCGAGACCTCCGCGAGGGGCTCGCCGAGCGCGGCTACGAGTTCGCCGACGTCGACGACATCGTCCTCACTCACTTCCACGTCGATCACGCCGGACTGGCCGGCGAGATTCAGGCCGAAAGCGACGCGACCGTTTACGTCCACGAGGCCGACGCCCCGCTGGTCGCACAGGACCCCGACGCCGTCGCCGCCGTCGAGGAGCGGCGTCGGGATCTCCTCGAGGAGTGGGGCGTCCCCGACGACGCTCGAACCGAACTCCTCGGCTTCTTCGAGTCCGCGGAGATCGAGGGGCGGCCGGCCGACCCGACCCCGATCGAGGACGGGGAGACGCTCGCAGTCGGCGGCCGAACGCTCGAGACGGTTCACGCACCGGGACACGCGGCGGGGCTGTGCTGTTTCGAAACCGAGAGCGGCGACGAGGCGTTCGTCGGCGACGCCCTCCTGCCGGGCTATACGCCGAACGTCGGCGGCGCCGACGTCCGGATCGAGCGCCCGCTCGAGCGCTACGTCGCGACCTTAGACCGGCTCATCGACCGCGACTACGAGCGGGTCTGGCCCGGTCACCGCGATCCGATCGCGGCGCCGACCGCCCGCGCCGACGCGATCCTCGAGCACCACCGCGAGCGAACGGACGCGATCCTCGCGTTTTTGGACGACCACGGCCCGGCCGACGCCTGGACGGTCAGCGCCCACCTGTTCGGCGACCTCGAGGGAATCCACATCGTCCACGGACCGGGTGAGGCCTTCGCCCATCTCGATCACCTCCGCCACGACGGGGTCGTCGCGTTCGAACGCGGCGAGTATCGGCTCCTCGAGGAACCGACCGGGCTCGAGGGCGAAGTCCGTTGAACGGCCGCTCGGGTTCGAACAGCGCATACTTCCAGTCTCCTGTTCCGCCGTATACCTCGAGCGGAAATCGAAAACACAACACTGGTGTATAGTTCACAAGATCCTTGCTAACTTCCCTCATCTTTATTACGGGTGACTCAAAACTGGAGAGTGAGAATCGGTAACTCACTGATACACAATGGCTAACGAAGATAATAATAATCGCAACTGGGATAGGAATGGTAAGGGCTCACTCGGGCGCCGAACGTTTCTCGGAGCGGCCGGTGCCGGTGCCGTAACGACGACGTTGGCCGGCTGCCTCGGCGGTGTCGGCGGTGATGACGATGACGGAATATTCAAAATCGGTCACCTCGCACCGACCGGTATGGCGATGGGGGTCGGCTCGGAACGAAGTGCCGAGCTCGCCGTCGATGAAGTCGGAGAGGTCCGCGACCAGGAGATCGAGCTGATTTCGGAGAACACCGAAACGGATCCGGGCGGAACGTCCGAAATCGTCGAACGGATGATCGTAGAGGACAATGTCGACCTCATCGTCGGTACGTTCTCGAGCGAGGTCACCCAGCGGATCACCGGGACCATCGCCGACGAGGACGTTCCGTTCATCATCACGGGGTCAGCGGATCAGAGTACGATGGCGAACACGACCGGTGAGGACTACGAACACAATAAGAATATCTTCCGAACGGGACCGATCAACTCCGAACTGCAGGCCGAAGCGATGGCCGATTACGCGGAGTTCCTCTCCGACGAACACGGCTGGAACACGTTCGGGCATCTGTCCGAGGAAGCTGCCTGGACCAAGTCGTTTCAGGAACTGCTTCCGGATGAACTCAGAAGTCGCGGGTTAGATGTCCCCTACGACGATACCGTGAGCCTCAGCACGGACAATTACACGTCGATACTGGACGATCTAGAGAGTGCAGGAGTGGACGCAGTCCTCCGTTTCTTCGCGTCCGGTGGACAAGGGAAGCTACTCAAGCCGTGGATCACGAACCGGTACCCCTTCGCAGTGGAAGGCACGCACGTCGCGTCGATGAATCCCGAGTTCTGGACCCAAACTGAGGGGATCTGTCAATACGAGACGACGGCCCAGTCCGGCGGCGGCGGTGTCACGGATATCACTGACAAGACGATAGACTTCGTCGAAGCCTATCAGGAAGAGTACGGTGATGATGGTCCGCCGACCAAGCCCATGTACATGGGATTCAACACCTACGACGCGATCCACTTCTATAGTAAGGTCGCCGAAGAGGCCGGTTCCATCAATTACAACGACGACCTCGACGACATCGTCGAAGCGATGCACAGTGTCGAGTACACCGGCGCTGCCGCAGAGATGTCGCTCTACGGTGAGGACTCGGATTATCCGAACGACGCCAAGGAGACGCGAACCAACGGTAAGATTTCGAACTATCCGGTTACTCAGTGGCAGCCAAACGAAGACGACGAGGGTGGACATCAGGAACTCGTCTACCCCGCGGCCAATTCATCTGGCGACCACATGGCGCCCCCCTGGATGTAGCAAGACATGCTCGATCAAATTCTATCGGTCTTGCTCCTGGGGGCAGTGGTAAGTGCGATCTATGCGCTGGTCGCGATCGGATTTACGATGATATTCGGCGTCGGCGGAGTCCTTAACCTCGCCCACGGCGGGCTGATCATGTTCGGTGCGTACGCCTACGTGGTCCTCACCTCGTCGTCGGTCGTCGGCGCGATTTCGGTTCCGCCAGCCGCCGGGTTCGCCATCGCGGTCGTCGCTACTGCACTGGCCTCGTACGCGCTGTACGCGGGTCTCGTCAGATACATCGAAGACAACGTCGTCATCACGTTCCTCTCGACCGTGATGGTCGCGCTCCTGTTGACGAATCTCATTCACTATCGATTCGGGGCGAATCCGCAGGGGACTCCGAGCGTTCTGAGCGGTAGTCTTCATCTGGAAGGGTTCGGAACGCGAATCGGCTACATGTACATCCTCGGGTTCGTTCTCTCGTGGATTACGATCGGATTACTATGGTACTACGTCACGCAAACCGACGAGGGTCGATCGATCCTCGCGACGTCGATGAGCGAACGCGGTGCACAGTTGACCGGCGTCAACCTGCAGTCCGTCAAGTCTCGGACGTGGCTGATCGCCGGCGCGTTCGCCGGTATCGCCGGCGTCATCCTAGGGACAGTCGAACCGACGACGCCGCAGATGTGGCTCAATCCGCTCGCGAACGCGTTCATTATCGTCGTGATCGGCGGCATCGGCAGCATCAAGGGCTCCGTCGTCGCCGCCTACCTGATCGGCTATCTCCAGCAGTTTACGACCGAGTTCATCGGACAGGGATACGTCGGTATTCCGTCACTGATCGTCCTCGTGGCGGTCTTGCTCCTCTTGCCGGAGGGTCTCTACGGGAGGGAGTTCGCCCATGAGTAGCGAAACCGGCCGCTCGAGCGGGATCGGCTCCCGAATCAGCGGTGCAGCCGGCCGCGCCGGCGGCGCTGCTCTCGATCGACTCACGACCGTTACCGGACCGATAAACAGCGCGTTGCAGCCGCTCGCAAACGTCTACAATCGCCTTATCGGCGGCTACTTCGGCGAGATGAACGGTCTGCAGTTCGTGTTGGTCGTCGGTACGCTCGTCGGGCTGCTGACCGCGCCGTTCTGGGGGAACTACGCCCTCATTCAGGCGATGATCGCGGCCAGCATCTGGGCTATCCTCTCGATGGGATGGGACATCCAGAGCGGTTACACCGGCTACATCAGCTTCGGCCACTCCGTTCTCTCCGGCGGTGCTGGGTATACGACGGCGATGCTGATACACAACGTCAACCCGGAGCTGCCGATGCTGGTGACGATACCCGTCTCGGTGCTCGCGGCGTTAGGAATCGGGCTGCTCATCGCCCTGCCGTCGCTCCGATTGAGCGGTCCGTACTTCTCGCTGATCACGTTCGTCGCCGTGTTGATCTTCTATCGGATGATGAACCCGCTCAGCGAATACACGGGTGGTGAGACCGGTCTCGCCGGGGTCGAGAAGATCTTCGACATCACTGCACCGGTCCAGAGTTACTACCTCTTCTTGCTCCCGATGCTCGTGGTCGCAGTCGCCCTTTTGATCGTCGCACGATCGAACATCGGACTCATCCTGTTGGCGATCAGAGAGAACGAGTCAGCGGTGGAAGCCGCCGGCATCAACGCGACCAAGTTCAAGATCTGGTCGTTCGTGCTCAGTTCGATCCCGATGGGTATCGGCGGCGTTCTCCTCGCCCATCGATTCGGCGGCGTCGATCCCGGCTCGTTCATCGTCGTGGATAACAGCATCGAGATGATCGCGATGGCCGTCGTTGGCGGGATGGGGTCGATACTCGGCCCGCTCGGCGGCGCATTCTTCATCATCTTGATGGAGGACATCGTGTTGCACGCGTTCGGACTCGACGCCCAGCTCAGGTGGGCGATCCTCTGGGTAATCGTCCTGCTAATCCTCGTGTTCGCCCGTCAGGGCCTGTTCCGCAAACTGTGGTACGGGCTCGAGCGGCTCGGAGGTGATCGCCGATGAGCGTGCTGGAAGTCGAGAATCTCACGAAGAAGTTCGGCGGCCTCGTCGCCGTCGACGACTTCTCGTTCGAGGTCGACGAGGGCGAAATCGTCGGTCTGATCGGCCCGAACGGCTCGGGCAAGTCCACGGTGTTCAACTGCATCATGGGTATCTACGGCGTCACCGAGGGATCGATCCGGTTCAACGGTGACGACATCACCGACGATTCGACCCACCAGGTCGTCAACAAGGGACTCTCGCGAGTCTCGCAGGAATCGAACCCGATCGACTCGATGTCGGTCGCCGGCAACATCAAGCTGTTCACGCTGCCGAACAGCATCGTCTCGCTGCGCGGCGGTGCCAGCGAGGCGGAGATATACGACTACGCTTCCCGTATCGACATCGAAGACGATCTCCAGGAGATGCCGGACGAGTTGCCCCACGCGGACGTTCGCCGCCTCGAGATCGCCAAGGCGCTGGCGACCGAGCCCGAGCTCCTGTTGCTCGACGAGCCCTTCGCCGGGATGAACCAGGCGGAGATCGGGGAGCTCGCCACCCAGATCGAACGCTTCCGCGAGGAAGGGATGACGATGGTCGTCGTCGACCACAACATGGGCGGGCTGATGGAGCTCGTCGACCGCGTCGTGGTCCTCAATAACGGCGACTTCCTCGCGTCGGGAACGCCCGAGGAGATCGCCGCGGACGACGCGGTCCAGGAGGCGTATCTCGCCGGGGAGGGACTATAATGACTGATCCGATACTCGAAGTCGAGGACCTCAACGTCTACTACGGCAAGTCACACGCACTGAAAGGCGTCTCGCTGTCGATCGATGAGGGCGAAATCTACGGCGTGATCGGGCCCAACGGGGCCGGGAAGACGACCATGCTGAACGCCATCGCCGGCTTCGTCGAGTACGACGGGACGATCCGCTACGACGGAACGGATCTCGCCACCGTGAAACCACAGCAGATCGTCAGGGACGGCCTGATCTACTGTACCGAGGATCGGGACCTGTTCCCGTACTTTTCGGTCCACGAGAACCTTCTGATGGGTGCGCAGTTCCGCGACGACCGCGATACAGTGCAGGACGACCTCGACATGGTCTACGACCTGTTCCCGCGGCTGGACGAACGCCGCGAGCAGGAGGCCGAGACCATGAGCGGCGGCGAACAGCAGATGCTCGCCGTCGGTCGCGCGCTGATGAGCGACCCCGAGGTGTTGATGCTCGACGAACCGACGCTCGGGCTCGCACCGGTCATCATCCAGGATATCGGGGACGCGCTCGAAAAACTCCAGGCGGAGACGGGGTTGACGATCCTGCTCGCCGAGCAGAACTCGACGTTCGCCCTGACTCACGCGGAACGGCTCTCGCTGATCGAAACCGGCGAGATCGAGCTGTCGGGGACGCACGACGAGTTCCACGACAACGAGTACGTCCGCGAGGCGTACGTCGGCGTCCACTAAGCGACGATCACGGTTCGCATTTTTCGGTGCCAAACTGCCCGACGGAGCCGAGGCGCTACTCGCCGGACTCGAGGCCCCCCTGAAACGTCGCGACGGCGTCGCGGAATTCGTCGGGAATTTGAGTGGGTTCCTCGGTCTCGAGATCGACGGCGACCTGGGTGACGGTTCCGTCGGCCAGAACCACGTTGTCGCGCTTCCGTTTGGCCCGATACTCGTACTCGAGACTCGCCGTCCCGATATCGGCGACCCGCAGTTCGTTGACGATCACGTCTTCGAACTCCGCGCCGGCGCGGTAGTTCAGTTCCGTGTTGACGACGTGGATCTGCCAGCCGTTCTCGAGCATGTCGTCGTAGCCGTAGTCCAGTTCCCGGAAGAACGCAGAGACGGCCTCGTCCTGAAACGTGAAGTACTCGCCGTAGAAGACGATCCCTTGCTGGTCGGTCTCGGCAAAGCGGACGCGATTCTCGAAGACGGGCTGGAAGGCGGGGCCGTCGGACTCGCGTTCGGAATCGTTCGTCGCGTGGTCTCCCATACCGACATCGTCACCGCGACGAGCAAAATCGTACCGGCCACGGCAAGCGGTCGCCCTTCGACCACGGACCCCGGTCACACGCTGTGACTGCCCGGCGACGCGGTATGCCTCGAGCCGTCGATCGCGGGATGGGTGTGAAAGCCGCGACGGTTTCCGTTCGGCTGCCGTGACTCACGGCACGGGTGAACGAATGCCGGTCCTCCAATCGCTCATCGATAACGAACGGGTGAACGCGGCGCTCGCCTGGCCGATCGTGTTCTCGATCGCCGCCGCGGCCGTCGTGACTGCCGGACGGGGATCGTTTCTCTGGGCGGCCCTCGCGACGACGATCGTCGTCCTCGCGTTCGTGCCGACGGCCGTTCGGTGGGACGCGCTGGTCATGCTCCCGTGGGAAGTGCTGGCGCTCGCCGCCGTCCCGATCTGGGCGCGGTTGTTCGGAACGCTTCCCATCGCCGGCTTTCTCACGGTCGCGACGATCGCGCTACTGATCACCGTCGAACTCGACGCATTCACGCCGATCGAGATGTCGCCGCGCTTCGCCGTCTCGTTCGTCGTGCTCGCGACGATGGCCGTCGCCGGGCTCTGGGTGATCGCCCAGTGGCTCTCCGATACGCTCCTCGCGACGTCGTTTCTCACGACGAAGGGAGAACTGATGTGGGACCTGATCTACGCGACCGCGTTCGGCGGGCTCGCCGCCGCGCTCTTCGTGGTCTACTTCTATCGCCACGATACCGCGAGCGTCGGTCGCCGCGAACGCTCGGGTGATCCGTCGTGACGGAAGACAGCGACACCGTTCTGGGGCTCTCCGAGCGCCGGTGCTGGCACGCCGTTCGAGTGATTCAGGGGCTGCTGGCGCTCGTCGTCGGCTACGCGCTCGTCACGGTCGATTTCGGTCTGGTCGTAAACGCCGGCATTCCGCTGGCTCTCACCGTCCTCCCCCGCCTCGTTCGTCGCGAGTTCGGCCACGAGATGGGGGGCGGACTCGCCCTCTGGATCGCGGCGGCGGCGTTCCTCCACGCGGTCGGCGCGCTCGGCCCCTACGAACTGTTCGGCTGGTACGATTCGGTGACGCACACCGTCTCGGCGACGCTCGTCGCCGGCGTCGGCTACGCCGTCGTCGACGCGCTCGATCGCTCCGCCGAGTCGGTCGACGTTCCCGGCGAATTCCGCTTCGTGTTCATCCTCGTATTCGTCCTCGCGTTCGGCGTCCTCTGGGAGATCAGCGAGTTCGCCTCCGCCGGGCTGGCGAGCGTCGTGGGCGGCGAACCGGTGTTGGCCCAGTACGGGACGAGCGACATCGTCTTCGACCTCATCTACAACGCGTTCGGTGCGTTGCTCGTCGCGCTGTGGGGGACCGGCTACTTCGACGGCGTCTCGAGGCTCGTCGGCCGTCGGGTCGACCGAAGCGACGGGACGTCGTGAGCACCCCCGTCGGTACCGGCACCCCGGCTGCCGCCACTGCTCCCGTCGCAAGCGACATCCCTGCTCCCGTCGCCCGACGCCCCGCTCGAGCACTCGACGACTGCGAGTCCACCCGGGAGGGGTACTCGACAGTCGACTCACCGGACCCGATCCACGGTCAACCCGCACAAGCCGCTCGTCGGGTAACGTGGGTAGGTCCGCCCCTTTAGTCGCTCCCCCTCGAGCATCCACTATGTCTTCGCCCCCTCACGTCCTCGTCGTCGGCGGTGGTCTCGCCGGTCTCGTCGCCGCGCGGCACCTCGCCGGCGGCGGCGTCGACGTCGCGCTGCTCGAGCGTCGCGACACGGTCGGCGGCCGCGTCCGCACGCTCGAGCGGGACGGCTACCGATTCGATCGCGGCTTCCAGGTGCTGTTCACCGCCTATCCCGCAGTAGAGCGGGAACTCGACCGCGAGGCGCTCGAGTTGCGTCGGTTCGCGCCGGGTGCCACCGTCGCCGGCCCCGACGGCTGGTCGACGCTCGCGGACCCGCTTCGCGAACCCGGAACGATCCCGGCGACGCTGTCCAATCCCTTCGTCTCCGTCGGTGACGCGGCGCGGATCGCCCGGCTCTGGTTAGAGCTTCGGCGAGCGGATCCGGCGGCGTCGTTCGCCGGCCACGACGCGACCATCGACGCGTTCCTCCGCGAACGCGGCTTCTCGAGGCGGTTCGTCGAGAACTTTGTCGCCCCATTTTACGGCGGGATCACCCTCGATCGCTCGCTGTCGACCTCGAGTCGCGTCTTCGAGTACACCTTCAAGACCCTCGCGGCGGGCGATATCGCCGTTCCCGCAGCGGGGATGGAAGCGATCCCGGCACAACTCGCCGACCGCGTTCGCGAGGTCGGCGGTCGGATCGAGACGGGTGTCACGGTCGAGTCGGTCTCGGGGGCCGCTGGAGACTCGAGCGGCGAGCGCGAATCGGACGAGAGAGCCGTCGGAAACGGATCGGACGTGGGAATCGGCGGACGCGGATCGGATGCCAGCGTCACGGTCGAGACCGACGCCGGAACCGTCGAGGCCGACGCGGTGGTCGTCGCGACCGATCCGCCGTCCGCTCGCGAGTTGACCGTCGTCGACGCGATCCCCACCGACGCGCGTAGCTGTGTCACGCAGTACTACGCGCTGCCGGCCGATATCGACCTCGAGACGGGCCGGCGGCTGTTGCTGAACGCGACCGAGCGAGGGCCGAACCACGTCGTCCCCCACAGCGCGGTCGCACCGGAGTACTCGCCCGATGATGTGACCCTCATCAGCGCCACCTATCTCGGTGAACGCGCGGAGAGCGACGCCGAACTGGCCGATGTAACGCGATCGACGCTCGAGTCGTGGTATCCGCGGGGGTTCGACGGGCTCGAGGCGGTGCATACCGAACGAGTACCGTTCGCGCAGTTCGCACAGCCGCCAGGGTTTCTCGAGGGGTTGCCGGACGTCCGCGATCCCGCGGGCCCGGTCTATCTCGCGGGCGACTACACGCGGTGGTCGTCCATTCAGGGTGCGATGGAGAGCGGTCGGCAGGCCTCGAAGGCGGTCATCGACGATCTGTCGGGATAAGGTCGTTTTCCTGAATTGTGAGCCGGTCTCTCGAGTCGTTCGTGCGTTCAGTAGATGTGTGAATGGAGAAGCGGGTTCCACTGGGAACGAGTAAGAGGAATTGTCCTACTATCGTGGCAACAGGGAATCGCCACGCCCTCCCCAGCCGATTCGCTCTCTCACGGGTCGTCCCTCCCCGTTCGTTCGCTCATCCCTCGCACGAGATCGTCGACCGGCCTCGTGTTACTCGGCCGATCAACAGCGCGCGCCACCGCATACCGGATGGTCGGTCCGAAGTGAGACGTGGTCCCCCGCCATCGAACATTTAGACGGCGATCACAGCAACCGCCGTAACTCGCCCAGCGGCGGGAACCAGAGTGTCTCGCCGCTCGAGCCGTCCCTGACCGCGGGGTAGAACCCGTCGGCGTCCCGGACGAGCGGCGTCTGGAAGTCGCGGCCGTCCATTCCGTTGACGGTCGAACCGGCGGCCAGTCGGGTAAAGGCCGGGAGCACGAGCACGTCCGCTCCCTCGAAGGCGTCGGGACCGTAGAGGAAACACGGTCGTTTGCGCCCCTCGATCGCCAGCGCGGGGTGGTCGTGGCCGACGACGTATCGCTCGGCCGTCGCGTCGGGCCGCTCGTGGCCGTGACAGACCACCGTCTCGCCGTCGGCCAGTTCGTATTCGGCGGCCGTCTCGCCGTCGAAGGCCTCCGCGAGCATCGTATCGTGGTTGCCCGGCGTGACGATCAGCTCGGCATCGGCGGCGTCGACCGCCGCGAGCAGTCGGTCGAGATCGCGCTCGACGCCGCGCGGGAGTCGCGAAAACGAGTGCAAGAGGTCGCCGGCGACCACGACCGTCGCCGGCTCGGTCGCCTCGAGCAATCGCTGCAGTCGCTCGAGGACGTCGCTCCCGTCGTCGATCGGGGCGTCGACGCTCGAGGCGGCCGCTTTACCGAGGTGAACGTCCGCGAGCACGAGCGTCTCCGCGGCCGGAACGTAGACGGCCCGATCGCGGACGGTAAACGGGACGTCGATCTCGACGTCAATCATCGTTCGATTCCGATCCCGGTGCGGACTCGGGATCGATGTCGGGGTCGGTGACGCCAGGTTCGGGCGCGCCACCGGTGTCGGCAGCCGATCCGGACGCAGCGGTCGCGTCCGAGCCGCCGACGGGACGCGCCTCTTGGCCGAGCGCGTCAGCGAGGTCGTACTCCGTTCCCGTCAGGATGTAGAGGACCTCCTCGAGGGGCTCGAAGACTTCGGGGAGGAGGCGGACGACGAGGTAGGTGATCCCCAGGAGTGCGACGATCGACAGCGACTGGGCGATGAAGTTGTGGGCGACGATATAGGAGGTCCGATCGGCGGGCGCGCCCATGAACTCGGTGGCGACGTAGACGAGAAAATCTTGCTGGAACCAGCCCCACGGCGAGGCCAGGCCGATGAAGACGTTCCGGACGAGATTGAGAAACCAGATGATCCCGATGGCGGCCGCGAACGGGACGATCTTCCGTTTGAGCGGCGCCTTGACCGCCGCGATCAGCCCGCCGAAGATGGCCATGCTGCCGATCCCGGTACAGGACATGATGATGTAGGTCGTCCGGCCGGTGACCGTCTCGTCGGGGTCGAACGCGAAGCGGCTCTGGTAGCCGTTCGAGCCCTCCTCGATGCCGGGGCTGTGCCCCAGCAGTTCCATCCCGAAGTGGGTCTGGGACGCGGTCGTCTCGATCAGCCAGGTGCGAACGAACGGGATCGTCTCGGCCGGCAGATAGATGAGTCCCATGAACGCGACCGCTTTCGAGAGCAAGAGCAGCGACTCGCGGCCCTGGACGAGCAGGTAGCCGGCGTAGGCACACAGCGGCAACGCGGCGATTGTCAGCAGCGTCTGGATGGGGCTTTTCACCTCGAGGTAGTAGTGGGGAACCATCGTCAGCCAGAAGACGCCGAAGACGACCCAGGCGCCCGCGGCGAGGTATCTCGCCGGGCGGACGGCACCGAACCACTCGAGGACCATCGCCACGACGAACGCGCCGATCGCGATCCACGCGAGCGAGTCCGCGAGCGGAACGGATCCGGCAATCGAAGCGAGAATCGTCGCGGGTAGGGCCGACATACTCACGTGAACCCGACGGACTCTCCCGCTATCAACTTGACGCCTCGGTCCGCCGCCGGCCGCGATCGCGCGACCGCGTACCTTTTTGCCGTTCTCGCGAAACAGTAGCCGTATGGTCGACGTCCTCGACAACAAACGGGCCGCGACGCGGTTTCGGATCCTCGTGCAGATCGCCGAGCGCCAGCCCGCGGTCAGCCAGGGGGAGATCGCCGAGGAAGTCGGCGTAACGAGCCAGGCCGTCAGCGAGTACATCCGCGATCTCGTCGACGAGGGGTTCGTCGAGAAGGAGGGGAGATCCAGATATCGCGTCACCAACGAAGGCGTCGACTGGCTCTTTCGGACCGCGGACGACGTTCGCCGCTTTGCCGACCACGTCACCGGCGACGTCCTCGGCGCGATGAGCGAGGCCGCGTACATCGCGACCGACGACATCGCCGACGGGGAGACCGTCTCGCTTTCGGTCGAGGACGGATTACTCCACGCGACCCCCGGTGACGAGGGGCCGGCGACCGGCGTCGCGACCACCGACGCCGAGGCCGGCACCGACGTCGGCGTCACGAGTTTCGAGGGCGTCATGGAACTCGAGCCCGGTTCGGTGACGGTCCTACAGGTGCCCGCAGTTCGGACCGGCGGCAGCCGAGCGGTCGATTCGGAGACCGTCGCCGAACACTGCGAGGACGCCGATCTCGTCGTCGCAGCCGGGGTCGAAGCGATCGTCGCCTGTCGACAGATCGGCACCGACCCGGCGGTCACGTTCGCGACCGGAGCAGTCGCCGCCGACGGGGCCGAGCGCGGCCTCGAAGTGACTGCAGTCGCCACGACGAACGAGGTCGGCCGGGTCACGGACGCGCTCCGGGACGCCGACGTCTCCTACGAAGTTCTCGAGGGCTGAGACGGTCTGCCATCAGCGTCCAGTGGAGACACAGCAAATATCATCGGAGTCGGCGTCCACGGAGGCGCCGGGTGCGTCGGAACTGACTGATAGGAGTCCGTCTGACCGTCCCATCGATCCGGCGACGAAACAGCGCCCGACGACTGTCGGCAGCGTTCCTTTGTCGGTGAGTGTACTCCGTTCGAGTAGTGGCAGATATGGAGTCGACGGAGGCTTTCAGCGTGCTCGCCAGTGGCCGACCGTCGGTACCTTCTCCACGAGCTCCGGGAACGGAACGGTGAGAGTACCGTAGCGGACCTCTCACGACGGATCGCCGTCCGGAGACATCGGACGCCGAGCGAGAACATCTCAATTGTCGAAATCGACCGTGCCCGCGTCCGAACGGTTCACCTTCACCTTCCCTACTTGCTCGGGAGGAGCATCGTCGACGTCGACTGGAGCGACGGGACGGGCGCGCTCACCGACGAACCGTGCGTCGAGGTGCTCTTCAACGCCGCCGAGGAACTCGACGATTGGCCGCCGGAGCCCCGGCTGTCGCATCTCTCGTCATCACGGAGAAGTCGGTCTCTCGGTCGATCGGCAACCCCAGTAACTGGAGAGCGCCACGAAGCACAGTCGAGCGACCGTCGACGGAGGAGAGCGAACGCCGACGGAATCCGATCGTAACCGAGTAAACTTCGACAGAAAGCGGGCCGTTACCCGATGTATCGCAGATCGTCGTCCGTCGGTACGTCCATCTGTTGTTGCTGTTCCATCTCCTGGATCTTGCCGATGACTTCCTCCATCTCGTCGGCTCGCTCGTCCAGGGACTCGTACTCGAGGTCGAAGCCGAGCACGTCCTCGAGCACCTCGAGCACTGCTCGCGCGCTCTTGGGGTCGACCAGATAGCCGCTGGTCTCGCCCATCAGGCAGGTCGCCTCGAAGCCGCGGCGTTCACCTAACCCGAGCAGGAGACCGGAGACGCCGACGATGCCGCCGGCGGGTTCGTCCTCGCGGAACTCGACGCCCGCGTCCTCGAGCGCCTCGAGCAGCGAGTCGTCGCTGACGGCACCGACGACGGCGTACTCGTCGATGAGTTCGCCGGTCGGTACGCCGCCGAGCGCGTACACCTCGGTGGCGCCGAACTCTTCGGCGACGTCGAGGAAGGCGTCGGTGAGCGTGTAGTGGCCGTCGTTGCTCTGGGCCTGATGGTCGCCCGTCAACAGTAACAGATCGCGACCCTCGGGAACGTCGACGGCGTAGAGCTCCGCACAGGTCAGCGCCGAGACGCCGTCCTCGACGCTCACCTGCGGGGGGAACTCCCGGGAGTAGATGCGTCGCACGAGCGTGCTTTCGCCCTCGAGTTCCTCGAGCAGGTGCTCGACGGCGAGGGTGCCGACGTGTCCCACTCCCGGCAACCCCTCGACGAGAACGGGGTCGTCCAGTTCGACCTCGGCGACGACGTCGATCTCGAGTTCGTCCATACCGTATCAGCGGTTGCGACGTTTAAGAGCGCGTCGGTACTCGCCGTGTGGATCCGTCGGATCGAACGGTGCCGGCGCGGTGTTTGCCGTCTCGGCACCGCAGTCGGGACAGCTGTCAGAAAGGGTGTACACCGGGCGGTCGTGGACCTCGCGCCACGCCGAACACACCCGGATATCGGATTTCATCGGTCCTTACTCGTCGTCGGTTCGGCGTTCGCGGTGGTACTGACCGATTCCACCGTGGCCCTCGATCGCGGTGACCGCTCGCTGTGCGCTCTCCTCGAGGTGGGATTCGGCGGTCTTGTAGTTCGGTGCCTTCACCTTGATCCGGTACTCGGGTGCGCCGACGTAGCTCACCTCGAGATCGACTTCCTCGGGGATCTCGCCGTTGCCTTCGGCCGCTTCGAGCGCCTCGCGAATCCCGTCGACGCCGGTGTCGGTCGGGTTCTCGAGGTCGACGTAGCCGGTGACGTTGACGTACGGCACCGAGACGTTCTCGCGGGCCGTCTGGACGATCGATTCGATCTCGTCGTCCTCGAGATCGGTGTCCTCGAGCGCCTCTTCGCCGTGGATCGCGGCCTGCTTGAAGCCCTCGTAGAGCCCGCCGTGGATGGCGATCAGTTCGTTGGCGATCGCGGTGTAGTCCTCGTCCTCGATCTCCTCGCCGAAGGCCAGTTCCATCCAGTTGTCGGCCTTCTGCTCGTTTTTCCACTCCTGAATCTTGTCGGAGCGCTGGTGGTCGTTGACGTCCTTGAGCGAGAGATCGATCTGCTGGGAGCTCTCGTCGACGTCGAGGACCTTGCAGACGGCGATCTGACCCTCGCGGACGTGGTCGCGGACGTTCTTGATCCAGCCGCTCGCGACCTCGGAGATGTGGATGAGTCCGCGCTTGTCCTCGTACTCCTCGAGATCGACGAAGACGCCGAAGTCCTCGATCTCGTCGATCTTGCCGACGACGAGTTCGCCGGGGTCGGGCCAGCCGCTGTACTTCATCGTGACTCGACTGTTTCGAGGATCTCGTGTTCGATCTCGGCTTTGCCGCCGGTCGGTCGCACGAGCGTCGTGCCACAGACGGCACAGGCGACCTCCGAGGAGGCCTTGCCGAAGACGGTCTGTTCGTTCTCGCAGTCACTGCATCGAACGCTGTAGAAATTTCCTGCCATTGGTATCACTCCTGGAACTCGAGTCGGCCGGCGCGCCATCCCTCGCGGAGGTGGGCCTTGCCGCACTCGCTGCATCGGTATTTGAGGTCGGTCTTCTTGGTCGGCTTCTCGCCACCGGGCACCTTCGAGAAACGGCCGGAGTTCCCGATCGAGGAACTGTTCCGTCGGGTACGGCGAGCGTCCCACTTCATGCCGCTCGAGCGGCCCGTTCGGGACTTTTCGACTTCGTGTTCGTGGTGTTCGTTGCAGTGCGGACAGTACGTATTGAATCGGCGTGGCATCTGCATAGTTATCTCACTTGCCGTGGCCTAAGATAGCGCCGTTTATAACCCGTTTGGTTCGCCGTCGTTCGGTTCGCCGGTCATCTCAGGGACCTCCGAAGCGTTTAATCCGCTCTCCTGTGAAACTGGGCCCATGAAGCAACTTATCATCCACGGGGATCCCGGCATTCGAAACGGGGCCATCGTCCGATACGAGGCCGCGGAGGGGGAGGCGGAATCGGAGGTGGTCTGTTTCGGGATCAACAGAAACGGCGAGTACCACGGTCCCGACCGGGTCCAGCTCTGGTGTACCGTCGGTGCCGAAGACGAGTACGAGGACTACGAGAAACGCAACTTCACGCCGCACTTCCTCGACGTCGATCGGGTCGACGCCGACGACGTCGAGGTCATCCGGGCGAAGAGCGATCTCGCGATCTAATCGGCAGATTCGGTTTCGCGCCCGCGAAACCGGCGCTTCGCGTTCGGACCCCGTGACTCGTGCTCGAACCGGACTGCTCCCGTCCGAACGACTTTGCGTCCCGGTAGTGCCGTCCGAACGATCGAGCCGATCAGACGAGCCGACTATCTACACGATTTGTTTCCACGTTGCCATTTTCACACGGGGACCGGAAGATGGAAATTACAGCCGTCGTCAGTGAACGGTACGCTCGAGGCCGAATAGAATGAGTGATTCCCTGTCGGAGGCCGTCCGAATGCGGATTCGCGCGCTCTGGTCGACGACGCGGTTCGGCCAGTTCGTCGGCGTCGGTACCGTCGGTGCGGCCGTCGATAACGTGGTCCTCGTAATGCTGGTCGAGGCGACGATTCTCGGCCCGGTCGTCGCGAAGGTGCTCTCCTGGGAGCTCGGAATCGTCGTGATCTTCGCGATCAACGAACGGTGGACGTTTTCGGAGTACGGAAAGGTCGGTCTCCGACCGTTGGGTCGACGATTTTTGCGCTCGAATCTGGTTCGGCTCGGCGGATTTCTGGTGACGCTTGCAGTGCTGGCAGTGCTGGTTATCCGATTCGACGTCTGGTACGTGGCGGCGAACGTGGTCGGAATCGCCATCGGCTTCTTCGTCAACTACACCTGTGAGAGTCTCTACACGTGGCAGGTCCATCAGGAGTAGCGGTAGAAACCCGCATACGGCAACCGAATCACAACCCTTAACTAGCGCACTCGGATATGATGTGATAGCGGGATGGGATAGCCAGGAGATTCCGGCGGGCTCATAACCCGCAGACCGGTAGTTCAAATCTACCTCCCGCTATACTTTTGCTGCGAGCAACTACGCGAGCAGCGAGTGTAGCACGGTGGTAGATTTGAACCAGACGGCACCCGAGCGTAGCGAGGGTGACGGCGTGGTTCAAATCTACCTCCCGCGTTGTTTTCACGCGAACGATAACGAGGTGCGAGATCGTTCGAGAACCGATCCGTGAGCGCCATCCTAGGCACACGATTCTCCGTCTCGAGTGCGCTCACATCCAGATACCGCTCACGTGAGCCGTGAAAATCCTCGAGCGAAGTCGGGAAGTCAGATCCGGGCTACCGTCGGACGGCTGTTACCCGCTGATTGTGATTTCGGTTCGATCGACGAGGCCGCGGGTCGCGGCGTCCGCGCGGTTGATCCGCACTTCGATCGCGTGCGTGCCCGCGTCGACCGGCTCCCACTCGTCCTCGGAAACTCGAATTCGCTGGGACCACCGCCGCCGGAAGCGTTTGCGCTCGCGCCGGGCGAAAGAGAACGCGGCGGGCCGGTCCGGTACCGTTCGCGCCACCTGCGAGGCCTCCCTGTCCCCGTCGACGGCCCAGACCCAGCGCTTTGGCGACTCGGTCCTGATCCGAATCGGGAACGGGAGCCGGTTGCGGAACTCGACGGCGATCTCGACCGGCTCGCCGGGCTCGTACCGGCGCGCATCCGTCGAGACGCTGACGTCGATCGCGCGGTGGCGCAACGCCCGCGGCGTGAACGCGTGGCTGAACGCCGCCCAGTCGATCGTTCGCCCGCCCCCGCTCCCGTCGTCGCTCTCCCGCCCGGGGACGAACGGATCGTCGTCCGACCGATCGAGCGCGTCGGAGTCGTCGATCCGTGTCATCGGTCAGTTCCTCGCGGGTAGCGGTTCGATCCGACGGTCGGCTCGGGATCGCCCTCGAACCGATCGTCGAACCGGTGGCAGGCGATCGGATGGTCGGCCGTTCCCGGTTCGAGCGCCGGCTCGGTCGTCTCGCAGGGCGTCTCGAAGGCCGACGCGAGCCGATGCCGTGCGGTCTCGAGATCGCCGGCCGCTGCGACCTCGAGCGCGTCCGCGAGGACGGCCTCCGCGTCCGGATCGGAGAGCCGGTGGGGGATTCCGCAGGCCTCCCGGATCGCGGTCGTGACATCCCTGTTGGCGTCGGTTCGGCGGAGGAGCCCTTCGAGCCCCGCGTCGGCGTCCGCCTCGGCGAGCCGGGTTCGAAGCGCCATGATCGCGCGGAACGAGTCCGTCTCGAGGTCGGACGCCGCGGGCGGGATGACCCGCGGACAGCGCGTGTGGAACCGACAGCCCGACGGGGGATCGGTGGGGGAGGGAACCGATCCCTCGAGAACGATCCGGTCGCCCGCCCAGCAGGGGTCGGGTTCGGGGATCGCCGAGAGCAGCGCTTCGGTGTAGGGATGAGAGGGAGCGTCGAAGACCTCGGCGGTCGTCCCGGTTTCGACGAGTTCCCCGAGATACATCACGGCCACGCGGTCGGCGACGTGCTCGACCACCGAGAGGTCGTGGGTGATGATGAGGTACGAGAGCCCGAACTCCTCTTGAAGGTCGGAGAGCAGGTTGAGAATCCCGGCCTGCACGGAGACGTCGAGCGCGGAAACAGGCTCGTCGCAGACGACGAACTCCGGTTCGACCGCGAGCGCCCGGGCGATGCCGATCCGCTGGCGCTGGCCGCCCGAGAACTCGTGGGGGTACCGGCTCGCGTGGCCGGCCTGCAGTCCGACCGTCTCGAGCAGCTCTCGAACGCGCTCGTCGCGGTGCGCCGGCGGAACGACGTCGTGAACCGCGAGGGCCTCGCCGACGATGTCGGCCACGGTCAGCTGCGGATTCAGGCTGGCGAGGGGATCCTGAAAGACGTACTGAATCTCGGATCGCAGCGCCCGGAGTTCGGATCGGGAGCGCTCGGTCAGTTCGGTGTCGCGGTAGGTGATCGAGCCCGCGGTGGGCTCGAGCAGGCGGACGAGCGCCCGGCCGAGCGTCGTCTTGCCGCAGCCGCTCTCGCCGACCAGCCCGAGCGTCTCGCCCGCGCGAATCTCGAGGTCGACGCCGTCGACCGCCCGGACCGTCTCGCCGCGGCCGAGCAGTCGGTCGAGAACGCCGTCGGCCGTCGTGTACTCCCGCTCGAGGCCCTCGGCCCGAATCAGCGGCTCGTCGTCGGCTCCCATTACCGAGACTCACCCGACGTCGGTCGCTCGTGGCGGTCGCCGTTCGCTTCGTTCCGCACCTGCACCTCGTAGTCCAGTCCGTCCTCGAGGTCGCCGGTGTACTCGAGGCAGGCGGCGACGTGGGTGTCGGGATCGCCGTCGTCCGGGGTCCCCGACGCGGTCTCGATGAGTTCGGGGTGGCGCCCGGCGCAAACGTCCTCCGCGTACGGACAGCGCGGGTGGAACCGGCAGCCGGTCGGCGGGTCGACGAGATCGGGAGTCGTCCCGGGAATCGTCGCCAGGCGCTCGCGGTCGTCGCCCAGCCGGGGAATCGAGGCCAGCAACCCGACGGTGTAGGGGTGTTTTGGGTCGTAGTACAGCTCCTCGACCGGCGCGCGCTCGACGATCTCGCCGGCGTACTGCACCAGCACCCGATCGCAGATCTCGGCGACGACGCCGAGATCGTGCGTAACTAACTGGATCGCCGTCTCGGACTCCCGGGCGAGGTCCGCGAGCAACTCGAGGATGCCGGCCTGGACCGTCACGTCGAGGCCGGTCGTCGGCTCGTCGCAGACGAGCAGTGCGGGATCGCACGACAGCGCCATCGCGATGACGGCTCGCTGTTGCATTCCGCCGGAGAACTCGTGGGGATAGTCCGAATACCGGGCGGCCGGGTCCGGGATGCCGACCCGCTCGAGGAGGGCTATCGCGCGGTCGCGAGCCGTCTCGTCGGTGACGGCCTCGTGTGCGCGGATCGCTTCGGCGATCTGTTCGCCGACGGTGTAGACGGGATTGAGCGCCGCGCCCGCGTCCTGAAAGACCATCGCGATCTCGTCGCCCCTGAGCCCTCGCATCTCGTCGGCCGACAGCTCGAGGACGTTCCGTCCGCGAAAGCGGATCTCGCCGCCGACGATCTCGCCGGGGGACTCGATCAGCCGGAGCAAGGCGAGGCTGGCGACGCTCTTGCCGGCCCCGCTCTCGCCGACCAGCCCGAGCGTCTCGCCCGCGCGGATCTCGTAACTGATGCCGTCGACCGCCCGGACGACGCCGTTTTCGGTGTAGAACTGGACGACGAGATCCTCGACCTCGAGCAGCGCCATCAGCGCAGTCGCCTCCGTTCGTCGCTCGCGTCCCGGTGGGGGTCGAGCGCGTCGTTGATCCCGTCACCGACGAGGTTGATCGCCAGCACAAACAGGAAGATCGCGAGCCCGGGGAAGACGGTAACGTGCCAGCGGCCCTGCACGAGCGAACTCCGACCCTGCGAGAGCATCGCGCCCCACTCGGCGCTCCCGGGCTCGAGGCCGAGGCCGAGGAAGCCGAGGGCGGCCGCGGTGAGGACGACCGTGCCGACGTTGAGCGTCGCCTGGACGACGACGGGGGCGACGGCGTTCGGGACGACGTGTCTGCGGATGACCGTCCGATCGGGGACGCCGAGCGCTCTCGCGGCCGTGACGTACTCGCGTTCTCTGACCGAGAGGACTTCCCCGCGCAACAGCCGCGCGTAGCCGATCCAGCCCGTGACGGCCAGCGCCAGCACCACCGTCCAGAAGCCGCCGCCGAGGATCGGCACCGGCTCGAGGATCGGGACGATCGCGATCGCCAGCACCAGAAACGGGAAGGCGTACAGCACGTCGACCAGCCGCATGATCGCCTCGTCGACCCAGCCGCCGAAATAGCCTGCGATCGCCCCGAGGGGGACGCCGACGCAAAGCGCCAGCGCGACGGCGACGACCCCGATCCCCAGCGTGTACCGGCCGCCGACGAGGATCCGCGAGAGCTGATCGCGGCCCGCCCAGTCGGTGCCGAAGGGGTGCGCTCGAGAAGGCGGCGCGTTCGCCGGGCCGACGAACATCGCGGACGGATCGTACGGTGCCAGCGAGAACGGCTGGAGCGTGATCGTCACATCCGCCGTCGACACCTCGATCGGTCTGGCGAAGACGGCCAGTACCGCCATGACGACGATCACACCCAGTCCGACCATCGCCGTTCGATTCCGGCGGAACCGACGCCACGCGTCCTCGAGACGGCGTCTCGGCCGACCGAGTTCCGACTTCGGCTTCGTCGCGGTCCCCGCGGCCGTCGTCGGACTGTCAACGGATTCCGTCGCTGGGATGTCGTCGTCTTCGGTTCTGTCCCGCTGGTGCGCTTCGGTATCATCCCGCGGGTGCTCCTCGGCCCCGTCCTGTTGGTCTTCCCCGGTAGCGTCCCGCCGGTCCGCGACGGCGTCGTCGAAGCCGACGATGCGAATCCGGCCGCGCCGGGTGGTGGGGTGTCGGTCGCTCATTGGTCAGTATCGAATTCGCGGATCGAGGATCGCGTAGGCGAGATCGACGAGCAGGTTCGCGAACACGATCGCGACGCCGATGACGAGGACGGTCGCCTGAATGACGGCGTAGTCGCGCCGGAGGATCGACCGGACCAGCAGCCGCCCCATGCCCGGCCAGGAGAATATCTGTTCGACGACGACGGCACCGTCCACGAGAAAGGCGAGCTGGAGGCCGGCGACGGTGACGACCGGAAGCAAGGCGTTTCGCAGGACGTGTTTCAGGATCACCGTTCGTTCGGAGAGCCCCTTCGCGCGTGCGGTCCGGACGTAGGCCGCCTCGAGTTCTCGGCGCATCGACGACCGCAGCAGGCGCGTGATCAGCGCGGCCGAAGCGGTTCCCAGCGTGATCGTCGGCAGGAGCATGAACTTCGCCATCGACAGGCTGACGAGCGGCGCGTCCGGTGGGATGACTCGAAACCATCCCAGCCGGACGCTGAAGACGAACAACAGGATGAGGCCGAGCCAGAAGTTCGGCGTCGCGATCCCGGCCAGCGCCGCGATCCGCCCGAGTTCGTCGGCAGGTTCTCCCTCCCTGACGGCGGCGACGATTCCCGCGGGAATCCCGACCGCGAGCGCGAGCAGCCACGCGGCCCCGCCGAGCGCCAGCGTCGCCGGGAGTCGCCGACCGATCGTCGCCGAGACGTCGCGACCGGTGATCGGCGACTCGCCGAACTCGAGAGTCGCCGCGTCACTCAGCCAGAGCAAGTACTGTTTCCAGACCGGCTGGTCGAGGTGGTACTCCGCCCGGATCGACGCCTCGACCGCCGGGCTGACGTCCTGAAAGCCGATAACCGCGTCGACCGCGTCGCCCGGTAACAGGTGGACGAACGAGAAGGTCAGTGCGGTGACGCCGAAGAGGACCGGCGCGGTGACCAACAACCGCGTCCAGACGTATCGGCCGAGCGTCATTGGTGGGAGTAGTGTGGAAACCTTAGTTCGGACGGACGTACTCGTCCGCGATCGTCTCCTGAAACGACTCGCTCGCGTACTCCTCGAGCAGCGGCGAGATCGGCGTGTACGCCAGTTGGCCGATCCCGCGGTAGACGTTCTCGAGGATTCGTTCGCGCGGAATCAACATGTTACAGCCGCGACGGACCGACGGCTCGGAAAACGGCGCGCGGTAGGTCGGGTAGATCACCATATCGAAGCCGCCGGCGACGTGGCGACCGACGCCGTAGGCCGCGTCGCTCTCGAAGTCGGCGACGCTCGCAGACGGCACGCCGTAACTGAAGTGGATGTTCCCGGCCTCGAGTGCGCCCTGTCGGGAGGACGTCTCGGTGATGATCTCGAGCGTGACGGTTTCGATCGGTGCCGTCTCGGGGACCGCTTTGTTGCCTCCGTACCAGTACTCGTCGAAGCGCTCCATTCGCCAGTGGTCGCCGCTCTCGTGTTCGACGAACCGGTAGGGGCCGGTTCCGATCGGTTCCGACTCGAGGTCGCGTTCGCCGTCGATTACCGCCATCGGGACGATCGATACGTTGAACAGCGCGCTCTCGAAGGGGCCGTACTCCCGCGAGCAACTGATCTCGATCGTCTCGTCGTCGACGACCTCGCTGGCCTCGTACCAGTTGTAGACGTCGTTCTCTCGCGTCGTTCCCTCGTAGCGCTCGAGCGAGCCTTTCACGTGAGCCGCGGTGAGTCGCTCGCCGTTGTGAAAGCGAACGCCCTCGCGGAGGGAGAACCGATAGCGCATCCCGTCGGTTTGCCCGTCATCGATTCGCTCCCAGTCGGTGGCGAGCATCGGTCGAATCTCGCCGTCGAAGTCGACGCCGACGAGTTGCTCGTAGAGCAGCGCCGTCGCCTGACTGGAGACGGTCCC
The DNA here is from genome assembly GCF_056135975.1 of Natrinema sp. LJW11. NCBI lineage: Archaea > Methanobacteriati > Methanobacteriota > Halobacteria > Halobacteriales > Natrialbaceae > Natrinema > Natrinema sp. LJW11. Next base: position 692,611 of record NZ_JBWBDM010000002.1, on the reverse strand, counting down.
GGTTATGGTGACGGGATCGTAGTTCGTGACGTCGCTCCCGAGGTCGCCGATGAACTCGGATCCCTCCTCGAGTTCGGTGTAGACGCCGGCCCAGGGTGCGTATATCGCGTAGTACGTTCCCGGGCGAAGCGGATACGTCTGCCAGCCACCGACGACGTCGTCGTCCCAGACGTGAGTCGCTTCGCGGAAGCGAACGAACGACGCCGGCGAGTCGGCGACCAGTTCCTCCTGTAGCCTCCGGTAAATCTCGACGCGGTCTCCGTGATCTGTTTCGGTGAGACCGGCGTCGATGTACTCGTCGACGGTCTCGTTGGAGTAGTGGCCGACGTTGGATCCGTCCGGCGTGTGATCGTCCGAGTGAAAGAGCATGTCGACGTAGTTGCTCGGATCCCAGCCGCCGGTCCAACTCGAGATGAACATGGCGTTTTCGTTCCGTTCGGCCGCGGCGAACATCATATCGACGTGGGATCCGAAATCCTGGGCGGTGATCGAGACGTCGAAAAAGCCGGTTTCGTTGAGTTCGCTCCGGAGAAGCTGTGCGAACTTGTTCCGTTCCTCGTCTTCGGTGATCGCGATCGTGGTCTCGAACGGCGGCTCGATGTCCGCCGCCTCGAACCCCTCCTGTATCAGCTCCTCGGCCGGACCGTCGGCCGTGACGCTGTTGGGTCTGATACAGCCCGCGAGTCCCGCGATCCCGGCCGCCCCCGCACCTTTTAGGAGTGAACGCCGTCGCAAACGACCGCGTTCACCCGGCCCGACACTATTTCCTACCATGTCCAAAGCGTTCAAATCGGGGTGACATATTCCTTGTGCTGCGTGTATGCGCTCGCTCTCGATACCGCTTCCGACGGTCGATCGGCCGCCGTTTTCCGACCCGATAAAGGCGCTGTTCTCTCTTTCCGATCATAGTTGGCGTTCCGACGCGTTTCACCTGACGGTCTCGTTGATCGCGTCGAGCGTCTTCACGTCGTACCAGCGGTGGCGACCGGCTTAACGACTGCGACTGAATTAGCGAGTACAGCGCTGAACTCGCTAGGGGTCACACGTACTGGCGCGATCACGCCACGCGAGTTGCAGACGTCGAACGGGCGCATTCGGAACGCCGGGATTCCGTAATCGGTGCGATTCCCTGCCGAAAGAGCGAGGAGAACCGCTGTAACGGCTGTTACGCGTTCGGTCTGGAGACGAGCGGGGCGAATTCCTCGTGTTCGAACGTCCCGAGGATCGTTCCATCAATAGTCTTTACGTGGGTGTACAGCACGCCCTCATCCGTCGCGGACGAGACCATTCCGTCGGCGAGTGCCATGTCGTACCGACTGGGGAGCAAGATCGATCGCTCGGTCTCCGGATCGATGAACTCCGTCACGACGAACATGAACCCGTCGACAGCGGTCCCGTACGCCAGATACTCGGTAAACTCGTCACTGTCGAAGGCGGCAGTAAACTCGTCGACGTAATTATCCGGGAGGACGTGGACGAGTCCGAACGTCTCATCGTCGCCCATATCGCGGCTCACGGTGTCGGTGTGTGCGGTCATAACGGTGACGACCTCCCAGCCGTCGTCGCGGCGCTGCTCGGCGATCGTGTCCGTCTCCTCGAGCGTCCGTTCCCAGGCTTCCGTCTGGACGCCCTGTGAATCCCGTCGTCGGATGGAGCTGGGATCCGGAGCGTCGATATCGTCGTGCATATCTCCCTGTCATCGGAGGAGTTTGTTAACTCTTTCCGGAGAAACGCCCTAATTCAGCCGACTCCGAAGACCGCTTCCGTGAGAAACGACAGCAACAGTATCAGGAGGCCCCCGAACAGTAGTTTTCCCGGGATCGTCACCCGTTTTTCTGGCGGCGGTGCCCGAACCCATCGGACGGGGGGAAGCGTCCGGACGAACGCCTGAAACCGCGTCGTATCGTGAAACTCCGGCAGCGATTCCCCGTACCGACCCTTCGATGGGGTGCCCACGTCATCGGGGGAGGTCGGCCACAGCCGCACAACGGCGTAGACAATGAGCAGCCAGCCGATGGCGAACAACAGCACCTTCGAACGGACGAGTCCGCCACCGGTTGCGATCCCGAGTACCAGGGCACCGAAACCGGTGAGCCCCGCCACGGCGAGGGCGTACGTGAACGCGTCTACCCACACGCGAACGAGCACCCACAGACGATCATCCGGCGAGTCGGTTGGTGCCATCGTCACCCGTGGCGGTTCTCGAGGACGGCGTCTACCGACCGGTAGTCGTCGGAATGCCGATGGCAGTAGCTCTGATGGCTCCCGTCGTCCATCGCGTGATACGTCGGCGGTTCGCCGTCACAGACGCTGCCGAACTCCTCGTCGAACACGGTGAGCGCCTCGCTCTCGTCGTGAGCGCGTACGTGAGTCGCGATCTCGTCCAGCACCGACTGAACGTGTGATGGAACGGATAAATCGTCGAACAGTTCGTCGTACGTCTCCTCGACGGTCCCGAAGCGCGTGTCGCTCCCGACTATCGCGCGGAGTCGATCGCGGACCGATCTGTCCGCGCGTTTACGCTCGTTGAGGAGGTCTCGGAGCGTGTTGAGTCGGGTCCAGAGCTCGTCGTCGAGGTCCCGATACGCTTCCGGACGAATGCGTGCCGGACAGCGCGTACTGAACGGGCACCCGGAGGGTGGATATCGGGGATTGGGCGGCGTCCCGTGGAGCGTGATTCGATCCCGGTCGACGGTCGGGTCGGGCTCCGGAATCGCGGACAGGAGCGAGTGCGTATACGGGTTCGCCGGATCGGTGAACAGCTCCTCCGTCGGTCCGATTTCCATGACGTTCCCGAGATACATCACCGCGACTCGGTCGCAGATGTGCCTGACGACGGAGAGGTCGTGAGCGATGAACAGGTACGTCAGCTCGAACTCGTCTTGCAGATCCTCGAGCAGGTTGATGATCTCGGCCTGTACGGAGACGTCGAGCGCCGAGACCGGTTCGTCGAGAACGACGAAATCCGGCTCGAGCGCCAGGGTGCGGGCGATACTGATCCGCTGACGCTGGCCGCCGGAGAACTGGTGAGGGTAGCGATAGTAGTGTTCGCGCTGGAGACCGACGGTGCCGAGCAGTTCCTTGACTCGTTTTTGTCGATCCCGGGACGTCTCCCAGTCGTGGACGTCCAGCGGTTCGCGGACGATTTCACCGATCGTCATTCGGTCGTTGAGGCTCGATTCGGGATCCTGGAAGACGATCTGCGCGTTCCGTCGCCACTCGTGGAGTTCGTCGCCGGCGAGGGACGTGATGTCCTCGCCGTCGAACCTGACCTCGCCGCCGGTCGCATCCTCGAGTTGGAGGAGCGTTCGCCCGAGCGTCGTCTTGCCACAGCCGGACTCGCCGACGAGGCCGAGCGTCTCGCCGCGACGGATATCGAACGTGACGCCGTCGACGGCCTTGACCGGCGTTCCGCCGAACAGACCACCGTCGTCGTAGTAGGTTCGCAGGTCTCGAACGTCGATCATCACGTCCCCGTCGGTCTCGGTCGATACGTCGGTCTCGGTCGGCGTCTGCTTCTGGCTCACTTCTTGGCTCATTCGGTATCGCCTCCGTTCCGTTTCGCGTTTCGTCGCCGATGCCGGGCGACCGCCTCCTCGGTCGACAGGTGTTCGGGGGAGAGCAGACAGGCCGCGGTGTGATCGTCTCCGTCGTCGTCGACCGGAACCGAGACGGGATGAACCGCGTCACACTCGTCGAACGCCTTCGGACACCGCGGCGCGAACCGACAGGAAGTCGCCGGCTCGTTCGGCGTCGGCACGTTCCCTTCGATCGTCTGGAGTCGGTCTCCGGGCTGTCGTCCCGGGATCGATTGTAACAATCCGCGGGTGTAGGGGTGTCTCGGATCCGCGAACAGTGCGTTCACGTCGGCCGTTTCGACGACCTCGCCGGCGTACATGACGTTCACTCGATCCGCGACCTCCGCGATGACGCCCATGTCGTGCGTGATGAACAGCATCGCGAGATCCCGTTCTTCCTGAAGCTCCGCGAGGAGGTCGAGGATCTGGGCCTGGATCGTCACGTCGAGTGCCGTCGTCGGTTCGTCACAGATCAGCACCTCCGGTTCACAGGCCAGCGCCATCGCGATGACGGCCCGCTGTTGCATCCCGCCGGAGAACTGGTGGGGATACTCGTTGACGCGACGGCGCGCGTCGGGGATTCCGACGGCCTCGAGCAACTCGGCCGCTTCCCGAGTCGCCGCCTCGCCTCGCAGTCCCTGGTGCAACCTGAGCGATTCCTTGATCTGGTTGCCGACCGTGTAGACGGGGTTGAGGCTCGTGAGTGGATCCTGGAACACCATCGCGATCCGGCCGCCTCGCATGAGTCGCTGCGCTTTCCCACCGAGGTGAGTGAGTTCGACGAACCCGTCGGTGATGTCCGCCGGGGAGTCGGTACTCCCCTCCGTGACGAGCACGGCGGGGTCGTCGTCAACGAGGCCGAGTTCTTCGCCGTAGCCGGCCGCGAGGACGTCCTCGAGTCGCACGGACTTGGCGCGTTCGTACCCGAACGCCGTCGGCGTGATCTCGATCGCGTCCCGACCGAACAGAGCGACCGGATCGTAGTCGGCTCTGAGCGCGTCGATATCGACGGTCCTATCGGGGAACTTCGAGGCGTAGTCACGCACCGTCTCGAGGTGTGCAAAGCGGACACTACTGCCCTGAAGGGTCCGTCCGGGCGAATCGACGAGCCCCATGATCGATCGGGCGGTGACGCTCTTTCCGGAGCCGCTCTCGCCGACGACCCCGACGGTCTCGCCCGGACGGATGTCGAACGAGACGCCGTCGACGGCCCTGATCGTCTCCTTTTCGGTGAAGAACGTGGTCTGGAGATTCCGAACGTCGAGAATCGGTTCGGCGGTGGGATCGGTCGACATTACCCACCACCTCCGGCGGCCGCAGTACCGGTGTCGTCGGTCCCGCCGGTATCGGCCTCCGGATCGATCGCATCGCGGAGTCCGTCACCCAGCGCGTTGAACGCGGTAACCACGAGGACGATCATCAGTCCGGGGATGGTGGCGACGTGCCACGACGACGTCGAGACGAACGCTCTGCCGTCACTGACGAGCCGTCCCCACTCGGGCGTCGGCGAGTTGATACCCAGCCCGAGGAACGACAGCGCGGCCGTCGAGATGATGATCCCGCCGAGCAGCAGCGAGCCGTAGATCATTATGTATCCCGCGATGTAGGGAGCCATGTGCTTGCGCATCGTGTTCGCGGGCGTCTGTCCGTAGCTCCGCGCGGCGTCGACCCACTCCTCCTCTGCGACCTGTAACGACGGGCCGCGGATCGTCCGCCACATCCCCGGCCAGTAGACGAACGCGAAGATCAGTCCCAGAAGGACCCCGCCGTTGAGCGGTTCCGCGAGTGGGTGGTTCCCGTCTTGGAAGATGACCGATATCATCATGACGAGCAGGAACGCCGGAATCGAGATGATCGTGTCGCTCGTGATCACCGTCAGGATGTCCACGAGCCCCTTGTAGTACGCCGTCACCAGCGACATCGTGACCGCGATAAGCCCGCCGAGACCGATGGCGAGCAGTCCGATGACCAGCGACGTCTGCGCTCCGTAGGCGATGTGCGTGAGCAGGTCCTCCCCGGACGACGTCGTCCCGAGCGGTGCCCAGCGGTCGTACCCGTCGTAACTCCCCGGTCCGATGGTGTTCTGTCCGTTCGACTGGGTGTGGAGATTCGCTCGACCCGGCGTGACCGTCGTCACCTCACCGTTATCGTCGAGATACTCGAGTTCGTACTCGTAGGGCGATTTGATGTTCTGCTCGGCCGTCACCGGACTGACGGCCGGTGCCCAGAGAGCCGTGACGAAGAACATGAGCACGACGATCAACCCGAACAGTCCCCAGTAGTGGTTTCGAAACCGACGGAGCGTGTCGTCACGCGGCGTCCAGTCGGCCTGCCGGTAGTGATCCCGGAAGACGTTGTATCCCTTCCAGGCCCAGGCGATCACGGCGAGGGCGTACCCGTAAACGAGCGCCACCCGAACGCCCCACGCCACCGCCGGCGAGAGGCCGAGGAACGTCCCGTCCCAGCCGCCGCCGGGAGTCCTGTGTCCCTGGTTCGAAATAACCTCGTGACTGGTGAGCGTCGGGATCGACGAGAGCGTGTTGAAGACGCCGTCGATCGCACCGTTGACGAGTCCGCCGACCGGCGTGAACGCCAGCAAAACCGCGAGTCCGGCGAGGACGACCGCCAGAGCGACTCGCTCGAGGAAGCGCACGAGACGGCGACTCACGCCGAAATCGAACCGGTCCGCGGCGGTCCACGGAGCGGCCCTCGTGAGGAGCACGGAGACGCCGAACAGGATGGTCAGTGAGACGGCGTCGGTCACGAGATAGCCGATCAGTGGAACGGTCGCGTCGCCGACCGACCCCCCGATCCAGCTCGGAACCAGCGCCACCATGTCGATGACGTACTTGACCGCTCCAACGAGACCGCTGACCCAGCCCATATACCGGCCGAACTCGAGTGCGATCAGCAGGGCGGCGCCGATCAACCAGCCCCGTGCCGGACGGGGGTTCGCGGCGACACGTTCGCGGAGCGATGTCTCTTCGTCTGCCGGATCGTTCGTCTCGAATGACTCGTTCAAACTCATCGTTCGTACCCCACTCGCGGATCGATTATCGTGTACAGGAGGTCCTGTAGAATGTTCAGCAAGATGATTATCAGTGTGAAGATGAACAGCAACGCGCCTGCGAGCGGTAGATCTCCCTGTACCGTCGCCTGGAAGAAGATCCGACCGAGCCCGTTGATGTTGAAGATATACTCGACGATGACCGAGCCGCCGATCAGCAGGAACGCCTCGTTCGTGATGACCGGAACCAGCGGGATCAGCGCGTTTCTGAAGACGTGTTTCCAGACGATGATGCGGTTGGGCAGTCCCTTCGCTTTGGCCGTTTCGACGTAGTTCGAGTTGATCGTCTCGAGGACGGCCGTCCGCCCGATACGGAGCTCCGCGGCCATCGAGGCCGATCCGAGGACTAGCGCCGGCGGGAGGATGAGCTTGATGTCGCCGGCGAGCGCGCCCCAATCGATACCGTTGGCCGTGACGAACGCCAGATCGGGCGTCCCCGTAATGCTCCTGATATCCGGGCCAAACGTATACCAGTCGAACCCGAACCAGCCGCCGTCTTTGGTCTTGCGGAGGATGGCGAGGAGGATGATACTCAGCCAGAAGTTCGGCATCGCTTGCCAGAGGATGCCGCTCACGGAGGCGATGTAGTCGCCCCCGCTGTTGGGATGCAGGCCGGCGTAGAACCCGAGCGGGATTCCGACAAACAATGGAAGCAGGATCGCCCAGAAGCCGAGCCAGAGCGTCGGCGGACCCGCAAAGGAGATGATCTCGACGACGTCCATGTCGCCGAAGACGACCCAGGACTGCCCCAGGTCAAAGGTCAGGAAGTCCCAGACGAAGTCCAGGTACTGCTCCCAGAGCGGGTCGTTGAGTCCGAGTCGCTCGCGCATTCGCTCGGCTTCGGCTCCCGACGCTTCGGGACCGAGCCTCGCGGCGACGGGATCGACCGGTCCCATCCGTAACAGAACGAAGATAAACGTCATTACGGAGAAGAGGACCGGAACCGAAAGCAGGAGTCGTTTGAAGAAGTATCTCCACCGACTCATGATACGTCACGTATCCTTCGGAGAGCGTTTTGTAAACAATCCACCATAGTCGTCTAACAATCTGGCGTTTTCATATGTCGCTGAATATTCCGATTTCACTCGTTAGAGGGCGGGACTGGCCGTAACGGCAGTGTGCCTCTCAGGCCTCGTCTTCCAGGTTCGCTTGCCAGTCGAGGTAGTAGCCGTTCGCTTCGTTCGGCATCTTCGAGGTGTCGGTGTTCTTCGGCTCGAAGCCGAAGTGGCCGTAGGCGACGTCCGGCCAGCTCCACCCCCAGCCGAGTGAGTACATCTCGAGGCTGCCGTCCTCCCCGTTCTGCTGGAGCGTCGAGAAATTCGTCACCTGCGTGTCCACTTCGACGCCGATACCGGAGAGCTTCTTGCGGATCTGTTCGGCCGCGTCCCCGAATGCGGGGGAGGACTCGTAGGTCTCAGCCTTCATCTCGAACGGATCGTCCTCGGTGAAGCCCGCCTCCTCGAGGACGTCTGCTGCGCTCTCCCGATCGGTCTCGTTGGCACCGTATGGCCACTCATCGACCCAATCCTCGTAGCCGTCTTGTCCCGTGGGCCACATCGACGGCGGCGTGAAACTGAACGCCTCGAAGCCGCGATTCAGGAGGATGTCGTTGATCACCTCCTCGTGGTTCGTGACGTACGCGACCGCCTGACGGACGGGTCGCGGAACGTTGGTGACGTTGAACGCGAAGTAAAACGTCGAGAGTTCGGGAATCGCGAGGTAATTCGTCGTCTCGCCGTTCTCGAACTCCCCGTACGTACCCGATTCCCGGCCGCGGTCGTCGGTCTCGGCGTCGATGAGGTCCGGATCGTACTGCGAGGTCGGAATTTCGAAGAAGTCCGCGTTCTTCTCCATCGCATAGGTGAATTTCGACTCGGGATCCTCGTTGATCGACCAGTGGACGGATTCGACGCTCGCGACGGTCCCGTGGTAGTCGCCGTTGCGGACGATTTGCATATCCTCGCCGGGATTGAACTCGTCGAACTCGAAGGGCCCGGTCCCGTTTGCCATATCGGTCCGGAATTCGTCGTGGGAAACCTCGCCGTCGTACCCCTCGATATCGCCGACAATCCCCTCGGGAACGATGGCGAAGCCGGTATAGCTGAGAACTTCCAGTACGGTCGGGTTCGGCGAGTGGAGCGTGATCTCGAACGTGAGGTCGTCGACGATCTCGATGCCTAGCGAGTCGGGAACGACATTACCATCGTCGTTTGTTTCGTGTTCGATACCGAGTCCGCCTGTCGACTCCGTGACGAAGTTCGTTCGTTCGCTGTACTCGGACTCGGCGAGTCGCCGGAACGAGTACTTGACGTCGTCCGCCGTCAGTTCCCGCCCGTCGTGGAACCGGACGCCGTCTTTGAGCGTGAACGTCCACGTGAGGCCGTCCTCGGATGTCTCGACGGACTCGATCAGCTTGTTCTCGACCTCCGCGACGCCGGCCGGGTAGGCTGTCAGGGTCTCGTAGAGCTGGGTAATGACCTCACTGGAGGCGGAATCGGTCGACATGATCGGGTCCAACTCGTCGAAGCTGGCATTGATCAGATTCAGTTCGGTGTCCCCGTCTACCGTCGTTCGGTTGTGCTGCAGGTACGAACGGCCGAGCGAACCGACTTTCGGAATGTCGACGTTGTCGTACCAGAAGAACTCGCGCTTGTTGTGAAATAACGGGAGCAAGACCATGTCGTCCCGAACGGCTTCCTCGATCTCGATATAGGCCTCAGTGCGGGTTTCCTTGGCATCGGGGCCGGGATTGTTGACGATTCGCTCCCAAGCGGCCTGTGCTTTATCCGCGTGTTCGCTCACCTCGAAATCGGTTTCCTCTTCCTCGTCGTCTCCGCTGAGGAGGGCCGAACAGCCGGCGAGTCCGACCGATGCGCTTCCGCCGAGGAGAGTGAGCATTCGCCGTCGAGACGCTTCTACGTTCTGTCCATCCGATATATCGGACATAGACAACCAGTAACAAGACACATGTTATAAACTTATCGCCAACTATTTTGTCCACAATTGGCGTTTATTGCATAATTTCTAACGACTGTGGACAAAAACTATCTATGGTTTCTGCCGGTTGTGATTTTGTATTAATGGATCTTGCTATCGTGGCAAGCGAAACACGACCGACCGCTCGCGGTCACGAGTATCGAGCCAACAGAGAAACGAGACGGAACGCCGCGCACGCACGTCCCCGGGACGCGTTCGAATTCACGAGTGACCTCGATGCATGAATAACTGGAGATGTCGGCGCTCGCGAAACTGCACTTTCGGTCGGTCGCGCCGGGTCTCGAGATCGATCAGACCGGAGCGTAATCCGTCAGTTGTCGCCGTCCTCGTCGACGATGACGACCTCGCCGTCGACGACGTCGACGTTGATGAGCGTCTTGACGTCGTACCCGGCGTCGTCGACCTTGTTTTCGCCGCCGACCTTCTTGATCACGGCGACCGTATCGACGACCTCCGCGCCGATCTCGTCGAGCGCGGTGAGCACCGACGCGAGCGTGCCGCCCGTCGAGAGGACGTCGTCGAGGACGAGGACGCGCTCGCCCTCGCGGACGTCGTTGATGTACATCTCGTTTTCCGAGTAGCCGGTCTTCTGGGAGATCGCGACCTCGTCCTCGAGGCCGTACTTGCGCTTTCGGATGACGGTCAGCGGGATATCGGTCATCAGGGAGACGGCGGTGGAAATGTGAATGCCCATCGCCGCGGGGGTGACGATCCGATCGACCTCCTCGAGCTCGGCTTTCCGGATGATTCGGATGACGATCTCGCGGAGTAGCCCCGGATCGAGTTTCGGGAGCCCGTCGCTGATCGGGTGCACGAAGTAGTGATAGCCGTTCTTCTCGATGATCGGGGCCTCGAGGAGGGACTGCTTGAGCTGATCCATGCTGTGGGTCGAACCGTCGCGGAGTAAAAGTTGACGATCCGAACGAGTGAGCCCCGATATTTTTCGACCGGAAGATCGCCGTCCGTTTCGGGCTGCCGAACCGTTCGGGGGCCGGTCAGTCCTCTGCGCTGTAGCTCAGTTCCGGCGGTTGGTCGCCGTGGCCGAGACGCATGTTTCGCTCGTGGTAGATGTGGATGGCCGCAGTGAGCGTGAACGTCCCCGCGATGGCCGCCGTCCAGGTCAACTCCGAGAGATGCGTCAGCGGATAGATCTCCAGCCACAGCGCGGCGACGAGCGCACAGCTGATCGCGCCCAGCGAGAGGTACAGTTCGCGCCACGCGAACTCCCGGCCGGGGACGATCTCGAGGTAGACGCTGATATCCCGGGTTCGCTCGGTCCCCTCGATGACGCCTCGATCGGCGTCGAAGCAGAGAATGCCGGCCGCGTCCATCTTCGGAAGGTGAGTCTGTTGAAGCGTCGTGTAGACCCGCTTTCGCTGCTCGGGGGTGACGCCCTCGAGGGTCGTATCGTACTCCCAGGCGGCGATCTGCTGGGCGAGATCGCCGAGTTCGACCGGCCGATCGTCCTGTTTGAGGTACTGCAGAACGTAGCGACGCCGCTGGTTCCGCAACACTTCGAAGATCTCGCCTTTGGAGAGCGGTTCGTCGGGCGCGTCGTGATCGTCGTCGGGCGCGTCATCGCCGTCGGTGTTGGAGGTGTCGGCGTCGTCGGTTCGGTGTCGTTGCGCCACGTCGGTCACCTCGGGATCCCGGACGGCTCCGGTAGTTCAATCGCGTTCAAACCAAGTCGAATACCCATTAGTTCGGTCGGATGAACCCCACCCATATAATTCTCCTGACGGGCGCGCTGAACGCTCAGTCCGTCGCCGGCCTCGCTCCGAGCACCGTCGCGATCGAATCGGCGATCTCGCCGCCCAGCCCGGCTTTCGTCCCCTCGTAGCGCGCGACGTCGCTCGCGTGGACGAGCAGTGCGCTCGTCGTCTCCGCCCCCATCACGCTCGCGTCGTTAGCGACGACGAACGCCAGATCGGCCCGCTCGAGGGTCGTTCTGGCCTGCTCGATCATCGCCCCGTCGTCGCCGGAGGTCTCGGTCTTGAAGCCGACGATCGGGAGGTCGGGGTAGTCGGCGCGAATTTCGTCGATGAGCTTCGGGGTGGGCTCGAGCTCGAGCGAGAGTTCCCGGCCCGAGCGGATCTTCTCGTCGCTCCCCTCGACGGTGTAGTCGCCGATCGCGGCCGCCGAGACGAGGGCGTCGGCGTCCGCGCAGGCGTCTCGCGCGGCCGCGAGCATCTCGCTCGCGCTCTCGACCTCGCGAACGTCGGCGTAGGGAACGGCCGGACCGTCCTGTACGAGGGTTACGTCCGCGCCCCGAACGTAGCAGGCTTTCGCGACCGCTCGTCCCATCTTGCCCGACGACCGGTTCGTGATGACCCGGACGGGGTCGATCGACTCGCTCGTCGCGCCGCTCGTGACGACGACGTGCTCGCCCTCGAGCGGCCGGTCGCCGGCCGCGCGGGCCACGTCGCAGACGATCGCCTCCTCGCTCGCGATCTTGGCCTTCCCCTCTTCGATGCGCGGATCGACGAAGTCGACGCCCCACTCGGAGACGGTGTCGATGGCCTCGAGCACGCCGGGGTGGTCGTACATCGGTTCGTGCATCGCGGGCGCGATCACGACCGGCGTGTCGGCACCGAGCGCGGTCGTGGCGCACGTCGTGACGGGGGTGTCGTCGACGGCACCCGCGATCTTGCCGACGGTGTTGGCCGTCGCGGGTGCGATCAGGAACACGTCGGCCCAGCCGTCGTAGCCGCAGAGGTCGACGTGTTCGACGCCGCCCGTGATCTCCGTGACGACCTCGTTCTCGGTGGCGAACTCGACCGCCCAGGGGTGGACGATCCCCTGCGCGCTGTCGGTCATCACGCCGCGAACCGCCGCTCCCTCGCGTCGCAGCTCGTGGGCCAGTTCGACCGTCTTCACGGCCGCGATCGACCCCGTGATCCCGAGCGCGACGTTGACTCCCTCGAGCATTCGTCTGCTAGTCTCTCTCGGGGTATGTTAAGCGTAGCGAGGCGTCGCCGAAACGCGCGCCTCGCGGCTCGCCGCGACGACCCTACTCTTCGGCCGCGAGGTCGACCCGCCCGGCGAGCCACTCGAGCGCCCGATCGACGGTCTCGGGATCGGTGCCGGTCACTTTCAGCCGGTTTCGCCGCTCCGTATCGGGGTAGCTGCCGATCGTCACGTCGAACCGCTCGCGAACGCCGTCGATGGCACCGACCATCGACCCCTCCGGTTGTGGCGTGTACGCCACCCGCGAGACCGCGTCGCCGCTGAACTCCGCGGCGACGCGCTCGAACAGGGCTCGCATCTCCGCGGGGACGCCCGGGAACGCGTAGACGTTCTCGAGCACGCAGCCGGGACAGAGCCCCTCGGGGTTGAGCACCGGCCGACCGCCCTCGGGCAGCGCCGCCCAGGCGTCGACGTCGAACTCTAACTCCTCGGCCGTGATCGTCTCCGGGTCGAGGTCCCGGTAGTCCGCGACGGTCTCGAGGACGTCCCGACGGACTGACTCGTCGACGGTCAGGTCGCGGTCGAACGCGTCCGCGAGCGCGTCGGCGGTGACGTCGTCGTGGGTGCCGCCGAGCCCGCCGGTCACGATCGCGGCGTCGACGGCGGTCGTCCACTCGCCGAGCGTCGCCGCGATGCGCTCGCGGTCGTCCGGGATCGTCAGGATCCGATCGACGGTCGCACCGCTGTCGGTCAGCCGAGTCGCGAGCCACTGCGCGTTCGCGTTCGCGATGTCGCCGGCGAGCACTTCGTCGCCGACGGTGAGGATGGCGACCTTCATCGACCGACTCGACGCGGGCAGGCGGCAAAAGGATCCGGTCCGACGCGTCTCCCCTGACACAGCCGTACTGGTAGCGCGTTTTTGTGCAGACTGACCGCGTGACGACCGCTCGAGACGGGGAAGCAACGTCTCGCTCCCAACCGGCCAGCCGGCGTGCGGTGGCGCGCGCTGTGGATCGGCCGAGTAACACGAGGCCGGTCGACGATCTCGTGCGAGGGATGAGCGAGAGAACGGAGTGAACGAGCGAATCGGTTGGGGAGGGCGTGGCGATTCCCTGGTGCCACGCTAGCAGGACGCTTCGTCTCACACGATTCCATTAGAACACACCGTTCCATTCACGGAACTCTTGAACGAACCTGGCACTTTCCGTTCGAGTTGTTGGTCTCCCGATGTAGTGAGATACCTCACTCCGCCTAGTCTTCCGCGACGCTCGGGTGCATCGTCGGCTCCTCCTCGAGCGGTTCCTCGAAGGCCTCGAGCATGCGGGCTCTCGCCGTTTCGTCGCGCTCGCGTCGTTCCGCGTCGTCGATCTCTTCACAGCCCGGCGGCACCTCGCGCCCGCGCCCGGTGAAGTAGCCCTCCGGCGCGACCCAGTCGTGATAGAAGTTCGCGTCCGAATCGTGGATTGCAGCGAGGGCGACCTTCGCACCGTGCCCCGCGGCGACGATCGTCTGGTGGGGCTCCTCCGCGAGTCGGCCGGCGGCGTAGACGCCGTCGACGGCCGTCCGCCCGGCCTCGTCGGTGTCGACGAAGTGCTTGCTTCCGCGCTGGATGCGACCCACGTCGAGCGGGACGAGATACTCGCTGTCAGACCACGAGGCCGCGATCACCCGCCGCGCCTCGAGGGGGTCGCCGCCCTCGGTTGCGAGGACGAAGCCGGCCTCGAGATCCGTCTCGTCGACCGGTTCCGCACTCGTGACCCGACCGAGTTCGAACTCGGCGCCGGCGTTGCGGGCCTGTTCGCGGCTCAGTCGCAGGTAGCGGCGCGCGTCGACGCCCTCGGGAAAGCCGGGGTAGTTCTCGAGGCTGGCGTTGCGCTCGAGGATCGATTCGCCCCCGTCGATGACGAGGGTGTCCAGTCCCGCGCGGGCGGTGAAGATCGAGGCGGCGAGGCCGGCGACGCCCCCGCCGACGATACAGACGTCTCGCATGCTCGCTCGTTGCCGGCCGCGGGTATAGAAGGTTGCCGTCTCCCGTCTATTCGCGCAAGGGATAGTTGTGAATGGTTCTGTGGTTGTGAAGGGTGCAGCGGGTTTGATGTGGATGAGCGAGACGAAGCGTTCTGCTATCGTGGCACCAGGGAATCGCCACGCCCTCCCCAGCCGATTCGCTCGTTTGCTCCGCTCACTCGCTCATCCCTCGCGTAGTTTCGTGCCGCGGTTCACTGACATTCACCGCGACACAGCGCGCGCCACCGCTGCCGGTTGACCAATTTGGGGCGATACGTAGATAATATCTCCTGAACGGATATTGCCGATCGATTCTGGCTATAGACCCACAGCAGAGATTACGGCTCCAACTCGTGTGATTTTTCCGACACTATTTTGATCTATGATATCGTATCGATGATTATGCTCGCCGCTGTCGCGTTCGTCCTCGGCCTCGCGGTCGGCCCGTTCCTCGGGTTTCGAGCGTACGCCCGTCACGTCGAGGCGATGGACGAACCGATCGAGGATCGCCTGCACCGACTGAATCGAGTCCAGCAGGTCGGCGGATTCGGACTGCCGGTCGTCGCTATTCTGATCGGCTACACTCTCGGACTGATGGACCGAGCGACTGCTGCCGTCGAAACGGGCGCCGTCGAACTGTTCGGCATCGCTGTCCTCGAGTTCGCAGTTCTCATCGCGGTCACCTTCGGGATCGTCACCGTCCCAATCGTATCGATGGCGCTCGGCACCTACCCCGCGGTGCGCTCGCTCCGGGAGACGTCGGCGTCGATGTGGCGGGTCGCGAAAGGCGTGCTCACCGTGATGGCGGTCGCCGTCGGCTCGGCGATGGTCGGGGTCGGGGGCTTCCTCGCGGTCATTTCGGCCGTCGGGTCGTCGACCCCCGTGCTCGTCGCCACCCTCAGCGCGATCGTCTTCGCCAGCTTCGGTCTCTCGCCGTACCTGATCGTGATCTTTCGGGATCGCGTCCCGCTCGAGGGGCAGCGCCGCGAGCGCGTCGAACGGCTCTGTACGGAGTTGGGCTACAGACCTCGCGGGCTGTTTCTGCTCGAGGGCGAGTCCACTAAGACCGCGAACGCGCTCGTCGCGGGCACGGTCCCCGGACTGCGATACGTCTTCCTGACCGACTACCTGCTCGCGGAGTGCGACGACGACGAACTGCGCGCGATCCTCGCTCACGAGTTCGGTCACGTCGCCGGCCGCCACCTCTGGCAGCGCGGCCTGCTCACGGTCGCCGTCTTCGGCGGCTGGATCCTCGGAGTCCAGCGGTTCGGACTCGGCGGGCTCGAGGAGCGCTTCGGCTTCGTCGGCTTCTTCGTCCCGTTCATGGCGCTGTACGCGCTGTATCACGTCGTCCTGCTGGGCGGCCTCGCGCGCTGGCAGGAGTTCCGTGCGGACGCCTACGCGGCCCGGGAGGCCGGTCGCGAAGCGATCAGCGGGGCCCTCGAGACGCTGGCCGACGCGAACGATACTCGCCGCGAGGCGGGCCTGCTCTACGGCCTCGCGACTCATCACCCGCCGATCGCCGACCGAATCGATTCGCTCCGGAACGATACCGAGGTGGAGGGAGCGCGGGCGACGCCGAGCGATTGAGCGGCAATCAACGGGATGGAAATCCTTACTTTCGGTTCCGTCGTACGGCGGGTGTGGACAGAATTCTCCTCAGCACGCTCGCCCACCGGTCGCCCGAGGAGGTGTTTCCGTACGTCCAGTCGTTCGCCGACTACCCGCGGTACACGGACCACCTGAAGGAGGTTCGCGTCAACGGGGACGGGGGCGTCGGCTCCGTTTACGACCTCGAGCTGGCGTGGTGGAAGCTCAGCTACACCGCCCGCTCGAGGGTGACCGATATTTCTGCACCCGAGTCGCTCACGTGGGAACTGGTCAGCGACCTCGACGCCCGCGGCGAGTGGCGCGTCGAACCGGAGCCCGAATCCGCGCCGGCGGACGTGGAGACGGCGAGTCGGATCTACTTCGAGGCCGTCTACGATCCCCACTCGGCGGACGAGAACGCGATCTCGCTACCGCGGTTCGTCTCGTTAGACTGGGTCGTCCGGAAGGTCGAACCCAAACTGCTCGCCGAGGCCGAGACCGTCGTCGAGCGGCTGGTCGCGGACATCGAGGGACGAGCGCGCGAGGTGGAGTTGACGGTTCACGAAATGCCGTGAATGAACTGTAGATTTTGAAAGGGCTAGTGAGAAGAAGCGTCCTGCTAACGCGCCGCCACGGAATCGCCACGCCCTCCCCAGCCGACTCGCTCACGCCTGACGGCGTTCGCTCATCCACTGGAAGACGCGAAGCGTCTTCCAAGCAGTCACTCGCTACACTCGTGATGACCTCGCGCAACGTCGTGGCGCGGTTCAGTACCATTCACCGCGGCACAGCGCGCGCCACCGCATGTCGGTTGATCAGTCTGAAAGAGACAGCGAGAACCTGTGCTGGTTGCTATCGTATCAGGATCGGGCACTCGAGGAGCTGCCAACGACGTCCCTGCCCTACTCATGCCAAACCCACTTGCTGCTCGGTGACGATACCAGTGATATGAGTCGCGCGAGCGTCAGTTCGCGTCCACGATCGCGATTCTCGGGGGTGAGCCACCGGTGCGCGTAATCGTCGTCGGCGCGGGCCAGGTCGGGTCGAACATCGCTGCCAGCCTCGACGACGAGCACAACGTCGTCGTCGTCGACACGGATCCCGACCGGGTCGAGTCGATCACCTACTCCCACGACGTGCTGGCGATTCACGGCGACGGGACCGCCATCGAGACGCTCGAGGCAGCCGGCATCGAGGCGGCCGATCTGGTCATCGCGAGCACCGATATCGACGAAACGAACGTCGTCGTCTGCGGTGCGGCGAAGGCCGTCGCCGAGCCGTTCACGATCGCCCGCGTCACGAAGACGAACCTGTTGCGGACGTGGGAGCAATCCAGGGGGGCATTCGGCGTCGATTTCATGGTCTGTACGGATCTCCAGACCGCCGAGACGATCGTTCGGATCGCCGGCTTGCCCGGCGCTCACGACGTGGAGACGTTCGCTGACGGCCTGGTCCAGATGGCGGAGTTCAAAGTCGAACCCGCCAGTCCGATCGCCGGCGACACCGTCTCCGAAGCCGACCGTTTCGAGTCGTTGACGTTCGCGGCGCTGTTGCGCGACGACGACATCGTCGTCCCGCACGGTGAGACGGTCATCGAGGCCGGCGACGCCGCCGTCGTCATCGGTTCCGTGGGGAACGTCCGCGAGTTCGCGGGCACCCTGACGCCGGAACCGTCTCTCGAGGACGCCGACGAGATCGTCATCCTCGGCGGCACCGAGATCGGCTATCAGACGGCCCGGCTCTTCGAGGCCGAAGGGCTCGAGCCGCGACTCGTCGAACGGGATCCCGAACGGGCGCGGGAACTGGCCGAAACACTACCGGGAACGATGGTTTTGCAGAGCGACGCGACGGATATCGACTTTCTCGTCCGCGAACACGTCGACGAATCAGATATCGTCGTGGCTGCGGTCGACGGTGACGAGACGAACCTGCTGCTCTCGCTGCTCGCGAAGCGACTCGGCGTCGAGCGCACCATCGGCATCGTCGAGGCCGGCGAGTACGTCGACCTCTTCGAGACGGTCGGGATCGACGTCGGAGTCAACCCGCGGCTCGTGACCGCCGAGGAGATCACTCGCTTCACCCGAAAGCGACAGACCGAGAACGTGGCCATGCTCGAGTCCGACCGCGCCGAGGTCCTCGAGATCGAGGTCGGTTCCGAGAGCGTACTCGCCGGGGCGCGGATCCGCGACGCGATGGCCGACCTTCCCGACGGGATCGTCATCGGGGCGATCACCCGCGACGAGGAACTGATCACCCCGCGGGGTGAGACCGTCGTCGAAACCGGCGATCACGTGGTCGTCTTCGTGGATACGGCGGTGCTGGAGGAGGCGACTTCGGCCCTGTAACCCCGGTCGTCTCACCCGGCGTCGGTGACTCGATCGCCGACCTCGAGCCCGTTGCGAAGCGCCGCGTGGAGTCGGGCCTCGCCGGCGACCCAGTCACCGAGACAGTACAGCCCCTCGCGTTCGGCGCGCTTCAGGGCGTCGCCGGGAACGCCGTCTTCCGGGAGCGCGTGCCGCCACCCCTGGGAGTCGGTCCAGTCGGGCTCGCGCAGACGGTCCTCTCCGACGAGGTCGGCGGTCATCGCCGCGAGTCGCTCGCAGTTTGCCGCTGGTCGTTCGTCGTAGCGCTCGACGGACCACTCGTGGTTGGCCTGGACGATCAGCACCGATTCCCCGTCGGGGACGTGACCGGGTTTGCACTCCTCGCGGGCGACCCAGCCGATCTCGTGGGCTTTGTCCGCGTTGACCAGCGCGTAGTAGGGGCGCTCGAGTTCGAACGGGTAGTGGAAGATCCCGGTCCAAATCGTTCGGAAGGGGACCGCGTCGACGGCGTCTGCGAGCGATTCCAACACGTCGGTGTCTCCCGACCAGTCGGCCGACCGTAGTAGATCGGCCGTCTGGGGTGCCGGCGGATTCAGGAGCACGGCGTCGAAGGGACCCCAGCGGGTTCCGGACGCGTCCTCGAGTCGCCAGCTCTCGCCTCCGCCGTCGGGTTCGCGAATCAGCGTTTCCACTCGCGTCTCTCGATGGACGGTCGCGTCGGTGCGGGCGAAGAGTCGCTTCGCGATCTGGGTCAGCCCCTGTCGGTAGGTCCACTTGTGGTCGTCGCGGCCGTCCCCCGGCGAAACCCTCCCGGCGCTATCGAACGTCCAGATCGGGTCCGTCACGTCGGTCAGTCCTTCGGTGTCGAGCGTCTCCGTCAGCAGTTCGACCACCCGCTCGTCGTCCGACGTGACGTAGTTCGCGCCGTAGTCGTAGACGACGTCGTCGCGACGCCTCGTCGCGGCCCGTCCGCAGAGACCGCGGGATTTCTCGAGGACCGTGACCGCCGTCTCGGTCGGCGTTGCGTCGATGGCGCGGGCCGCGGCAGCGGCGGCCGCCCCGGCACCGACGATTCCGATTCGCATCACGCTCGTAGCTCGGACCCGAGGGGGCAAGTAATCCGGCCCAAACTGCGGAGGTCCGAACGCTCGATTGCCCGTCGACCACGCCGCTCGCCGGTCATCGATGTCGGCCGACGTGCGGGAGTTACCGCTTCCTCTCGAGCGATCGAACGGTCACGCGAACCGGCGGATCGAACGGCTTTTGCAACGTCGGCAGGTAGGAGCGGGCGATGGACGTACTGATCGTCGGCGCGGGGTCGATGGGAACGTGGTTCGGGGACGGGATCGACGCCCGGGTCACGTTCGCCGATCTCGACCGAGACGCGGCGGCGACCGCGGCCGAGGCGGTCGGAGGGGATGTCACCGACCTCGAGGGGGAGACGACGTTCGACGTCGTCTGTCTCGCGGTGCCGATGGCCCGCGTGGCCGACGCGATCGCCGCGCAGGCCGACCGCGCCGAGCGGGCGGTCGTCGACGTGTCGGGCGTGATGGAGCCCGCGATCGCGGCGATGGAACGTCACGCCCCGGATCTGGAACGCGTGAGCTTGCACCCGCTGTTCGCACCCGAGCGGGCACCCGGCTCGATCGCCGTCGTCCGGGCTCGCTCGGGGCCGGCAACCGACGAGCTACTTGCGACCCTCGAAAAAGGGGGGAACGACCTGCTCGAGACGACGGCCGCGGAGCACGACGAGGCCATGGAGACCGTTCAGGCGGCGACCCACGCCGCGGTTCTCTCCTTCGCCCTCGCGGCGGAGTCGGTCCCCGACGGGTTCGAGACGCCGATCTACGAGGAGTTGCGGCGACTCGCCGAGCAGATGACCGCGGGGACGCCGCGGGTGTACGCCGACATTCAGGACGCGTTCGACGGCGCGGATGCCGTCGCCGACGCCGCCGCCGAAATCGCCGCCGCCGGACCCGAGGAGCTCGAGGCGCTATACCGGGAGGCGGCCGCGAACTGGCACGACGAACGCGACGAACACGACGACGCTGTCGAACGCGACGAACGACGCGATACCGGAGGGAACACCACGTGAGCGACCATCGCGACGCCGTTCGATCGAACGCGAAGTATCTGCGCAACGTCCGGCCGATCGATCCCGAGGAGATCTGCGAGTACGTCGAGGGGAACCCCCATCCGGCGGTGGTCAGACAGCTCCTCCGCGAGGAGGCCGCCGACCTCGGACTACTCGAGCGCGACGACGGGCTGTTCGTTCCGGTCGACGACGAGCCGGTTCGGCCCCTTCGGGGACCGATCGACCGGCTCCCGGCCGACTACGAACGCCGGCTCGAGGACGTGCTCGCCGATCGGTACGGCCCGAACTGGGAGGGCGGCGCGTCGGGGGACCTGCTCCGTTCGACGATCCGTCGGTTCAAAGCGAGCTACCTCGACGGGCGACCGGTCGAGTACGACGACGACGTGGCCGCGGGGTACGCGATCTACCACCTCCCGGGGTACTACGCGGCGGTGCAGTACGCGCTCGACGATCTCGCGGAACGGGGGCTGCTGGGCCGGAAGCTTCGAGTCCTCGATATCGGCGCGGGCGTCGGCGGCCCCGCGCTCGGCCTCTGTGACTACCTCCCCGACGACTCCTTGCTCGAGTATCACGCGATCGAGCCCAGCGCGGCCGCGGACGTGCTCGAGGAATTGCTCGCGGAGACGGGGCGGAACGTCCACGCGACGATTCACCGAACCACCGCGGAGGCGTTCGATCCGAGCGAGGCCGTAAGCGGTACTGGTGACAGCGGTGGCAGCGGTGGCAGCGGCGGCGATGGGTTCGATCCCACCGCACCGGACGACGGCTTCGATCTCGTCCTCGCCTGCAACGTCCTGAGCGAACTCGAAGATCCCGCCGGCGTCACGCGATCGTTCCTCGAGACGCTCGCGCCGGACGGCACGCTGCTCGCGATGGCCCCCGCGGACAAAAACACCAGCGTGGGGTTGCGCGAGGTGGAACGGGGCCTCGAGGGGGAGCGTCTCTGGGACCGAGCGGCCGTAGACGTCGACGAATCTGACGATTCCGATCCGGCAACCTATCGACGCGGGGCGGTGACCGTTTACGGTCCCACCGTCAGGTTCTGGCCCGGCGAAACCCCGTCGGATCGCGGGTGGTCGTTCGACGTCCGCCCGGATCTCGCCGTTCCGGACTTCCAGCGACGACTCGACGAAGCCACACCGGCCGACGACGACGGTCACGCGCCCGGCGAGTTCGTCAACGTCGACGTCCAGTTTTCCTACTCGCTCCTGCGCCTCGACGGCCGTCGGCGGATCGAGATGGCGCTCGAGACGAACGAGTGGGCGAAGATGGCCGAGATGGAACGCCACGTCACGAACCGGATCGACATCGCGGCGGCGAAGCTTAGCCGGTCGTTAAGCGGGGGAAGCGACGAGAACGGCGGCCGCGGCGGCCGGTCGAATCCGCTGTTCAAGATCAGCGACGGCAGCGAAACCGTCGATCACTACGCCGTCGTGACGAACGAAACGTCGCTCAACGAGCCGCTCCTCGAGGCCGACTACGGCGAGGTCTGCACGTTCGAACGCGTCCTCGCGCTCTGGAACGACGACGAGGAAGCCTACAATCTGGTCGTCGACGATGAGACGGTCGTCGATCGAATCGGCTGAGACGGCCTCTGGCAGTCAGCTCCGGCGCACCCGCATCACGGGCCGCAAGACGCCGGGACACGGTGACGGCGGACCGTCCGAAACGGTCGGCCAAACCGCCCGGGGAAGCCGATCGGACCGCTCGAGACGGAAAAGCGGTGGGCTTTTCGTACCGCCGACCGACCGGCGTGACATGAGCGACGACCTCGAGATCCTGTTGACCAACGACGACGGGATCGACAGCACCGGTATCAGGGCGCTGTATGACGCCCTTTCCGAGCACGCCAACGTGACCGTCGTCGCCCCGGCCGACGATCGAAGCGCCTGCGGCCGGTCGCTCTCACACGAAGTCGAGGTCGACGATCACGAACTGGGGTATGCGGTCTACGGGACCCCTGCGGACTGCGTCGTCGCCGGTCTCGCCGAACTCGGCCCGTTTCCGGACCTCGTCGTCGCCGGCTGTAACAAGGGAGCGAACCTCGGCGAGTACGTCCTCGGTCGCTCGGGAACGATCAGTGCGGCCGTCGAGGCCGCCTTCTTCGACGTCCCCGCGATCGCGACCTCGCTGTACGTCCCCGTCGACGACACGCCGTTCGCGGAGACCGAAGTGACCGCCGACGACTACGCCGAAGCGACTCGCGTTACGAGCTATCTCGCCGAGCGCGCGCTCGAGGCCGGCGTCTTCGACCACGCCGCCTATCTCAACGTCAACGTTCCGCTGCCGGACGGTGAACCCGCTCCGATCGATATCACGCGCCCCTCGAAACGCTACGAGATGGACGCCGAACGCGACGGCGAACGCGTCACCCTCCACGACCGCGTCTGGGAGGACATGACCCCAAACGGGCTTCCCGACCCCGAGGGAACCGACCGCCGTGCGGTCGTTGAAGGTCGTATCAGCGTTTCGCCCCTGACCGCACCGCACTCGACGAACCATCACGAGGCGCTCGACGCGCTCGCTGACGCCTACAGCAGACTCTGACACGGTGGAATCCGCTTCTCGAGGCCGCGGCGTGATCGGATGTGGCGCCGGTCAGTCTCGGCTCGTCCGAGAACGGGGCGACTCCGCCGGCTGCTGTCGGCGCCTCACTCGGTGTGAGCGAGTCGAGTCGACACCCGCTCGAACGGACGGCGCGGACTGCGTGTCGCACGTAGTAACAGCGTTCAGGTGTTACGGCCGGTAACGGGGCTCGAGACGGGGAAACCCGCGGCTACCGCAGTATCGAGCGTGTGGTAGATACGCGACTCGCCCGGAATCGCGTTGTCAGCGAACCTGTCGGTCGCTAAACGTGATAACCGGCTTGCGCCTCGCAAGGCAGCCGCTATTCGACGACGGAACCGTCACGATAGTCACGCCGTAATCGCCGGGTCGCAACCATGTCACTCTCAAAACATAAAACCAAGGTAGGTGGGCGTTCAAGTCGTGGTAGTTCCAATGGAGCGTGATCAATAGATGGTATTCAATACACTCTGGACTCGCATCTCCTCTCTCTGGAGCGGTTCGGCCGACGAGTCCCGAGCGAGCGAGTCCGCATCGACATCGAGCGAGGAACCGAGCGAGGAATCCGACGACGAAACGTTAAGCTATGCCGAAGAAATCGAGTACGGCGTCGACGAACACGATCTCCCCGACGAAGATAAAATTCTCCGACTGCTCGTCAAACGCGGCGGCCGCGTCGACCAATCGACCATTCGAGAGGAAACGGGGTGGTCGACGGATCGACTCGAGGACGTCATCGATCGCATGGAGGACGACGACCAAGTCAGCGCCATCACCGTCGGTCGCAAGCGCGTGATCTGCCGGCGCGGGTTCGAACCGAAGGGCTATCGCGGCCACCTCAACGAATAACGGCCCGGTCTCCCGCCCCAAACGACGGCACAACTGCCCTCCCCTGAAACGACGGCGACGTTCGGTCCCCTCCGAGCCGGCCTTCGACTCGAGAGCGGCGGGTTCGATCGACACGAGTCATTCGTTCTCCGTCTCCGTTCCGACGAACACCGCCACCCAGCCATCTCCCGCCCCAACGTTATAGGCGGCGTCGGCGTATGCGGAGCCGATTCCGATGGATCTCACGATCGAAGACGCGCGCGTCGTCGTCGACTACGATGGAGACGACTACGCCTTCGAGGTCGTCGGCGACACCGAGCTCGAGTACGCGGAGACGAGCGCGCCGGAGGCGACGGTCCCCGACGAGGTGCTCGAGGAACTCGAGGCGCAGGGGTACATCGTCTACCGCGATTGAGCCGCCCGTCGCGTCGTTCCAGTGTGGAACTGGTCCGCTTTCGTGACGCTCTCCGTCGAGTGGAAACCTTCATTCCGGTGTTTTTCAAACGTACCGGCGGGGATGGCGCACAAAGACGATGTAACGAGGGTGCTCGCAGCGTGCACGGCATGTGGGTCCGCCTACGCGGCGCGACGGTGGCCGGACGGCGAGATTCAGATCATCGGCCAGGACGGCTGTTCGTGCGGTTCGACCGATTTCGAACTGGTCGAAGATTCGACTGACGATCCCGGGGCCGACCCCGACGGCGACTGATCCGAGTGGTGCTGCCGGGGAGAGCAAAGCGCAGAGAGGCAGTGGCTACTACAGTTGTCGTTCAGCCGGTACTCCTGCACACGGGATCTGACGGCGTCCGAAACGATATCGCCGGTTCGAACCGACGGCGGCAATCCGCGTTATTCCGGCGCTGAGCGCTGGCAATTGTGCGAGTGAAACCGGTTTATGATCCGTATAGTGAACCGCCGAACAGCGAAAGTATCGCGTAATGAAATCTCGCATCCCCGTCCGCAACGGGCAACGCGACCAACACAACGCCTCGAGCGGCCGTCTGAACCGATATTCGCCCGAGGACGCGGTCGTTCCGGCGGCGGAAACTGATCGCTCGAGCGGGGCGACGGCCGACTGGTCCCCCGCAGCCCGACGCCGGGTGACGATCACAGCGATCAGCGAGACGACGAGTGCGTAACCCACCGATCACCGGATTGCAATCCCTCAATTACCGATAATGAGCCGCAATACGCAAGAACACGGAACGAAGACCCGATCGATTCAGCGCAGCGTCCAGGTTTTACTCACCATCAGCGGCATCGTCTTCCTCCTGGCCGGGTTGGTACTCGCTGCGAGCGGGGCATCGGTCACCAGCGCCATCGGGTCGGTCACCGATCGATTCGATGACTCGAGCCAACCGGCCGACGATATCGATTCGTCGGACGGCGACGCCGCGGACGCTGGCAGTGGAAACGAAACCGATGATACCGACGGCGGTGACAGCGATACCGGTGACGGTGGTGACGGCAATACCGACGGCGGTGATAGCGATTCCGGTGACGGTGGTGACGGCGACGGCGACAGTGATGATGGTACTACTGACGGTGACGGCAGCGACGGCAGCGACGACGGAGATAGTACCGACGGCGACGCCGGAACACACGCGTTGACCGTGTCCGTGGTAGACCAAGACGGTAACGCGGTCGACGGGGCCGACGTGAGCCTCGACGACGTCTCCAGCGACGAGAAAACGACCGGCGGAGATGGCGAGGTCGAGTGGGAGGTCGAGGACGGCACCTACAGCGTTACCGCGAACGCGGACGGCTACCAGTCCGCTGAAGACAGCGTCGAGATCGACGGCAGCGACGAATCGATCGAGCTGACACTCGAGGAAGAAGACGACAGCTCGGGCGGTGACGACTCGAGCGGCGACAGTAACACGGTCACGTTCGCCGTCCAAGACGGGAACGGTGACCCGCTCGAGAACGCGACCGTTTCGCTCGAGTCGAACGAGCTGTTTGGGGGGAAAGACGACAAAACCGTCGACGAGAACGGTGAGGCCGAGTTCGAGCGCGAGAACGGCGAGTACTCGTACACCGTGACCGTAGACGGGAACGAGTCGGACGAACAGACCGTCGAAGTCGATGGCGACACGAGACAGGTCGTGAGGTACGAGAGGTCCGACGGGTAGCGGCGGTCCAGTCCGGACGCGTTTTGCCGCTCGTTTTCACGGTTTTCGGCGTTTTCCGTCGCGTCAGGTTCGTCTATCGACCGCCCGCTCGCCGTCGACGCGACTCCGGATCTATTCTCGTACTGGCAGAACCGCCCCACGGCGACTCGTTCGTTGATCGAGGGTCGAACGCGACGCGGAGTCTCGAGACAGCCCAAAGATCACGCAGCACTCGTTTTTATTGCCCCCGTCTCATCGACAGTCGTTTCAGTGGCCCCTGTTTCATCATCCGATCACTCGTGGCGACCATCGATCACCGTGTTCGCTGGACATCGATGGCAGGAAGCAGTACAGAGGCGGTGGTGACGAGCGCCTCTCTCCCCTCGAGGAATCGCCGTGATCACTCGGATAACGGACGCACGCGAAACGAATCCTCGTGCTCACTCGAGCGGAGTGGTATCCTTACCCGGCGCGTCCCGTGACGACTGCGACGCAGTGACGGAGACCGCTGACGGACTCGGGCGGGAAGGGTGCGAGCAAGGACGGGATCCGTCCGCTGCTGTTGTCTCGATACTCGACTCGGCAGCATGTCGAGTATCGCCCGTATCGCTGCGGACGATCGTGGCTGACGAATCTCGGCCAGTCCGAGTGGCCGTGACCGCTCAGCGTTTCAGATGCGGATGGCTGTTCGCGTTTCGGATACGTATGGCTGCCTGGCGTTTCGGGTGTGTATAGCCGCCTGCTGTTCTAGGTGTGCGTCACCACTCGATGTCTAGGGGCGTGTGACCGCGCCGTCGTCTCTCGGTCGAGCGAGCCGTCACCCGTCATCCCGTCGCTCCTCGAGCGATGTAACTCACCGTTCGCTGAATACACGCGACCGTTTCCGTCCGGTATCGGTTCGAGAACTGCCGCAGTCGGCGTCGAACGGACGCGTCGAAAAGACGTTACTCGAGAAATGCAGCGATCATTCGACCGTGACGCTCTTCGCGAGGTTGCGCGGTTTGTCGATCGGGCGGTCGAGTTGCCTCGCGGCGTAGTAGGAGAGCAACTGGAGCTGGACGTTGGCGAGCAGGCCGGCCCAGACGGGATGGGTGTCGGGTACCGACAGGTGGTCGTCGGCGACGTCGACGAGTGACTGATCGTCCGGTCCGACGGCGACGATCGGCGCGCCGCGGGACTGGGCCTCGATCGCGTTCGTCTTCGTCTTACTGTCGCTGTCACTACCGGTCGAGACGGCGAACACCGGCGTCTCCTCGGTGACGAGGGCGAGCGGACCGTGTTTGAGCTGGCCGGCGGCGAACCCTTCCGCGTGCTCGTAGGTGATCTCCTTGAACTTCAACGCGCCCTCGAGGGCCACCGAGTGGCCGAGCCCGTGACCGATAAAGAAGTACGACTTGCTATCGAACACGTCTCGGGCGAGCGCTTCCGCCTGACTCGTCTCCAGGACGTCCTCGACGTGTTCCGGGAGGTCCGTGAGCGCCTCGAGCATCCCCGCTCGATCGTCGGCGGGAGTCCCCTCCGGGACGTCAGCCGCGATGCGCTGGGTGAGCAGCGCGAGCGTGACAGCCTGCGAGGAGTACGTCTTCGTCGCCGCGACACCGACTTCCGGGCCGGCGCGGATGTAGATCGCATCGTCGGCTTCGCGCGCGGCCGTCGAGCCGACGACGTTGGTGACGGCGAGCGACCGAGCGCCGCGCTCGGTCGCT
Source organism: Natrinema sp. LJW11 (assembly GCF_056135975.1). Classification (NCBI taxonomy): domain Archaea; kingdom Methanobacteriati; phylum Methanobacteriota; class Halobacteria; order Halobacteriales; family Natrialbaceae; genus Natrinema; species Natrinema sp. LJW11. The sequence goes on along the minus strand of NZ_JBWBDM010000002.1, from coordinate 664,836 downwards.
TTCCGGACCGCATCGAGGGTGTCGGCGGTCTCGCCGCTTTGGGTGACCGCGATGACGAGCGTGTTCTCGTCGACCGGCCCGGACGTGGACGCGTACTCGCTCGCACGGAGGACCTCGGTTCGGAGGCCGGCCTCTCGTACCAGCTGTGCGCCGTACATCGCCGCGTGATAGGACGTCCCGCAGGCGACGAACTGGACGGTGTCGATATCGTCGAACGAGCCCGGCGGGAGGCTCTCGAAGGCGACGTCGCCGTCCTCGATCCGACCCTCGATCGTATTGGCGAGGGAGGTCGGCTGGTTGTTGATCTCCTTGCGCATGTAGTGGTCGTACTCGCCTTTGCCCGCGTCCTCCGGATCCCAGTCGACGGTGTCGGTCGATCGCTCGATCGGGGTCCCGTCGAGATCGGAGATCTGGTAGGATTCCGGGTCGAGAACAACGATATCGCCGTCTTCGAGGTAGATTACCTCGTCGGTGCGCTCGAGGAACGCCGGCACGTCGCTCGCGAGGTACCACTCCTCGTCGTCGAGACCGAGGACGAGCGGCGATCCCTTCCGTGCGGCGTAGACCGCTTCCTCGCCGTCGACGATCGCGGCGATCGCGTAGCTCCCCTCGAGCGTGTCGACGGCCCGGCGGACCGCCCGCTCGGTGTCACCGGTTTCCTCCCGGTATTCGTCGATGAGGTGCGGGATGACCTCCGAGTCGGTGTCGCTCTCGAACTCGTGGCCCTTCGCCCGGAGTTCGGCCTTGAGCTCGTCGTAGTTATCGATGACGCCGTTGTGGACGACCGCGACGTCACCCGCCGTATCCGTGTGCGGATGGGCGTTTTCGTCGGTCGGCGGCCCGTGGGTGCTCCATCGGGTATGGCCGATTCCCATGTTTCCGTGAGGCTGTCCGTCTAAACTCGATTTGAGGCGGGACACCTCGCCCGAGCACTTGTGGACCTTGACACCGGAACCGTTCTGGACGGCGATCCCCGCCGAGTCGTAGCCCCTGTACTCGAGGTTCTCGAGCCCCGAGATGAGCGTCTCAGCTGCGTTCCCGTGACCGATCCGTGCGATAATACCGCACATCAGCCGATCACCTCCGTTCGAGCGGTGGCCAGCGACCACGCTACACTATCGGAACGGTGGTCGGTAGGGCGACCGGCGGTTGTGGCGGACGTCGCGAGTCGGTTCGAGACCGCTGCCGTACGTGGAGGACTGTTCCGTGTCATTGGTATCATCGACCCCATCCGTTCACTGCCGACGGATCGGGTGCTACTCCTAGCACGGGCAACAGCGGGCATTACTATACCACGAATAAGACCGTACTGCGAATATCACGCGGACTATCGAGTGCATAACACCCCATTCGTTATTCCAACTCCGGCTTCACATCTCACCCTGCCCGTTGTCCCAGCAGAACGCGACATTCGTGCAGTTCTCTCGTGCTGGGGGTGAGAGGCCGCTTCGAGACGGGGAAACCGATTACGCTGTCGGCCGTCAGCGGTCGAACGAGTAACCGAGAGCGGTTCGCCGATTCGATCACCGACTCGCAGCCGTACGACCTCTGTGGAAGTGCGAACTCCCACTCGAAGACTTCTAACAGCCGCTGAAACGGTTCACTATCGATCGTAACGCGGTTCTCGCCTGACTGGCTCGCTCACGGTTCGCGGGATCTTCGATCCCGCGCTATTACCTCGCGGTTCTCGCTCACTCTGTTCGCTCCGAACCGCGCCGCTCCGAACCGCGCTCCCGTCGTGCGGCCGGGTGTGCAGCGCCGCTCAGTAGCTACTATAATTGACTCAGTCCGAGACGACCGATCCACCGGCCCCAGCTCGAGAGTTCGGAGTTGCGGGCCGATCCGTGGATGGAGTGCAAAACGGGCGTTCTACTGACCGTACAATGGGATCTCGAAAACGCGTGTTCTCCATTTTATCCGGTTTTACGGGTACACCGAAATCAGCTGAATCGTCGGTTGTCACAGTTCGATAGGGCGGTGTGTCGAGCCCCTTCGAACGGAGCACCTTCGGATGGCGGTGGTATCTGTGCGCCAACGAAGTCGGGGACACCCACGACGTCAGTCGAGGGCCGACTGTGGGTTCCCGATTTCGTTCGTACGCGTCTCGTCGTCGGGCAGTGGTTCGGAGAAGACGATGACGTTCTCTCGCCCGACCGATCGCTTTTCGATCGTCCCGTCAGCGTGCATCTGCGAGCAGATCCTGCTGACTTTCGACTTCGACCAGCCCGTTTCGTCGGCGATCTGGTGCTGGCGAATGCGACCGTCGTTTGCGACGAGCAGTCGGACGACCTTCCCCTCGTCGCTCAGGAGCTTCGGTGGCGTTTCGGGCGACAGATACGATTCGGACGCCCATTGATCGTCCGCGTGCGCGTTGACCGATTCGTCCGTTTCAGCCGCTGCGTTCACGACGAACGGGAGCGACGATATCTCGAGTTCGCGTTCCGACAACACGTCGCCCATGCGAATCCCGATGAGTGCGCTGATCAGTAAGAACAGAACAGCGATCAGGGCCGCTTCCCAGAACGACGACACGCGAAGCAGTTGTATCGCGGATAACGGTCCATCGGGGTGATCGCCAGCCCCGGGGACAATCGCCCTCGAGGGAATCGCGTGAGCCCCCTGGTGGTGAGTCGAAGCCTGACCCGTTCCGATCGAGACGGCGCTATGAATCGATGCGAGCTGGGCTCCGACTCCGATCTGGGGATTGGACACCATGATTACGCGGTTCTGTGACGGCCGGTGCGTGAGCCGAGCCACGATGACGTGAACTCGCCGACCGTACTGGTACTCCGGCTCAAGGGACCTTCATTATGAGTCCGTATAGGAGGGTTTAACAACGGTTTAAGCTCTCATCCGGGCACCGAGCCGTTGACTGGTCATTGCCGTCGATAGCGCCCGCCCGTTCCCGGTTTCACTGCGTGGAACGCTTGCAATCGTTTATCCGGGGTATAGTAAACCCCCGACAGCGGCTTTTCGATTTTACGGCGGGCCCCGCCGCTGGCGGGGTCCCACTTTCGAACAGTTACCGTCGCACTCGGTCGTGTGACGGCCACGCGACAACGATCACTCATGACCACGATAATTGGCGATACGGAAGAGCGAGCGGACGAGCGAGCGAGCGGTCAGTACGCGCTCGAATCGAGCGGTGAGGGAACCACCCTCGAGCACGCGACGGAGCAATCGACCCGCGAGGCGACGATCTGCGTCGTCGGGCTGGGATACGTCGGGCTCCCGCTCGCGGTCGGATTCGCGCAGTCGGACTATCGCGTGATCGGCTACGACGTCGACGACGTGACGGTCGACCGACTGCAGGAGGGTATCGACACGACCGGTGACCTCACCGACGAAGCCATCCAGGACGGTGACATCTCCTATACGACCGACGCGGCCACGATCACCGAGGCCGACTACGTCATCATCGCGGTTCCCACGCCGATCGACGACGACGAGCGGCCGGACCTCGGCTACGTGAAGAGCGCGGCGACGACCGTCGGGTCGAAATTGGATCCCGGCACTACAGTCGTCCTCGAGTCGACCGTCTACCCGGGCGCGACGCGCGAGGTCCTCGTCCCGGCGCTCGAGGACGCGTCCGGACTGAGAGCGGGCGATGATTTCTTCGTCGGCTACTCGCCGGAGCGCGCGACGCCGGCCGACGACGATCACGGTCTCGAGGACGTCGTCAAGGTGGTCGGTGCGCAAAACGACACGGTTCTCGAGGACGTCGCGACGCTGTACGGATCGGTCGTCGACGCGGGCGTCCACCCAGCTCCGTCGATCGAGGTCGCCGAGGCGTGCAAGGTCATCGAAAACATCCAGCGCGACGTCAACATCGCGCTCGTCAACGAGCTATCGATGGCCTTCGAACGGATGGGACTCGACACGCGAGAGGTGCTCGAGGCGGCGCGGACGAAGTGGAACTTCCACGACTACCGGCCGGGGCTCGTCGGCGGGCACTGCATTCCGGTCGATCCGTACTTCTTCGCGCATCGCGCGAAGCGAGAAGGGGTGGATCCGGAACTGATGCTGACGAGTCGGACGGTCAACGAGTCGATGCCGAACCACGTCGCCGAGCTGACGATCAAGGCGCTTAACGAGTGTCACAAGACCCTGCGAGAGAGTCGCGTGCTGGTACTCGGACTGGCGTACAAGTCGGACGTCGGCGACATCCGCAGTTCGAAGGTCGCGAACGTCGTGGACCACCTCCGCGAGTTCGACATCGACGTCGCGGGATACGATCCGTACGCCGACCACGACGAGATCCGAAACTCCTTCGACATCGACATTCAGGAATCGCTCTCGTTCGACGGGTTCGACGCCGTTCTCCTCACGACTTCGCACTCGGAGTTCGAGGGTATCGAACTCGACGACGTCGCGGCAGACCTCGACGACGACGCCGCGCTGATCGACGTGGCGGGCGCGTTCGAATCGAACGATGCAGCCGACGCCGAACTCGTCTACCGCAGTTTATAATGTACCGAAGACACACGATCGGCGTGATCGTCCCGGCGTACAACGAGGAAGATCGCGTCGGTGACGTCCTCGCGACGATGCCCGAGTTCGTCGACCGCATCTACGCCGTCGACGACGACTCGACGGACGACACCTGGCGGATCATCCGGAAGTACGCGGCCGCCTCGAGGGAGGACGATCAGTCCGCCGAAGACGAAGCGCCCGAGGACGGTAGCGAGCGCCTCCGCGCCTCCCTTCCGGACGGTGGAGCCGTCGTGGGGCCGGAAATCGTCCCCATTCGGCACGCGGAGAACCAGGGTGCCGGCGGCGCGCTCAGGACCGGCTACGTTCACGCGCGCGATGACGACATCGATATCACGGTCACGATGGACGCTGACGGACAGATGGACCCGGATCAGCTCCCGAAGCTACTGGATCCGATCGTCGATGGCGACGCCGACTACGCGAAGGGGAATCGACTCGCCGATCGGGCCTCGCGTCGGGAGATGCCACCGTTCCGGCTGTTCGGCAACTGGGTCCTGACCCAGCTCACGAAGATCGCGAGCGGTTACTGGCGCCTGCAAGACCCCCAGAACGGGTACACCGCGATCTCTCACGACGCGCTGTCGGCGGTCGACATCGAGTCGCTTCCGGACGATCACGAGTATCCCAACGACCTGCTCGTCCGACTGAACGTCGCGGAGATGCGCGTCGCGGACGTGTCGATGCCGGCCGTCTACGCCGACGAGGAGAGTACGATCGAGTACAAGACTTTCATCCCGGTCACCTCGATCACGCTCCTGCGTGGCTTCTGTCAGCGGATGCTGTCTCAGTTCACCGCCGATAAACTGCACCCCACCGTCCTCTGTTACGCGGCGGGGATGGCCGTGCTGGCGGCCGCAGCAGCGATCGCGACCCTCGGTGGCGTGAACGCAGTCGACGGCGAGGCGTCGGTGCGCGAACCGACCGCGGCCGCGCTCTCGCTTCTCACCAGCGTCGGACTGTTCCTGGTCGCGATGCGAACCGACGCGAGGGACAACGCCGAACTGGGGGTGCGTCGCTGATGCGTGCGATCGTGACGATCCAGCATCCGGGTCACGTCCACTTCTTCAAGCACGCGATCCGGGAACTCCAGTCGCAGGGCCACGAACTCCACGTCTTCGCCCGCGAAAACGAGGTAACGGTCGAACTGCTCGAGCGCGCCGAGATCGACCACGAGGTGCTGGCCGGCGAGTCGCACTCGCTGTTCTCGCTGGCAGCAGTACAGGCGACCTACGAGACGCGGCTCCTGCGACGGGCGCGACGGATAGAGCCGGACGTGATCACGGCGATCGGCGGCGTCGCCGCGGCTCACGTCGCGTCGGTGGTCGGTGCGAAGAGCGTCGTCTTCTACGACACGGAACACGCGACGATCATCACGAAACTCGCGTATCCGTTCGCCGACGTCGTCTGCACGCCCGAGTGCTATCAGGGAGACATCGGCTCGAAGCACCGCACGTACCCCGGCTATCACGAACTCGCGTACCTCCATCCCGACCGATTCGAGCCCGATCCCGCCGTCCTCGCGGACGCCGGGCTCGAGCCGGACGACACGCTGGTGGTGATGCGACTGAGCAGTTGGGACTCCTCGCACGACGTCGGGCAGGGCGGATTCGACGATCCCGTCGACGTCGTCGAGCGCCTCGAGGACGCCGGCGCGACCGTCTTGCTCACGTCGGAGGTCGATCTGCCGGCCGAACTCGAGTCCCGCCGGTACACGATGGCGCCGGACCGGATGCACGACTTGCTCGCCTACGCGGACTGCTTCGTCGGCGAGGGTGCGACGATGGCAGCCGAGGCGGCTGTCCTCGGAACGCCGGCGGTGTACGTGAACTCGCTCGCGCTCGGGTACGTGACCGAACTCGACGAGGAGTACGATCTCGTGTTCAGCTGCAACGGCGAGGATCGCCACGCTCGATCGCTCGAGCGAGCGATATCGATCGTCGAGGACGGCGACCGATCGACGTGGCAGCGCCGACGCGACCGGCTCCTCGCCGACCGGACCGACGTCACCGACGTCATCGTCCGAGAGGTCGAGACGGCGGGCTCGGGAACCGATCCGAACAAATCGAGGCTCGCGTCGAATCCAGGCTAACTATGCACGTCCTTCATCTCATCACCTCCACGCGTTCGTTCTTCGAACAGCAGATATCGGTCCTCGAAGACCGCGGTATCGAATGTACCGTCATCGGCGTTCCCGGGGAGTACAGTGCCGACTCCCCGCGGACGCCGGTAGACTACCTCCGCTTTTACCCGCGCGTCCTCTCGCACGTACTGTCGGACGAGTACGATCTCGTCCACGGCCACTACGGCCTCGTCGCACCGTTCCTCCTCGCCCAGCCGACCCGCCCCGTCGTGTTGAGCCTCTGGGGGACGGACCTGATGAGCGACATGGGATGGCTCCGTCGGATCAGCCGATCCGGCGCTCGGTTCGCCGACGCGACGATCGTCCCGAGCCCGGCGATGTCCACCGAACTCGACGCCGAACACGTCGAGATTCCGTTCGGCATCGACACGGAGCTGTTCAGACCGATCCCGCGCGAGGAGGCTCGCGATCGGATCGGCTGGGACACCGACGCGCGGATCGCGCTCTTTCCGTACGACCGGAGTCGGGACGTCAAGGACTTCCCGCGGGCCGAACGCGTCGCCGACCGCGCCGACGTCGATCTCGAGGTACGGACGATCGACGACGTCCCCTACGAAGACATGCCCTACTACATGAACGCGAGCGACGTCCTCCTCGTGACCTCAAAGCGTGAGAGCGGGCCGCTGGTCGTCAAGGAGGCCGCCGCCTGTAACGTCCCGATCGTCTCGACCGACGTCGGCTTCGTCCGCGAGACGATCGGCGACGTCGACGACTGCGTCGTGGGTACGACCGACGACGAGCTCGCCACCGGCCTCGAGTGCGTCCTCGACGGCGCTCGCCGATCGAACGGGCGCGAAGCGATCGACGGGCTCGGGCTCGAGGCGATGGGCGACCAGGTTCTCGACGTGTATCGTCGCGTCCTCGAGCGTCCGACCGGGAGGGCCCATCGAGCGGGGGTCAGTCATGAAGTTTAGCTCGCTGTCGGAACTCCGGCCGCTGCGACTCGACACGCTCGCGGCGATCGGCGGGTTCCTATTCGCAGCGTTGCTATTCCCGCTCCGATTCCTCACGTCGCAGCTGTACATCAATACCGTTCCGCTGGTACTCGGAACCGCGTGTGCGCTGTATCTGCTGTCCCTGTACCAGCAGCGGGACGACTCACAGGCGTTCCCGACTCTCCCGTCCGCGGTGACGATGGCGCTCCCGAGCGTCGTACTGGTCGGACTCGCCGCGCTCGTGACGCTCACCGTCATACAGGGGGAGCGAACCCTCCTCTTTTTCGGACTGGCGAGCGTCGTCGGGACGCTCGTTATCGGCCAGATCCTCTTCGCGAGCGATCGCGACCTCCATCCCGGACTACTGGTGTTTCAGATCGTCTGCTTCGCGTTCGTCTTCCGGTTTACCGCACTGTACGCGACGCCGGGATACGTCGGGATCGACATCTGGACGCATCAGGGATTCGTCGACGCGATTCTCACGGAGCAGTCGCTAAGCGGGATCTCCCACGACAAACACTACGGTTCGCCGTTTTACCACCTGCTGGTAGCAACCTCGTCACTGCTGTACGACGTGCCGATTCGCACCGCGTTGTACCTCTCCGTCGGACTCGTGATGCCCCTGGCGGCCCTGCTCGTCTACTCGACGACGAACTTGCTCGTCCCGGTGCGGTGGGCGGTGCTCGCGACGGCGCTCTACGCGTTCTCGAGCCACGTCGCGAGGTGGGGCATGCACCTCATTCCGACGAGTCTGGGGTTGGTCTTCTTCCTCGGGATGCTGTACGCGCTGATCCGGGTGATGCGGATCGAGTACACGATCCGGGACTTCTCCCTCCTCCTCCTGATGAGCGTCGCCGTCATCCTCACGCACCAGGTGTCGACGTTCATCATGCTCGTCTTGTTGCTCGCGGCGTTCCTCGCACAGGTCGTGTTCGTGATCGGTCCGCTGGGGCTGACGCGGCTCGATACGAGCGTCTTCCGGACGAAGAAACCGGTCAACCTCGTCGGTCTCGTCGTCTTCAATCTGGGGCTGACGATCTTCGTCTGGTCGCTCACGCCGTACCGACAGGAGTCGTTCCTGGCCACGGTTCTGAGCTACTTCTCCCAGACGCTCGAGGAGAGCGCCGGCTTCCTCAATATCGCGAGCGCGTCCTCGTCCGACGGCGGTGAGGCGGGGGCCCAGGCCGCACCGTCGCTGATCGATCAGGTGGTTCCCTACGTGGACGCGCTCGGCTTCCTGCTCTTGCTCGGAGCGACGTTCGTCGGCTGTCTGTACGTCGTCCACAGACGACGCGCCGAACAGTCGGTGTTCACCCTCCTGCTCGCGGCGGCGTTCATGCTCGTGTTCGTCCTCGGATTGCCGATGTTCGGCATCCGGAACTTCATCCCGACGCGCTGGTTCGCGTTCCTCTACGCGCCGATGGCCATCCTCGGTGCGATCGGGCTCCAGACGCTTCGGGGGAGTCTGACGCCGGCACTCGCCGTCACCGTGTTGATCCTGGTCTCGCTCGTCTTTCCCGGCGCGATGGTCCTCGCTCCCGGGAGCAACGCCGACAACCCGGTTTTCTCGGATCACCACGAGCGCCTCGCGTACGACCAGACGGAGCTCGCCGCGGCTCAGGCGATCGGCGAACTGACCGGCTCACCGGATGGTGACGAAATCCGCAGGGATCAACAACTCCACACTGACCACCCGTATCAGACGCTAATCAGTCGGACTGGTGCCTATCCGTCGACGACGACCGCGACCGTTCCTGACGGCGGCGCAACGAATCACAGCTACACGGTCTATCGAACGGAGCAATCGACCGACGCGGTGTTCTTCCCGGACGCCGACGGGAACGCGGAGATAATGAACCCCTCTCGAGAGCGAATCTGTCGTCCGGATCAGGGGACGGTCTACACGAACGGGGACGTGACGTTCTGTACGCCTTCCCCGGCGGGGAACTGATCGCCGCTCTCGTCGGCGATTCGACTCGTTCGCGTTCGAATCGTTGAAGCAGACCTGACGACGAATCGAACGGGCTATTCTTTCTGTCGCATCTCACCGGTATCAGAACGGTCAGTACCACCTGTTCGGCCTGTTCACGGATGCCACCCTGTCTCTGACCGTCTCGAGGCCGAGAAACGCCGCTCGCGGCCACTGTGCCGACCAGCGGTGCGCTCGATCGAACGCCCAGCGGGACAGCGACGACCCGCGGTCACGGCTGACGTTGTAGCTACTGCCCCGTCGTTCGCCCGGTCGACTCACGGACGGAGCGGCCGAGAGAACAGCTACAGTAGCGAACCCAGCGACCGGAGAACAGAACAACGTCGAATGTGTCGTGACTCGCTCGAGACCGTTCCGACGCCGCTGGATTGCCGTTCACTGCCGTCTTTGAGCGTGCAACCCCCGCCAGATGTCAGCAGCGACCGGCGCACCGTCGAACAGCCAGAGTGCTAGGACGGCGAGACCCAATAGCGACTGGAAGACGACCTGTGACGTTAGTCCGCCGGTGACGATCGCGTTCACGTACTGAACGAAGTAGCGGGCGAAATGGTCGATGAAACCGCCCTGCGTGGCCGGTGGCGGCGATTCGATCGGCCAGAGAACGATTCGCAGGTCGACTGGTCGCCCCCTGAGTACGCGGTTGAGCAGATCGGCGACCGGGTGCGAGAGGTGTGCGAACGCGAACGCAACCGCGAGGATTCGGTTTCCTCGACGAGCAGCGACCGCATACGCTGCAAGAATGATAAACGGCGCGGCAAAAATGGAGTGCCCGACAGCGTATCCGGTCTCCATGACTCCGAACGTCCAGGCGAGCGGTTTGTCGATCAGATCCGGAAACTGTGAGCCGACAGCGACGGCGATCGTTTCCTGGGCCGAGGGAGATGTCCGGGAGAGCACGTTCCTGGCCAGCGAGTACAGGACATACGCGAACGCGAGATGCCCCCACGGCCACATTTACGAGACCTCGATCGGCAAGTGAAGCGTGCGATAGGCGTTCTCAGCCGTCGGCTCCGCCGGCGCTTCGCCCTCGTAGAGTAACAGGGTCAGCCGAAGGTCGTCGCCTCGCATCGTCGGCGTGATCTCGAGAGTCTGCTGGTGGGAGTCGCCGTCGGCGACTGTCGCACGCTGCCTATCCATCTCGACCGACTCGTTGACGGTCACGTTCTCCCCGTCGGAACTCACCCGCTGGAGCAACACGACGGTCGTGTACTGTCGCTCTTCGTGTTCCTGATTCGTGATCGTCGCCTGCAGCTCCTGGCTCTCTCCCGCGGTATACGTCGAGTCGTAGATCGTGTCGGTGTCGCCGGTGACGTTGTCCGTTTCCACGGAAATCTCCGTATATCCATCGTGCTGTGGCGGGTTCGCGAGGGCGAACCCAGCGCTCGCGAGCAACAAGACGACTCCGATCACGATGGCGATGTTGTACGGGCGAACGTCGATTCGCTCGTACGGGCTCGGTCGTCCTCGGGTGAAGAACGGAGATATCGACGAAACCGTGGGAACGAACCGTCTATCGGGCGGACAGCGATAGCGAGAACCGATCGCGAAGAGTGCCAGGACGACCGTCACTACCGCAAGTCCGGAGAGTACCGGTTCGAGCGTCAAACCCCTAGGGGTTACGCTCGCAAAAAGGGTGATCGCGGGAACGAGTGCAACGCTGAAAACGACTGACAGGATGGTTCGTTCGATCGGCTCGAGTCCGCCACTAACCAACAGTGGATTGCCGAGGCCAGTCTTCTCTTGATCGAAGGAGCGATAGTCGTCGTTGGGCTTGTCCGGAAAGAGGGCAGAGACGAGCGCATAGCCGGGAAGAAAGAGAATGAGTGGAATCGACAACGCGATTCGTATCGGTCCGGATACTCCTGAAAGAATTCCGAACGTGAGGGCGCCAGTGACTGCGACGACGAGTGCCAGATCGAAATACCACAAGCGGTTGTCGCTCATTGTCTCGTCACCAGGGGACAGTGGCGGTTTATTATCGCCAATATAAGCCCGATATAACGGGTGGGTCTGACGGTCGTCTGACGCTGAGTTATAATGATCTCGACAACCAATCCACTCGGTTTTTGAACTCCGATGCTTGAGCGCCATAGGAGCGTGAACGATCTGAAAATCGGGATAAGACTCCGAAATCCGCGCAGAGTATTCCCTCGAAATTAACACCCTGTCCCCTATTCAAAACGCTACAATCAGGGCCTCTAGACTAGTATTTCGGGGTATAAAAACAACTAAAAAGTAGATCGTCAGTTATGAAATCACGTGAATCAAGTAATTCTCAGATACACGATTTCTATCCTTTATTACCCTCTCCTGAATAGGGTTGATTATCGAAATGAAAGCGAAACATATCAGCTCCGAAGAGAAAGATGAGCAGGGTGTGACCGACGACGCTCAGGACGAGGTTGACGAAGCTGATTGTCCCTCCGAGGAGCAGAGCTTCTCGAAAGACGATGTCTTTCATCTCCTCCAAAACGAACGGCGTCGGATGGTCCTCCGGTACCTCCGCGGCTCTGAGGGACCCGTACGCATGCGCGATGTCGCAGAACAGGTCGCAGCGTGGGAGCACGATACCACCGTCGAAGAGCTCACGTCCACGCAGCGCCAGCGCGTCTACATCCCGCTCTATCAGTCGCACCTTTCGAAGCTCGACGAGGCTGGCCTGATCGACTACCAGCAAAACCGCGGCATCGTCGAACGAAAGCCACTCGCCGATCGAGTCGACAAATACCTCGAGCTGGACTCGGACGACGAATCGGCCGACGAGACGGCCGCTGAGAGCCCGGAGTGGGAGGACTACTATATCGGTGCAACGATCGTCTCCTATGCGATCCTCCTCGGTGCAGTGATCGAGCTACCGTTTACCTCGTTCCTCTCGGGGATCGGTCTGAGCGCACTCATCCTGTCGCTCTTCACGGTGCTCACGATCAGCCGACTCGTCAACTAACGACGGGTAGCGAACTGCTCCCGTCACAGCGTGATCAGTACAGGAACGGTACTCGCGGGTCTCTTCGTCACGAAATGAGGATAAACGCCGAGACGAACACGATGAGCACGAGCGCTAACCCGACCGAGATCGCCGCAAGCCTCGCTCGTGAAAGGGACTGGTCCTCGTCCGATCGGTCCGTTGACCGCTCGATCAGCCCCTGTGTTTCGTCGAACTCGATGGCACCCTTCGCGTCGAGTGCCGGCAGGCGGTTTTGGTGGAGTCGTTCGTGGATCGTCGCCCACGTTTCGATCGATGGGCGAGCCGGTTCGACCAACGTATCGGTAACTTCGTCGACGGTCACCGGAGTGTTCATCTCATCGAGGACGGCGACGAGGGCGGCATCGGATTCCGGAATGAAGTCTCCGATGCGGGTGTCGATCGTACCGTCCTCCGAGAAATCGCTTCCCGGAGCGTAGACCATCGTCACACCGGAAAGTGCATCGGAACCCTCGGACCGCTCTTCGGCGGAATCCGCGGACGAAGAGCGCAACCAAGACGGCGTCAGACGCATATTCCGCGCTAAAACACCGCGGTATATAAGACTTCTCACGGTTTAGCGCTCGTGAACGGAATAAAGAGGCATTAGAGCGTTTTCGAAGGTGATTATCGAAGTTGCAACTATCCACTCTCGCACACCGTCGGGACGAGTCAAAGGCGTTACGCGACGAGTGGATCCGGTGGCCGAAGCCACGGGAGCAGTTGCTCTCGCAACTCCGACCTGCACTCGAGCCACCCGCGGAGGTCGGTGAGCCGGAGCTTGTGTCTGGCCGGCAGGCCGTGGACGTGCTCGAGATCGCCCAGTAGCCGTCGATCGAAGTCGTGGCGTTCGAACAGCGTCTTCCGGTCCGGCCAGGGCGGTTCGAACGACGAGAGTAACGGCGTCTTCCGGCGAACGAACCCTTCGACCTCGTTGAGTAGCGCCGCATCGTACGGCCGATCGGGGGGTCTGTGTCGCAGGATATCGTCGTCGACCCGCTCGCACGCACGGAGGAACGTGTCCGTCGTTCGGTGTTCCGGCGGCGTCTTGAGATGCCAGTCGATCAGTTCGCGATCCGTCGCCAGAAACGACGTCACGAAGTGATCGGAGAGGTGATTGTGAAACGGTATCGACGGCTGGTTGGCGATGCCACAACAGGACAGCGCGTTCTGTACTCGATCCGCACGCGACCGTCTCGAGTCGAACTCGTCGATGATAGCCTCCCTGACGAACGCCTCCGGATCGACGTCGAAGGACGTTCGGTCGGCCAACTCGAGGCTGGCGTCGCGGCTGTACCCGAACTTCTCGAGGAACACCTCGACGGGGTCGGGATCGGACTCGAGTCCGCCGGTCGGGATGCGCTTGTCGAGGACGTCGACGGTCTTCGAGGCGGTGAAATGGCCCCGGAAGAACGTATCACAGAGGAGCCCGTGATACATCGTATCGACCCCGATCTCGTCCGTATAGCCGGCGTGGTGGATGTGCAACGACTCCTTGATCCCCTGTGAGTACGGGATCTTCGACTCGTCGGGCCGGAGATACCGCTCGTCCGGCGGGAAGGCGGTGTGACTCGCACCGTACTGAGCGGCGAGCGTTCTCGCAGCGCGGACCTCCTGTGCGTCGAGCGAACCGACCGTGTAACTGCAGTCGATGTCGTCGACCTGGGAGAGGACGATTCGGGAGTCGTAGCCAGCCGAGAGGAGAATGCCCTTCTGTCCGGGCAGCGACGACCGCCGTTCGATCGCCCGCTCGAGGCGATCGGCGAGTTCGCCGACCGGGTCGAATTCCGGGAGCGACTGGGGCTCGTAGACGAATCGTTCGAATGGGTCGACCGATGCGGGCGTGAGTCGACTGTCGATCGGGAGTCGGTGCAGTCCCGTGACGGCCGTCTTTTCGCCGAGTGTCACCCCCAGGTGCAGGAACTCGAGGATCCCGTTCCGATGCAGCGTCGGGTTCGTAATCGTGCGCGCGACTTCGGCGGAATCGGTTCCGAAGACGCGAGCCCCGGGCTCGTCGGTGTAAAAGCACTCTCGGGACCGGACCGGATCCGTCGCGACGAACGCTTCGTCGCTCGTTTCGGTGTCGATCACGGCCAGATACGACCCGTTGAGCCGTTCCAGTGCGTCGTCCCCCTCCGACTCGTAGTGCTCGAGGAGCCAGCGAGCGGTGTTGGGCTCGTCGTCGGGAACGTACGCCTCGCCCCAGATGAGGCAGTAGCCGTCGTCGCGAGTGTACGTCGCGCTCCAGCCGGGCGTCCCGAGATCGGAATCCCTGATTCCGACCGTGACGGTCGATCCGGTGAGTACTTCGTCGAAGTCCTCACTGGACCTGAACCGTTCGAACGCGTCAATACCGCCGAATACACCGAAGAGTTCCCTGTTCATCGTCGAAGACCACCGCGGAGACGGCGTCCGATCGGCGCGTGGAAAACGCTCCTCCCCACACCCCCGCTTCCGAACGCCTTTCTACTCTCCTCTTCGCGGGAGTTCTCAATAACTATGCGACTGTTAAGTACTGAAACGTCCGTTGAGCGCCGATACGAGCGGCCCCCGATCCCGACTATTAGATCTATAATAATAGGATTGCTGGCAGTACCATCGGATCGCTAATGTCACGGAAACGCGCGACACGACGACGGTTCCTCGCACTGTCGGGTGCAGCCGGTCTCACCGGGATGGCGGGCTGTGCGGACCAGATCAGATCTGCGACCGGCATGGGGAACGGGGACTCATCGGACGACACGACGGACGATTCGGACGACTCGGTACCGGGGCTGTCCGACGGCGTTCCGCCGCTCGAAACGGAATTCGACAGCCGGGAACGCCTTCGTCGACCCGGCAAGTCGTTCGACGACTTCAGCGACCTCGAGCCTTGGACCGTCGAGCAGGGATCGGGCGAAGCGGACACGGACACCGTCTTCGCCGGCGAGCAGAGCTTCAAGCTCCAGTCGAACGGCAGCGAGAACGTCGTCGCCCAGCGAAGCCTCAGCGGCGAAGACATGACGGACACGGACCTGTCCTTCGCTATACGGACGACGACGCCCCAGAGCATCACGGTCAACCTGCGCCTCGTCGACCGGTTCGGGAGCTCGAAAGTGTACTCGCTCCGCGAAATCACGTACCGTTCGCCCGACGTCGGGTGGTTCCGAGCGAGTCCGGGGGTCTTCCAGCAAAGCGGGCAGGCACCCACGCTCGATCACCTCGATCGGATCGAGATCCAACTGCTTCACTCCATGTCGGAAGCCGAGGTCTGGATCGACGATCTGCGCACGCACGAAACGCCCGATCAGGGGTACGTCATGCTCAGCTGGGACGACGGGATGCGCGACTACTACGAGAAGGCCTCGCCGCTCCACGACGAGTACGGCTTCCAGACGGTGCAGGCACCGATTCCGCGGTGGGTCGAACAGGGCGTAGACGACACCATGTCGCGCTCGGAGCTCACGGAACGACAGGAGGCGGGCGATCAGATCGTCGTCCACGGGACGCACGATCCGATGGCTGAAACCGACGAATCGGATCTCGAAGCCAGGCTCAGAGCCGACAAACAGTGGTACATCGACAACGGGTTCGAAGGGGCGAACTACATCGTCTACCCGCACAACAGCTACGACAAGGCGAGCCTCGAGCTGACCACCAAATACCACTACTGCGGCGGCTTCAATCAGGCCGGCAACGTCAACACGACGAACGTCTACGGCTTCGATCCGCTCGCGTTGCCGCGGACGATCGGGCACGACCTCGAGATCTCGAAACGGTGCGTCGATCTCGCCGCACAGCACAACCAGTGTACGATCCTGAACTTCCACGCCTTCGATGCCAACAACACGATGCCGGAGGGCGACTACGAGACGCTACTCGAGCACATCGATAGCGCCGACATCGAGGTCATCACGTTCGACGATCTCTGGAAAATGCGGACGAGCAACCTCTGATCGGCGACGGTCGGCTCGCCCGCTCGGTTCGCGCGGAATACTTCTCGAAGCGGACTGCGTCTCGATAGAGACTGTCGCTGTTCGCGAGTCGGAAACGACGGTGCTCCGGCCGTGGCCGTCGTCGTGGTCGCGCGGCCGGCCCGACAACCAGCGACTCAGCAGTTCGTCGCGAGCGTAATCCGATCGGTGTCGGTCGAGCCGTCGTCGTCGACGACGCGCAGCAGGACCGGATGTTCGCCGGGTTTGCTGACCGTCACCTCGATCGTCTCGCCGGTCTGGTCGAACGAGTCGTCGTTTTTGACGCACCACTCGTAGTCGACCAGTTCGCCGTCCGGATCGGACGACCCCGACGCGTCGAGCGTGACCGTCTGGCCCGGATCGAGCGCCGTTTCGCTGGTCCGCGCCGAACTGACCTCGATCTTCGCGGTCGGTGACTCATCGCTTGCGGCCTCGCTATCGTCGTCCGAGGCCTCGTCGCCGTCTTCGGTTGCGGTTTCGTCGCCGTCTTCGGTTGCGGTTTCGTCGCCGTCTTCGGTTGCGGTTTCGTCACTGTCTTCGGTTGCGGTTTCGTCGTCGTCCTCGTTTCCGGACGCTTCGGAATCATCACCCGTGTTCTCGTCGGCAGGCTCCTCGGACTCGGATTCAGAATCCGGCGGCTCCTCGTCGACCGGTTCTTCAGGAGCACTGCCGCTGTCCGAGTCCTCGAGGAGCAATTCGCCCTCCAAGAGCCGCTCGACGATGGCCGTATGCCACCGGACGCGCGTCTCGAGTTCGACGTCGGTCGAAACGGTCTCGGCGAGGAACCCGTCGGCGGTCAGGTCGCGCGCGGCTTTGTGAGCGAGCAAGCCGCTCGGATCGGTGTCCGGCATGGAGAACGGGCCGGTCTGGAACCTGAGATTGGGGTCGTTCACGTAGTTCCGAGTGACGTAGTCGGCCGCGTCCGCGGCGTCAGCCGCCTCGTTACCGCTCGAGTGGAAGATCGCCTGGCCGACCCCGTCCATGGGATCGCCCGCGTAGATCCCCGTCGACTCGTGGAGATCGATCAGGATGTCGGGGTCGTACTCGCTGACGACGTCCCAGATGGCGCGTGCGAGCGCCGTTCCCGGCGTCTCCCCCTCGGAGAACTGCCGGTTGAGGTTGTTCCCCTCGTCGTCGTTCCTGGTCCCGCGCTCGATCGCGACGGCGTTCGCCTCGGGGATCGCAACGAGCGTGCCGGCGTCGATCGTCCAGTCGGCGATCCGCCCCGCGGCCGTATACCCCGCGGTCTCGTTTCCGTGCAGTCCGCCGACGACGATCGCCGTCGGTCCGTCGGCGTCGGCGGTCGTCACGTACGCCGTCGTCTCCTCGTCGGTTCCCTCCCGGATAACGATAGAGTCTCGACTGACGCTTCCCTCCTCGTTTTGGATCGCACCGCCGACGACGCTGGCGGCACTTGCACTCGCGAGTGCAAAACCGGCTGTCGCGCCCAGTACGGATCTCCGTGAAAGTAAATCGCGTCTCATCCGTCCGGCCCGTCGTCACCGGTCGGCTTTATTACAGGTGCGATAACCGGCGGCAACGGAAGCGTTTCGCTTCTGCAATGGTTTTCCTCGATAGAACGCGTCTCCACTCCCCGTTCCGACCCGAAAGTAATCGGCAGGGAACGGCTCTGTTCACCGAGAGACCGCACGCTGCCCGACCGCGAGAGCGACGAGCAGGAAGCCGAGCACGAAGACGACCGGAAGCGGTCGCCGTCGAACCCCGATACCGGTGACCCAGCAGATACCGGGGTACGACCGCGGCGACGTGGCGGCGTTTCGCAAGTGCCACGCCCCTCGCAGGAATCGTCCCTCCGCGAGGTACCGCTTCGCGAGGATGAGTTCGTGGCTCGAGCGGATCTCGTACCCCTCTTCCTCGAAGCGTTCGACCTCGTCTTCGTACGCCGAGAGATACTGCCTGCTGGCGTTTTTAATGACATCGGCTGCCGGGTGACCGGTATCGTCGCGGTCGACGAGAACCTCGTCGACGCAGGCGAGTTTGCCCTGTTCGAGGACGCGCAGACAGAACTCGGGATCCTGGAACCGATCCAGTTCCTCGTCGAAGCCGCCGGCCTCCCTGGCGACCGCCGTGCGGACCAGCAGCGTCGAGCCGGCACCCGGCTGGACGTTGTCGGCGAGGATCTCACCGACCAGCTCGTCGTTGCCCTCTTTCGTTGGTTCGCCGTCCCCTCGAGCGAGCACGGACGCGGCGGTCGACCGGAACCAGCCGCTCGTTCCGGACAGATCGTACGCCGTGTCGCAGTAGGCTCCGACCCAGATGCTCGATCGATCCTCGAGGGTCGCGAGCTGGCGCTCGAGTTTCTCGGGGTGCCAGATGTCGTCCGAGTCGAGGAAGGCGACGTACTCCCCGCGTGCGTGTTCGAGACCCGTGTTCCGGGCGACGTTTGCACCTTGGTTGGTCGCGTGGATAACCGTCCGAACTCGCGGATCCTCGTACGCGGCCAGCACCGATTCGGTGTCGTCGGTCGATCCGTCGTCGACGACGACGACCTCGAGGTCGTCGATCGTCTGTTCGAGCGCGCTGTCGATCGCGCGTTGAAGCGTCGCCGCTCTGTTGTACGTCGGGATGATGACGCTGACTCGAGTCATTTCCCGGTTCTACCGGTTCCGATCGGATTATTATCGCGTAACTAAACGACGGAATTCGCCGGTATCCGTCCACGCAGCGGCGTGTGCGTCGCGGCGGCGGTACCGCGCGGTGTGACGAACAGCCCTGTCTGTCGCGACTGATGGCCGCTCGAGGTGACAGCGATCGAATCTCGTCGATCGGCAACGCTCGGCTAACATCTGTATAAGAAAGATCAAACGACACATGGGAATGGCTAATGACGAACCGAAACAGACGAGCGTTCATGACTACCGTTGCGGCGACCGGAACACTCGGGCTCTCCGGGTGCCTCTCGCAGTTGCGGGAGCTGCGTGGCGGCGATACCTCGTCGACGGATTCGAGGCCGAACGAAGACACCGATCGATCCGGAACCGACGGACCGCAACTGCCCGGGGAATCGATCGACGATTTCGAGTCCCTCGACGACTGGATCGCGATGATCGACGGCGGCACCCTCGAGGCCGGGACCGACGATCCGTACGGCGGATCGCAGTCGGCTCACCTCACCGCGAGCGAGGGCACGGAGTACGCGGGGATCTACACGGTGGTTGACGGAGTGGACCTGAGCGGTTCGAACCTCTCGCTCGCCGTCAAGTTCACCGGCCGCGAGCAGCTCCGACTCACGCTCGAGTTGTTCGCGCCGAACTCGCGAAACGCTCACGTGCTGCAGCGGACGCTCATCGGACCGTCCGATCGGTGGGTCCGCGTCGACTTCGGAACCGGTCAGCTCGAGGCCCAGCCGGATCTGACGGACGTCAGCGAGATTCGGTTGACCGCTCGTCGGCGCGGCGACACGTCCGGCGCGATCGACTGTCAGATCGACGACCTCCGCGTCGTCGATCGACCGGAGACGGGCAACGTGTTGCTCCTGTTCGACGGGATGTTCGAGAGTCACTACGCGGAGGCCTTCGAACGGATGAAGTCCTACGGCTACGCGGGCGTCGAAGCGGTCATACCCGAGGCCGTCGGTGAGGGCGAGCGGCTCACGATCGACAGGCTCGAGGAACTGAGCGACGCGGGCTGGGACATGGCGGCTCGGCCGCGAACCGGCGCTCACTTCCTCCACGAGTACTCCCCCGAAGAGCAAGCGCGGATGATTCGAGACACGAAACTGCACCTCGAGAGCCTCGGCTTCGAGGACGGCGCGAAACACTTCGTCACGCCGCGGAACGTACTCACTCCGACCGCTCGCGACCTCGTCGAGGAACACCACGAACAGGCGTTCCGGTTCGGCGGCGGTCCGAACGGACTGCCGCTCACCGACCCCTACAACGTGGGATTCTTCGCCGGCGACGCCGGCGACGTGACGGAAACGTACGTCGACTACGCCGCCGAGTACGGTCAGCTCGCGGTGTTGCAGTTCGATTATATCGGCGAGGACGGGATGAGCGTGCAGGCGTTCGCGGACCTGCTCGAGTACATCGACGAACGGAACGTAGAGGTCGTCACTGCGACGGATCTGTTGTCGTAGCCACTGAAACGGTTTTCACGCTGATCGCACAGTCCGCAGTTCTCACTCACGGTGCTCGCTCCGAACCGCGCTCCTCTCTAGTCGATCCGGTGTGTAGTGGCCGTCAGTGGCTCCGAACGCGGGTGTATGACCGGTTGTGGCGATGAAGAGCCGATGGTATCGTTGCCGTGACCGGCGGTATGACTGAGGCGTCTGCCGCTTCGGGAAGAACGTGCGGTCGTCGGAACAGTGTTTGGTACGGTCGGGGAGACGCCGACGTCAGCTGCGAGAGAACCGCGTGCGTCGATCGAACGTCGGACCCGCTGTGTTCGGACATAGCGCGGTGCTTCGCCGTTTCGCTCGACTCTCAGCCGTCTTCTGTGTTACGTCCGCTCGTCGCGACCGGCGGTCGACTCGAGCGACAGCGTCGGATGGGACTGGGTCAGGGAGCGACGCTCTGCAATCCGGGGTCGAGCATTCCGAATACGAGTCCCGCGACGAGCAGGGAGAGCCCGCCGACGAACAGGAACAGCTGCAACCAGTTCCGAGTCGTCTCCTCGTTCTCGCCGGCCGTGAGCCGGCCGTGAATCGCATCCGCCGTCCCCCCGATCGGACCGGGGAATAACGACAGCAACTCGAACGGCTCGGCCGGATCCAGTGCGCCGACGAGCAGCGCGAACGTGATGAAGAGGAGGAATCCGACGGGCGGGACGACCGCGAGCGCGAGCCACGGATTCGAAATCGCCGCCGAGAGGGCGACGATGGGAACGGCTGCGAGGACGGTAGTCAGTGCCGCTCGACCGAGCCGCGCGTCCTCGAGCGGATTGAAGCCGATGCGTCGCGCACTCAGACAGTGGAAGGCGAACATCGATCCGTATCCGACGCTGGTTGCGACGGCCGCGCCCCCCATTCCGAAGCGGGGAATAAGCGTGACGTTGAGCGCGACGTTGATCGCGGCCGCGGCCCCCGTCGCCGCGACCGGATACCGGAGCGTCCCCTTCCCCTGCGATACTGCGAGGATCGGTCGTGCGAGCGCGAAACCGAGAGCGCCGGGGAGTAACAACAGCAGCGGGGTGATCGCCGGCTCGGCCTCGGCACCGAAGTAGATCGGCACGGCGACGTCAGCTAGCGCCGCGAGTCCGACCGCCATAACTGCCGTCAGCAGAAACGTGTAGCGCGTCGTCCGAGATGCGAGGGCCGAAATCTTCCGATAGCGGTTCTGCGACCACAGCTCCGACGTCGAGTGGACGAACACCGTCTGGATCGCCATCGGGACGAACCAGAGAAACTCGGCGAGCGTCAGCGCTGCCTTGTAGTTACCGACCGACGCGTCCGATCGAAAGTGGTTGAGCATGATGATGTCGATGTGGTAGAGCGACATCAGCAGGAAGATCAGCGCGATGCTCATCGAGTTAAACGTGAGCATCTCCGTCCGAGGGAACTGTTCCGTGGGGCTGGAGAAGACGGACGACAGGGAAATCCGACGGTGAACGAGGAGGAGCCCGATCACACCGACGAGGAGGCTCGCGAATAGATGCCCTGCGAGCGCCCCCATCACGCCGAGGCCGACGTACGTTAGCGGGAGTGCGACCGCGACGAAGCCGACTTTATCGAGAACCTTGAGCGGCTCCGAGTACCGCTCGAGGCCGAACCCCATGAGCGTCTTCCGCGCGAAGTCGCGGAACTGCGCCGTGATAACGAGCGCGGCGAGGGCGTAGAAGTAGGTCGTCAGCTCCGATCCGAAGGCGAGGCTGACGAGCCCGACCCTGGTCGCGAATACCAGCAAGAGCGCCCCGAGACCGGCCAGCAAGATCGCTAGCCGGAAGTAAAAACCGACGACGTGTTCGCTCCAGTTCGCCGCGCCGCGGTCCTCGGCGAGGAACTTTCGGACGCCGTCCGTGATCCCCGAACTGACGAAGATCATGTAGATCGCAAAGATGGATAGCAAAAACGCGTACTCGCCGTACCCCGATGCACCGAGAAATCGGTACAGCAGCGGCGTCGAAAGCGCAGTGACGACGAGAACGATGAGTTTCGCACTGACGACCGACACGACGCCGCTCGTAATACTCCTGTTCACGGTTTCTCTCTGGTTCCTTCGAGCTGCCACTCGACAGCCATCCCCCCTGACGATCGGACACGATCCGACGTGCTCACTGTAACGAGACGGTTGCTATAGCGCGGCGTTATTATACGGGGGTTAAACGGGCTCGAGAGCCGAATTTGTGGCGATATAGGACGGTGGACGAACCGACGGAAAATGTGGGTGACGGCGGTGAAGAAACGGAGTAACGAAGAGACGAAGCGACGAACTACCGATGTAGCCGTGCGTCGCCGACTACTGGTACGTGTTCTCCCAAGTCGTGACGCCGCTCGCACCGTAGTCGCGGATCCCGTCGACCAGCCGATTCTTTTTGAACGCCGCGTTCGACGCCGACTCGTAGAGACAGACGGCCTCCTCGTCTCCTGACGACTCGAGCGTCGAGTCGCGAACGAGCACGTCGGAGCCGAGGTTGACGAGCGGATACTGACTGGCGCGCAGGTCGCTCTGGTAGACCTTCACGTCCGTGCCCGTGTTGACGATGGCGTTTCGGTCCGCCCCGTTGCGTCCGTGCTGCGTAACCTCGACGTTGCTGAAGCGGCAGTTATCGCGTTCGCAGCGAATCCCGTCACGGAAGCCGCTGGCGCTGCCCGACCGTCCCGTGATCGTGACGTTTTCGACGTGCACTCGATCGGTATTATCGGTGTTCCGGATCCAGAGCGGATAGCCGCCTGCAGTTTCGTGGTTGATCGCCGTGTCGACGATCGTCGCGTTCCCACAGTTGGGCGAGATGACGATTCCGTGGTTCACATCCGACCCTCGTATCTCCACGCGAGTGTTTTCGATCCGGGCGCTGTCGCAGGTGTTCATCACCGAAATCGCGTGACTGGTCGGCATGGGTGACGTGATCTCGACGGCAGCACCGTGGATCTTCATGTTTTTCCCGTTCTCGATCCGGATGCCACGCTGGGTCCTGTCCTCTGGGCGCGACGAGTCGACTTGGACGGTCGGCCACCGAATCTCGCTGTTTTCGCCACCGACACGTATGTTCGCACCGTTACTGTTCCGATACAGTCCGCCGGAGACTATGGTTTTTCCGTTGCCACCCGCCGCGTAGAGGCCGTTGTTCGGGAACGCGCCGAGCTGGCAGCGCCTGAACTCGATTGTCCCCTCGTTTTCGTTCGATTCGATGCCGATCGGGCCGCGCCATCGATTGCCCGCATTCGGCGTGTTATCGACCCACGCACCCCCGTCCGGCGCTCGAAACCGTTCGACGATTCCGTAGCCATCGGGGTCGGTGACGTTGAACAAGCCCGGCCCCCACGTCCCGCTGTCGTGGTGACCGTGAACGGTGATGTCGCGTACCTCGAGTCGGTCGGACGCGTAGGCCTCGATCGTCCTGATTCCCGTCTCGGGGGCCGACTGATCGACGTCGAATCCCTCGAAGCGGAGATTGGCTCCGGGACTGTACGAGACGCCGAGGCGAAACAGTCGATGCTGTCGCCCGGCGAACTCGTGAAAGTTCGCCGGAATCAGCGTCGCGTTATCGCCGACGACGCCGAAGTTATCGAAGCCGGTGAATCTGAACTGCTCGTCCATGAAGTACTCCCCTTCGGGAAACACGAGCAGTGTATCGTCGTCTCGGAGTCTCTCGAGCACGGGCGTGATCGATTCGGTGCCGGTATCGTCCGCTCCGGCCTCGGTTACGTCCACGACGGTCGCGTAGTCGTCGTAGTAGTGTCCGTATCGATCCGTTGACGCGCTGGCTGTCGACGTCAGTCCGATTCCGGCGGCACATGCCGCCACTGTTCCTCCCAGAAACCGACGTCTCGACTGTGTCTTCGACGGTCCTTCCTCGAGAGACGGCCGACCGTCATCCCCCTCGACCGATCGAGAGCCACGAGAAACGTTACGATTCGAGCGCTGCATACCACTTCTATCCGACATTGAAAGTCACTTCTTTCTGAGTGATGATGGGGTCCAGTATCTATGGATTCGGATAGCAAGCTTTTAAGTGGCAGATGCGGTTCCTGTTATCGATAGGGGGAAAACAAGTCCTATTTTTGAAATGGTTATTCAATATACAGTTAGACATGGGAATTAGCAGGACGTAGACTCTCCTTCCCCGTTATATGGCCTTTAATACCTCTTTAATCGCCGATATCGGGGTCAGCTATTGTACTGAATTGCCGTTATATGACTCGAACTGTAAAATAACAATAATTACGATATCGGCCGATGCTATCCGTATTCCTCTGGCGCGCGATCGTTCTCGAGCGTCGCGGCGATCAGTTCGGAAACGGCGCGCCGTATCTGCTGGGAGACCGCAGAATCCGAGATATCGAGCCGATCGGCGAGATCGTCCTGCGTGGCACCGCGTGGTACCTCGAAGTAGCCGGCGTAGTAGGCCATCGTGAGGATCTCGTGTTGTCGTTCGGTCAGGAAATAGGTCTGCTCGTCGGACACCGACGAGTCGTACAGGTGGTTCACGTGAAACGAGATGCCCCGATCGAGACACTGGCTCCGGAACGCCGACAGCACGTCGCGATCCGGGAGATGAACCCGCGCGCACCAGCCCCCCTCGGCGCTCGTGATTCTGAAGGCGAACAGGCCGACTTCGGCACAGCGATCGGGAACGATCTCGAGGTCGGTCTCGACGACGACGCGGTAGATCGATCGGTTTTCGAACGTCGCGACGCACGTCGCGTTCGAGACGGTAGGATCTGCAGCCATCACCTCCTCGAGGGTCTCGTGCTCGTCGCCGAATGCGGAGACGAACTGGAGACGCTGCTCGCGGGTCCTCGCTCCGTACTCGTACCGGAGCGTCACACCCGACTGTCGCTCGATCGTCGGTACTAACGGAAGCTCGTCGTGGACGAGGCGGATCGCTGCGATAAATCCCATTGAGATGTCAATGTCGTACACCGATATGGGGCCCGGTAGCCCATACTTATAACGCGGCTAAGAGCGTTTTCGTAGGCCAAATCGACCCGCTCGGCTCGGGAGGAAGACGGATTCCTGTCAGTTAGTGCCGGGACACCTTCGACCCACCGTGTCGGTGTGCCAGTACGCAGTTCCAGCGGATCGTCTTAGCGGGAGTCTCGGACTCCTTCACGGACGGTCGACTGGCAGTCCGTTCCGACGCGACCGCAGGCTGGATCGCGATCGCGCCGGTATATCGGTACAGCAAACCGTGTCAGTTCATGTACCCGAGATCGGCCAGTCGGTCCGTCACGTCTCCGTCCGCTGCCGGTCGGTTCGTTTCCTCTCCCTCATCGTACTCCGGATAGGATGTCGACTCCCCCGAATCGACGACGGGGACGACGGTGCCGTCCATGCGGTCGCTGTGGGGAACCCCCATCGCAGCCATGATCGTCGGCGCGACGTCGAAGAGGTGCGCCCGCTCGAGCGCGGCGTTTTCGTCGATTCCCTCGCCCGCCGCGACGAAGACCCCGTCGAGCTTGTGGTTCCAGGGTTCGGCCGGGCTGAAGTAATCGCCCTCGCCCAGTTGCTCGGAGAGCATGTGCTCGAAGTCGGCGGGGATCGTGACGACGTCAACCGTCTCGTCGATTTCGTCACCGTGGAAGTACTGCTCGCGCGGCGCGACCGTTTCGAAGAACGGCTCGCCGTCGGGCGTCTCGACGGCCTGTAGCATTCGAATGAGACTCTCTCGGAGTTCCTCGTACTCCTCCTGTGGAACGACGCCGTTTGGCTCCCGGCCCTCGAGATTGATTCGAACGCCGAGTTCGGTCCGGGCACGAACGTAGGCCTCCGATTCGGCGAAATCGACCTGTTCGTTCGCCGTCCGAGTGATCCCACCCGGCGCGTGCTCGATGGCGACGTCCGCCAGCCCCACCCGCTCGAGTGCGGTCCTGACGCGCCGGGCGGTGACGCCGAATCGCGCGGCGACAGACGCCGCACGTGCGACCGTCCCCGGCTCCCACGTGTCGTACTCCTCGCCCTCGCGCAGGCGTCTGCGCATCGGCGTCCAGGACGGCATTCCCTTGCCGCCGGTCGTCGTCTCGAGGAATCCCACGTCGCGGAGGTACTCGTTGATTCGGAACTCGTAACCGTCGTACGTTCCCATCCCGTGGTCGCTCACGAGGAAGACGCGGTCCGGATCGCAGGCCTCGAGGATCGACGCGATCTGTTCGTCAGCCGCCTCGTAAACGGGATCGATGTGCCGTTTCTCGCCGCTCAGTTCGTGGAAGACCGTGTCCGTCTTCTGGAACTGGACGAACCCGAAATCCGGGTCGAACTCGTCGGCGAGATAGCGAAACGCCTCCCCGCGCATCCGGACGAGATTCCGATACTCCTCGATCTTCGCGTCGTCAGAGAGCGAATCGTCGTCGCGCGTGTAGTTCGGATAGACGCGATACTCCCCGATCGCATCGCGGACCTCCTCGAGGATCCCATCGGGATGGCACGGCGGATCCTCGGGACCGAGGAACCCGGGGATGACTGCCCCCTCAAACTCGTCCGGCGGGTGGGTGACCGGCGCGTTGACCACGACGCTCGAGCGGTCGTGTCGATCCAGCAGCGTCCACAGCGGATGCTCGTGGACGTCGTCGTTGCTCGTCACGTGCCAGTCGTAGCCGTCGTAGCCGACGAAGCCCACCACGCCGTGTTTGCCGGGGTTGACGCCGGTGTAGATCGACGGCCAGGCGCTCGGCGTCCACGGCGGAATCTGCGACTCGAGCGGCGCGGCCACCCCCTCAGAGCAGAGCCCCTCGATGGCCGGAATCCGGTCGTCTTCGAACAGCCGCTCGAACACCGGCAGACAGCCCGCATCGATGCCGATGAGCAGCGTGTCCAGTCCGCTCGATTCGCTCGCAGTACTCCCCGTCGATGTCGCGTCATCACGACGAAACTCCCGAGTCATCGTTTCTCTTGTCTGT
This sequence comes from Natrinema sp. LJW11, assembly GCF_056135975.1. Lineage (NCBI taxonomy): Archaea > Methanobacteriati > Methanobacteriota > Halobacteria > Halobacteriales > Natrialbaceae > Natrinema > Natrinema sp. LJW11. The sequence goes on along the minus strand of NZ_JBWBDM010000002.1, from coordinate 637,345 downwards.
TTATAACCAATAATTTCGTTCGACCGCCGCCGTCGTCCCACGGCAGCAGTGTTGTTCGTTGCACCACGTATCTACACTCGACATAGGACACGGAACACTTCATTATCGATGCGTTAAACCCGACACAGAGGCCTGAATACCGCCCATTTGACAACTGAACCGATCGATGGTCACGATCGAATTCCGGCTATCGTCGCGATCGCTGTCTCGAGGATGCCGACGGCATCGGCTTCCAGTCGTTCGGCCCTGGACTCGTCCCGTGCTTCGACCGTGAGCCGGACGACAGGTTCAGTACCGCTCGCCCGCAGGAGGATCCAGCCGTCGTCGACGTCGACGTAGACGCCGTCGAGCGTGTCGACGTCGTCGTACCGTTCGCTGACGCGATCGCGAACCTGATTCATCACCGCGACCTTCTCCTCGACGGAAACCGACGCGCGGCGGATCGGGTGCGTCTCGATGTCGTCGACGAGCGACGAGAGCGGCTCGCGATCGGCGACGAGTTCTACGAGCTTACACGCTGCGAGCGGGCCGTCCGGGCACAGCGTTTCCTCGGGCCAGATCCACGCGCCGCTCGGTTCGCCGCCGAAGACCACGTCCGGCTGCGTCGCGCGGTCGGCGACGAACGTGTCGCCGACCCGGGTTCGGCTCACGGATGCGCCGACGGCCGCCAGCGCGTCGTCGACGGCCATGCTCGTATCGACCGGGGCGGCGACCACGTCGCCGTCCGTCGCAGTCTCGCGTGCGAACAGGGCCAGGAGCACGTCTTTGGGGACGAACGAGCCGGTCTCGTCGACGGCCAGCATCCGATCGGCGTCGCCGTCGTGCGCGATCCCGACCGTGGCGTCCGTCGCTTCGACGAGCGCGGAGAGGTCGCCGAGGGTCTCTCGAGTCGGCTCGCTCGGTCTCCCGGGGAAGCGTCCGTCCCGCTGTCCGTTCAGCGTGACGACGTCACAGCCCGATTCCGAGAGCACGCGCGCGGTTATCCCCCCGGTCCCGTTCCCGACGTCGACGGCGACGCTCGGCGGGTCCTCGATCGACACGGCCTCGGTCAACGCCGTCGCGTGTCGATCGATCGAATCCTCGAGCGACTCGAGCGAGCCGTGTCCGTCCCAGGGCCCCAGGTCGTAGTCGTCCGCCTCGACTCGCGTCGCGATCGCGTCCCGCTGGTCGGAATCGAACGCCTTGCCCGACGCGTCCCAGAGCTTGATCCCGTTGTCCGGCGCGGGATTGTGCGAGGCCGTGACGACGATTCCGGCGTCCGCGTTCTCCCGCGGGACCGCCCTCGCGATCGTCGGCGTCGGCGCGACCCCCGCCTCGAGTACGTCCGCGCCACACTCGCGCAGTCCAGCGGTCACTGCATCGGTTAGAACCTTGCCGCTCTCTCGAGCGTCCCGCCCGACGACGACGCGGTCGTAGCCGTCGGACGCGACGGCCCGACCGATCGAGAGCGCGAGGTCGGCCGTTACCTCCTCACCGACAGTTCCGCGGATACCGCTCGTTCCGAACATAGTGACTATCCTCGAGACAGAGGGAATTACTATGAAGGTGTTAGACGAGTACGGCGTATTCCCGTAAACGTTCTTGAACAGTGCCGTTTCTCGGTATACTCCCAACGCGATACCTGCGACGACGCCGATAGACTGTCAGTCGTGTAGCGGACTGGGTCGGTGTCCGAGAGGCTCTTCGATCGAATTTATAGAAAATATTTGATATAGTCCCGGGCAGATTCGAACTGCCGTCATGGGCTCGCTTCCGTGACGGAGCGTACCGAACACGTCCAAAGGCCCATATGATTGGCCACTACACCACGGGACTTCTCGTTTCACTCGGCGTCCCGTGAGAATCGCGGTTCCGTTGGAACCGCTCATCACCACGGGACTCCTCACTCCGAGTTAGACGACGGCATCACAATAGTGTTACTTTTCGGCGCGAGGAGAAACGGCTATCTGTCCGCCTCGGGTTCGGAGCGATTTCCCACACGTCGGACAATCCACGCAGGGGGTGGCCTCGGTATCACATATAAACCTGCGTCTGGTCGTGATTGTGTCGATGCGCTGCGGCCAGCGAAAACACGGTATACTCTCAGTGAAGATACTGCCGAAAATCGCCGAATAGAGCTTACAAGTAGCCTTCCTCTGCCAGCCGCTCGAGCCCCTCCTCGAGTCGCTCTTCACTCGCCGCGTACGAGATTCGCGCGTAGCCGGGCGTGCCGAAGGCGCTCCCCGGCACGGTCGCGACGTGGGCGTCCTCGATCGCACCCTCACACCACGCCTGATCGTCATCAGCAACGGGGAGCATCATGTAGAACGCGCCCTCCGGCACTGCCACGTCGACGTCGTATTCGGCGAGCAAGTCGACGACCAGGTCGCGGCGCTCCTCGAACGCTTCGGTCATCTCCGTGACGGCGTCCTCCGTCTCGAGCGCCTCGAGACCGGCGTGCTGGACGAAGTTGACGGCCGAAGAGACGGAGTGGCTATGGAGCTTGCCGGCCTGATCGATCAGGTCCTCGGGACCGGCGAAGTAGCCCAGCCGCCAGCCGGTCATCGAGTACGCTTTCGAGAAACCGTTGACCGTGATCGTGCGGTCGGCCATCCCCTCGAGCGTGCCGAGACTCGTCGGTTCGACGCCGTAGGTGATCTCCTTGTAGATCTCGTCGGAGATGACGGTGATGTCGTGCTCGACGGCGAGGTCGCGCACGCCCTCGAGCGCCGCGTCGGAGTAGACGGCGCCGGTGGGGTTCGACGGGGAGTTGACGATCAGCAGCTTCGTTTCGTCCGACACCGCGGCCGCGAGGTCGTCGAGGGCGGGCTCGAGCCGGAAGTCCGAGTCCGAGAGGTCGACGCGGGTCAGATCGCCGCCGGCCATCTTGACCATCGCCTCGTAGGAGACCCACGCGGGGTCGAGCAGGGCGACTTCGTCGCCTTCGCCGATCAGGGCTTGGACGATCTCGTACAGCGCCTGCTTCGCGCCGGGCGTGACGATAATCTCGTCCGTGCTGTGATCGAGGCCGTCGTCGGCGAGTTTCTCCGAGATGGACTCGCGCAACTCGAGGATGCCGGCGGAGGTCGTGTAGCCGGTGTGGCCGGCGTCCATCGCGTCCTTGCCGGCCTCGACGATATTCTCGGGCGTGGGGAAGTCGGGTTCGCCGACGCTCAGGTCGACGACGTCTGCGCCCTCTGCCTCGAGTTCGGTGGCGAGCGCGGAGATGGCGAGCGTTGCGGACGGTTCGACTCGGCTGACGCGGTCGGTGAATTCCATCGTCATTGTGGATCTAGTCTGAATCGGCAGCGGGACTGGGGTCGGGGAGTTCGTCGACGAGATCGAGCGCGCCGTCGACGGCTTTCGCCGCGTTTTCGACGCGTTCTCGCGCCTCGGCGGCGGACATCCCGGGACCGGTCACGCCGAGGGTCACGGGCGTATCGCGCTCGAGACTCACGTCGGAGAGTCCCTGCGCGGTCGCGTCGGTGATCACCTGGTCGTGATCCGTATCACCGGTGATGACGGTTCCGACGACGGCGACGGCGTCGACTTCCTCGCGGCGGGCGAGTCGGTCGGCCGCCAGCGGCGCGTCGTAGACTCCTGGGACGCGGACCGTCTCGTACACCTCGGCGCCCGCGGCGGTGGCCGCCTCGAGCGCTTCCTGCTCCATCTGCTCGGTGATCGGACGGTTGAATTCCGCGACCACCAGTCCGAGCGTGGTCATAGGCGAGCGGTGGAGAGGGCGGGTAAAAGAGGTACCGTTCTCGGGCGGCCGCCTCCCGACACGCCGCCACCGGATGTGTGTCTGGTTCGCTCAACTGCGATGCCGGTTCCCTCTCGTCTGGCGACCTTACCCGCTGTTTTCGTTCTGCACCACCACGTCGCCGTTGGTCGTGTCGACTCGCAGCCGACGTGTCCCGTCACCGAGCGTCGTTTCGATCGAATCTTCGCTCGTGGCCTCCGACCCGTCGAACCCCTCGAGCGAGACCTCGCCGTTCGTCGTCGAGAGGCTGACGGTCGCGTCGAGCGAGGGCGGTGCGCGAACGGTGACCGCGCCGTTGGTGCTCTCGGCCGTCAGATCGCCGTCGCCGTCCGCGACCGTGACGTCGATGTCGCCGTTGGTCGTCGCCGCGCGAACGTCGCCGTCGACGCCGGTCACCCGAACCGACCCGTTGGTACTGTCGGCGACCAGTGCCCCGTCGACCCCCTGAACGTCGATCTCTCCGTTGGTCGTGTCGGTCGCCAGTTCGCCGGTTACGTCCCGTACGTCGACGTCGCCGTTCGTCGTCGCCACGCGGGCCATTCGAACGCCGTCGGGAACCGTCGCCTCGAGGGCCAGTTTCGGGTCGGGACCGAACAGGAACGGGACGTCCTCCCGTTGCGTTTCGACCGCGAGACGTCCGTCGTCGCGGCCGGTCTCGATCGAGAGCGACTCGAGAGCGTCCTCGGTGGGGGCCGCTTTGTGACCCCGAAGTTCGACCGTGTCTCCTTGTTTCCCCTCGACGGTGACCGAACCGTTCTCGGCCGAGAGCGAGAGCGAACTGAGATCGTCGGTCTCGTACGTTTTCGTCACGGTCTCCGTTTCACCTCGTCCCGTCGCGAGACAGCCGGCGAGCGACGCGAGTACACTCAACCCCCCGCTGGCGAGCACTCGACGCCGCGAGACGCTCGATTGCATATTCGTATCTGTGGCTTGCCACATAGATATATAATACCGTCCGGTTTCCGAGGCGGGCGCTCTGCACGAAGGTTTTTATAGGAAAACGAAGCCGCTACACCGTCTCTCGAGCGACGGCCCATTTTGAGAATTCTTAAGCGCGGCGGACGAGAATCGGCGCGCATGACGACGTTACGGACGCCGGGACCGACGATCGGCGTAGTCGGCGGGGGACAGCTCGGGCGGATGCTCGCCGAAGCGGCCGCGCCGCTGGGCGTCGAGGTGGTCGTGCTCGATCCGACGCCGGACTGCCCCGCCGCGCCGATGGCTCGCGACCAGATCGTCGCCGGGTTCGACGACGAGGCGGGGATCCGCGAACTCGCCGCGCGCGCCGACGTCCTCACGTTCGAAATCGAACTCGCGGATCAGGACGTCATGGAACGGGTCAGCGAGGAGACGGGCACGCCCGTTCACCCGAAGCCGTCGACGCTCGAGACCATTCACGACAAACTCGTCCAGAAGCGCGAACTCGAGGACGCCGGCGTTCCGGTGCCGCCGTTCCGCGCGGTCGAGGACGCCGACGACGTCCGCGAGGCGATCGACGACTACGGCGCGCCGGTGATGCTCAAGGCCCGCACCGGGGGCTACGACGGTCGCGGTAACGTCCCCGTCGAGTCGAAAGCCGACGCCGCGGACGCCCTCGAGTCGGTCGCCGGCCCCGCGATGGTCGAATCGTTCGTCGACTTCGAGCGCGAGGTGTCCGTTATCGCGGTCGAGGGCGCGGACGAAATCGCGACCTTCCCGATCGGGGAAAACATCCACGAGGACGAGATCCTTCGGGAGACCGTCGTTCCGACGCGCTCGAGCGGGGCCGTCACCGAGCGCGCTCACTCGGTCGCGCGCGACGTGCTCGAGGTGATGGACGGACGGGGCGTGTACGGGATCGAACTGTTTGAAACGCGCGAGGGGAACGTTTTGCTCAACGAGATCGCGCCGCGCCCGCACAACTCGGGCCACTGGACGATCGAGGGCGCCCAGAGCTCGCAGTTCGAACAGCACGTGCGGGCGGTACTGGGTTGGCCGCTCGGGTCGACCGAGCTGCGTTCGCCGACCGTTCTGACGAACCTACTGGCTGACGTCGACGAGGAGCAGCCCGCAGCGCTCGGGGACCTCGACGACATCCTCGAGACGCCCGCCGCGCACCTCCACTGGTACGGCAAGCGGCAAGCCCGACCGCTGCGCAAGATGGGCCACGTCACCGTCTCGAGCGAGACCGAGGACGCCGACGTCGAAGCGCTATTGCAGGCCGCGCGCGACCTCGAGGAGCGCGTGACGTTCCGAACGTAGCCAGCTACCTGCGTCGTCCCGGTCGCTCGGTCCGTTTGCCACTGTTTCAAGTCACTCGCCCGACCACGACCAGTCATGAGCGACAGCGTCAGCGAACTGATCGAGCGCCTGCACCGCGAGGCCGAACAGGATCGCCCGTCCGAGGAGACCCCTGACGTCGGCATCGTGATGGGGAGCGACTCCGACCTCGAGACGATGATGACCGGCGGGAAACGCCGGGGTGCCTACGACGCGTTCGTCGACGAACTCGGCTTCGCCGAGCAGACCGACTACGAGAGCGCGCCCGACGAACGGTTCACGTTCGAGACCTACGTGACCTCGGCTCACCGGACGCCGGACCTAATGACGGCGTACGCGGAGACGGCCGAAGAGCGCGGCCTCGACGTGATTATCGCCGGTGCGGGCGGGAAATCCGCGGACCTCCCGAACATGACCGCGTCGATCGCGTATCCGCTGCCGGTCATCGGCGTTCCGGTCCAGGAGAAGTCCGTCGACAGCGTCATCGGCATGCCGACGGGGGCGCCGCTGGTCGCGGTCGACGCCGGCAAGTCGTTCAACGCCGCGCTGTCGGCCGCTCAGATCCTCGCCCGCCAGCACGACGACGTTCGCGACCGACTCGTCGCGTACCGCGAGGACCTGCGCGAGGGCGTCGGCGCCGTCTCTCGAGAACTCCACGACTCCGGGACGCCGGCGTTCCGGGACCGGGATCGGTAAGCTCCGGTATCGGGATCAGTAACGTCGCCCAGTACGGAGGGAGGATGTTCCGCGCGTCTCTGCTCCGCGCGTCTCCGAAACTGCGATCGGAGCTCCCGGTCGCGCTTCCGGTCTGGCGAGTTACTCGTCTGCGTGGCAGAAATTACCACCACACGCGGTGCGTAGCGGTCGATTTCGGCCTCGAGCAATACCCGATTACCGATCCGTTCACTCTCCACACAGCTATATATAGTATAAGGTGATTATTCACGAGGGTCTATTCGAGCTGAACTCCCTTTCTGGCCCGTGTTTCCCCGGAAAACGAAGAATCAACCCTTATGTGCGTGCGGTTTGAACCCTCGAACGTTACCGAGATGAATGATTGGATCGCCATCGGGGCGCTGGCACTCGTCGGGGTGTTGATACCGTTCGGGATGATGGCGGTATCGTATCTCCTGCGACCCACCGTGCCCGAAACGAGCAAACGCGCCACCTACGAGAGTGGCGAGATTCCGACCGGCGGAACGCGCATCCGGTTCAATATTCAGTACTACATGGTTGCGCTTCTGTTCGTCATCTTCGATATCGAGACCGTCCTCCTGTTTCCGTGGGCGGTCGCCTATCAGGATGCGCTCGCGGCGGAGGAAATCTCGCTCGTCAGTGCGCTCGGGCCGATGCTGTTGTTCGTCGCCATCCTGCTCGTCGGACTCGCGTGGGCGTGGCGCAACGGCGCAGTACAGTGGGCACAGACAGCTCGCCAGCTGGAAACTGACAGACAATGAGTAGCGAACAACCACGCCAGCAGATCTACGACAGCACCGCACCGTCGTCGGACACCCGCGACTCGCGGATCGGTGAGGGTGCCGACGACCGCTTCAACTCCAAGCTTCGCGAGGCCTTCGGGTCGACCCCGTTCATCCTCACGAAGTTCGACAAGTTCATGAACTGGGTGCGGGGCAACTCGATGTTCATGCTCCAGTTCGGGATCGCGTGTTGCAGCATCGAGATGATGCACACGTACGCGATCAAACACGATCTGGATCGCTTCGGAGCCGGCGTTCCGCGCGCCTCGCCCCGACAGGCCGACGTGATGATCGTTCCCGGAACGATCGTCTCGAAGTTCGGCCCCCGCATGAAGCGGGTCTACGATCAGATGCCCGAACCCAAGTTCGTCGTCGGCATGGGCTCGTGTACGATCTCCGGCGGCCCCTTTCAGGAGGGCTACAACGTCGTCAAGGGTGCCGAGGAGATCATCCCGATCGACATTCACGTTCCCGGCTGCCCGCCGCGACCGGAAGCGCTCGTCTACGGCATCGCCAAACTACAAGAGCGGATCCGCAACGGCGAATCGACTCCGGTCGTCGTCAAGCCCTACGAACTCGAGGAGTTCGGCGACCTGCCCCAGGACGAACTCGTTCAGAAGCTCGCCGACGACATCGACGAGGAGGACCTCGTCATGCGATACAACTGGGCTGATTCGCCATGAGCACGGGACTCGAGCGAGGGCCGTCAGTGGAAGTCAGCGAGGACGAACTCGCGGCGCTGATCGGCGATCGTGCGCTCTCGCGCGACGACCACCTGAACGCGCCGGGGTTCGTCATCCGGCCGGACGACGTTCAGGACGTCCTCACGGACCTCCGGGACGAGGCCGGCTTCGACCACCTCGCAAATCTCACGGCACAGGAGTACGTCGACCGGTACGAGTCGATCTACCACCTCCGGAAGTACGCCGATCCGACCCAGGAGGTCTCGATCGTCGTCCCGACGACCACCGACGAGCCGGTTAGCCAGACCGCCGAACCGGTCTTCCGGACGGCCGACTGGCACGAGCGGGAAGCCTTCGACCTCGTCGGCATCGACTACGAGGGTCACCCCGACCCGCGTCGGATCCTCCTCCCCGAAACCTGGCAGGGCCATCCGCTCTCGCGGGGCTACGATCAGGAGAAACCACAGCTCGTGACCCTCTCGGAGCACGCCAACCCGGTCCAGCCGGACCACCACGACGACGAGTCGGACACGATGTTCCTCAACATCGGCCCGCACCACCCGGCGACCCACGGCGTGCTCCACATCGAGACGGTGCTGGACGGCGAGACGGTCCTCGACGTCGACCCCGACATCGGCTATCTGCACCGCTGCGAGGAGCAGATGTGCCAGCAGGGAACCTATCGCCACCAGATCATGCCCTACCCGGACCGCTGGGACTACGTCTCGGCCGGCCTGCTCAACGAGTGGGCCTACGCGCGCACGGCCGAGGACCTCGCGGACATCGAGGTCCCCGAGTACGCCCAGGTCATCCGGACGATGAGCGCCGAGCTGTGCCGGATCGCCGCGCACATGCTCGCGCTGGCCACGTTCGCGCTGGACGTCTACGGCGACTTCACCGCCATCTTCCAGTACGGCATGCGCGACCGCGAGGTCGTCCAGGACATCTTGGAGGACCTGACCGGCCAGCGGCTCATGTTCAACTACTTCCGGCTGGGCGGGGTCGCCTGGGACCTGCCGGAACCCCGCGAGGAGTTCGTCGAGAAGACGCGGGACTTCCTCGACGGGCTCCCCGCGAAGGTCGACGAGTACAACGACCTGCTGACCGGCAACGAGATCTTCCAGATCCGATGTCACGACACCGGGATCCTCGAGCCCGAGGTCGCCAAACAGTACGGCTGCACGGGCCCGGTCGCCCGCGGCTCCGGCATCGATTACGACCTCCGTCGCGACGACCCCTACGGCTACTACGAGAACCTCGAGTGGGACGTCGTCACCGAGGACGGCTGCGACAACTTCAGCCGCGTTCTCGTGCGCATGCAGGAGGTCGAGGAGTCCGCGAAGATCATCGAGCAGTGTCTCGACCTGCTCGAGGACTGGCCCGAGGACGAGCGGACGGTCCAGAGCAACGTCCCGCGGACGCTGAAGCCCGACCCGGACACGGAGATTTACCGCGCCGTCGAGGGAGCGAAGGGCGAACTCGGGATCTACATCCGGTCGGACGGGACGGACAAACCCGGTCGGTTCAAAATCCGGAGTCCGTGCTTCCACAACCTGTCGGCGCTGCCCGAGATGTCCGAAGGCGAGTACGTCCCGGACCTGATCGCGTCGCTTGGCAGCCTCGATATCGTGCTCGGGGAGGTGGACCGCTAGGATGTTCGGTGCGGTTGCTGCGTCTCCGTTGCAGGATACCGTCTTGCTCCCGGAACGGATCGGCGAGCTGACCGGTCTGGACGGGTTCGGACTCGGCGGTGAGTTGCTCGCGACGTTCATCGCGGCTTTCGTCATCGGGAATCTGATGCTGGCGATGACCGGCGTCGCCGGTCCGTGGGCGAAACGGAAGATCACCGCCGCCTTCACCGACCGAATCGCCGTCAACCGACTCGGACCGGCCGGGATCTTCATCATCGTCGCCGACGCCGTCCGGCTCCTCTCGAAGGAACTGGTCATCCCGGAGAACGCGGATCGACCGGCCTACGATCTCGCGCCGATCGTCGTCGCGGCGTCGGCGCTGCTGGGATTCGCCGTTATCCCGATGGGCAGCGGGATCCACCTCGCTGATCCCGAAGTCGGGCTGGCGTACGTCTTCGCGGTCTCGGGGATCGCGAGCCTCGGACTGGTGATGGCCGGCTACGCGTCGGCGAACAAGTACTCCCTGATCGGGGGGCTTCGCGCGGTGGCACAGAACATCGCCTACGAGATCCCGCTGGTCGTCACCGGGATGTCGGTCGTGATCTTCGCCGGCACCTTACAGATGGGCGAGATCGTCGCGGCTCAACACGAGACGCTGATAGAGATCGCCGGGATCTCGATCCCGACGTGGTACGCGTTCGTCAACCCCTTCGCGTTCGTCCTGTTCCTCATTGCGAACTTCGCGGAAGTCGGCCGTAATCCCTTCGACACGCCGGAGGCACCGACCGAGATCGTCGCCGGCTACCAGACCGAGTACTCCTCGGTCTACTTCGTGTTGATCTACCTCGGGGAGTTCCTCCACATCTTCCTCGGCGGCGCGATCATCGCGACGATCTTCCTCGGCGGACCCGCCGGACCGATTCTTCCGGGCATCGTCTGGTTCCTCATCAAGATCTGGGCGGTGTTCTTCGCGACGCAGTGGCTGCGTTCGGCGGTGCCGCGCGTCCGGATCGACCAACTGATCGAGATCGGCTGGAAGGGGCTGCTGGTCCTGTCCTTCGCCAATCTCGTCCTGACCGCGGTAATCGTGGGACTGATAGCATGATCGGGATACTCAAATCGATGGCAACGACGATGAAACACGCACTGGACGGTTCCACCTTCACGGTGGAGTACCCGGAGACCGCACCCGACGTTTCGCCCCGATTTCGGGGCGTTCATAAGTTCAGTCAGGAGCGGTGTATCTGGTGTCGCCAGTGTGAGAACGTCTGTCCGAACGATACGATCCAGATCGTGATGGACGACCAGCGAAACGGCGAGCAGTACAACCTCCACATCGGGCAGTGTATCTACTGCCGACTCTGCGAGGAGGTCTGCCCGGTCGACGCCATCCTGCTGACGGAGAACTTCGAGTTCACCGCGGACACGAAACACGATTTCGTCTACAACAAAGAGCAGTTGAAGGCGGTACCGTGGTACAAGGACATCGACCCGCTCGCCGCCCGCGAACCCGACCGGGGCGCGTGGGTCGGTGAGGGTGAGGGGGAGGTCGACTACCAGTAACGGGTCCGCCCGTCCCGCAAACGGGCACTATCAACAACCATGAACTACGAGCTGATCGCGTTCGCGCTGTTCGCCATCGTGACGCTGGCCAGCGCGGTGGGTGTCGTGCTCATGCAGGACCCGTGGCATTCGGCGCTCCTGCTTGGCGTAGCGTTGCTCAGCGTGGCGGTTCACTACGTGATGCTGGCGGCCGAATTCGTCGCCATGATGCAGGTCCTCGTCTACGTGGGCGGGGTCCTCGTTCTCATCACGTTCGCCGTCATGCTGACCGAGCGCGACGACGCCGACGCAGACGAGGTGGTACAGGCATGACGACCGGTCCGAAACTTCGACTCGGCAAGACGCTGGTTCCGGGGCTACTCGCCGTCGGGCTGTTCGGCGTGATGGCGCTCATCACGCTGAACACGGCCTTCGAGCCGATGACCCAGGCCGCGGGGGCCGGCTTCCCCGACGACGTCTCGATCACGGCCGAACTCGGCTACGCGCTGTTCGGTTTCGACTCGCTGCAGCAAATCGGGGGCACGGAACCGTTCCTCGCCGCCGTCTTGCTCGTGGCGATCGCACTCGACGCCGCGCTCGACGCCTCGCTCGTCCTCGCGAAGCGCGAAGCGGAGGGCGAACCCGTCGCCGCGCTCTCGAGCACCGCCGAAGCCTCGAGCAACGAGACGGGTCCGGAGCCGGCCGTCACCGACGGCGGGGCTGACGGTGGGTCAGCCGAGACGGGAGGTGTGGATCGATGACCGTCGACGTGCAGTACTACGTGCTGCTGTCGATGGCGGTGTTCTGCATCGGTCTCTTCGGGGTGCTGACGCGTCGAAACGCACTGTTGTTCCTGATGTCCGTCGAGCTCATGCTGAACGCGGCGAATATCAATTTGATCGCGTTCGCGTTCTATCACGGCAACCTCACGGGGCAGTTGTTCGCGCTCTTTACGATGGCGCTCGCTGCCGCCGAAGTGGCCGTCGGACTCGGGATCATCCTGGTGTTGTACCGCAACTTCCGTGACGTCGACGTCACGGTACCGACGACGATGAGGTGGTAAGATGGCAGCAACAGCAACAGGACCGTTCGGATTCGCACCGGCGATCGCAGTGTTCCCGCTCGTGGCCTTCGCGGTCACGCTCGTCTTCGGGAAGTACATGCCGAAGAAGGGCGCGTTCGCGGGCATCATCGCGACGGCGGGCTCGCTCGTCGTGTCGCTCGTCATGTTCGCGGCCGTGGCGGGCGGCGAGACGCATCACACGACGCTCTACGAGTGGACGGCCGGCGCGGCCGCGAGCGCGACCGGTGCCGAGGGGATCGCTTTCACCTTCGGCATTCTGATCGATCCGCTCTCGGCGCTTATGCTGGTGATCGTCTCGCTGGTCGCCTTGCTCGTTCACGTCTTCAGCCTCGGGTATATGAACGCCGAAGGGGAGACCGGACTCCGGCGCTACTACGCCGAACTCGGCCTCTTTACCTTCAGCATGCTCGCGTTCGTCTTCGCGGACAACCTGCTGATGGCGTTCATGTTCTTCGAACTCGTCGGGCTCTGCTCGTACCTGCTGATCGGGTTCTGGTTCCGCACGGAATCGGCCCCCTCGGCCGCGAAGAAGGCGTTCCTGGTCACCCGCTTCGGTGATTACTTCTTCCTGGTCGGGGTCGTCGCCATCGCCGCGACGTTCGGCACGGTCGGGTTCGCCGGCGAGGAGTCCTTCGTCACCGCCGCCGAGACGGCGATCGACGACGGCGCGACTCTCTTCGGCTTCGACGCCGAAACCTGGGTGACGATCACCGGACTCCTCGTGCTCGGCGGGGTGTTGGGCAAGTCCGCGCAGTTCCCCTTCCACACCTGGCTGCCCGACGCCATGGAGGGTCCGACGACCGTCTCCGCACTCATTCACGCGGCGACGATGGTCGCGGCCGGCGTCTACCTGGTCGCTCGCATGTTCGGTTACTACGCGCTGTCTCCGACCGCGCTGGCGATCATCGCCTTCGTCGGCGGCTTCACCGCCTTGTTCGCCGCGACGATGGCCGTCGTCAAAGACGACATCAAGCAGGTGCTGGCATACTCGACCATCAGCCAGTACGGCTATATGATGCTCGGACTGGGCGTCGGCGGCTACGTTGCCGGCGTCTTCCACCTCATGAACCACGCCTTCTTCAAGGCGCTCCTGTTCCTCGGTGCCGGTGCCGTCATCATCCTTATGCACCACGAGCAGGACATGTGGGAGATGGGCGGGCTGAAGGACGAAGCGCCCGTCGTCTACTACACGTTCCTCGCCGGCGCGCTCGCGCTCGCTGGGATCGTTCCCTTCTCTGGTTTCTGGTCGAAAGACGAGGTGCTGTTCGACGCGCTGGCCGTCGGCCTGGCGGAGCCGGTCATCCTCGCGGCCTACGCGATGGGACTGCTCGCCGTCTTCTTCACCGGCTTCTACACCTTCCGAATGGTCTTCCTGACCTTCCACGGTGAGCCGCGCTCCGAGACGGCCGAGGAGCCCCACGCGGTCGGCTGGGCCGTCAAGGTCCCGCTGCTCGCGCTCGGGACGCTCGCGGCCGTCGCCGGCTTCGCGAATCTCGCGCCCGTCGCGAACCTGCTGAACCTCGACATCACCTTCCTCGAGCACTGGCTCGACGGCGAGTACGGCTACGTCGAGGGACTGACCTACCACGCCTACCACGAGACGGTGGCCTTCGAAGAGAGCTACATCGGATCGGAGACCACCACCATGCTGTTGAGCGCCGGACTGTCGCTCGGCCTCGCGCTGGCGGGCGCGTTCACGGCACACACGCTGTACAACGTCTCCGACCCGTCGCGTCACACGCGAAAGATCGGCGGCGCGTACCGCGTCCTCAAGAGCAACTACTACCAGGACGAGTACCAGGTCTGGCTCGCCGAAGGGTTCACGCTGCCGCTGGCTCGAGCGGCCGACCGGTTCGATCAGACCGTCATCGACGGGGTCGTCAACGGGACCTCGACGATCAGTCTGTTCGGCAGCGATCGAATGAAGCGGCTCCAGACGGGTATCGTGACTAACTACGCGGCGCTGTTGGTGGGCGGGTTCATCGGCTTACTACTCGTCCTCGGCTATCTCGGAGGGTGGTTCGCATGATGATCGAAGCACTGATCGCGGTCGCACTGATCGGCGCGCTGGTGACGTTCGTCGCGCCGAATCGCATCGCCGGCAAACTTGCGTTCGCCATCAGCCTCGTGCCGGCGGCCCTGTCCCTGTGGCTGTTCGCCGCGTTCGACGGCAGCGGGAACGCCCTGCTCGAGGGTGAACTGGCGTTCGAATCGCGGGCGGCGTGGCTCGAGATCGGCGGGCGGTCGATCTCGTGGTTCGTCGGCGTCGACGGGATCAGCATGCCGCTGGTGGTCCTGACGACGATCCTCTGTACGCTGGCGATCGTGAGTTCGTGGACGCCGATCGACGAGCGCGAGTCCCAGTTCTACGGGCTCGTCCTCTTCATCGAGGCGATGCTGCTCGGCGTCTTCACCGCGCTCGACTTCTTCCTCTGGTTCGTCTTCTGGGAGGCGGTCCTGATCCCGATGTACCTGCTGATCGGGATCTGGGGCGGCCCGCGCCGGAAGTACGCCGCGATCAAGTTCTTCGTCTACACGAACGTGGCGTCGCTGGTGATGTTCGGCGCGTTCATCGCGCTCGTCTTCGGGCTCGGCGACTCGGTCACCTCCTTCGCGCTGCCCGAAATCGCGACGGCGATGCTCGAGGGCGGTCCCGAAGGGCTCTTCGGTCTCGGCGGGACGGCCCTCGCATCGGTCGTCTTCGTCGCGATGTTCCTCGGCTTCGCGGTGAAGGTGCCGATCGTCCCGTTCCACACGTGGCTGCCCGACGCCCACGTGGAGGCGCCGACGCCGGCCTCGATACTGCTGGCCGGCGTGCTGCTGAAGATGGGGACCTACGCCCTGCTCCGATTCAACTTCACGATGTTCCCGGAGCAAGTCGAGGCCTACGCGGTGCCGATCGCGGCGATCGCCGTCATCAGCGTCATCTACGGCGCGATGCTGGCGCTCGCCCAGACCGACCTCAAACGGATCGTCGCCTACTCCTCCGTCTCGTCGATGGGCTACGTCATCCTCGGACTGGTCGCGTACACCCAGTTCGGGGTCGGCGGCGCGACGTTCCAGATGGTTTCCCACGGCCTGATCTCGGGGCTGATGTTCATGGCCGTCGGCGTCATCTACAACGCGACTCACACCCGGATGGTCACCGACATGTCCGGGATGGCCGACCGGATGCCGATCGCGGTCGGCATCCTCATCGCCGGCGCCTTCGGCTACATGGGGCTGCCGCTGATGAGCGGCTTCGCCGCGGAGTACTTCATCTTCTTCGGCTCCTTCGGCTCCGAACTGCTCGAGTACTCGGCCGTTTTCACGTCGCTGGCGATGTTCGGCATCGTCATCGTCGCGGGCTACCTGCTCTTTGCCCTCCAGCGGACGGTGTTCGGCCCGTATCGACTCGAGACCGACTACGAGGTCGGCCGCGCGCCGGTCCACGACGTCGCATCGATGGTCGTCCTGCTGGGACTCATCATCGCCCTCGGCGTCGCTCCCGACCTGATCTTCGACATGATAACCGACGCAATCGATCCGATCGTCCAGGGAGGTGATCTCTGATGGCGGTCCTTGAACTTCCCGAGTGGACGGCGCTCGCACCGGCACTGATCCTGGCGGGGACGGCGCTCGTCCTGTTCCTGCTCGACAGCATCAACCCGCGCTCGACGAACCGCGCGCTGCTCGCCGGCACCGCCGTCGCCGGGTCGCTGTCGTCGCTGGCCGTCGCCGTCTGGTTCACCGCCGCCGGCGTCGGGGCGACCGGCATCGACAACTACGGCGTCATCGATATCATGGACGGCCAGTTCGTCGTCGATCAGCTGGCGCTGTACTTCATGATCATCATCGCGGTCGTCACGGCCCTCGTCACGGTCGCGAGCTACGATTACCTGCGAGATCACACCTACCAGGCCGAGTACTACTCGCTGGTCATCCTCGCGGCGACCGGGATGTCGACGATGGCCGCGTCGAACAGTCTGGTGACGATCTTCATCGCGCTCGAGCTGACGAGCCTGCCGTCGTACGCGCTCGTCGCGATCCTGAAGGACAACCGCGGCAGCGTCGAAGCGGGCCTGAAGTACTTCCTGATCGGGGCGCTCTCGTCAGCGATCTTCGTCTACGGCGTCTCGCTGGTGTACGGCGCGACCGGCTCGCTGCAACTCGAGGCGATCGCGGCGAACCTCGGCGGAGCCGGCGAGATGGGCGGATTACTCGGTCTCGGGATCCTCATGTTGATCGGCGGGATCGCGTTCAAGACCGCGAGCGTCCCCTTCCACTTCTGGGCGCCCGAGGCCTACGAGGGCGCGCCCGCACCGATCTCCGCGTTCCTCTCTTCGGCCTCGAAGGCCGCCGGCTTCGTGCTCGCCTTCCGCGTGTTCACGACGGCGTTCCCGCTCGAGGCGACGACCGCCGTCATCGGCGTCGACTGGACGTGGGCGTTCGTCATTCTCGCGATCGTCACGATGACGGTCGGGAACTTCGCGGCGGCGACCCAGGAGAACGTCAAGCGGATGCTCGCCTACTCCTCGATCGGGCACGCCGGCTACGTGCTGATCGGGCTGGCGGCCCTCTCGACCGGGGCCGGCGAACGTGTCATGGGCGCGGCCATGATGCACCTGCTGGTCTACGGCTTCATGAACACGGGCGCGTTCCTGTTCGTCGGCCTGGCGGAGTACTGGGGCGTCGGCCGCACCTTCGAGGACTACAGCGGCCTCGCGAAGCAGGCGCCGTTCGCCTGCGCCGCGATGGCGGTCTTCATGTTCAGCCTCGCGGGCATCCCGCTGTTCGGCGGCTTCTGGAGCAAGTACCTCCTGTACACCGCGACGATCGAGGCGGCCGCGGACAACGCGGCCCTGCTCGTCGTGGCCGCCGCGCTCGTCGTCAACAGCGCGCTCTCGCTGTACTACTACTCGCGGCTGGTCAAGGCGCTCTGGATCGAGGACCCGGTCGTCGATCGGGATCGCCTCGCCCAGCCGACCGGGCTCTACGCGGCGATCATCGTCGCCGCAGTGATCACGGTCCTCATCCTGCCGGCGTTCGGCCCGATCGCCGACGCCGCGACCGAGGCGGCGGCCGCGGTCGTCGCGTAGTCGCCCGACGGGAGACCCGGTAGCTTTTACCCCTCGGGGTTGCAAGCCGCGACAAATGGTTTTTCGGCTCGTGCTCGGTTGCGGAACCGTCTGCCGTCAGGTGACCGAGCGGGTCGCCGAGCGCGACGGCCGGCTACTCGTCATCACCGACGACGAGAGCGTCGTCGAGACCTTGCGCGACGAGAGCGTGCCGGCTCGGAGCGCGGAACCGGCCGATCCCGACACCATCGCGAACGTCGACGCGCCGGACGTGATCTTCGTCGCGAGCGACCGAACCGACGTCAATCGGGCCGCGCTCGAGGCCGCGCGCGAGCGGTTTCCCGACGCCGTGATCGTGGCCTATCTGGGCGGGAACGCGACGGCCGCCGACCGCGACCGATTCGCAGAACTCGCGGATCGGATCGTCGACCCGACGGACGCGATGGCCGACCGCGCGGTCGACGGGACGGCGAGCCCGTCCGCCGAAGCGGCGATCGAACTCCGGGAGCGGCTGGGGCGGATCGACGGTCGGCTGGCCGTCGTCGCCCACGACAATCCGGACCCGGACGCGATCGCGAGCGCGGTCGCGCTCGTCGACGTCGCCGAGTCCGTCGGCGTCGCCGCCGACGCCTGCTACTTCGGCGATATCTCCCACCAGGAGAACCGGGCCATGGTCAACCTGCTCGACCTGGAGCTGCGAAACATGGCTCCCGACGACTCGCTCGCGGAGTACTCGGCGTTCGCGCTGGTCGATCACTCTCGCCCCGGCGTCAACGATCAGCTTCCGGCGGACCTTCACGTCGATATCGTCATCGACCACCATCCGCCGCGCGGGCCGGTTCCCGGCGAGTTCGTCGACCTCCGGGAGGGTGCGGGTGCGACCAGTTCCGTCCTGACGGAGTACCTCGATCGCTTCGATCTCGCGTTCGACCCCTCGACGGCCACGGCGCTGTTGTACGGCATTCGGGTCGACACGAACGATTTCACGCGAGAAGTCTCGCCCGCCGACTTCAGGGCCGCCTCCACCCTGTCTCCCCACGTCGATACGTCGATTTTGCGCCAGATCGAACAGCCCTCGCTCGAGGGCGAGACCCTCGAGACGATCGCGCGGGCGATCAAGAACCGCGTTCAGCGAGATTCGGTGGCCGTCGCCAGCGTCGGCCGGATCGGGGATCGGGACGCGTTGCCCCAGGCGGCCGATCAGTTGCTCGCGATGGAGGGCGTCGAGACAACGCTCGTGTTCGGGTTCGACGACGAGATGGTGTTCCTGTCGGCCCGCTCGCGAGCCAGCGATGTCGACCTCGGCGAGACGCTCCGGGACGGGTTCGATCGGATCGGCAGCGCCGGCGGCCACGCGGACATGGCCGGCGCGCAACTCGAGATCGGGATTCTGGGCAGCGCCGACCACGAAGTGGAGGTCGAATCGATCGTTAGCGTGGTCGAGGAAGTAATCACGAACCGGTTCTTCGAGGCGATTCGGACGCGACCCGGAGTCCCGGTGGGCGCGTACACGCAGACCAGCGAGTGGTTGTTCACCCAGCGCGGCGAGCCGGAAGACGGCGAGTCGGCGTGAGCGGTGTCGAGAGCCGAGAGTAGAAGATCGGTTGGCAGCGTCAGTAACAGTACTTTTGCGCGCCGCTCCCGTGTCCCCGTGTATGGACGTCGTATCGGACCGGACGAAACCCCAGGTCAAGGAGTATATGACGCGCGACGTGGCGACGGTATCGCCGGACGAGACCGTCCGTGACGTCGCGACCCGGATCGCCGAGAGCGAGGAGCACAGCGGCTTTCCGGTCTGCGAGCGGCGGCGCGTCGAGGGGTTCGTCAGCGCCCGCGACCTGCTGCTGGCCGAGGACGACGATTTGATCTTCAAGGTCATGGCGACCGATCTCCTGGTCGCCCACCCCGAGATGAAGGTAAACGACGCCGCTCGAGTCATCCTCCGCTCTGGCATCCAGAAACTCCCCGTCGTGGACGACGCGGGCAATTTGGTGGGGATCATCTCCAACGCGGACGTCATCCGCAGTCAGATCGAGCGCGCGACCCCCGAGAAGGTCGGCAAGCTGATGCGAACCCTCGAGCAGATCCACGAGATCGACCTGACGGAGCAGCGCCGGACCGTTCCGCTCTCGGACCTGACGCCCACGCAGGGACGGGTCTACGCCGACGAACTCGAGGGGCGACGCTACGAACTCGAGCGGGGACTCGCCGAGCCGCTGGTCGTCATCGACAACGGCGGCACCCTCCTGCTGGCGGACGGCCACCACCGCGTGCTCGCGGCCGACCGGCTGGGGATCGACGAGATGGACGCCTACGTCATCGTCGTGGACCACGAAATCGATCTGGGGATGGCACGTACGGCCGAAAAGGAGGGTCTCGAGCGGATCGACGACATCGACGTCGTCGACTACGCCCGCCATCCGCTGGTGCAGACGACGAAGCGACTCCAGTCCGACGGCGGTGACGGCAGGGAGACGGAGTAACGCCGTCGGTAGCCGCCGCTCGTGACGGTGTCTTACACTCGTCGGACGCCGCCGGTCGGAGTCGGTGATTGTCCGACGACCGCCCCCTTCTCCCGTCAAATCGACTCGTCTCGACCTCGAACACTGGTCGTCCCTCCCGCGGATCGGGTTCTCCCACCGACCGGTTTTCATTTCGATCCGTCCTCCCCGAACCTTCATTGCATCGTCGGCAAATATTACGACCATGTACGACGACGAGGATCTCGAGGAGATTCGCGAGGAGGGCCGGCGGTGGGAGAACGAGTCGCTCGATCCGGTCCTCGAGCGCCACGGCGAACGAAAGGACCGGTTCGCGACGGTTTCGAACCACGATGTCGATCGGCTCTACACCCCCGAGGACGTCTCGGAACTCGACTATCTCGAGGATCTGGGGTTCCCGGGCGAGGAACCCTACACTCGGGGACCGTACCCGACGATGTACCGCGGGCGGACGTGGACGATGCGCCAGTTCGCCGGCTTCGGCACCGCCGAGGAGACCAACGAGCGCTTTCACTACCTGATCGACGAGGGGCAGACCGGTCTCTCGGTGGCGTTCGACATGCCGTCGCTGATGGGACTCGACTCGGACGACCCCATGAGCGAGGGCGAGATCGGTCGGGAGGGGGTCGCCGTCGACACGCTCCGGGACATGGAGATCCTCTTCGACGGGATCGACCTCGCGGAGATCTCGACCTCCTTTACGATCAACCCCTCCGCGCCGGTGATCTACGCGATGTACGTCGCGCTGGCGGATCGGCGAGGCGTTCCCCGCGAGCGACTCCGCGGAACCCTCCAGAACGACATGTTCAAGGAGTTCATCGCCCAGAAGGAGTGGGTGATCCCGCCGGAACCGTCGCTCGATCTCGTGACGGACGCCCTCGAGTTCAGCACGCGGGAGACCCCGAAGTTCCATCCGATTTCGGTCTCGGGTTATCACATTCGCGAGGCGGGCTCGACGGCGGTCCAGGAACTCGCCTTCACCCTCGCGGACGGCTTCGGCTACGCCGAGGACGCGATCGAGCGCGGACTCGACGTCGACGAGTTCGCGCCGCGGCTCTCCTTTTTCTTCAACTGTCACAACTCCTTCTTCGAGGAGATCGCGAAGTTCCGGGCGGCCCGCCGGATCTACGCGCGGGTGATGGACGAGTGGTACGATGCCGAGGCCGACGAGTCCAAGCGGCTCAAGTTCCACACCCAGACGGCGGGCCAATCGCTGACGGCCCAGCAGCCGCTGAACAACGTCGCTCGGGTGACGATGCAGGCGCTGGCCGGCGTCCTCGGCGGCACCCAGTCGTTGCACACCAACAGCTTCGACGAGGCGCTCGCCCTGCCCGGCGAGGATGCGGTCCGCGTCGCGCTGCGAACCCAGCAGATCATCGCCGAGGAGTCCGGCGCGGCGGACATCGTCGACCCGATGGGCGGCTCCTTCGCCGTCGAGACGCTCACGAACGAGATCGAGGAGCGGACGATGCGCTACATCGAGGAGATCCGGGAGATTGGTGACGGCTCGGTCCGCGACGGCATTCTCACGGGGATCGAGGACGGCTACTTCCTCCGGGAGATTCAGGACGCCTCCTACGAGTACCAGGAGCGCGTCGAGCGCGGCGAGGAGGTCGTCGTCGGCGTCAACGAGTACACGCTCGAGGAGGACACCAGCCCCGATATCCTCCAGATCGACGAGACCACGGCCGAACGCCAGCTCGGCCGCCTCGAGGAGGTGAAATCGGATCGGGACGACGAGGCGGTGACGGACGCGCTCGACGCGCTCCGCGAGGCCAGCGAACGCGGCGAGAACGCGATGCCGTACATCGTCGACGCCGTGAAAGCCTACGCGACGATGGGCGAGATCATGGCGGTCTTCGAGGACCAGTACGGCGCGTACAGCGAGAACATCGGGCTGGCCTGACGACCGTTCCTACGAGGTAGGCTGGCCCGACGACCGCC
This sequence comes from Natrinema sp. LJW11, assembly GCF_056135975.1. Lineage (NCBI taxonomy): Archaea > Methanobacteriati > Methanobacteriota > Halobacteria > Halobacteriales > Natrialbaceae > Natrinema > Natrinema sp. LJW11. Next base: position 615,424 of record NZ_JBWBDM010000002.1, on the reverse strand, counting down.
CGTCGTGGAAGCGCTACGACGAGCCGTCGTCGAACCGAGAGAGGACGCTGACGACGGCGCCGAGTGAGACCAATAGGGTGCCGACGGCGACGGCACCGTAGACGGCCAGCGTGAGCGGCGAAACTGGCACCGCGAGTGTAACGACGGTGATCTCCTCGAGCCCGGTGTAGACAGGCAGGGTCGCACCGAGCAGTGCACCGAATGCGGCGGTCGCGGCGATCAGCGCGAGGCCGAGGCCGGCGACGGCACCTCGGCCGCCGATCGTTCGATCGTCGATCACGACTCCCGCTACGCCGTCCCGGATGGAGGGCTTTGTGCTGTGGCGATCCCGGGTTCCCGATCGAATACGCGTTCTGACGAGCGATGCACGTCCCGTGATGGTATCGCATCCCATAAGAATGAGTGAATGATTCCCGACGAGGACACAATACGCGCATTCCCGTCGTTTCCTCCCGGACCGGGATAGCCGCAAAACCTATGGTCCCGTTCTTGTCTTCTAGGTGTATGGTTCGGTATCCTGATGGAAGCTGTCCTGACTGCGGTGAGAGACTGTTTGCTCGGATCGCAGGTCCCGCTCGTTGTTCGAACTGCGTCGACCCGCGCGCCGCGGAGCGGATCGAGCGCAAGTCGAGGACGCCCTCATCGTAGTACGACTGTTCGACAGGTAGTCTCCCCTCGGCCACATGCTAGCTCTGCGATCGGCCGCTCCGCTTGCGTTCTCGACCGGCGATTCCGAATCGCTGGGAAACGCTCTTCCCTCTCTGCCGCGTATCTCGCCGATAGTGGTCGTCCATGAGCCCCGATAACACCGATTCCGACCGACCGGCATCGCAGCGCCGCCCCTCCGAAAAGGAACTGTTCTTGCTCTTGCTGGTCGGGATCACGCTGCTGATGGCGGTGACCGGATTCGTCCTCATCATCAACTGACTCGACCAGCGGCGCTCTCGGCCGACATCTCGTCTCGGACGTGTCGTGTTCGCGTCCTCACAGCTCGAACGTGCTGTGTCGCATCCTTACGTCTCGGACGTGTCGTGTCGCGTCCGGTCGTCGGTTTCAATCGCTCGAGCCGCGATGTAGGTCACGATCGCGAGCGACACCATCGTCACCACCAGGATCGAAAATTGGATCGTCGACTGGAGTGGATCGAACCCCCACGGGTTGAACACCGCGAAGACCGCGACGAAAAACGCCATGATCAGGAAGGGGACCGTGTTGACTGCGAGGTCGAGCGCCACTTCCGCGTCGAAGGCACGTCGGCTCATAGTGAGGTATCAGGTTCGGGGCGTCTTGCGCGATTCGTTCGGAGACCGGTTCGATTCACGTTTCGATTCCGCGGCTCTCGTTGCTCTGGGTTCGGCGGGATCGCACGAGGCCGGCCCCGATGATCGTCACCAGACCGGCGGTGACGAGCGCCGCGCCGCGACTCGCCAGTCCAGTGAGTGGCTCGAGGGGGGCGATCGACAGGGTTCCGGTGCCGTGGGCGGCCAGTAACGCGCCGCCGACGACGAACGCCGCGCCGAACTTGGCCGCGAACGCGAGCGGCCGGTCCACGTAGTCGGCGTCCGCGAGGATGCCGGCGACGCTCGCGGCGAAGACGACGAGTCCGCCGACGGCGATCGGGACGAGATCGACGACGATGCCGACCTCCGAGCCGACGAGTCCGAGGGCCACGAGGATCGGCCACGGCTTCGTGGCGTCCGTGCGATCGGTCTCGGTCCGCCTCGAGTGGTCGGCCATACCCGGGGTTCCACCTCGAGACTGTAGTATCTGGCCCTACTGTTCACCGTTCGTGACTGTCTCGAATTTCGAATGGAGCGGTCGAATTCTCATCCGTCGCCGCCTCGCGACCGAACCGCTCGAGCCCCGCGAGGACGATTACTCGTCGCGCTCGATGACGAACTCCGTGAACTCCTCGAGCTTCCGGGTCGTCTCCGCGTCGAAGTCCACGCCGTCGATCGCCGCGCGCGCATCGGCGGCCAGCTCGAGCGCGCGCTCGCGGGCGTACTCGATACTGCCGGCGGCCTCGAGGATTTCCAGGGCCTCTCTGATCTGCTCGTCGGTATTTTCGTCGGCCTCGAGGATCGACTGCAGCCGGCGGGCCCGTTCCGCGTCGCTCGCCTCGATGGCGTGGATGACCATGAGGGTCTTCTTCCCCTCGCGGATGTCGTTGCCGAACTCCTTGCCGAACTCGCCGGCCCGGCCCAGCGAGTTTTCGACGTCGAGGATGTCGTCGCCGATCTGGAAGGCGACCGCGGTCAGTTCGGCGTACTCGGCGATCGCTTCCTCGACGTCGTCGGGCTGGTCGGTGATGATCGCGGCGAGGCGAGCCACGATCCGGCCGAGACAGCCCGTCTTGCACGCGCACATCTCCAGATACTGCGCCGTGTTGATCCGGACGTCGCGTTCGTTGTGCCAGCAGATGTCCATCCCCTGACCGAGGTGGGTACGGTTGAGTTCGTCCATCAGCATCTCGTAGGCGGCCAGGCGCCGAGCGGCCGGGAGGTCGGCCGGATTCCGGCTGATGACCTTCAACGGCAGGAAGTACATCGCGTTGCCGGCATTGAGGGCGATATCGCGGCCGTAGAGGCGGTGGAGCGCGCGTTCGCCGCGCCGAATCGTGGCACCGTCCTCGACGTCGTCGACGATGATCGTCCCGTTGTGCAGTATCTCCGGAATGCAGGCGTAGGGCAGATACGCTGCCGGGTCCTCGCCGAACCCCTCGACGAAGACGAGGAAGAGTATCGCGCGCCACCGTTTGCCGCCGCGGTCGAGCAGATCCCACAGCGGCGTCGCCAGCGCGCGCTGGATGCCGTGGGGATCGTACTCGTACGTCGGGGACCCGAAGAACGACTCGAGGTAGTCGGCGTCGACCTCGCGCGGAACCAGGTCGGCGATCGCTTCGTCGATGGCCGGCCGCCAGTCGGCTAGCGTCTCCCGCATATCGAGTCCGAGAGGGAGCGGCGTGAAAAAGATTCGTAGTTTGTCGTGTCACCAACGGTTACAACCCGTCGGACAGTTCTCGGTGTCCGTCGCGACCGAGCGGTACAGTTACCAGTCCATCGGTCCACGGTCCAGTCATGACCGCCTGGATCGGCTCCGTCTTCGAGAGCGACATCGGCTGGGACCACCTCGAGGCCCTCGTCGACGTGGGGAATCGCATGGCCGGCAGCGAGGGCGAACGCGAAGCCGCCGAGCTGACGCGGGACGCGCTCGCCGACGTCGGCGCGCGAGACGCCCGACTCGAGTCGTTCGAGATTCAGGGCTGGACCCGGGGCGACAGCGCGATCACGGTCGGCGACACCACGCAGGACTGTATCGCGCTGCCGCGCAGTCCGTCCGACCGCGTCGTCGCGCCGCTGATCGATCTCGGCTACGGCCTCCCCGCGGACTTCGAGGAGAGCGACGTCGAGGACGCCGTCGTCATGGTCCGCAGCGACGTGCCCGACTACTACGACCGGCACCTCCACCGCCGGGAGAAGTACTATCACGCCGTCGAGAACGGCGCGGTGGGGTTCGTCTACCGGAATCACGTCGAGGGCTGTCTCCCCCCGACCGGTAGCGTCGGAACGGACGAGGATCCCGTCGGCGAGATCCCGGCCGTCGGCGTCTCGAGCGAGGTCGGGTCGCGGCTGGCCCGCCGGTTCGACGGCGAGTCGATCACGCTCTCCGTCGAAGCCGATATCCACCCCGCGGAAAGCCAGAACGTCCGCGCCGAACTCGGTCCCGACACCGACGAGCGCGTTCTCGTGACGAGTCACGTCGACGCCCACGACATCGCCGAGGGAGCGATGGACAACGGGGCGGGAACCGCGATGATCGTCGAGATCGCGAACGCCCTCGCGGATCGCGAGGGGGACCTCGAGACCCGCGTCGAGTTCGTCGCCTTCGGCGCCGAGGAGGTCGGACTGGTCGGCTCGACGCGGGCCGCCGAGCGGATCGATCGCGAGTCGATCAAAGCGGTGGTCAACAACGACGGCGTCGTCCGCGATCGGACGCTCTCGATCGTCACCCACGGATTCGACGCGCTCCGGGACGCGGCGAACGAGGTCGCGGACCGGTACGACCATCCGATCGGCACCGTACCGAAACTCGGTCCCCACAGCGATCACTGGTCGTTCGTCAAGTGGGGCGTCCCCGGCTGTCACGTCAAATCGCTATCCGACGGAGCTGGGCGGGGCTGGGGCCACACCTTCGCCGATACGATCGAGAAACTCGAGCCCCGAACCCTGTCCGAACAGGCGATCCTCCTGACCGCGTACGTCGTCGCGCTCGCCCGAGAGGACGTGACGATCGGCCACCGGGATCCCGACGCGATCGCGGCCGACCTCGAATCGCAGGACCTCGCCGAAGGGATGCGAATCACCGGCGACTGGCCGTACGGCGAGTCCGGGAGCGATTGACGGGCAGCGCACGCCCGATCGTACGAGGGAGCGCGGTTCTCGCTCAGTGAGCGAGGACCAGAGGGATGCGAACGGTCAGCGAACACCGCGAGCGAGGACCGCGGACTGTGCCATCGTCCCGCGAACGCTTTTCGCTGTGATGTGACCATCGCCGCCGACTGCAATCGACCGCCGGCGCGCGGTCGGCGACCGACAACCGTACGCTTTTGAGCGGGCCGCGTGAACTGCCGGTCATGGATGCCGCGTGGAGCGCGGGCGATTCGCCCGTCGTCGGCGTCGTCGACCGCAAAGCGGATTCGAGCGATGCCATCGAGACCGTCGAAGAGCTCGAGTCGGTGCTCGCCGATACGGACGGGACGATCGTCACCGACGGTCTCGACGCCGTTCTCGCGGCGGAGCCGTCGGTGCTCGTGACGGTCGGCGACGCGGCGTTGTCGGCGGTCGCTCGCGCCGGCGTCGAAACGCCCGTTCTCCCGGTGGGCCCCGTCACAGGAATGGAATCCGTCGACCGCGATCGCCTTCCCGACGCGGTCGCGGCGACGCTCGAGGGACGCGCCGTCCAGCGCTCTCGGCCCGTCTTCGGCGTTACCCTCGAGTCGAGACTCGAGACGGAATCAGACACCGAACCGGAGACCGATCGAACGGAGTCGGGGACCGATCGGAACGACATCGACGGAGGCGAGCGAGCGCTGTTCGACGTGACGCTGGTCACCGACGAACCGGCCCGGATCTCCGAGTACGGCGTCCGAAGCCGGGACGCGTCTGTCGCGACCTTTCGCGCTGACGGGGTCGTCGCGGCGACGCCGGCGGGGAGCCACGGCTACGCGAGCGCGGTCGACGCGCCGTCCCTCTCGGCGGGCGTCGACGCGGCCGCGGTCGCACCGATCGGCCCCTTCGTGACGCAGACCCGCCGGTGGGTACTCCCGAACGACGACCTCGCGTTCACGGTCGAACGCGAGGAGAGCGACGTCACCCTCGTCGTCGACGGCCGAGCGGTCGGCACGGTCTCCGTCGACTCGCGGGTCGCCGTCTCTCAGGCCGGAACGCTCCCGACGCTGGCCGTTCCGGACGACCGACTCGAGGAGTAACTCGAGGACTCGGCAGGTGGCGTGGTAAAAACGCGATGTCGGCTCGGCGGTCGTCCGCGGTTGGCAGCGGGCGGAAACCGGAGCGCCTCGCCCCTCTCAGCTGTTGAACGGCTCCTCGTCTCGGTGGTTATCGGGGTTCGTATTTTCGAGGGCGTCGTCGACTCGATCGTCGGACTTGTGTTCGATGTCCTGCCGACGTTGCTCTTCGTCCTGTCGCTCGCGAGCTTCCTTCTCTTCCTCGGTGAGTTCCTCTTCGTCCCGCGCTTCCTCGGGGTCCGTTTTCTCGTGCTCGAGTTGGACGTCTCGTCCGTGTTCATCCTTCCCGGTGTTGTCACGCTGGTCTGAGTTATCGGACATAGTGATCCCGGATGAGGCTACCGCCGGTCGTTGAAAAGGAGTTGGGCTTGCGACAGTCGGCACGTCGGTTATATCGCCATCTCGGACGATTACCAGGACTCTCCGGAGGCAAGGTCGATCTCGCCGTCGCCCTTCTCGGAGGGGCAGATATCCGCCAGTACGCAGTCGGCACAGTCGGGGTTGCGCGCCGTACAGGTCGCCCGCCCGTGATCGATACAGAGGTGGGTGAACTGTTGCCAGTCGTCCTCGGGGACGATCTCCATCAGGTCGGTCTCGATCCGTTCGGGCCGCTCCCGTTCGGTGAGTCCCAGCCGTCGCGAGAGTCGCTGGACGTGCGTATCGACGACGACCCCCTCCACGATGTCGTGACCGTGCTGGAGGACGACGTTCGCCGTCTTCCGACCGACGCCCGAGAGTTCGGTCAGCTCGTCCATCGTGTCCGGCACCTCGCCGTCGTGTTCCTCGAGGATCGTCTCGCAGGAGTCGCGGATGTACTCGGCCTTGCTGTTGTAGTACGTGATCGAGTTCAGGGCTTCCGCGAGCTCCTCCTGGGGAGCGTTCGCGTAGTCTTCGGGGCCGTCGTACGTCTCGAAGAGCTGCTTCGTCTCCTTGTTCACCCGCTCGTCCGTACACTGTGCCGAGAGGATCACCGCGATCAGCAACTCGAGCCGGTTCGAGTACCGCAGCGAAATCGTCGAATCGGGGTAGGCGTCCTCGAGGCGGTCGACGATCGCCTCGGCCTGGTCGGCGCGGGTCTCGAGCGGGGTTCCCATGCTGAAATCGTTGCGAGAGCGCGCATTTGAGCCGTTCGGTTCGAGACGGTCCGTCCGCGCCGCGGTGATCCGTCCACGCTCTCGGTTTCGATGGTCGTCGATACCGGTGGCGAGCGGGGGCGCGCCAATCGGATCCGTCGGGAGAGCGACTGAAGGGGTATTATTATCATGCGCCGGAACACTAGTATGAAGAGAGTTCGACCGGGGTCGAATTTCGATCATGACAGGGGATGATGACACTCGTGCGCAGTTCGACCGGACCGGAGAGGGGCGGAGCACCGGCCTTCTCGACGTATTGCTCGCCGAACTCGAGGCAGACGACGGACCGAACGCGGCGACGCTCCGTCGGGCGCTCGACCTCGAACGATCGGCCAGTGCGGACCGAGTCGCGGCTATCGAGGACGACCTCGAGACGCTGCGGGCGGACGTCGACGACCGCGCGGCGGTCGAAGCGGAGCTGCGGGCCGCGATCGAGAACGACCTCGAGCCGCGGCTCGATTCCCTCGCTCGTCGCTTGCAGGGATTCGACGACCGGCTGACGGCACTCGAATCCGAGACGAGGGGGCTCCGTTCGGAGCTCGCCGCCGTACACGATACCGTTACGGACGCGGACGCCGACGCCGGCACCGATACCGACGCCGATGCCGCCCAGTTGGACGCGCTCGCGGACGACCTCGAGCGCCTCGAGCGAACGGTCGCGACCGCCTTCGACGCGGTCACGTCGGACCTCGAGACCGATCTCGAACGGTTACGGATCGCTCTGCGGGACGAGATCGCATCGCTCGAGCGGCGACTCGCTGCGCTCGAGGCGGCGACGGGAACCGATACGAAACCCGAACTCGAGAAGTCGCGACGGGACGCCGATGCTCGGGATCGAACGCCGTGAATCGGATTCTCCGTCCGGCGCCACGGCGAATATCCGCCAGAACCGTCGAATACGCCGCTGAAGGGTCGAATAGTCGAGGCCGATAGGATGCCGTGTGATTTAAGCGGCCTTCAGCCACCTATCCGGGTATGAAAGCCACGGCGATGGCCCACCCGATTCAGGGGCTGGTCAAGTACCACGGGATGCGCGACGACATCAAGCGGCTTCCCTATCACGACAGCATCAGCGTCTGTACGGCCCCCAGCCACACCCGGACGACCGTCGAGTTCTCGATGGACTACGAGGAGGACACCTTCGTCGTCGACGGCGAGGAACTCGACGGCCGCGCGTACGAACGAGTCGAGGCCGTCGTCGAGAAGGCCCGCTCGCGCTCCGACGCCGCCCACACCGTGTATCCGGTGCGCCTCGAGAGCGAGAACAGTTTCCCCTCGAACGTCGGGCTCGGGTCGTCCTCGTCGGGCTTCGCGGCGGCGGCGATGGCGCTGGCAGAGGCCGCCGAACTCGACGCCAGCAAACAGGAAATCTCGACGATCGCCCGCGTCGGCTCGGCGTCGGCCGCGCGCGCGGTCACCGGCGCGTTCTCCCAGCTCTACACCGGAATGAACGATGAGGACTGCCGCTCGAAGCGGATTCCGTCGGATCTCCACGAGAACCTCAAGATCATCGTCGGACTCGTCCCCTATCACAAGGAGACCGAGGACGCCCACCGCGAGGCCGCCGACAGTCACATGTTCCAGGCGCGCAACGCCCACATTCACGGCCAGATCGCCGAGATGCGCGACGCGCTGCGAAACAACGACTTCGAGGGCGCGTTCGAACTCGCCGAACACGACTCGCTGTCGCTCGCGGCGACCACGATGACCGGCCCTTCCGGCTGGGTCTACTGGCAGCCGGCCACGCTCGCCGTCTTCAACAAAGTGCGCGAACTCCGCGAGGAGGAAGACGTTCCCGTCTACTTCTCGACCGACACCGGTGCCAGCGTCTACGTCAACACCACCGACGAGTACGCCGAGGAGGTCGAGCAAGCCGTCTCCGACTGCGGCGTCTCAACGACCACCTGGGACGTCGGCGGCCCCGCGAAACTCCTCGACGAAGAGAAGCACCTGTTCTGAAACGCGACGGCTTTCCGCCGTCCGGCATACTCGCGCGCCTTCGGAGGGATACCGGCGACGAGGCGCGCCGATTCTCCGTCGCCGAAAGAGTCTATATGAGACGTTCCCCATAGTGTTCGTACTGACACCGATGGCCGACCTCGACAGAGACGACATGGCGATCCTTCATGTCCTCCAGGACGACGCGCGAAACGCGACGACCGAATCGATCGGCGAGCGGGTGGATCTCGCGGCGAGCACCGTCGCGGCGCGGATCAAGCAGCTCGAGGACAACGGGGTTATCACGGGCTACGAACCAGAAATCGACTACGAGACCGCCGGGTTCGAACAGCGGATGCTCCTTGTCGGGTCGGTTCAAAGCGACGACGAAGCGATCGTCGCAGCGGTCAGCGACCTCGAGAACGTTATCAGCGTGAGACGGTTGCTGACCGATGAAGACGATCTACATATCGAACTCGTCTCCCGATCCCAAGAGCGCGCGGAAGCGGTCGCCGACGAGTTGCACGAACTCGGCATCGAGATCACGAAAACGAGCGTCATCACCGAAGCGACCAGGCGGTCGTTCGACCACTTCGGGGAGAAGTATACGACCGACGGCTGAGTTTCCGTTCGTTTCGTCGATGGCTGGCCGTTTTTCGACTCGGTTGCCGGTAAACGGGCAGCCCGGTGGAAATTGTACAATACACGACGACCTTTAACCCCTCCTCGGACTAGAGGCGGACAATGCCACTAGCATCCCAGCCTTCCGACGGAGGGAGCCCGCCCAGCGAAGACGTCATCACGGCGGTCGCGACCGCGTTCGATGAGTCTCCGATGGAACTGACGCCGCCGCTTTACGACGCGGTCGATCTCGAAGCGCTGGACTCGCTCGTCGGTTCGGGATCGGCCGAACTTCGAATCCGGTTTCGGTACAGGGGCCGTGACGTGTCGGTCGACGGAAACGGCCGCGTCGAGGTGTCCCCGTCGGGAGAGGGGACGCCGTCTCGCGAACGCGCGCTACGGGACGAGTGAGACGCTCTACCGCAACTCAGTCCGCGGTGCACCCGCACGACGTCGCGGGTGCGCCGGAACTAACCGACTCTCGTCCGTCGGAGCGAGACACGACGGTTCGAGAGCCCGTCGGCCCCTCCCCTCGCTCTGGCCGTCCGGGATCGGTTACGTCCAGCGGTCCAGCCCCGTCTGCGTGACGCTCTCCTCGATCCGCTCGAAGCCGCGGGCGACCTCGTCGTCGTCGACCGCCCACTCCTCGCAGACGAACTCGCGGGCCGCCTCGAGGTCCGGATCGACGGCCGCGTCGAACTCGTAGTCGTCGCTCACGTTCGGGTCGCGGAACAGCTGCCGGACGCGGTCGCCGTACTCGATGTGAGCGCCCCGCGCCTCGAGGACGCTCCAGAGGTCGCCGTGTTCGGTGATCGCCGAGATCGCCGTCTTCGGACCGATGCCGGAGACGCCGTCGTTGAAGTCCGTCCCGATGAGGATCGCCGCGTCGATCAGCTGCTCGAGGGTCAGCTCGTGGTGGTCGAGGGTGGCCTCGAGATCCATCAGCTCGGGATCTCCCTTGCTCGTCAGCTGGCGAAGGGTGAGCGGGGAGCCAAAGAGCAGGGCGTCGTAGTCCTCCGAGCCGACGTAGTCGGCGTCGCCCCGCTTGACCATGTGGGCGGCCTGGGCTTCCCCCTCCGCGGGCGCTTCGACGATCGGCACGTCGAGCAGTCGCAGCAGTTCCCGGCTGGTTTCCTGAATCGTCGGCGTCAGCCGCTGGGTTCGCGACTCGAGTTGCGCGATAGCGACCGCGTCGCCCTCCTCGCGGGCCGTCTCGAGTTGCTCTTCGTAGCTCCGGCGCTGTTCGCGCCGGGACTCGATCTCGTCGTCTTTCAGCTCGGAGGGGCCGCCGTCGAAGACCATCACCGGCGTGATGTCGTGTTCGAAGAACTTGGGGAGCCCCTGGACGATCCCGATCAGGTTCGCGACTTCGGTCCCGTCGCCGGTCGTGTATTTGGCGCTGTCGGTCCACTTGACCGTCGTCGTCAGATAGCGGTAGAGCCAGTTGTGCGCGTCGACGGCGACGACGCCGTCGATGTCGTCGAAGGGGATCTCCTCGATGACGGCGATGTCCCGCAGTGCTGCGTTACCCATTGAGATGTAGTTAGGCGGACCGGGATTTGAAACGTTGCCTTCTCGAGTGCGCGAGTGAATCCTCCGTTCACGGCTTTCGGGCCTCGAGCAGCAGGCCACGAGCGACGCTACGCTTTTGCACACCGAGAGCCACTCGGCTAGTGACACGTGGATCCGAATCACCGACTCGACCGACGGACGGTTCTGCTGGGCGCTGGCGCAGTCGCCGGCGGACTCTCGATCGCAGGCTGTCTCGGCGCGAACGGCGAGACGGATCCGGACCTGTACGCGACGCCGGCGGCCGACGGGTTCGAGGCAGTCGTCGATAGCAGGTGGCTCGAGGAGCACCTCAGCGACGTCGAACTCCTCGATATTCGGGATAAGACGGCGTTTACCGAGGGACATATCGCCGGCGCACGTCGATTTCCGGAGACGGCGATGCTGGAAAATCACTACGAGGAAACGATGGACGGATACGAAGCCACACCGGACGCGATCGCTGACGTCGTCGCGAACGCCGGCATAACGCCCGCTGCTGACGTGGTCGTCTACGGTGCGGGGTCGAATCTGTGGGAAACCTACGCGATCTACACGCTTCGTGCGATCGGTCACGACGGTACCGTCTCCTTGCTCGATGGCGGGTTCTCGGCCTGGACGGCCGCCGACGGCGAAACCGAAACCGGACTCCCCGAAGCCACAACCGCGAGCTACGATCCCGAACTCGAGATGGACGTGATCGCGACTCGCGACCGCGTCGCTGCGACCGTCGACGAGGACGGTGCGGACGTCCAACTCGTCGATAATCGGTCGCCGGCGGAGTACCGCGGCGAGCGCGGCGACGACGACGTCGGTCGACGCGGTCACATAACCGGCGCAATAAATATCGAGTTCACGCAGAATCTCATCGACGACGGAGACCGTCTTCGCTCGCCGGCGGACCTCGAAACGCTGTGGCTGGACGAGGCGGGTCTCGATCCGACTGCGGAGGCGATATCGTACTGCTCGACCGGCGTCCGCGGCTCCGTCGGCTGGTTCATCATGGAGCAACTCGGGTGGGAGACCGTCCGGAACTACGAGGGGAGCTGGCAGGATTGGGGACCCCTTTCCGAAGCCGACGGTTACTACTACACGTCCGGTCCAGACACGGGGACAGTGGTCGATACCTTCGCGTGAGGATCGGGGCGGCAATTATCCGTCGTGAGACTCGGGAGCGGGCGGCCCGCTGTCGCGCCGCGCGTCCAGGAACGCCTCCTCGTCGTCCGAGAGGTCGCGGTCGCGAAACTCCTCGAGCCCGGCCTGGTACCGGTCCCGGTCGTCCCATCCCGAGTCGTTCCGTCCCGCGTCGTCCGCAGCCGGTTCGTCGGCCGGCGTTCGATACTCGAGGATCAGTTCGGCGATGCCGGTCGTCTCGCCGGTATAGGAAAAGCCGGTCCGGTAGAGCGCCTCGTAGGCGTAGGGGTTGTTGACGGCGATCCGGAGCCGGTCGTAGTCCCGTTCGACGGCGCGATCGCGGACCAGCCCGCAGAGGCGGGGGCCGATCCCCTCCCCGCGCAGCGCTCGGTCGACGGTCACGTAGCGCAGCCACAGCGTGTCCGCGTCGGTGCGATCCTCGTTGAACGCCACCGCTGCGACGATCCGGCCGTCGGGGGCTCGAGCCACCGCCTTGCCCGTGTTCGTCATGACGAACTTGCCGGCGTAGCTGAACCGTTCGTGATCGAGTCGGAGCGTGGGGCCGTCGGGCGGCCAGCCGAGCAGTTCGTACTCCACGGGATCGCTTGGCTAGCGACCTACTACAATGTCCGGGTTCGAACGGTTCGCGACGGGTGACTGTCCCCATCACCGACCGTGACGAACACTTTTAGGCTCGTTCGTGATAGCCCGCCCACGATGAGCGGCGAATCCGACACGACGACTGCGTTCGGGTTGCGCGGCACCACCGGATGGTTCGTCGGCGGCGCACTCGGCGGTGCGATCGGCGCCATCGCGTTCGGAATCGTCATGCTGCTCCTCGAGCCGGGCGTCCTCGAGGCCGCCATCCCCGCGATCTACGGCCTCGAGCCCGCCGGCCCCCTCGGCTGGGGGATCCACATTGCCCACGGGATCGTCCTCGGGTTGCTCTTCGGCCTGCTCGTCACGCGCCCCTCAGTCCTCGGAGTGCTCCGGACCGATGTCGAGACCGACGCGCTCTCTCGCACCGGAATCATCATCCGGCTGATCGGAGCCGGACTCGTCTTCGGACTCGCGGTCTGGGCGATTCTCCCGCTGATCGTCCTCCCCGTCTGGGTATCCACGCTCGGCGTCGGCGAGCAGACCTTCTCGTCGGTCGCCGCCGGCAGCCTGCTCGGGCACGCGCTGTTCGGCGTGGTCCTCGGAGCCGTCTTCGCCTCGGTCGTCGATCTCCGCGATCGAACCCCCGAAACGCCGCTGTAGCGGGACTGTACCGTTGTCTCGTCCCGTCCGTTGTCTCCTTTCGACCGACCATCTCGTCTCGCTCGCCGGCCCCTTCTACCGAGCTGCCTCGACCGTTACGACCCGCTACCGGCTTCGAACGTTGCCCCAGTAGCCGTCTCGGCACGCGGCCGGTCGTGAGAGTTGAGAGTCTCCTCACCGACGACTGTTTATTGACTGACCAGCCATTCAGTAGTAGAGCTGACCCGCTATGGATGCAATACGTGTCGACGGCGTTACCAAAGAGTTCGGCGGCGTTACCGTGGTCAACGACCTCTCGTTTGCGGTCGAGCGCGGCGAACTGTTCGGACTGCTCGGCCCGAACGGCGCGGGCAAGTCCACGCTGATCAACATGCTCGTAACGCTTCTCCCGCCGACTGCCGGCACGGCGACGGTCAACGGCCACGACATTAGAACCGAAAAAGGAGCGGTTCGGTCCAGCCTCGGCATCGTCTTCCAGGAACCCGCCCTCGACGAGGAGCTCACCGGCGCGGAGAACCTGGCGTTTCACTCGCGACTGTACGGACAGGATCGGACCGAACGCGCCGAGCGAATCGACGAGGTGCTCGCACTCGTCGGACTCTCCGCGGAACGTGACGACTCCGTCGGCACTTACTCCGGCGGGATGAAACGCCGCCTCGAGATCGCACGCGGGTTGCTGCACGAACCCGCCGTCCTCTTCCTCGACGAGCCGACCGTGGGGCTCGACGCGCGCACCCGCCGCGACACCTGGGAGTACATCGAACGGCTGAACGCGGAGGCCGGCGTCTCGATCATCCTGACGACCCACTACATCGAGGAGGCCGACCACCTCTGCGATCGCGTGGCGATCGTGGACGACGGCGACATCGTCGCGATGGACTCGCCCTCGGCGCTCAAAGCCTCGCTCGGCGGCGACGTCGTCGCCCTCGAGTTCGCGGGCGACGACGACCCGACAGCGCTGTTCGACCGACTCGAGGGGCAGTCGTGGAGCCGCGAGTACACCGCGAGCGACGACGGCGTCCGCGTCACGGTCGACGACGGCGATGCCCGGATCGCCGACCTCGTTCGACTGGCCGACGACGCGGGCGTCCGCATCTCGTCGGTCGATCTCCGCGAGCCGACCCTCGAGAACGTCTTCCTCGAACTGACCGATCGCTCGGCGGCGGGCAGCGACCGGAACGGGAGAGCCGGGGATCGGACCGTGATGGCGAGCGGTGATCGGAACGGAAAGGCGCTCGAATCCGGCGACGGCCGTGGGGCAAGCAACGGGACTGCGAGCGATTCGATCGACTCGAGCGGTCGCTCGGGTGGGAAGGGAGACGACGACCGCTCGAGCGCGGTTTCCACGGGGGATCGACCATGAGACTCGTCGACCCGCAGGCGATCTACGGGCTCTGGCTGCGCGATACGAAGCGGTTCCTCCGGTCGCCGTCGCGGATCGTCGGCTCGCTGGCGATGCCGCTGCTGTTTCTCGTCTTCATGGGATTCGGATTTCAGGGCGCGGCGATCCCGGGTCTTCCCGAGGACGTCGACTATCTGCAGTACCTCGTGCCCGGAATCGTCGGCTTCACGATGCTGTTCGGGGCCTCGTTCGCCGGTCTCTCGATTCTGGCGGATCAGGACGTCGGCTTCCTCAAAGAGATCCTCGTCGCGCCCGTGAGTCGCACCTCGATCGTCCTCGGTCGGATCGCGGGTGGGTCGACGACGGCGCTCGTGCAGGCACTCCTGATCCTCGGGCTCTCGGTCCCGCTCGGGTTCGCGCCCGTGAGCCTGCTCTCGCTGCCGATCGCGGCCGTCTTTCTCGCGCTCCTCGCGATCACGTTCGTCGGCTTCGGGATCGCGCTGGCCTCCCAGTTCAGCGACAGCGAGGGGTTCGGCCTGATCGTCCAGTTCGTCATCTTCCCGCTCTTCTTCCTCTCCGGGGCGTTGTACCCGCTCGAGGGGCTCCCGAGTTCGGTGCGGTATCTGGCGTACGCGAACCCGCTGACCTACGGGGTCGACGGACTGCGAGGGGTGCTGGTCGGCACCTCGTCGTTTTCCGTCTGGCTCGATCTCGGCGCGCTCGTCGTCTCGTCGGCCGCGATGGTCGCGATCGGCGCGGCGCTGTTCCAGCGCGTCGAGGCGGTCTGAGCCGCGTCTACCGTTTTACCGCACCGTTAAATGCGCGGCGTCGGCCGAGGTCGCCTACGCTTTGTCGGCGATCGGAAGGTCGTCGACGGCTCCGACGATCCGTTCGCGCTCTGATTTCGCCGCTTCCCAGTCGTCGATCAGTTGGCGGCCGATCGCGCGCAGTTCCTCGTTCTCCAGTGGCTCTTCCTCCGGCAGCGTGCGAAGCCGCTCCTCACCCGTGTGCGTCCTGGCGTACTTCCAGGTCGCACCGCGAACGCACGTCGTCGGATTCCGATTCCGCGTGACCACCCAGGGGTCCGTCAGCGACTCGTAGTCGCCGCCCGCCGCCAGCGTCGAGACGAGTTCGGGCAGTCGGCGCAGGGAAAACGGCTCCGTCACGGTATCGGTCGGCCCGTTGGCGACGACCAGTGGCACCTGCGCGAGGTCTTCGTGGGGGTACCCGCCGTGGCCGTACCGGCCGTGTTCGCCGAACAGTTCGCCGTGGTCCGCGTGGATCACGACTAACGGCTCCTCGTCCATCTCGTCGAGATCGTCCAGCAACTGCGAGAGGAACGCGTCGGTGTGTCGAACCGTGTCCTCGTACGCGTCCAGGAGCGCCGCGCGGAACCGCTCGTCGAACCAGTCCGGGCGGCCGGCGTACATCCACATATTCGCCAGGTACGTCATCACCCTCGAGCGCGAACGATACTCGTCGCCCGGGATGTAGGGGAGGTGCGGATCGACCAGGAACGACCACATGAAGTACGGCTCGTCGGCGCTCTCGAGCCACGACGTCATCTCGTCGTAATACGTCTCCCACGACATGAACATGTCCTGGCCCTGCCACCAGTTGAGAGCCTGGACGAGCGCGTAGCGGATCGAGTCATCCGGCTTCCCGCCCTCGATGAACCCCGACGAGAGATCCTCGTCCATGAAGTCCTCGAAGCGGTCGAAACCGGCATCGAAGCCGAAGTGACTCGAGGTCCACGGATTCGCGGTAAATCCCGCCGTCTCGTACCCGGCCGCCGACAGCCGCTCGGCGATCGTCCGCTGGGAGCGGAGGTGCGACTGGATGTGGGTTCGCATCTGCGCTTTGGTGAGCTCCGTGCTCCCCGGTCGCTCGACGGCGTGCGATCCCGTCATGAACGTCGTCGCCGACTCGTGGGTCGCCGGCCCCGTTGCGATCGCGTTCTCGAACGCGAGCCCCTCGTCGGCGAGTCGCTCGAGGGTCGGCATCGATCCCGACGAGTCGTCCGCATAGCCACAGTAATCGAGTCGAAGACTGTCGACAGTCAGTAGTATAACGTTCCGTTGATCGCCCATTCTGTCGAGTCGCTATCCGGCCACGGTGATTAATACCGGTGTCGTATTCGACAGCCTCAACGGTTTATACGCCGGGTAATAATCTATCTCGTACTCCGATAATCGCTTCATGGCTTCGAATCAGACCGTTGGGCTGGACCGCGACGACCACGAATCGGTCGCACTCCCGTCGGAACTCGTCTCGCGGATCGAATCTCGAGTCCCCAGAAGCGACTTCGACTCGGCCGACGAGTACGTGACGTTCGTCGTCGAAGAGGTTCTGGCCACCGTCGAGGCCGAAACCGAAACGGACGACTACGAGGGGGAAGCGCAGGACGAAGTCGAAGCGCGCCTCGAGTCGCTGGGCTACCTCGAGAGCTAGCGATTCGGCGAAACGGATGCGGACCGATATTTGAACCCGGCCGCGAGCTTGGAAGACTTCTATCACAATCCGTGTGGTTTCACCCGACAAACAGGATTCAATTCGACGCAGAACGACACAGATTCAGTACCGGCTTCGACAGTCACCCCGGCTCAGTCTTGCATTTTCCCTCGTCAGCGTTCCCGGTTTCCTCGGCTCGTAATACTATCTAGAATATTATAAATACCCGTGTCGTGAGCTTCAGGGCTTACATCTATACTCCACATCATCCGTTCTACCGCTATTTTCAGACGCTTACGGTTTCTCACGGTTACGGGATCGGTATCAAGAGCAGACAGTAGCTGCTGCTGTGACCGACCGGAACCGCTGACGGATCTCTGTCTAGTACTCCGGACACGCTAGTAGGACGACGGTGCCGACAGCCCCGAAGTCAACCGTGACCTCGAGATCGGAGAGGTATTCGAGCGCTTCGTCGAGCGGCTGATCGCCGAGGGATACCGCCAAAACACCGATAGCCAGACAGAACCCACTGCGACCGCCCGAATAAGACGTCAGGTCGTTTCAGGTCCCGGTCGGATCCGCACCGCGGCGCGCGCGTCCGGCCCGCTCGTCTATCGGGTCTTCGAGGTCGCCCATGACCTCCTCGAAGGCGTCCGTCGAGGTCAGGAGACCGACGATCTCGCCACCCTCGGTGACGAGTGCGAGCTCTTGGTTTTCCGTCTGGAAGCGGTCGATGGCGTCGTTGATTTCCTCCGCGGCCGGGAGCGTCATCGGCGACGCGGCGATATCTTCGATGCCGACGTCGCCGCTCATGAGCTCCTCGAAATGGTTCGTGATCGTCGGGAGATAGACGACGCCGCGGAAGTCGTCCATGTCCTCGCCGACCACCGGGTAGCGAGAATGGGAGTGTTCCTCGACGAGCGCGAGGTTCTCCTCGGGGGTGTTCTCGGTCGAGAGCGCGACGATCTCCTCGCGCGGCACCATGATCACCTCGACCGGGATTTCGCCAACGGCCAGCGCGTTCATCACCTCCTGCCGGCGTTCCTCGGAGAGTTCTCCCGCTTCGAGGGCCGAGCCGAAGCGCTTGTAGAGGCCCGCACGCCCCTGCATGACGTCCTCTTCGGTTTCGAGCCACGCGCCGGTCATCTCGACGCCGAACAGCGAAAGCGTCCATTTCGCCGCCCCGTCTCCAAACTTGATGACCGGCCAGATGCCCCGCGTCCACCAGTACAGCGGCGTCGCACAGTACCGACAGACCAGTTTCGAGCGCTCGACGCCGAGATAGGTCGGCGTCTGCTCGCCGTGAGTGAGGTGGACGAGGTTGACGATGAGAAACGCGAGGATTGCCCCTGCGCCGACCGATGCGAGAACGGTCCCACCGAACAGCGGTTCGAAGATGGCCGTGAGCGCGGGTTCGGCGACGATACCGACCGCGATGCTCGAGAACGTAATCCCGATCTGGCAACTGGTCAAGTAGATCTCCAAATTCTGGGTCATCTCCCACGCGCGTTCGAGAGCGGTTCGTCCGGGTTCCACGAACTCCGCTTCGGAATACTGTCGGGCGCGGGTCAGCGCGAACTCGATGGCGACGAAAAACCCGTTGGCGAGAATGAGTAATAGACCGGCGATAAGCCTGATGGAGGCTTCGAGCGCGGTCATCGGCATACCAGGTTATACGAGGAGCAACACGGATAAACGGCTTGTCTGCATACCGATTCTTCCCACTCCGACGGATCCCGTCCTCACGAGGTGTCTCAAGCCGGGTCGCTCTGGGAGTCCAGTCCCGATGCGTCGTCCCCGCGTTGTTCGCGCTGGTATGCGTCGATGGGGTCCTCGAGTTCGCCCATCACTTCCTCGAAGGCGTCCGTCGAGGTTAGCAGGCCGACGACTCGTCCCTCGTCAGTGACGAGGGCGAGCTCCTGATTTTCCGTCTGGAAGCGGTCGATAGCGTCGCTGATGTCCTCGGCGGCCGGCAGCGTCATCGGCGGCTCGGCGAGGTCTTCGATGTCGATGTCGCCGTTTTTGAACGCCTCGAACTGGTTTGTGACCGCCGCAAGGTAAACGACCCCTCGGAAATCGTCGATGTCCTCGCCGACCAGCGGAAAGCGGAGGTGTGGATGCTCCTCGACGATTGCGAGATTTTCCTCGGGGGTATCGTTGGTTGAGAGTGCGGTGATTTCCTCGCGCGGCACCATGCTGTCACGGACGGGAATTTCCTCGACCACCAACGCGTTCATCACTTCCTGACGACGCTCTTCTGGAATCTCATTGTCGTCGAGTATCGACCCGAGCTGTCGGTGGAGGTCCGCACGCCCCTCGATGTCCTCGCCCTCGGATTCGAGCCACGCGCCGGTCATCTCGACGCCGAACAGCGAAAGCGTCCATTTCGCCACCCAGTCACCGACGCGGAGAATCGGTCGAATGATCCACGTGAACCAATACAGCGGCGTCGCGCCGTAGCGGCAGACCTGTTTCGAGCGCTCGACGCCGAGGTAGGTGGGGGCCTGTTCGCCGTAGACCTTGTGCACCAGGCTCACGATGATGTACGCCAAGATCACGCCCGCACCGATCGACGCGAGAACCGTCCCGCCGAACAACGGCTCGAACAGCGCTGCGAGCGCGGGTTCGGCGACGATACCCAGTGCGATGCTACAGGCGGTAATGCCGACCTGACACCCGGTGAGATAGATTTCGAGGTCCTCAGTCATCTCCCACGCGCGTTCGAGACCGGGTTCCATGAACTCCGCTTCGGAATACTGTCGGGCACGGGTTAGCGCGAACTCGATGGTGACGAAAAACCCGTTGGCGAGAATCAATGCGGCACCCGCGACGAGACGAAGGAGTATTTCGGGTGCTTGCATTCAGTATTGATCCATCGATACAGCGTCGAGGCAAAAAAGCATGGGGCCATCTGACTCAGGGCCACGCTTTTTTGCCGTTCAGCCAATAGGACGTCGACATGTACCGCAGCATCCTTATCCCGACGGATGGCTCCGATGCGAGCGTAACAGCGCTGAACCACGGGATTGAAACCGCGTCGAGTATGGGTGCCGAGGTGCATCTCCTGCACGTCGTAGACGTTGGGACGGAGATGTCCGCATCCGCCGTTGGTGACATCGCGGACGACCTCACCGAAGCGCTCGACGAGGAAGGGGAAGAGGCGCTCGAGCAGGCCGAGCAAATGGCCGATGAGGCCGGAGTTACATCCGAACGAGCCGTTCTCGAAGGATTTCCGGAAGACGCAATACCGCAGTATAGCGCCGATAACGGGATCGACCTCATCGTGATCGGAGAAAGCGAGGATTCGACCTTCACAGAACGACTCTTCGGGAGCACGACGGAGGACGTTCTCGAGTCGGTGACTACCTCGGTGCTGGTCGCTCGAGAATGAGTTCCGCTCGTAGAAATCACCGTTATCGCATCAGTCCATCAGAGAACGAGAAACAGCCACGGGATGCTGGCCCTCCGGACGACGATTCACGGCGAAACCGGTAGATCTGGACGCCGCTCGAGCGATGACCGTTGAACCGCGCTCCCCTGGCGAGCGGTTACACGCCTGAACTAGAATGGATAACGGACGATCGATCAGAGACTGGGTCCTGTTCAGCGCAAGCCGCTTGACCGTTACGGGGATACTGACGCTCACCTGCTTCGTTCTCCTTACGGTTTTCAGTATGCTTCCCATCCCCTTCCAGTCGATATTGACTGAGGGTGACACGGTCGAGACGCTGTTTCAGACCCTCGTCGGTGTTCTCATAACCGGAATGACGCTGGTCGTCTCGATCAACCAACTCGTCCTGTCCGAGGAATTCGGATCGCTGGGTCGACAACGCGAGCGGATGGATAAATCGATGACGTTCAGGAAGGACTCCGAGCGAGAGTTTCAATGGACCGGTCCGCCAAAGCCGGAGCGGTTCCTCAGCACGCTCATCAACACGAGCGTCGATCGGGCCAAGACAGTACAAGAGGCCGTGAACGGAAACTCCGACCAACTCCTTCGGAACCGGGTCGATCAGCTAGTCGATCGGATCACTACGAGCGCCGACGAAATCACCGACGAGTTGGAAGACGCGCCGTTCGGAGAGTTCACGATAATGCAAGCCGCCCTCTCGTATAATTACTCGTGGAAGATCTACCTCGTTCGTCGGCTGTACTGGGAGCATCGAGAGAGTTTGAGTGACGAGGAACGGGAGGCGATCGACGATCTGGTCGATATCTTGGAGCTGTTCGGCCCTGCAGAGGAGTTTTTCAAGGCCCACTATCTCCAGTGGGAACTGGTCAACCTCTCCCGACGGATCCTCTATACGGGAATTCCGGCGCTCCTCTTCACGATCTACGCCGCGCTCTATCTGAAGCCCGGGACCGTGTCAGGTACGGTACTCGGCGTCCCCGTACTCGTCTGGATGATCAACGGCGGCGTCACGTTCGCGTTGATTCCGTTCTTTATCTTCACTGCGTACGTCCTTCGGACGGCCTCCATCGCGAAGGAGTCGGGTGCTATCGGCCCGTTCGTCCTCCACGAATCGGAGCGAGCACCGCTCATCGACTGGGACGATTGAGCGACCCCGACCGGTGCGGCGCATTATGGATCGCTGTGGGTAACGGAGTCGGACTTCAGCCGTCGCCGGGTTCGGAGTCCGGTCTGGAATCGCCGGACGATCTCCGTCTGTGTTCCGAACACGCTATCGGAACGACCGCTCGCCCTACGACAACGAGATCGATATTGTATTCCGCGACGTATACCCCATCACGCCGTGCGGATCGCCCTTACGAGCGGTTCGGTCGTAGCTGACCCCTGCTTCCACGACCCGATTCACGGCGTTATCGAGGGCGGATTCGGTTTCCCCCTCGACCGCCTCCGTGAGCTGCGGTGCAATGCTCCCGGTCACGCCTGCGGACGTCTCTGTTCCACGTCTCTCATGTGAACATCCAAGCGCTCGCTCGACCATCGGCATACGCGTGTCGTTCGCTTTTGTGTCCGAGAACGAGACATCACGTAATGGCATCTGACGTCCTCGTCCCGGTCGATGAGTCCGAACAGTCCGATGCTGCACTCGAATACGCCCTCTCGGAGCATCCGAACGCGCAGATAACGGCGTTACACGTGCTCGATCCTGCCGACTTCCACGGTGCTGCCACGATGGAAGCGACTGCCCCAGCGGCCTACGACGCACATCGGGAGCAACAAGAAGAGATCGCAGACCAAATCCTCTCGGGCGTCGAGGACCGAGATGAGAGAGTGAATGGGATCGTTGATACGGAACGGATGGTCGGATCTCCCGCCCGCTCTATCGTCGAATTCGCGGATGGCCACGATATCGATCACATCGTGATCGGAACTCACGGTCGGACCGGTACGAGTCGCGTTCTGCTGGGAAGCATCGCCGAAACGGTTACTCGTCGCGCGCCGGTACCAGTCACGGTTGTTCGCTAATCGGTGGAGGATCGACACCGCGGATCGAACCGTTCGGTATGGACCGGACCGGTCGGGTTATTCTCCGGGTTCTTCTGATGGATACTCTCCCAGATCGATCGACTGATAGACTTCGGACCGTAATTCGGATGCTCTGTCTTCAGTGAGTAGGTCGCCGTCCTCGAGCACGTCGATCAGTTCGGCGATCGTATCGCAGAGAATTTCCGGCTGATCGAGTCCGGTCGTCTCGTCGTTGGCCATAGACGATTGTGATCGCCGAGGGTATTCAGCAAGCGGTGTGCAAACGCGTGGTCCAGGTAATAGACCAACGGCAACAGAAGGGGATTCACCCCATCTGCTCGAGTGCCGCTTTTCGTTCCTCGATCGGCGCTTGATCGTACTGTTCTCCGTATATCGGTTCTCTGCCTTCCACGTTTTTCGGTAAAGCGTGTCGAGGCGGTACGCTCGTTGACGAGTCGTCGAACGGGCGTAGCCGATCGATCGCTTCGGATCTTTTCCCCCGGAGAGCATCCAGTCGACGAGTTTACTCCGGTGGTCTCGGTAGGAGACGCACTGTCGAGGATTGAGGTGTTTCGCTGACGGTTCGGGTACGAGGACGATGTTCTCGGTTTCTTCACTCATGGGTCGATGGACCGTGTGCTGTCTACGTGAGGAAACCCGGAAGCCATGAGTTACATCTCGTCCAGTTTCGCGTGAACCCTGTTCGTGGGTCGCTGGCTTACTGCACTGAGATGGTCTTCGCTCGAGTGGACGCTAACGATGTGGAGAACGGTGATGCGCGGACCGGGATTTGAACCCGGGCCATGAGCTTGGAAGGCTCAGGTCCTACCACTAGACCATCCGCGCGCATTCTCGGATTTTCGTTCCACGTTTAAGGCTCTTCCTTTTCCTCGTGACCGCCCGCTGGCGATCAGCGCGTCGGGGGAGGCGAATCGAGGGCTTCGAAACGGGACTATTCGTCCGTCTCCGCGCCCGTCACCGTCGCGTAACAGTTCCCGCTCGAGAGCTCCCACTCGAGTAACTCGAGGTCGCTCTCGGCGAGGTCGGCCTCGAACTCCTCGGGGGCGTAGATGTGGTAGAATCGGTCGACCGGCTCGCCGCCGGGGAGCGTCCACTCGACCGTCGTGTCGAACCCCTCGGTTTCGTCGAATCGGTCGTGGGCGGTCGACCACGCGCTGACCAGCGCGCGGCCGTCGGGGGCGAGTACTCGTGCGAGTTCGTCCAGACTCGCCCGGCGGGCCGCCCGCGTCGGCAGGTGGTGCAGCGTCGCGACGTAGACCGCCACGTCGACGGCGTCGGCCGCCAGCGGGAGCGAGGCGGCGTCCCCCTGAACCAGTTCGACGTCGAACTCGCGCTCGAGCGCGCGCTTCCGACCCGTCTCGAGCAAGCCGCGGCTGACGTCGAGGCCGACGACCGTCTCGAGGTGGGACTCGAGGAGTTCGGCGTGGCGGCAGTTGCCGCAGCCGAGATCGAGCCCGATGCCGGAGCGGTCGGTCGCGTGGGTTTCGACGAAGCCCTCGACTTCGGGCCAGGCGTACTCTCGCGTGGACGCGAAGTGGGTCGCGATCCGGTCGTAGGTGTCGCGCACGTCGGCGCGGCGGGCGCGTCCGTCGTCGGATCCGTGAGCTCGGTCGCGGTCCCGCTCTCGATCCTGATCCCCGGCCATCGTCGGGTTTCGTCGGCGAACCCGCAAAAAATGTTCGTAACCTCTCGAGGAGTTGTATATCGGTCTCTTGTGAGTCTTTTCCACCCACTACGAACACCACGAAAGCCCCTGCTGGCTCCGGTCGAGGGACTCGCTGTGCGCGCTCCCGACGGTCGCGTGCTTGCGTCGTCCGTCATCCCGAAGCCAGCAGCCCCTTTCAGTCCCACCCGTATCGGCTGCTCGGGGTGCCACCGCGGGTGGGACTGAAAGGGGCTGCCGCGGTCGGTCCGTCCCGGACGACGTAAGCACCGGAGCGACCGACGGGAGCGAGGAGCGAAGCGAGGCCCGGACGGTCGACCGCGGCAGGGGCTTTCGTGGTGGTTTCGGTCATTCCCCTCTCTGCGGTTCTCTGGGAAATCGTTCCAACAGTCCGTATCAGAGCCGCTGGACCTCGCCGGGGGAGAGCCGACAGCCACACGGACCCGCGATATGTTCCATCGGCCCCCGAGACGTGACCGTGATCACCGCGTCGTCGCAGTTCGGACACGGCGGAAAGCTCGAGTGACCGTCTCGAGCGTCGGCGGCGTCACCGGTGGCTTCGGGCCCGCTCGAGTCCGCGTCACCAGCGGTCATCGCGGCTCTCCGGTCGGTGTTCGGCTGCTGTGGCTCGAGGTTCCTCGAGCGTGGCGATTCTGCTGTCGTCGTGCGAGACGTTTATGTCTCGGTAGAATGAATTGAATCATGGCTTGCAAACGGCTCGTGTTTGGAAGCCACGCTTCGGGTGCGCTAACACCCGGGGCATTTTGACGCACGCCCCCGCGTTCGGAACCGTCGCTTCCGTTCCGATACTGTTTGTACTGTAACTTATAGCTACTGGAATAAACGGCCTGCGTCGCGTTCCGGCGCGTTCGCGACGATTCGAGATGGTTGGGTTTCGCTCGAGAAGGGGCCGTTAAAATCGTGTGAATGCGGGACTGTGACGGGGACTCGAGGAATTCGAGGGGTTTATCTATTCCCGTCGGAAAGTGAGAGATGCGCTCGAGGGCTTGTAGATCAGCGGTAGATCACTCCCTTGGCATGGGAGAGGCCCCGGGTTCAAATCCCGGCAAGTCCACTCAATATTTGGGCCTTCAGGCCCTCTGCTTTCTTAATTCGGTCTTTTGAGTATGTTTTGACGACTATCGATACGACAGTGTTGACAGTGGCTTGCTGGTGGGTCATGTTCAATCTATACGGAAATTCTGTCTAATTCATAATGATAATTTCTCTAGAGCATATCCGCATCTACGATAACTAATTCAGGCTCCCCGCTCCGTCACTGGATCCTGTTACTGACGAAGCAGAGAGTCCGCGCTCTTATTGAGGGTCATGGAACCCTGCCTCGGGGCTCGAGACAGAGGGTGGATACAGAATCACGTTCCCATCACTATAGACGAATATGGTGTACCGTTCGTGCGTAAAACGCAGGTGACCGCTCATTCGTGTGTTTCCATCTGATCGTGGTTCGAATATCCTGTTTAGTGCATCTGTCTCGATACACGCATGGAGTGGCGCTATTTCTTCTCGCTTCTTATTCGAAAGTTCCTCGATTGCGAGCGCGATGACGACGCTGAGCGAGAGCGGCCCGTCCCAATCGTGAGAGAGCAGAAATGTTCCCGTCTCGGCAGTATACGTGATAGTGGGGTGCAAGTTGTTGTCGTGATCCATTTACAGAAAAATGCTCTCGAACGCCATCGAAGTAGTTAGTGACAAAAACGTCCAATAGAAATTCCCGATAGCTAGGGATCTGTGGGTCGAGTCTCTCGAGGCGGACCCGTGAGCTCTCACACGAAAGCCATCCAGGAAGTACCGCCCTCCAGAACGAGACCGGACGGGGGACTTATTTGACTCGCCGATCATTCCCGCCAGTATGAGCGATCAGCGGACGACGCCGGATGCGACCTTCTGGGGGGAGGCCGACGACACCGCTGCTCTCCGGGGCTTTCAAACCTTCGTGGCGGCGACCGACGACGGGATCTACCAGCTCGACGCCGACGGACGCTTCGCCGCGGTCAACGACGCCTTCACCGACCTCACGGGGTACGCACGCGAGGAACTACTCGAGGAACACGTCTCGGTGGTGCTCGAGGACGAGACCGGGGCGCTCGAGCGTTCGCTCACGGACCCGACCGAGAGCGACCTGCTCGAGTTCACCGTCCGGACCGCCGCGGGAACCGGGGTTCGCTGCGAAGTCCGCGTCAGCCCGATCGACGTGGCCGACGTGCGCGGAACCGTCGGCATCGTTCGCGACAGCACCGAGCGCGAACGGGCCCGGCAGCGCCTCGCGGAAGAGCGCGACATGTTCGCCCAGGGGCCCGCCGTCGTCTTCAGGTGGGCGAACGATGACGGCTGGCCGGTCGAGTACGTCTCCGCGAACGTCGAAGACGCGTTCGGCTACGCGCCGGCCGAACTCGAGTCCGGCGCTATCTCCTACTCCGAGTTGCTCCTCGAGGACGAACGCGACCGCATCGCCGAGGAGGTCGCGGCGAACAGCGACGAGACGACCGAGCGGTTCACCCACGATCCGTACCGCGTCCGGACCCGCGACGGCGACGTTCGGTGGGTGAAAGACACCACCAAGATCGTTCGCGACGAGAGCGGCGACATCACGCACTACCTGGGCTATCTGGTCGACATCACCGAGCGCAGGGAGCACGAGCGCGCCCTCGAGCAGTCCGAGCGGCGCTACCGGGCGCTCGCCGAGTCCTTCCCGAACGGGATCGTGACGCTGTTCGACCACGATCTCGAGTACACGCTGGCGGCCGGACGGGGGTTCAGCCGGATCCCGATCGAACCGCCGGCGGTCGAGGGGCGCTCGATCACCGATATCTGGGGCGATACCGCCGACGTGATCGAGCCGGCGTTCGAGGCGGCGCTCGAGGGCGACGAACGGTCGGTCGAGGTCGAGTACGCCGATCGCGACTGGATCCTTCACGCGGTGCCGATCACCGACGAGCGAGGGGACGTGTTCGCGGGGATGGCGATGGCACAGGACGTCACCGAGCACACGGAACGCGAACGCGAGCTGGCGAAGTACGAGACGATCGTCGAGACGATCGACGACGGGATCTACGTGAAAGACGATGACGGCCGGTTCACGATGGTCAACGAGGCGTACGCGGAACTGACGGGCTACGACCGCGACGAGCTACTCGGCGAGCACGCCTCGCTCGTCGTCGACGAGGAGACGATCCAACGGTCGCGAGCGATGCGAGCGGCCGAGACGGACGAGTCCGACCCGGCCATGGAGGCGACCATTCGGACGGCGAACGGAGACCGCGTCCCGGCCGAAGGGACCTTCGCGACGCTCCGGACCGACGACGGCGAGGAGAAACGCGTCGGCGTCGTCCGAGACATCACCGAGCGCAAGGAGTATCGACAGCAACTCGAGGAGTCGAACGAACGCCTCGAGCAGTTCGCCTACGCCGCCTCACACGATCTGCAAGAGCCCCTGCGCATGGTCTCGAGTTACCTCCGATTGATCGAGCGCCGGTACGCCGACGAACTCGACGACGACGGCCGGGAGTTCATCGAGTTCGCGGTCGACGGTGCCGACCGGATGCGCGAGATGATCGAGGGGCTGCTGGCGTACTCGCGGATCGAAGCCGGCGGCGATCCCTTCGAGCCGGTCGACCTCGAGACGGTGGTGGACGACGTGCTCGAGGACCTCCGCCTCCAGGTCGAGGAGAGCGACGCGGAGATTCGCGTCGGGTCGCTGCCCACCGTCGAGGGCGATGCCAGCCAGCTCCGACAGGTGTTCCAGAACCTGCTCGACAACGCCATCGAGTACAGCGGGGAGCAGCCACCGCGGATCCGCGTCGAGGCCGATCGACGCGACACGGAGTGGGTCATCTCGGTTCGCGACGACGGGATCGGTATCGATCCCGACGACGCCGACCGCGTGTTTCAGGTATTCCAGCGCCTCCACAGTCACCAGGACCACGCCGGCGCTGGAATTGGCCTCGCGCTCTGTCGGCGCATCGTCGAGCGCCACGGCGTTCGAGCGAGCGAAGCGAGCTCGGCGGGCTCGCGGAGCGAGTCTGCCGGCGGCGAGATCTGGGTGGATTCCGAACCCGGTGACGGAACCTCCGTGTCGTTCGCGTTGCCGGCGTCGACTGCCCGCGAGTCGTAGCTCGAGACGCCCTCGAGCGGATCGGCGCTGCTGATCCCGTTACAGAAACGGAAGTTGTTTTTGAGGTGTTGACACAGAGTGAACTATGGTCCTCGCACTCGAGATGGGCTGGCGACACCTGCTGTTCGAGAACTGGCCGGTCGATCCGGCGATGATGGACGCGCACCTCCCCGACGCGTTCGAGGTCGACGAACACGACGGTGCCGCGTGGCTGTCGGTCATTCCGTTCACGAACGTCGCAGTCCGTCCGAAGGGGCTTCCCGAACGGGTCGGGATCCGATTGCCGGAGCTCAACGTCAGAACGTACGTCACTCGCGACGGGGTCCCCAGCGTCTACTTCTTCAGCCTCGACGCACAGGGGCTCGCGAGCGTCATCGGTGCGCGCCTGTTCCATCACCTGCCGTACTACTACGCCCGCATTTCGCTCGACGTGGA
Organism: Natrinema sp. LJW11; assembly: GCF_056135975.1. NCBI lineage: Archaea > Methanobacteriati > Methanobacteriota > Halobacteria > Halobacteriales > Natrialbaceae > Natrinema > Natrinema sp. LJW11. The sequence continues at coordinate 586,788 of NZ_JBWBDM010000002.1, read as the reverse complement.
GGCGACTCCGGCGGGGAAAGGGGCCGACGGCCGGATTCGATTCAGTAGTCGGCGACGCCAGCCCGGCGCCCGACCGGCCGAGTACGAGGCGACCTATCGGCCGACCGGTGAGCCGTTTTCGTCTCCCGACGACCCGCTGGGGGAGTTTCTCGTCGAGCGCTACCGGTTTTACACGGAGGCCCCCGACGGCTCGGTCCGGTATACGGACGTCGAACACGAGCCGTGGACGCTGTATCCGGCGGCCGCCGACATCGAATCGAACACGGTGCTGGCCGCGAACGGTTTCGCGCACCCGGAGACCGACCCGGTCTACTTCTACAGCCCCGGCCTCGACGTGGTCGCAGGACGGAGTTCGCGCCTCGAGGAACGGGAGTAATCGAGTCCGAAGGGGAACTGATCGAGGGCGCCCAGCCGTCCCCCTTCGAAACTCTCCGTCGACGCGTCGAGGACGCGATCATCGGAGTCGGCCAGCGGAAGCCGGCGGAATTCGTCCCGGCGAGAGACGGACCGTCCGTGCCGACTGAACGGATCGAGTGAGGCGGTCCTCCACCCCTTCACAAATTGAATCACCCAGGAAAATTTATCTATACACTCTCATAAATTACTCTCGCATGGCGCATGGAGAAGACAGTAACGTAAACCGTCGAACCGTCCTTCGATCGGCCGGCGTCGCGTTGGCCACCGGTGTCGGTTCCGTGGCAGTTACCGGCAGCGCGGCCGCGGCCAGCCCGTTCGAAGTCTGCGACCAGGTGCAGGTGTGGCCCGACCAGGGGAGCGCGGCCCCCGGTTGGGAGAACAGGGACCGGTCTGGCGACTATCAGCTTATCGATCAGGGATACGCTGGCATCGTCAGAGCGGTCGACTCGTCCAACAGCACGGTCAGAGTCGACTGGCACAACTACGACTACGACTGGTGGATGTGGGTCGGTTTCCTCCGCGAAATCGATCCGCCGCAGTACCGCGAACCGCCGTGTGCGTAACGACCGTCGACTCGTTTTTTCTCGAGATCGAGACGAGCAACACGGAGACCGCTACTGCAATCGCGTCGGGAGGGAGATCAGATTCACGAGCGCGTCGTCTGCAGTCGCCACACCAGCCGTCGCGCTACGCCGACCGTCCGCCTTCGAGCGATCGGTCCACTGTCGTATCCCCACCGCAGACGGTCGCTCCGCCAGCCCTCCGGTCGGGAGCCGTACTGTTTCCGTCGGTCGGTCCGTTCCGAACGCGACGAGCCCGCAGTACTGTCGCCGCGCCGTCACCCCTCGTCGAATTCGCGACGCACGATCTCGCGCTCCGCGTCCGTCAGTCCGTACAGCGAGCACGCGCGATCGTCGATCCGCCGATCGGTCGCGTCGATCTTCGTCTCGAGTTCCGCGGCCCGGTCTCGAGCCTCGAGAAACCGCCCAAGCCCGTCTTCGACCTCGTTCGGACGGGGGAGCGTCACCGCCTCGAGGCGCTCGAGTGGCGATATCGTCTTCGCGGCGGTCGGTCTGAAGTCGGCGACGCAGTCGACAGCCTCGGTGGCGTAGGGAACGAAGGCGTCGACGAGCGCCGCGAGTCGGGTCTCGACGCCGACGAGTTCGACGGCCGGAATCGGATCGGTTTCTGCGTAGCCCCACCGATCGGTCTCGGCAGCCGTGGGGGGATCGGGTTTGTATCGAACGGTCGCCGAGATGACGACGGCCGAACCGCTCGAGTCGACCGCGACCGAACCGATCCGCAGGTTCGGCCACTCCTCGGTCGTCGACGCGAGTTTCGTCGCCGCGACGCCGTCCGTCCGTCGAGCGGCGTCGAGATCGTCGAGCGACGGCCCGTTCGGATCCCGACCGAGATAGTCGGGGACGTGCAGGTCGATCGCCGCCCGTTCGGCGGTGAGCGCGAGCCGTTTCTCGACGGCCGCGACGAGTTCTGCGTCGGGTCCGGCGGCCATCGGGACGGGGAGCCCCTCGAGCGTCGACTGGTTGATCTGCGGGAAGACTTCGCGGTACGCCGCGTGTGTGTAGTGGTGGTAGAACGCGAGCGCCGACGAGTGTAACGCGCCCAGGAGATGTTTCAACTCGGCCGGCGAGTCGACGTCGCTACGGACGTTGTAGGCCGACTTGATCGTGGCGATGCCGTCGGCGTCGTACGTCCCGACGAGCGAGTCGCTCGTCTGCCGGACGACCAGCTTGGGGCTCTCGTAGTTGGCGGCTGCTTTCTCGAGGTCGGTCGGCTCGACGAATCGGAGCTCGTCGGCGTCGATCCCGTATCGGCACACGGCGCTCCCGGGGGCGATCGGGCGCGTCGTCGGCCCCGACTGCTTCCGGAGACTGTCCGCTCGCTTGCTGATCTCCTCGCCGCGAGAGACGGAGACGCCGTCCCCCAGCGGCGGGTGGGCCGCGACGGTCGAGCGGACCGACCGCGTCTCGCGGTCGAGATAGATGAGAAAACGGCTCGCATCCGCTCCTTCGAACACGCTCGCGGGGATCGAATTCACCCGATCGGAGTCGGCGGCAAGCGACGCGAGGTCCGTCCGCGTAGTCGCGTCGGCACAGCGGACGTCAGTTTCGTCACCGCCGCTAACGAGGATCGCCGCGCCGCTCTCGACGCCGTCGAACGCGGTGCCGACCCTGACGATTTCCGACAGCGACGTCTCGCTCAGGACGTACTCCCGGATCGGCTCGTTCCCCTCCCGAGCGAGGATCGAATCGGGGACGACGATGCCGACCCGTCCGTCCCGGGACAGTCGGATCGACTGTTCGTAGAACGCGACGTAGAGATCGAACTGGTTCTCGGTCGCGCTGAACGCGTCCTCGAGGTAGGAGCGCAGCCCCGCGTCGATGGTCGCGCTGATACTCGCCCGACCGGCGGTCGCGACCCAGGGCGGGTTGCCGATCACCGCGTCGAAGCCGGTGGCCTCGAGCCGGTCGTCGTCACCGCCGTCGTCGTAAATCTCCGGGAACTCGAGCCCCCAGTGGAAGACGTCCTCGGCGCTGGCCCGTTGCTGCGCCGCTGTGAACCACTCGGTTCGGGCGAGCGTCTTCCAGTCGTCGTCGCTCTCGAGCGCGGCAGCGAGCCGTTCGAGCGCGTCGTCGGGTATCCCCTCCAGTCCGAACTCGCGGGCGGTGTGGACGTTCGCCATCGCCTCGAGTCGCTGTCGCCGGTCGCGCCGCTCTCGACTCTCAGTCCGCCCGAATACCCCGTCTCGAGTCGGCTCGGGTTCGAGACGCCTTGGGTCATCGCCAGTGAGATCGTCGCTCGCTGCGGAGTCAGCGACCGCCTCGAGGTCGCTCCCGACGAGGGCGTTGCCGGTTTTCAGGTGGTGATCGAGGGCCACCGGCGGTCGATCGGTGGACAGCGTTCGGAGTTGCAGCGACGCGGTCGCGATCTCGACCGCGAGGGGATCCCGGTCGACGCCGTAGAGACAGCGCCGGGCGACCCGCCGCCGGACCTCGTCCACGCCGCGGTCCGCCGGGGCGGACTCGAGACCCGCTCGAGCAGCCGCGTCTTCGGCGGCGACGATCTCCCGCGTCAGGTACTCGAGCGCGCACGTCAGGAAGTGGCCGGTCCCCATCGCGGGATCGAGGATCGAGCGGTCGAACGCGCGCTCGGCGACGCCGCCCGTCCGGTCGATATCGGCGTCGGCGAGTCCGTCCTTCCGGTCAAGATCGGCGTCGGAGACTCCGTCGTCACGGTCGCTATCGACGAGAGCGAACTCCGCCCGGATCTCCTCGAGGAGCGGTCCGACCGTCTCTTCGACGACGTGTTCGACGACGTGCCCAGGGGTGTAGTACGACCCCGACGCCTTCCGCTGGTCGCCGTCCGCGGTCAGATACACCTCGCCGGCCGCGACCGCGACGGTGTCGCCGTCGCCGGTGGGAACGTACTCGCCGTCCGCGAGCGCCAGCGGTTCGTCGGCGATCGCGAGCCGATACTCGAGCAGCCCCTCGTAGATATCCCCGAGGCGGCGACCGTCGAGCGACGAGTAGTCGACGAACGTTTTTCCGCCGCCGTCGGCCCGCCGTCGAGCCAGCAGGTCGATGACAGTCGCCAGCGACGCGTCGCCGACGCGGTGGTTTTCGAGGAACCGAGCGGTGCGGCTGTCGTCCTCGACGGCTCGATTCCCGCGGCCGATCGGCGAACCGAGGTCCTCGAGTCGCGACCAGAGCTCGGCCGTTCGATCGGCGTCCGACGGCCCCGAATCGTCGGATTCAGTCGCGACGGCTCGCGCGATCGACCTGACGCGCTCCGACAGGGGAGACTCGGTGTCGCGTTCCGCATCTCCGCGTGCCTCGTTTCCCTGTCCGTCGTTCGTTTCCGTGAGCCGCTGCCGTCGACTCTCCGTAGCGAACGCGACGGTGAGCCGAACGAGAACGACCAACGAGGCGTCGTAAAGCAGGTCGAGGTCCACGTGACTAGGATCGTCGCCGGAGTCGGTCCCCGTACGGTCTTCTCCGAGGTCATTCCCGGGATATCGGCGAAACCCCCGCGCGAGGACCTCGAGCGCGTCGGCGGCGTTCTGCTCGAGCGTCGCCCCCATCTCCCGTTCGAACTCGGCGGACCGGTCGTAGACATCGTCGAGAAAGCAGTTTCTCTCGGCGTCGTCGCGGAAGGCGTCGTGGCGAAAAAACAGGTAGAAGTATTTGAACGCCTCGCGGTCCCCCGTCTCGAGCACGGCCGGCAGATCGATCTCGTAGTACGCGTCCAGTCGATGCCCCGTCCGCCCGGTGTAGAGCCGCCACCGCCGGCCGTTCGTGAGCACGGCCCACTCGACCGACGACTCTCGCAGGGCGGCGTGGATTCTGTAGCACGGGGTCTCGGCGTCGCGATCGCGCTCACCGCCCCCGCGCGCCTCGAGCGGGCGTTCCCAGCGCCTGACGTCGGCGATCGCGACGGCATCTTCGTCTCCGGTACCGTGGCTGTCGTTATCGCCGTCGACTTCGGTGCAAGCGACCGCGTCGCGAGCGTCGTCGGACTCGAGGAAGACGTAGTCCGCCCGATGTCGCGTTCGATCGGTCCGCTCGTCGCGCACGAACGAGTGTCCCAGCGCCCGGAACACGGGTCGGACGAACGTCTCCTCGAGTCGAGTGCGGTTTTCGCTCGCGGTCGATTCGTCGACTCGCTCCCAACGCGCGCGGGTCTCGTCGAACGCCGCTCGGAGCTCGTCTTCGTCGACGTCCTCCCAGGCGTCCGTCTCGGGAAGGCGGTCCTCGAGGTACGCGCTCGAGAACGCGCCGTGGCTGGTCCGGTAGGGACACCCCTCGCGACGGGAGCGGTCGGTGGGAGCGCCGACTCGGTTCCGGGACACCGCTTTCCTTTGCGTGATCCGAGTCGCGGCATATAGCTGTTCCCCCGGACGGGGGGTTCCTCCCCGTCGGTTCGTCGGGCCGCTACTGCCCGCTCACGACTGGTGTCCCCTCGGCGAATCACGGAGCGCTCTCGCCGGACTCGAGAGTAATCCCGTCTTACCAGCTAGCCGCGGTCCCACTCCGCATCTGGGGCTGTCGCCAGGCATCGATTGGCGTCCCGTAACGCCGATTTGGAGCCGGTCGTGATTCCTTACTCGAGACCGAGCGGGACGATCTCCGAGCTAATTTCCCCGGACGAGCCGGAACGGTCGACGCGGTTTTTCAGCCCGCTCGAGGGTGTCTCGGGAGACAGTATGAGCGAGTCCGCAACCGACGATTCGACCGGGGAATCGCACGCTCGCGGACGGGGTGAACCGGCCGGCCAGCGGTGGCTGAGCGGGATCGTCTCCCTGATCGGGCTGTGGCTGGCCCTCTCGCCGTTTGTCTACGAAACGGCCGAGTCCGTGCTGTGGAACAACCTGTTGATCGGCGGTGCGATCGTCGTGCTCGCGGGCTACAACTACTATAGGATCAGCAACGGCCACTCCACCAGTACCGGCGTGATGTCGCTCGCCGCCCTGCTGGCGGTGTGGCTCGCCGTCTCCCAGTGGGCGATCGCCGGGCAGTTCGCGCTGGGCGGCCTCGAGGAAGCGAGCACGGGGCTCCTCTGGAGTAACGTCGTCTCCGGGCCGGTCGCCGCGGCACTGTCGGCGTACATCGCGTACGTCGGCGACCGCGACTTCTCGAGGCGCGCGGCCACCGGGACGTGATCCTCGCTCGAACGGACTCCCCGACAGACCGCAGTTCGGATCGATCCGATACCGAACGGATCGCGTTTCTCCGTCGGTGGTTCCGTCATGCCCTCGTCGGCGGTTCCGTCACGGATACCGCTCCGAATCGGCGTCGGGCGTGCGTCGCTCGAGCAGGTCGAGGACCGGTTCGGTCGCGGCCAGTCGAATCGCGACTCGCGTCAGCCGATCCCGGATCGCGGCGGGAACGAGCGTGCCGTAGAGCGATCCGAGGAACGGAACCGGGCCGACGCGGTAGTGCGTGTCGGGGTCCGAAACGGTCGCAGCCTCCCGAATCGTCGCGGCGACACGATCGGGCTCGTTGATCAGCGGACCGCCGCCCTCGACGGCGCGGACCCGCCGGAGAACGCGGTAGAGATCGGTGTACTGCGTGGGTCTGACGACGCTCACGTTTCGGTGGTCGTCCGTGGCTCCTTCCGCGTCGACGTCGGAGCGCGACGGTGACCGCGCGGTCGCAGCCGCGTCGTCGACCGCCCGCAGGGCGCCGTCGTAAAACGGCGTCGCGACGACGCCGGGCTGGACGACGACGACCTCGACGTCCGAGCCGACCAGCTCCTGTCGGAGCGCGTCGCTGAGGCTCGCGAGCGCCCACTTCGAGGCGGTGTAGCCGCCGATACCGGCGAGCGCGAGGCGATCCGCGGCGCTGGTGACGTTGACGATCCGGCCGCGGCCCCGCTCGCGCATTCCCGGCAAGACCGCTCGTATCAATCGATGCGGGCCGAAACAGTGGACCGCGAACTGGCGCTCGAGCAGGCTCGTCGGCACGTCTTCGACCGGCCCGAACTGGCCGTACCCCGCGTTGTTGACGAGACAGTCGACGCCGCCGTCCTCGTCGCGGATGCGCGCGACGACCCGCTCGATGGCACCGGGATCGGTCAGGTCCATCGCCGCGGTCTCGGCGCCGCGGTCGGCCAGGTCCTCGAGGCCGTCCCTGTCGCGGTCTCGAGCGGTCGCGTAGACGCGCCAGTCGTCGGCCAGCAGCGCGCGTGACGTTTCGTAGCCGATTCCGGTGGAACAGCCGGTCACGAGTGCGGTCGAGGCCATGGGACGGACTACGACGAGGGCGGTAAAGGGAGTCCCGGCGGTCGACTGCGCGGAGTGTCACGGATCGTGACGAATTCCGCGGCGAACGACGGCCGAACGAGCAGCTCAGTCGTCGAACGAATCGTCCGGACCGTCGTCGTCGAAGGGCCCGCTATTGTCATCGAACGGCCCCTCATCGTCGCCAAACGGCCCGTCATTCCCGTCGAACGGTCCGGTATCGCCGTCATCCGACGGCCCGGTATCGTCGGGCGGACCGGCATCCGCCGGCGGCCCGCGGTCGCCTCCGCCGGCCGATTCGCCGTCCCCGTCAGCCGATTCTTCGTCCCCGAACACCCGCTCGAACAGATCGGGGTCGTCGTCGGACGAATCGGTGGTCGACTCCTCGTCGCTCGACGGATCGGGTTCGGCCGGATCGTCCGCCGTCGGCGGCGAATCGCCGTCGGGATCGGCCGTCGGATCGCCGGCGTCGGCATCGTCGGGCGAGTCGTCGGCACCGTCCGCGGGGTCTTCGGTAGTCGTCTCGGATTCGCGCTCGTTCGAGCTCTCCGCCGTCGTCGCGTTCGACTGGGCGGTCGACGCGTCGTCGTCGGTCTCGACCGACGAAGCGTCCGTGTCGCCCGCAGTCATGCCCGGGGCGAATAGCACTGCGAGGGCCCCGAACGCGAGCAAGACGACCGCGATGGTGGCGAGCAACGCCGCGCCCGATGGGGTGTCGTCGCGTACGCGTGACATTCACCGACCGGTACCGGGCCGACCCGCTTTGTTAATTTCAGCCCACAGCGCCACAGGCACTGGATTCTCCCGTTCGAAACGGGGGAGAACCCCCTCGAGCGGGCCGACGTCGGTCGAGAACGGCTCCGACCAGTCGGGCGTCGACCGCGACGGCCGCGGTCGAGCACCGACCGCGATGTTCGCAGTCGAGCACCGACCGCGATGTTCGCAGTCGCGTGTCGACCGCACCGTCCGACGAAGCCGCCGTCCGCGGCCGAACAATGATATAGCCGGCCCACCGAGTGAAAGTCAACGGATCTCTCCGATAATGACGAGCCACTACGATCACGCGCAGGTACAGGAGTTCTGGCAGTACGTCTGGGAGCGCGACGACGTTTACGCGCTCGATTCCGACGCCGACGATCCGACCTACGTCCTCGGCATGTTTCCCTACACGTCGGGATCGCTCCACATGGGTCACATCCGAAACTACGCGATCACGGACGCCCACGCTCGCTATCGCCGAATGCGAGGCGACGACGTACTCCACCCGATGGGATGGGACGCGTTCGGCCTCCCCGCCGAGAACGCCGCGTTCGAGCGAAAGACCGATCCCGAATCCTGGACGCAGGCGTGTATCCGGCGCATGCGCGAGGAACTCGAGACGATGGGCTTCGGTTACGATTGGTCGCGCGAGATCACCACCTGCGAGCCCGACTACTACCGGTGGAACCAGTGGCTGTTCAAGCGCCTCTACGAGGCCGGACTCGTCGAGTACGAGGCGGCGACGGTCAACTGGTGTCCCGACTGCGAGACGGTGCTGGCCGACGCGCAGGTGGCCGAGCGCGAGGGCGAACACGGCGAGTCCTCGGATCAGGGGAGTAGCGCGGAGCGAAGCCCGCGAGAAGACGGCGAAGCCGAGAGCAGCGACGGGGATCGCGTCTGCTGGCGCTGCGAGACGCCCGTCGGGCGGCGCGAACTCGACCAGTGGTTCTTCACGATCACCGACTACGCCGAGGAGCTCCACGAGGGGCTCGCGGACCTCGAGGGCTGGCCCGACGGCGTCCGCGAGATCCAGCGCAACTGGATCGGCCGGCAGGAAGGGGCGCGGATCACGTTCGACGTGTCCGACTACGGCGGCGATGGGAGCGATGGCGACGGTAACCGAACCGTCGACGTGTTCAGCACCCGTCCGGAGACGGTCTACGGCGCGACCTACCTCGCGGTCTCGCCCGGGCACGAACTGGCGCGGGAACTGGCAGAGACGGACGACGCCGTCGACGAGTACATCGAAACCGTTCGCGAGCAAGACCCCGACGAGGTCGGCTTTTCGGGCGTCGAGACGGACGCGACCGCGGTGCATCCCGTAACCGGAGCGGAACTCCCGGTCTACGTCGCCGGCTACGTCCTCGAGGACGTCGGCACCGGTGCCGTGATGGGCGTTCCCGGCCACAACGAGCGCGACCACTCCTTTGCGCTCGCACACGACCTGCCGATCGAGCGCGTGATCGTTCCCGAGGACGGGGCGGTCGAGTCCGACGTCGAAAGCGACGCCTACACCGGCGAGGGAACGCTCGAGGGAAGCGGCGAGTACGACGGGCTCGAGAGCGAGACGGCCCGCACGCGGCTCGTGGCCGACCACGACGCGCTCGCGGAAGACGTCACCTACCGGCTGCGCGACTGGCTGATCTCCCGGCAGCGCTACTGGGGGACGCCGATCCCGGTCGTCCACTGCGACGACTGCGGGCACGTCCTCGTCTCCGACGACGACCTCCCGGTCGAACTCCCCGAGTTCGTCCGGACGACGGGCAATCCGCTGGACGCGGCCGAGGAGTGGAACGAGACGACCTGTCCCGACTGCGGCGGCCCCGCGCGCCGCGAGACGGACACGATGGACACGTTCGTCGACTCCTCGTGGTACTTCCTGCGCTTCCTCTCGCCCGATCTCGCGGACGCCCCCTTCGACACCGACCGCGCGGACGACTGGATGCCCGTCGACGTCTACGTCGGCGGCGAGGAGCACGCCATCCTCCACCTGCTCTACAGTCGCTTTTTCACGAAGGCGCTGGCCGATATCGGCCTGCTCGAGCAACGAGAACCCATTCGGGAACTCAAGAGTCAGGGGACGGTGCTGTACGACGGCGAGAAGATGTCCAGCTCGAAGGGCAACGTCGTCGCTCCCGAGGAGTACGGCGCGGAGACGACGCGGCTGTTCGTGCTCTCGGCGGCCCACCCCGAACAGGACTTCGAGTGGACCGCCAACAACGTCCGCGGTGCCTACGACCTCCAGCAAACGCTCTACCGGATGGCGGCCGCGTTCGTCGAGGCGGGCGATACCCGCGTCGAACGGCGAGATCACGACGAGTACGTCGACCGCGAGATCGACCGGACGATCGCCGCGGTCACCGAGGAGTACGACCGGTTCCGGTTCCACCGCGCGGCAACCGAGATTCGACAACTGGCGCGCCTGCTGCGGCGCTACCGCGAGTACGACCGGCCGCACGACGACGTTTACCGGCGGGGCATGCTGACGCTCGCCGCGATGATCGCCCCGATGGCACCGCACCTCGGCGAGGAGTGCTGGAACAAGCTCCGGGGCGACGGACTCGTCGTCGAGGCCGACTGGCCCGAGCCCGACGGCGACGCGTCGGCCTACCAACTCGAGCGGGGACTGGTCGAGCGGACGCTCGAGGACGTTCGGGACATCGTCGACGTCGCCGCGATCGACGAACCGGAACGGATCGAACTGGTCTGTGCGCGCGAGTGGAAGTATCGGGCCGCCGAACTGGTCGACGAGGCGGCGTCCGACGCCCGTGACGCGGTCCCGGACGCGGACGCGATCGTCGACCGACTCCTCGCGGCCGACGGCGTCGCGACCGACCCCGAGACCGTCGGCTCGTTCGTCGGCCGGCTGGTCGGCCGCGACGGCGGCCCGGAACCCGGACAGCGGCTGGGCGCGGATCACGAACTCGAGGTTCTCGACCGCGCGAGCTGGCTCGTCACCGACGAGTTCGGTGCGGACGTGACCGTCCGCCGGGCGGGCGCTAAGGACGACCTGGCGGAGAAAGCGCGGCCGGGCAAGCCCGCGATCCACATCGAGTAGCTCGCTCGTCGCGTTCGGTCTCCGGCGAGCTACTCGAGTTTCGTCCGACGAGGTTCGATCCCGCACGAGCGGCTTCGAACCACACGAGGGATCCGCGTTCGCGAGGGGAAGACGGGCGTTGTCGTCAGGGGACACGACTCATCCGAGAAGGACAGTTTTATTCCACCCGATTCAGAAGGTGCGAATACGATGGTGGAGGGTGGCGATAGCGTCGGCGCGCCGTCAGTGGTGCCGCCGAGTCAGGCAGTGATCGAAACGGTCGCCGAGGCCGAGGGCGTGCAGCCGACGGAACTGGCGCCGCCGCAGTACGAGTCGCTTCACGCGATCGTCGATCCGACGGCGCTCGACGCGCTCTTCGCGGATCGGCCGAACGGCACGAACAGATCGGACGGAACCGTCTCGTTTCGGTTCTGTGACTACCACGTCACCGTCGAGCGGAACGGCACGGTCACGCTGGAGGAGCCGACCGAACCGGCGGACTGACGGCGGCGGAGGTGCCGACGATTACCAACGGATGGGGGCGGCGGTGAACACGGAAAGACTCTTTTCGACGAAGCATCGAGTACTGCACCGATGGAGAGCCACTACGAGGTCCTCGGGCTGTCGCCGGCCGCCGACGACCGGGCGGTTCGTCGGGCTTACCGGAGCCTGTTGAAGGTCCATCACCCGGATCAGGGTGGCTCTCGAGAACAGTTTCTACGGATCAAGGACGCCTACGAGGCGATCCTCGGCGAACGAGCGCCGGGCAACCGCGAAACGGACGGGGGCGCGATCACGGGGGGCAATTCCCGGTCCGCTCGGCAACAGAGTCCGACCTACGACCCGGCGGAGCGGGACGAAAGCGGCGACCGCGGGTACGAACTGACCGTCAGCGGCGAGTACCTCACGCTCAGCCTCGTCGGACTGGTCCACGACGTCGATCTCGCCTCGCTGGTCGACGGCCCCATCACCGTCGCGACCACGCGGACGGTGGCCTTCTTCCGCGCCCACAACACGAGCTCGCGGCCGCTTCCCTGGCAGGGGAAAGCGAACACGAGTTTCTTCGGCGACGACGGCTTCCTCTACGAGGGCTCGAGCATCGTCGCCCCGCACGCGAACGACCTTCCAGAGCGCTGGACCGGCACCGACGTCGAACTCGAGCCGGGCCGCGCGGTAGACGGCGTCGTCATCGCCCAGGAGCACCCCGACGATGTCTCCCTCGATCAGGTGATGTACACCCAGCACGTCCCCGACGAGGACGCCGATGGGGTCGCGGACACGGAGCGCTACCTCTTCGAACTGCGGCCGCTCGTCCGCGAGCGGTTGAATCGGTTCCCGTTCGCTCGAGACTGAACCTCGAGCGCCGATTCCTGTGCCGGGCGCGTGCGAGCCGTCCTGGAACAGCAAACGTGATACGGCGGTGCGCCGAACGTCCGATAATGGCAACCGCTGACGCGAGACGCCGGCTCCGCGAGCGCCCGATGGGCGTCACGGTCCTCCTGACGATCGTCGGCTACGCGCTGGTACTCGGGACGTTCCTGCTGGACGTGCCGATCTACCCCGATCTGACGAACGCGCAGGTCAACCTGCTCTCTCACGTGATCGCGGTCATCAACACGACCGCGACGGTCGTGTTACTGTTCGGCTGGTACCGGATCCGCGCCGGCGACGTCGAGAAGCACCGACTGGCGATGGTCTCCGGATTCGTGTTGATCCTCGGCTTCCTCGTCGTCTACCTGCTCAAGGTCGGCGGCGGCGGAACGAAGGAGTTCGTCGGCCCCGACGGCGTCTACTACGCCTATCTGATCATGCTGGCGATCCACATCATCCTCTCGATCGTCTCGGTGCCGGTCGTCCTCTACGCGCTGATCCTCGGGTTGACCCACACGCCCGCGGAACTCCGGCGGACGCCCCACGCCAGAATCGGCCGCATCGCCGCCGGTGCGTGGATCCTGAGTCTCTTCCTCGGCGTCGTCACCTACGTCCTCCTCAACCACGTCTACGACTACGAGTTCGCGGCGATGCTCGTCCCGATCCTCTGAGCAAGCGACTCGAGTCGGCGCGCGGGTTCGCCCACCGAACGGACCAACAGCTTCTCCCGTCAGCCGCCCGTATCCCGAACAACGAATGCAATTCGTCGAAGAAATCGTCGTGGACGAGTTCCTGCCCACCGTCCGCTCGCTGCTGGCCGGCGATCTCCGAGAGCGCGGCCTCACGCAGAGCGAGGTCGCCGAGGTGCTCGGCATCAGCCAGAGCGCCGTTTCGAAGTACGCCCACGGCGACGTGACCGTCAACGACCGCATCGCCACCGACGAGCGCGTCCGAGAACTCGTCGAGGAGCTCGGAACCGGACTGGCCGCCGGCGAAATATCCCCGGTACAGGCCCTGATCGAACTCGAGGTGCTGATCCGGGAACTCGAGGCCGGCGGGGACCTCCTCGCCCAACTTCACGAGGCTGCCGTCCCGGAACTGGCGGATCACGGCACGGGGTTTCGGGTCCACGATCCCGAAAGTAACCTCCGGACCAGCGAGCGGATCCTCTCGTCGGTCCGGCGCGGGCTACGGATCCTCGAGACGACGGGCGGGTTCACCGCGTTGATCCCCGCGGTCGGCTCGAATCTCGTCGCGTGCACGCCCGACGCCGACGACGTCGACGACGTGGCGGGCGTTCCGGGACGGATCTTCGACGTGAAAGGGCGGGCGACCGTCCCCGCGGATCCCGAGTTCGGCGTCTCCGAACACGTCGCGCGCGTCCTGCTGGCCGCGCGCCGCCACGGCGCGGACGTCTCGGCGGGAATCGACATCACCTACGAGCCGGCACTGGTCGACGAACTGGCCGAGCGGGGCCGCGTCGCAGCGGAGTTCGACGAGTCGGGCGACGTCTCCTCGAGCGTCGGCGCGGCGATCGAAGAGGAACCCGAGGCGACGGTGCTCTACCAGACCGGCGGGATGGGGATCGAGCCGCTGATCTACGTCCTCGGGACCGACGCGGAGTCGGTCGCCGACACGATTCGATCGCTCGTCTGAGCGAGTATCGCTGACACTACATGACGACCGAATCCGCACAGGAGTTCTACGGCCGCTGGGCCCGTCTCTACGACCTGATCGCGCGTCGAACGCCCGGAATCGCACGACTCCGGAAGCGAGCGGCCGCCGCCTGCCGGCTCGAGCCCGGCGACACCGTCGTCGAGATGGGCTGTGGGACGGGCGCGAACCTCCCGTTCCTCCGCGAGCGGGTCGGTCCCGAGGGGACCGTAATCGGGATCGACTTCACGCGACCCGTGCTCGAGCGGGCCCGCGCGGCCACCGCGGCGTACGACAACGTCCACGTCCTACGGGGTGACGCCACGCGGCCGCCCGTCGGGCTCGAGGGCGATGGCAGAGACGGGATCACGGTTCCGGCAGCGGAGGGCGACGGGATCGACGCCGTTCTCGCGACGTTCGTCGTCGGGATGCTCGAGGAGCCGGCGGAAGCGGTCGACGACTGGTGTGACCTCGTCGGCGCCGACGGCACCGTCGTGCTCGCCAACGCCGCCCGGAGCCGGGAGTGGTACGCGCCGCCGGTCAACGCCGTCTTCCGGGCGATCGTCGTCCTCTCGACGCCGCCGACGACGCGACTCAGGTACGAGAGCGATCCACACATCCGGCTCGACGAGAAAATCGACGCCGCACACGCCCGTCTCCGAGAGCGCGCGGTCGCCGTCGCGGACGAGACTCACCTTTTCGGCGTCGTCCGACTGACGGGCGGGCGACTCGACTAGCGATCGAACCGTTTCGGACGACGGGACGACAGCTCAATTCGGACTCGCCGTTTCTCGCTCGCACCGATGGGACTCCGCTCGTCGGTACTCGTTCTATCGACTGGCCGCCGCCTCGATTCCGTCGTGCTCCCGAATGCGCTGTGCCATCGCGTTGGGGATCGGGGTCGGTCGCTCAGTGTCGGGATCGATGTGAACGATCGTCGTCTCGGCCGTCGCCGCGACGTCGCCGTCGACGCGGATCTCGTAGGCCATGGTGCAACTCGAGTCACCCAGCCGAGTGACCGAGAGCGCGACCGTAGGCTCGTCGCCCTCGGTGATCGGACGCTCGTAGGAGAGCTGGAGGTCGGCGATGACGAACGAGATTTCCTCGGGCTCGAGCCCGGCCACTTCTTCGAGGTAGGCGGTCCGACCGGCCTCGAGGTAGCTCGCGTAGACGGCGTGGTTGACGTGGTTCATGGGATCCAAATCGCGGTAGCGAACGGGAACGTCGACGGTAAACTCGGCACTCATTGTACGTTGTCGGAGTCGACTGAGACAAAAATACGCACCGGTTCAACTGCGGATGGTACCGTTTCTGAGTCCGAGAACAGCGGCTCGAGAGGAACGAGTGTCATGCTATCGTGGCAACACGGGATCGCCACGCCCTCCCCAGCCGATTTTTACTCACGGCGGCGGAGCCGCCGTTCGTATGGTTCGCGGAACCGGAGGTTCCGCGCTAACACTCACGCCTCGCGGCGTTCGTTCATCCCTCGCGCGATGTCGATTCGGGGCTCGCCAGCGCTCACGGCTTCGCCGTTCGCGTTTTCGAGGCGCTCGCACCGCTCGCACCTCGCTTGTCTCGCCGCGATTCAGCGCGCGCCACCGCACCGTATACCGGGAGATCCACCGGTGAGACTCATCCCTCGTACAATGGCGCGTGCTCGTTGCAAAACGCCGGCTCGCGCAGTTGCGCGTCGATCAGATCCTCGTGGTAGTGAGCGTTGAAGAGTCGACAGCCCTCCCGGTCGCAAAAGGCCTCGCCGGTCTCGAGGTAGTGGAACGCCTGCAGGACGTACCCTTTCAGCGCGTCGGTGGTCCGCGGATCCTCCTCGATCAGGAACTCGCCGTCGACCTGGTTCTCGAGGACCTCTCGCGGCGGCGCGTCGCCCGAAAGCAGGGCGTGGCGTTGCTGTTCTTTGTAATAGTCCTCGGGCTTCGCGGGAGCCTCGTAGAGCCCCGGCACCGAGATCAGCGCCGGCTGTCCGAGAACGGTTACGCGCTTGTGCCAGCGACCGTCGTGGTCGCCCCACGTCCCGATCGCGCGGTCGAGGATCGCCACGTGGAGCGTCTCGAGCCCCCGTTCGTCCTCGGGAAGGGCAGCGTTGAGCGCGCGCTGGATCCGGACGCCGTCGTAGAGAACCCCGCCCTCCCGGTCGGGATGCTCGAGCGCCCGTTCCTCGTAGCGGATCGTGCCGAGCATCGTGTTGCCCGTCTCGCGCTCGTACGGCGACGGCACGCGGGCCTCGGCGAACCGCTCGGCGAGGTCGTCCGTGCGGTGGGCCTCGAGGAAGCGGTCGCGGATGGTCACGTCGGCCTCGATCCGACAGTCCACCCAGTCGGCGATCTCCCCGATGTCCGCAACTGTCGTCGGAGCCCGGTAGCAGATGACGCGTTCGACCATGTATAAACCGGTGGTACCACCGATTGAAACGGTTTCGGTCGGCTGTCAGCTCGCGGCGATCGAACTACCGATTCGGACGCCCGACACATCGACGTGAGTCGTGGAAGATCGAGCTCGGCCGATCGGTGGTACTGTCGATTGAGACGCCGTCATTCCGCTGACCGACACCGCCCACGGTAAAAGAACACTCAGTTCACACCGACGCGCTTCACACTATTTTTCGCAGTGAAAACTACTTCCGATAGCCGCAATTTAATCTGCAATCAACGGTTCAATATCCCCCATCGTGGTACGGCCGAGCGGATCATGGCAGACGAGACGAACGATATCGACCGAACCGCTTCGAGCGACCGATCGACCGCACCGAGTTACGACCACAGGACCTCCCGGCGGGCCGTTCTCGGGAGCGTCGCAGGGCTGACAGCGGCGAGCGTCGGGAGCGCGGCGGTGAGCGCTACGTCCTTGTCTTCGGTCTCGAGTCCGACCGTCGAGGGGCCGATCGAGGGCGGGAGCCGGACCGGCGGGCCGCTGCTCGCAGCGCCCCACGATCTCGAGTCGTACGGCTACGTCGAAGAGGAGTACTTCATCGCGGGCGAGGCGCGCCACGACGACTCCTTCAGTGGCGGGGAACAGGCGGGGAAGACGAGCGAGTACAAAACTCGAGTTCTCGTCTACCGACCGAAACGCCGCAGGGATTTCAACGGCACCGCCGCCGTCGAGTGGCTGAACGTCAGCACGCAGATGGACGCGCCGGTCGCGTGGCCGAACGCCTACGACTCGCTGCTGCGTAACGGGACCGCCGTCGCGCTCGTTTCGGCACAGAAGGTCGGCGTCGACGACTCTCAGACCGACCAGGATTTAGTGAGCTGGGACCCCGAGCGGTACGGGAGTCTTCACCACCCCGGCGACCGATACGCGCTCGACATCTTCGCCCAGGCGATCACCGCGCTCAAGCCGCGCTGCTGGGATCGCTGGGACTTCGAGACCGACCCGTTGGGGCCGCTTCAGCCCGACAACGCCCTGGCGACCGGCCACTCGCAGTCGGCGTTCTTCCTGCTGCGGTATATCAACCTGGCCGCGCCGGCGTACGGCGTCGTCGACGGGTTCCTCCCCGCGGGGAGCCCGCTCACGACGGCCCGGACCGATCAGGCGCCGATCCTGTGGTTCAACAGCGAGGACGAGGCCGGCGGCCTCGAGGACTTCTCGGAGAACGGCGATACGCCGGAGATAGACATCCCGACGTCGGGGCTCCGCCTCGACGAGGTGTCCATCGGGCCCCGCGACGACGAGGGCCACTTCGTGCTCTGGGAGGTCGCGGGGGCCTCGCACGTGAACAACTGGCTCAGCCGGTGGACCGAGGCGGTCCGCCGGCGGGACTTCCAGGGGCTCGAGCCGAACTGGGACCCCGAGGCCGCCGGCGACTACGGCCAGCAGCCCGACGGCACCTACGGCGAGTGCGGTTACAACTACTTCCCGGCGCGGTACGCCTGGCGGGCCGCCCTCGAACAGCTCCGGGAGTGGGTCGCCCGCGGCGATCGGCCGCCCCGCGCCGACCGCATCGAGCGCACCATCGACGACGGGAGCGTGACCCTCGAGCGCGACCGCTTCGGCAACGCCGAGGGCGGCCTCCGGCTCCCCGTGCTGGACGTACCGGTGGCGACCTACGACGCCGCGAACTGCGACCTGACCGGCCGGACCGATCGCTTCGACGGGGCGACGCTCGAGCGGCTCTACCCGTCCCACGACGCCTACGTCACGGCGATCAGCACGGCGAGTTCGGCGGCCGTCGGCCGCGGCCACATGCTGAGACGAGATGCCGAGACGCTCCGCGCTCGGGCAAAGGCCTCCGACATCGGGAAGTAGGAGCCGGCCACCTTCGAGACCTCCTCTAGTCCGACGCCGGGGATCTCCTCGAGCGGGCGAGCAGCGTCTTGATCGGTATCGATTCGGTCGACGGCGGCGACCGTCGACGGTGCGCGGTAGAGTGTGACACGTTAGTCCATTGTTAGCGAGCGCGAACCGATCGGTTGGACGGGTGTTCGTACGAATGCTGGCTGTCGGACGAACCGTCGATTCGATACGCGGCCATACCTCCTAGTTGTACCACCAAATATTGAAACGGTCGCGATTGTCGGAGACGATGGTCGAAACCGGTCTTCCGAGAGAGTGGCCGAACAGCTGTGACGGCGACTGCGGCCGACATCCCGTGGCGGGACAAAACGAGACCGTCACACAGGCCACAAGCGATATCGGCCACGACGAGTTCTGTATTCGTATGCTGTATCTCGCCCACCTCGCCGGGTTGGTTCTGACGATCGCCGTCTCCGGCGGCGGGGCGTGGTGGATTCGCCGCCAGACCGACGACCGAGCGGGAACGGTGATGGTCCTCCTGTTGAGTACCCACGTTCTCATCGCGGTCTGTGCCGTCGCGGTGCTTTCGGGTTCATCGCTCTCCTTGACAGGGTTGCTGTCGTATCACTTGGTCTACGTCGTCACTGTATCGAATCCGATCCTCTGGTTCGTGTTCGCGGTCTACTACACCGGCCGGGAGTACTGGCTGACGAAACCGGTCCGAGTCGCGCTCGTCGCGGGCGCGGTCCTCCCGGCAGGGATGGTGCTGACGAACCCGGTTCACGAACTATTGCTCGTCGACTACCGGATCGTCTCGGAGCCGATCTCGTATCTTGGTTACCGGCGGACCGGACTGATGGACGGGCTGATCGTCCTCACCAACCTCCCGCTGTACGTCGGCTTCGGACTCCTGCTCCGAACGCTGCTCTTCTCCCGGCGGAACACCCTGTGGCAACTGCTCGCGCTGGTCGGCGGGATCGCCACGATCATCGTCACCGCCGTCCTCACGGCGACCGACATCGTTCCGCTCCGGGGGTTTCCCTACGGGGTGTACGGCGCCGGCGTCTTCGGGACCCTCGTCGCGCTCGCACTGTTCCGAACGGGGCTGTTCGCCGTGGCACCGCTGGCGCGTGACATGCTGTTCGATTCGATCGACGACACCGTCCTCGTCGTCGACGCCAACCGGCGCATCGTCGACTTCAACGAAACCGCGTCCGACCGCTTCCCGAAGGTCGTCGATCGAGCCGGCGACCCGCTCGAGGACGTGTATCCGGCCCTCGTCTCAGAGATCGAGACGGCTCGAACGGACGACCACGGCCAGGACCCGCACCCGGATCGATCGTCGAACGCGACGCCGTTCGCCGGCACGATCACACGGTCGACCGCCGACGGTGAACGAACGTTCCGCGTGACCGTCCACGAAGTCGCAAGCGGCGGCGAGCCGCGCGGCTACGGGCTGATCGTCCGCGACGTATCGGAACTCGAGGCCTACGCCTCCGACCTCGAGCGCAAGACTAACCAACTCGAGCGGTTCGCGAGCGTGCTCTCTCACGACCTCCGGAATCCGGTCGCGGTCGCTACTGGCTACGCCGAACTGGCACAAGAGACGGGTGAGCCGGCGCACTTCCGGGAGGTACTCGACGCACTCGAGCGGATCGACGAGACGATCGAGGACCTTCTGACGCTGTCACAGGAGGGGAGAGCGATCGACGATCCCGAACTCGTGTCGCTTCGATCGGTCGTCGCGGACGCGTGGTCGACCAGCGACACCCAGGACGGCACGCTCGAAACCGACATCGACGACGTCCGCATCCACGCGGACCCCTCGCGGCTCCGAACGCTGTTGGAGAACCTGTTTCGAAACGCGACCGAACACGGCGGCGAGACGGTCCGTGTCGGCTTGCTTGCGGACGGGTTTTTCGTCGCCGACGACGGGCGAGGGGTTCCCGAGGACGAACGCGAAACCGTCTTCGAACACGGCTACTCGACGAGGGCGAACGGGACTGGCTTCGGCCTCGCTATCGTCGAGTCGATCGTGACGGCACACGGCTGGTCCGTCGCGGTGACGGAAGGACGGGATGGCGGCGCGCGGTTCGAGGTCACGGGAATCGAACGTGAACTGCCGGAAGAGACCGGAACGACCGCAGCGTCGACACCCAACGCACCGGTCGACGACTCGTCCGAGTGAGCGGGAATCGCGAGTCGGGCTGTCGCTGACCGATGGCGAAGGGGTGTGTACTCGAGTGTACAGCGGTGGCACCGGGCGCAAAAATACGAAAGACAGTTTTCAGCGGTCGGGGTTCGGCGGCCGACGGCCCGATCAGTCGTCGGCAGGAGCCGCACGCGAGGTCAGTTCGACGGGATCGGCGTCGACCTCGAGTTCGTCGAGCGCGACCTGCGCGGCGCGCTTGCCGGAGACGAGCATGGCACCGAAGGTCGGACCCATCCGCGGGAGCCCGTAGGTGGTCGCGGTCGCCATCCCGGTCGCGATGAGTCCGTCGTGAACGAGGCCGGTGTGCTCGACGACGGCGTCCTCGGACTTGCCGACCCACATCGAGTCGTGGCCGGGGGAGTCGTGGCCAGGTGCACCGTAGGAGTCGTCGCCGGTCTGGTCCATGCTCGTCCCCGATTCCTTGGCGTCGGCGATGCCGGGCGCGTCGAGGACGCCGCGCTCGTCGAGTTTCGTGACGGCCATCGCGTCGTGGCCGGTCGCGTCGATCACCAGGTCGGCCTCGACGGCGATCGGGTCGACGCAGGTGATCTCGCGGGGCAGCGCGTGGACCGGCGTCCAGTTCATGACGATGCCGCCGACGCGGTGGTCCTCGCGGATGACGATGTCCGTGAACTCGGTCATGTTCTGCATCTTCGCGCCCGCGTCGCAGGCGGCCTTGATGAGCCCCGAACAGGCCTCGGGGCCGTTCGCGACGTAGAGCCCCTCGCTATCCTGGGACTGTTTGTAGTCCACCTCGAGTTCGTCGAGGACCTGCTGGGCGGGATCGCGGACCGTGATCTTGTTCATCAGGAAGCCGCCGAGCCAGAAGCCGCCGCCGAGGTAGTTGTTCTTCTCGACGACCATTACCTTCACACCCCGCTCGGAGAGTTCCTTCGCCGCCGTCAGCCCCGAGGGGCCGCCGCCGACGATGATGACGTCCGAGTCCGAGAAGTCCATGAACTCCTCGGTCCACTCCTGTCCGATCGCGCGGGTCACGTCGGCTTCGCCGACCTGACTGAACTGCTCGAATTCGCTCATACAACTAGGTGGTAACACAGAGTAGTAATAAGTCTGTCGTCGTCGCTACCCGGATATAATCAACGTTCGTGGGGTTCTACCGTTGTGATACGTTCGTGAGTAACAGCGCCGTCCGTGCCTTCGGTCGGCGACGCGACTCCTCGGTCACACACGGCGAGTTCGACGACTCAATCGTCGACGTACTCGGGTTCGCTCTCGCCGCCGGTAGTCGGCCGGTCTCGAGGAGAACCGCTCTCGTCGATGACGCCTTCGGTCCACGTCCCGAGGCGGAACCAGCCGACGGCGACGACGAACGAGCCGACCATGCCGGCGACCAGCGCCCACCAGATACCGTCGACGCCCCAGCCGAGGCCGGAGATCGAGAGATCAGTACCGGGGATCGTCACGGTCCAGGCGAACGCGAGTCCAACCACCAGCGGGAACCGGAAGACCCACCGAGAGAGGATCGAGAGAACCATGGCCTCGCGTGTGTTCCCGGCCCCGCGGAACGCGCCCTGGATGACCATCACGCCGGCGAAGGGTGCCCAGAAGAGGGCGGTGATCCGAAGGAAGACCACGCCCTCGGCGATGACGGCAGGATCCGCGACGAAGACCCGAATCGCCGCGGCCGGAAACGCGAACAGGACGGCCGCGACGGCGAAGATGAATCCCATCGTCGCCGCCGTCGCGGTTCGCGCGACGGCGACGGCCCGATCGGGCGTCTCCGCGCCGAGGTTCTGTCCGACTCCGGTCGCGGTCGCCTGCCCGACGGCTCCAGCGACGGCCCAGGTCACCGACATCAACCGGACGCCGATTCCGAAGGCCGCGGTGGGCGCAGGCCCGAAGCGGGCGACGAAGCCGGCCATCGCGACCGCCGCGAAACTGCGCGCCCAGCCGTCGACCGTGGCCGGGTAGCCGATGTCGATCAGCCGCTTCAGGAGTTCGAGATCGGGCGCGAGATCGCCGATTCGGAGCCGAACGCCGAACCGCCCGTCCAGCAAGATCGCGATCCCCGCGGCGGTGGCGAGCCCGCGCGAGAGGAAGGTCGCGATGGCCGCTCCCCGCGTCCCCATCGCGGGGAAGGGGCCCCAACCGAGGACGAGAAACGGATCGAGTACGACGTTGAGTCCGGCCGAGACGAAGACGAGCCACATCGCCGTCTTCGTGTCGCCCGCGCCCTGTAGCGAGGCCCGAAAGGCGAAGAAGAGGAACGTGAAGGGAAGCGCCAGAAAGATCACCTCGATGTAGGCCAGCGCCTCGACGAACACCGGCCCGCGAGCGCCGATCAGGGAGAGCAGCGGCCGCCGGACGGCGTAGCCGAGGAGGGCGAGGACGCTCGAGACGGCGAGCGTGAGCAGGATCGTCTGGGCGACGACGCGGTCGGCCGCCCGGTCGTCGCCGGCACCGACGTACTGGGAGACGAGGGCGATGGTGGCCGCGGTGATTCCCATCGCGGTCGAGACGAACAGCCACGAGAGCGGGAACATCAGTGAGACGGCGGCGACGGCGTCGCTGCTCACGCGGCCGACCCAGAACATATCCGCCAGGTTGTAGACGGTCTGGAGGAGGTTTCCGAGGACCAGCGGCCACGCGAGGCGGCAGAGCTTCGGGGAGATCGCCCCCGTCGTCATGTCGACGCGCTTGCGTTCGGGTTCCGGTGTTGACACGAAACGGTCCGTTCCGTGTGTCGCTCGGGCGTGGCAAAAGCGCTCGGCTCGCGGGTTTGGGTTGCCGGCTCCGCACGGTCGTTCGCACGCGCGACCGCACCCACGCGAGCCCGCGCAGCGCGCACACCCGCGCTGTCGGTCGGTTTCGGCGAAAACGTTATCAGATCCTCAGTCGTATCGAGCGACGATGACCGATATTCGTCCACGACGACGGCCGGACGCTCGAGGACCGGGAGGTGAGCCGCGGTGGAGCTGATCATCACGGAGAAGGACAACGCGGCCCGCCGAATCGCCGACATCCTGAGCGGCGGGACCTACGACTCGACTCGCGAGAACGGCGTCAACGTCTACGAGTGGGGCGGCAAGCGCTGCGTGGGGCTGTCGGGTCACGTCGTCGGCGTGGACTTCCCCTCGGAGTACTCGGACTGGCGGGACGTCGAGCCCGTGGAGCTGATCGACGCGAGCGTCGAGAAGACGGCCACGAAGGAGAACATCGTGGCGACGCTGCGCCTGTTGGCCCGCCGCGCCAACCGCGTGGCCATCGCGACGGACTACGACCGTGAGGGGGAGCTGATCGGCAAGGAGGCCTACGATATCGTCCGCGAGGTCGACGAGGACGTTCCCATTCGACGCGTGCGGTTCTCCTCGATCACGGAAAACGAGGTGCAAAAGGCGTTCGACGAGCCGGACGAGCTCGACTTCGATCTCGCGGCCGCCGGCGAAGCCCGCCAGATCATCGACCTCGTCTGGGGGGCTGCGCTCACGCGCTTTCTCTCCTTGTCCTCCGGGCAACTGGGCAACGACTTCATCTCCGTCGGCCGAGTCCAGTCGCCGACGCTGAAGCTGATCGTCGACCGCGAGCGCGAGATCGAGGCGTTCGATCCGGAGGACTACTGGGAGCTGTTCGCGGACCTCACGAAGAGCGAGGGTGATTTGGCTCCCTTCGAGGCCCAGTACTTCTACCGCGACGAGGACGACAACGAGGCCGAACGCGTCTGGGACGAGGCCGTCGCCGAGGACGTCTACGACACGCTCTCGAGTCACGATGCGGCGACCGTCGTCGACGTCAACCGGCGGACCCGGACCGACACGCCCCCCGAGCCGTTCAACACCACCCAGTTCATCCGCGCCGCGGGTGCCATCGGCTACTCCGCCAAACGGGCGATGTCGATCGCCGAGGACCTCTACACCGCCGGCTACATCACCTATCCGCGGACCGACAACACCGTCTACCCCGACGATCTCGAGCCCGAAGATCTCTTAGACGAGTTCGTCGGCCACCCCTCGCTCGGCGAGTCCGCCGAATCGCTGCTCGAGGCCGACGAGATCAGCCCGACGGAGGGGGACGAGGAGACGACCGACCACCCGCCGATTCACCCCACGGGCGAGATCCCGACCCGCGGCGATGTCTCAGACGACGAGTGGGAGGTCTTCGAACTCGTCGTGCGGCGGTTCTACGCGACCGTCGCCGACGCCGCGGTCTGGGAACACCTCAAGGTCGTCGCCGAGGTCGACGACTGCCGGCTGAAGGCCAACGGCAAGCGCCTCGTCGAGCCCGGCTACCACGACGTCTACCCGTACTTCTCGACGACGGAGAACTTCGTTCCCGACGTCGACGAGGGCGAGGAGCTCGCGCTCTCCGACGTCGAACTCGAGGCCAAACAGACCCAGCCGCCCCGACGATACGGCCAGTCGCGGCTCATCGAGACGATGGAGGAGATGGGGATCGGGACGAAGTCGACGAGACACAACACCCTCGAGAAGCTGTACGATCGGGGCTACATCGAGAGCGATCCGCCGCGGCCGACGAAGCTCGCGATGGCCGTCGTCGACGCGGCCGAGAACTACGCCGACCGCGTCGTCAGCGAGGAGATGACCGCCCAGCTCGAGGCCGATATGGACGCCATCGCGAACGGCGAGGCGACGCTCGACGACGTGACCGACGAGTCCCGGGAGATGCTCGAGGAGATCTTCGAGAACCTCGCGGACTCGCGCGACGAGATCGGCGACCACCTCCGCAAGTCGCTGAAAGACGACAAGCGCCTCGGGCCGTGCCCCGAGTGCGGGGAGGACCTGCTCGTCCGCCGGAGCCGCCACGGCTCGTACTTCATCGGCTGCGACGGTTACCCCGACTGCGAGAACACGCTGCCGCTGCCCTCGACCGGAAAGCCGCTCATCCTCGAGGACGAGTGCGAGGACCACGGCCTGAACGAGGTCAAGATGCTCGCGGGCCGGCAGACGTTCGTCCACGGCTGCCCGCTCTGTAAGGCCGAAGATGCCGGCGAGGGGCCGGTGCTGGGCGAGTGTCCCGACTGCGGTGAGGAACACGGGGGCGAGCTGGCGGTCAAAACGCTCCAGAGCGGCTCACGCCTCGTGGGTTGTACCCGCTACCCCGACTGCGAGTACTCGCTGCCCCTGCCCCGGCGCGGCGATATCGAGGTCACCGACGAGTACTGCGACGAACACGAGCTGCCCGAACTCGTCGTCCACAGCGGCGACGAGCCCTGGGAGCTGGGCTGTCCGATCTGTAACTACCAGGAGTTCCAGGCCCGCGAGAGCGAGACGGGCTCGGACCTCGAGGCGCTCGACGGCGTCGGCGCGAAGACCGTCGAGAAGCTCGCCGCGGCGGGGATCGAGGACCTCGAGGACCTGACCGACGCCGATCCCGACGCGGTCGCGTCGGACGTCGAGGGCGTCAGCGCCGACCGGGTTCGGACCTGGCAGGCGAAGGCGTAGCGCCGACTCGGTTCGCTTTTCGTCCCTCGGCCGTTTCAGATCCGCTTTTCGACCTGTCGAACGCCCTCCGAGAGTTTCCGGCGTTTGAAATACATCGCTTCGACGGCAAAGACGGCCGCCGCGATGGCGACGACCAGCCAGAAGACGGCCGGGAGCTGGGAGTAGAGGTACCACGTCAGCATGACGAAGAAGGCCGCCGAGCCGACGACGCCCAGCAGCGGCGGGATCGGGTTCACGTCGACGCCCGCCGCGTCGCGCACCGACAGCGCGAGGGCGCTCATCGCGCCGAAGACGACGATGAAAGCCAGCGAGGCGAACTCCACGACGGCCTCGAGGCTCCCGAGGACGGTGAAGGCGGCCGTCAGGAGCCCGATGACGATCACGGTCCGCGACGGAGCGGCGTCGGCGTCCGCGTCGCCCATCTCGTCGGGGAGGATGTCGTCGCTGATCAGGTTTTTCGCGAAGATGGCCTCGCTGAACAGCGTCGAGTTGATCGCGCTCGCCGTCGAGATGAGGCCGGCGAGTCCGACGGCGAGCGCGAGCCACTTCGAGACGGTCAACGCGGCGTAGAGCAGCGACGGTTCCGGCTGGGCGGCGACCACCTCTTCGGGCAACAGCGTCGTGATCACGAACCCGACGAGGATGTAGATAGCTGCCGCGATGGGAATAGAGATGAACACGCCCTTCGCGAGCGTCTCGTCAGGATCGTCGAACTGTTCCTGGTCGTAAAACAGCAGTTGCCACCCCTCGAACGAGACGAATCCGACCGAGGCGGCGAGGATGGGATTGAGCCCGAGTTCCGCGAATCCGAGCCGAAGCTGGTAGTTCGCCGCGCCGAACCAGAGTCCGATCAGGCCGAACGCGGCGATGATCCCCGCCTGGACGAAGACGAGATACCGTTCGACCGCCGCCGACGAGCCCGCGCCGAGGAGGTTGATCCCGACGAACATCGCGAGCACGCCGACCGAGAGGAACTGCCGAATCGGGAGCCCCCAGACGTACTCGTAGCCGATCAGCATCTGGCCGTACATGCCGAAGGCGTAGGCGTACATCGCCATCGTCCCGATGTAGCCGACGACGAGCGTCCAGCCGACGACGCCGGCGACCGTCGACCGCCCCGTCAGTTCCTCGATGTACGAGACCGAGCCGCCGCTGCTGTCGGTCGCCTCGTTCAGTTTGATGTACGAGTACGCACAGCAGAACACGACGACGGTCGCCAGCGAGTAGGCGAACCACGTCAGGATGCCCGCCGCGGCGACGACGATCCCGATCGCCGCGTAAATGCCACCGCCGACGATTCCGCCCACGCCCAGTGCGACGGCCGTTCCGACGCCGAATTTTCCGTCTCCGTTCCCGCTGCCGTCGTTCTTCCTGTCTCCGTTCCCGCTGCCGTCGTTTCCGCTATCGGCGTTCTCGCCGCCGTCGTTCTCACTCATGAGTCCGATCCCACCGTGACGATCTCCTCCCCCGCTGCGAGCCGCGGATTCACCTGCGAGATCGAGTGGACGCGGAAGTTCCGCACGTCCGCGGCCACCGCGAAGCTATTCTCGAACGAGCAGATGGGGAGACAGACCCGATCCTCGAGCAGCCGCGTGATCGCACCCTCGTAGAGCCTGCGCCGCCGCTCGCGGTTCTCGGTCTGGCGAGCCGCCGTGAGCCGCTCCATGACCGCGTCCTCGCGGTAGAAGGTCCCGTTCGTCACGCCCGCCGTGTTCTCGTGGAACGTCGGGTAGAGGTGGGAGTCCGGATCCGGCGTTCCGCTGATCTCCCCGACGAACACCGAATAGTCGCGCTCGGAGCCGGACACGTATCGCTCGAGGAACGTCGATTCCGGTTTCGAGACGACGAGCGCGCCGTGGCTGGCGTCTCGCAGTCCGCCGGCCAGCGCCTCGCCGAACTCCTTGTGTTTCGGGTCCGTCGAGGTCAGGATGCGGAGCTGGCCGCTCGCTTCGTCGGCCTCGCGGAACAGTTGGCGGGCCCGTTCGGGGTTCGTCTCGTTCGCGAGGTCGGCCCACTCGTCGGTCGGCATGTCCCACTCGTCGGCGACCCGCGGCGGGAGCGGACCGTACTGGCGTTGTCCCATCGGCTCGACGAACTCCGAAACCGCTTTCTCGAGATCGAGACAGTAGCTGATCGCCTCCCGAACTCGGGGATCGGTCGTCGGCCCCTGGTTCAGGTTGAAACCGAAGTAAAACGACGTGAATCCCTCCCGTCGCTTCACCGACGCGTTCGCCACGTCGTCGACGTGATCGACGATCATCGGCGACACCGGCTCGATCGCGTCGTTACGGTTCGCCCGCAGGCTCGTTAGCTGCGTCATCGGGAACTCGACGAACGCCATCGTGAGCCGATCGATTGCGGGCATCGGATCGCCCCAGTAGTCGTCCCAGCGACGCAGCGTGGCTTTCTTCTCCGTGCTGAACGACGCGACCTCGAAGGGGCCCGCTCCGACCGGCTCCGTCGCGAACGCCTCCCTGTCGTCTTCTCGCTCCTGCCGGGGGACGATCGGCCGCGTGAGCGCGTGCTCGAGACCCGGATACGGTTCCTCGAGCGAAAAGCGGAGAGTGCGCTCGTCGACGGCCTCGACCGAGTCGAACGGGCTCACCCGCCACGCCGTCGGCGCGTCCTCCTCGAGCGGCGCGGAATAGGAGTAGACGACGTCGTCGGCGACCACCGCCCGCCCGTTCTGAAATCGCGCGTCGTCGAGCTCGACGACGGCCGCTCGGCCGTCGTTCTCGAACTGGGGTTCCCCAGCCGCGATTTTGGGGACGGTGTCGGTCCCCTCGCCGTACTCGTAGAGCCCGTCGAAAATCTTCCCGATGACCTGTTCGGAGCCGATCGATTTCGCGGCGATCGGATCGAGCGTGATCGGCGGACGGAGCGTCCCGAGCCGGAATCGCGACCCCGAATCCGTCTCGAGCATCGTCGAACACCCGGCCACAGCCGCGACGCTCGAACCCCCAAACGCGGCGAGCAGGGTGCGCCGGGTCGTCCCGTTCTCGTGCGGCGTCATCTCGGTATCGCGCTGTACCGCCTCATCGAGTCGACCGTTCGTTCCGTCGTCCATCCGTCTCGAGGTCCAGTGATCGGTTGCTGTCGTCCCGTGCTCGAGTCCGATTGCACTCCTTGTCGAGAACGCTTCACTGATCCGTTAGCGGCGGATGACAGTGTGCAGTCGGCCTGCACCTGATGGGGGAGCCACCGACGAACGCCAGCGCTCGAGCGGACGGCTTCAGCGGTCTTCGGGGAACGCCGCTGTGATCGATCGACCCGTTCACGCGGTCCGTGACTCGTTCGCTCCGGATGTCGTCGATTCGTTCGTTGCCGCCCCGTCGTCCGTCTCGAGAACGGGTTCGA
The DNA here is from genome assembly GCF_056135975.1 of Natrinema sp. LJW11. NCBI lineage: Archaea > Methanobacteriati > Methanobacteriota > Halobacteria > Halobacteriales > Natrialbaceae > Natrinema > Natrinema sp. LJW11. The sequence goes on along the minus strand of NZ_JBWBDM010000002.1, from coordinate 557,554 downwards.
CGGCCTCGACGATGGTTTCGGGCGGCGCGAAGCCGAGTTGCTCCCAGCGTTTCTCGCCCCGTTCGTCGATGACCACGGTGACGGGATAGCCGACGGCGCCGTAGCGGGCCGAGATGTCCCCCTTCGGGTCGTAGCCGACGGGCCAGTCGCCGCCGTGACCGCGCCACCAGTCTCGCAGTTCGGTCGGCGGCTTGCTATCGGTAGATTGGTAGGTCGCACCCAGGAACGTGAGACCGTCGCCGTACTCCGCGGCGAGTCGAGAGTGCGCCTCGGCGAGGTTCCACATTTGCGCCTGACAGTTGCCACATCCGGTGACGAAGAGTTCGACGACCATGACGTCGCCGTTGGGGACGGTGACCGCGCCGGCTTCGCTCCCGCGAGCGTCGATCGTCTCGACCGTGATCGGCCCGTCGGAGCCGCCCTCGCGTTCCGATTCGGCGCTGTCGGGCTCGAACGAGGGAACGGCCTCGAACGAGGGGACGCCCCCGAGGAAGAGCCCGCCTGCGCCGGCGAGGACGCCGACGCTCCCGAGTCCGGCGATAATTTCTCGGCGTCTCATGGCCGCCCCACCGTTCGGGCGGAACGCAATCGATACCGATAGTGCACCATACGAGATGCGAAGGGGAGTCGGGAACTAAGGTTACTTGGTTACCGGACTGAATGGTACGGCGAACGACACGGCGTGACGGTCCCTGAGGGCCGTTTGCGACAGTGCAACGAGAAGCCCCGTTCGAGGTGGGGTGGTGGATAATTCGAGCGAATTCGCCGACGGCAGGTCGGTGAGCTTTTGCGCCTGTATCGTTCACTCGAGATCGAAACCGTGACCTCACTCGTCGTCACAGTTCTGGCCGGCGTCTGCTTCGGGCTCGCGCTCGCTGCCCCGCCGGGACCGATGAACGCGATCATCGCCGAAGAAAGCGTCGTCCGCGGTTGGACGGCCGGCTTTCGAGCCGGGCTCGGTGCGATGGTCGCGGACGTGCTCTTCTTCGTCCTCACGCTGGCCGGTATCGTCGCCGTGATCGACCGCCTTTCGGGCGTCCGTCCCGCGCTCTATCTGGCGGGCGGCTGTCTCATGCTGTACTTCGCGATCGGCGCGATCGACGAGGCCAGAACCGCCACGTCGTTTACCGACGCCGGTCGAGCCGCCGCCTCGGGGTTCCGGAAGACGTTCGTGCTCTCCCTGACCAACCCCTACCAGATCGGCTTCTGGCTCACCGTCGGCGTCGGCCTGCTCGAGCCGGGGACGCTGGACGTGCTCGCACACGCCCCGGCGATCGGGCAGGCGCTCGAGGGAGCGCTGGTCGTCCGGACCGGCTCGCCGGCGCTGCTGATCGGTTTCTTCGGCGGCGTCGCGTGCTGGATCGTCGCCTATCCGGCGGCGCTGGTCGCGGCGAGGCGGCGCGTCGACGCCGTCGCACCCGCGGTCGCCGCGCTGAGCGCCGTCGTCCTCGTCGGGTTCGGCCTGCTCTTTCTCGCGATGGGCGCGGTTCAACTCGTCTGAAGACGGGTTACTCGCCCAGCGCGGCGATCTCGTCCTCGAGCCACTCGCTGAACCACTTGACGCGTTTCAGGCGCTGGTGGGCGATGCTCTCGGCGGTGTCGCTCTCGACCCGCGAGGCGGCGTCGTAGCCGCGCTCGAGCACGCGCTCGATCATCTCGTCGCACTCCATGTGAGTGCGGGCCTCGTAGCCCATCCGAAGCAACATGAGGGCGGTGCCGTTCGCGCCGACCTTGTCGAGCAGGTCGGCCTCGATGAGACACTGTGTCTCCAGCGCGAGGTCGCTCAGATCGCCCTGATGGGAGTGGTGTTCGATGGCGCGACACACCTGCTGGACGAACGACTCGGGGTACTCCCCGCGCGATTCGAGGTACTCGCGGGCGACGCGAGCGCCGGCCTCCGCGTGGAGTTCCTGATCGGTCTCGAGTTTGGCGACGTCGTGGAAGAGGGCGGCGACGCGGGTGACGTCGGTGTCCGCGCCCTCCTCCTCGGCGATCTCGACCGCGAGATCGACCACGTTGAGGATGTGGTTGTGCCGGTATTCGGCGGAGTGCCAGGGGTACCAGCGCATCCGGCCGCCCTCGTCTTCTTTCTCGACGCTCGCCGCGAGGTACTCGAAGACGAATCCCTTCATCGCCTCGAACTCGGCGTCGGCCACTCGCGTTTCTTTTATTTCAACGCCCACGATAGATCCCTCCGCAGCAGACGAATGATAGTCATTACCGGAATGTTCGGTCGTTTCGCTCTTTAGCCTTTGGTTCGGAACGGTTTCGGGAGAACGTGACAGTCACGGCACGAAGAACGGTCGACCGACCGCCGTACTCCCCGAATCGTTCTCGTCTCGAAATCCCGTCGCTGCGCGTCGGATGCGAACTATTTTCCGTTAAAGTCAAACGGTCGGCTCGGGAAGGTGTGGGTATGAGCAGCGAACAGGAAGCGGAGTCGATTCGGTGTCTCGTCGCCAAAGTCGGCCTCGACGGCCACGACCGCGGGGCTCACGTCATCGCCCGCGCGTTCCGAGACGCCGGCTTCGAGGTCATCTATTCCGGACTGCACAAAGCCCCCGACGAAATCGTCCAGGCCGCGGTGCAAGAGGACGTCGACGTCCTCGGTATCTCCATCCTCTCGGGGGCCCACGACACCCTCGTTCCGAAGATCATGGACGGCCTCGAGGAGTACGGTGCCAAAGACGACACGCTGGTCCTCGCCGGCGGCGTCATCCCCGACGAGGATCGCGCGGGACTCGAGGAAGCGGGCGTCGCGGCGATCTTCGGCCCCGGCACCTCGATCGAGGAGACCATCGAGTTCGTCCGCGAGAACGCGCCCCAGCGATGAGCGTGGACCCCGACGACCGGGCGCTGCTCGAGGCGCTGCTGGCGGGGGAACACCGCGCGCTCGCCCGGACCATTTCGAAGATCGAGAACCGTTCGCCGGGCTATCGCGATCTGGTCTCCGAACTGTACGCGCACACGGGAAGCGCCGACGTGATCGGCATCACCGGCTCGCCGGGCGCGGGGAAGTCCACCCTGGTCGACAAACTCGCGGAGTCCTACCGCGAGCGCGGTGACACGGTCGGGATCATCGCGATCGACCCCTCCTCGCCGTTTACCGGCGGGGCCGTGCTGGGCGATCGGATCCGGATGGCCTCGACGGTGGGCGATATGGACGTCTTCGTCCGGTCGATGAGCGCCCGCGGCACGCTCGGGGGGCTCTCGACGGCGACCGCGGACGCGGTGAAGGCGATGGACGCCTTCGGCAAGGACAAGATCATCATCGAGACCGTCGGTGCCGGCCAGAACGAGATCGACATCGTTCGGACCGCCGACAGCGTCGCCGTCCTCGTCCCGCCGGGTTCGGGCGACGACATCCAGACGCTGAAGGCCGGCATCCTCGAGATCGCAGACGTCTTCGTGGTCAACAAGGCCGACCGCGACGGGGCCGACCGGACCGTTCAGGAACTGCGAGAGATGATCCAGCTCGGCGACGGGAGCGACCTCGCCGGTGGCGGCGGCCACCACAGCCAGGAGGTCATCGACGCCCACGACGACTGGGACGGCGAGCCCGACGACGGCGCCGCGACCGACGAGAGCTGGACGCCGCCGATCGTCGAGACCGTCGCCATCCACGGCACCGGCGTCGACGAGTTCATCGACGAACTCGCGGCCCACCGTGACTACCTCGTCGGCTCCGGCGAGCACGCCGAGCAGGTACGCACGCGCTATGCCGAGGAGATCCGCACCCTGTTGCGCGAGGACGTCCACGCGATGCTCGAGGACGAACTCGCCGCGGCCGGCGGAATCGACGACCTCGCCGAGGCCGTTCGCCAGGGCGAGACCGATCCGTACACGATCGCCAGCGACGTTCTCGAGCCCGTCGAAGCGTGTCTCGAGGATCTCGAGACCGACGCTGACGTCGAGTCGAACCCGAACTAGAGCCGTCGTTTTCGGTCCGCTCCGCCGCGATCGGTCGTTCGACTGAGACGCCGAATGCGTCGTTCGCGTCTACCGACGTTCTACCCCACTACTGAATCCGCTACGAGGAGCAGCCGTCTCTCCTGCAGAGCCGTCACTGCTGACGGATCCTCGCCGTCCGAAGCGACCGCTCCAGTCTGTAAATACAAACCAAAAACATAATTAACTACAGATTCTAGAGGAGTGATATATAATGAAAGAGTACAGCAATTATGAAATTCCAGAAGAACTGACGACCGCGGATGCGCAACGCGACCCGTATCCGTTTTTCGAGCGACGACGGCGCGACGATCCGGTTCGGTACGACGATCGTCGCGGAGTGTGGGACGTGTTCCGATACGACGACGTTCACGAGGTCGTCTCGCAGCCGGACCTGTACTCGTCGGCCGGAACGTCGCATTTCGGCAAACAGATCATCGCGACCGATCCCCCGGAGCATACGATCCTTCGTGACGTGATTAGCGATCAGTTCGACGCCGGCGGGTTGGCCGACCTCACACCCGCCATCGAGCGAAAGGCCGAACGGTACGTGACGGGGGCGATCGACGGTGTCGGAACGGTCGACTTCAACGAGGCGATCGCCAACCCGTTCCCGATCTCGGTTCTGGCCGACCTTCTGGGCATTCCGGAGTCAGAGCGCGACCGGTACCGAGAGTGGACGGAGGCCCTGTTCGGCGCGCCGCCCGCGATCGTCCCGGAGAAAGTCCGAGCCAGCCACAAACGTCGTGACGAAACCCGACGCGAGATGACGGCGTTCTTCGAGCGGATCGCTCGAGAGCGTGAAGCGGATCCCGGTGACGACCTCATTTCGACGCTCCTCGAGGCCGAAGACCGAGTCGATATGTTCGACCGGGAGCTCACGCTCAATACGTGCAACATCCTCATGTCCGCCGGCCACATCACGACGTCGACGTTCATCTCGAACGCGGCCCTCGTATTCACGCGACAGAACGTCTGGCAGCGTATTCGAACCGGCGAGGTGACGATCGGTGACGCCCTCGAGGAGGTGCTTCGCTATCGGTCGCCGGTGTTGCGCTTCGATCGAGTGGCGGCCGAGAAGACGACGTTGGCCGGGCGGAAGATCGACGAGGGTGATCGGCTCATCCTCTGGCCGGCGTCGGCTAACCGCGACGAGCGGGTCTTCGACGATCCGGATCGATACGTTCCGGGCCGGACCGCCGAGCGGCCACACATCGCCTTCGGGCAGGGTATTCACACGTGTATCGGTAACCAACTCGCCCGTCTCGAGGCCGAAGCGGTGCTCTCGAGGGTCGCGGACCGATACCGCGAGATCGACCTCGACGCGGACACGCTGCAGCCGTTTTACAGTACGGTGCTCAACGGGATGGAACGGCTTCCCCTTCGCGTCGCAGCGTGAGCGCCGGCTTATGGAATCAGCCCGGGGCGTGCGTACGCGACGCCGTCCATGAGCCGTCGCGCGGTCCGGGCGAACAACACGTGCTCGACATCGCCGCCCTCGGTTTCGATCAGCGCGTCCATCGTTCCGGACGGATGGCCGATCGTCAGTCGATCGCGATCGTTAGACGGCGAGACGAGTTCGTCGACGACGGTCCCGTCGATCCGGCTCGCAACGGCCGTACAGACGGCACCGGTTCCGGCGTAGGCTTTGTGAAGGGTCCCATCGGCGATGAGGCGGCCCACCAACGAGACCTCGGACTCTCGCACTCGATCACCCTCGTAATCGCGATAGTCAGTCGGGGCCGCGACGAGGACCACGAGCGGCAGGATCGTCTTCTCGCGGGCGTCTCGAGCGCTAGCGGCCAGCCCCGAACGGACGGCGAGCGTCGTTCTGAGTTTCGCGACCGTCTCGAGAAGCGACTCGTTCGAGTCGATCTCTGCTGGTAGTTCCGTGCCGTCACAGCCGAGCGCAGCCGCTGGCACGAACACGCACGGGTTCCCCGCGTCGACGTACGAGCACTCGATTCGCTCGCCGTCGACGACCACTTCCTCTCGGGGCGATCCGGTCGGTAACACGCCCTCGCCGGTCGTCTCGCCGCCGGGGTCGACGAACCCGACGTTGACCCGGGCGCCCGTTCCGGGAACGCCCCGTATCGAGAAATCGCCGGCGACCCGCGGGACACCGTCGTCGACCGGAACCTCGTTGAGCATCGAGAGCCCGGAGTTGTCGTTTCGAATCCGGACCGTCGTCTCGGGCTCGCTCGGTTCGACCAGCCCTGCCGTCACAGCGAAGTACCCGACGGCGGCCGAAATATTGCCGCAGCTCACGTCGTAATCGATCGTCGGGGCCTCGATTCCGACCTGTCCGAACGTGTATCGCACGTCCGCGGTCGCCTCCGACGCAGGGGAGACGATTGCGATCTTGCTCGTGAGGATATCCGCACCTCCGAGTCCGTCGATCTGGCGGGCGTGTGGACTCCCCATGACGGAGAGAATCGTTCGATCCCGCTCGTTCGGATCGTCGGGCAGCGCCTGCTTTCGAAAGAACACGGCACGGCTCGTTCCCCCTCGCATTACCGTACACGGGACTGATCGCACGCAATCGTCGACGGCGGTGACGCGGTCGGCTCGCCAGTCGATACTGTTGACCATACTACTCCGACAGATTTAATTTAGTTATATACTTCGAAATCTAACTGTTAAAATCATAGTCATAGGTTCAAACACCGATCATATAGTATCACCGCTATATCGAGTTATCGAAATATTCATTAATATAAGATTGAATGGCCTCTGTATCGTACCATGAACGAGACGCAAGCAACCGAGCGATCAAAGCGAGATCCCAGCCTCGAGTCGATCACCGTCGCCGACGCCGACGCCCACATCACCGAGACGTTCGACGAAATCGTCTCCTACATCGACGACGAGTACGCGGACGTACAACGTGTCTGTGAGGCCGCGTCGCTCCCGTTAAACGACATCATGACGTTGTCCCGATCGACTCCTTCACAGCCGTTCAACGAGGAATCGACCGGCTCGGACATCATCACGGAACAGATGGACGTCGACGAGAAACTCGCGAAGATGGACGAGGTCGGCGTCGACTGTGGCATCATCACGCCGACGCTCTCGTTACTGCTACCGACGGTCAACCGTCCTCGATACGCCGTTGCGCTCGCAAACGCGTACAACCGGTACATCCTCGATCAGTATGCCGTCGACAACGAGCGACTGAAAGTGGCGTTGACCGTCGCGACGCACAAACCCGAGCGGGCTGCAGCGGAGATCGACAGATACGGTGACGAAGACCACGTTGCGGGCGTCCAGTTGCCGGCGACCGGACTCGTCCCGCCGCCCGGCGACGAGTACTACGATCCGATCTATCAGGCGGCTCAGGACAACGAACTGCCGGTGTTGTTCCACAGCGGCGGCAACACCGCCCTTCTGCTTCCGGAGATCGCACGCTGTGCCAATACATACGTCGAAGAGCACTCGGTCAACCATCCCTTCTCCCACATGTGGAACCTCTCGACGATGCTGTACCGCGGCGTTCCGGAGCGGTTCCCCGACCTCGAGTTCGTCTTCCAGGAGGCGGGTATCGGTTATATTCCCTACTTCACGTGGCGATTAGACGACCACTATTTGGAACGCGCATACGAGGTCCCCTACTTGGAAAAGCTCCCCAGCGAATACATCGAGGACCAGTTTTACTTCTCGACGCAGCCCGTCGGCCTGACGGAAAAACCGGGGAGTCGAGAGACGGCCGACTATATCGCACGAACGATCGAGATGGTCGGCGCCGAACAACTCATGTTCGCGACCGATCTCCCCCACCCCGATTTCGATACGCCGGAGGAGCTCTACCGTCGTATCCGGGGTCGACTCGATCCGGACGAGGTTCGTGCCGTAATGGGTGGCAACGCCATCGATGTCTTCGGCTTCGACGGGGTCGGTGCGTGAGATGCCCGGGAAACGCTACAAAGTCGACGACGCCATCGACGTGGCCGACCACGGCTCCAGTGCCGTCACCGAACTCGGCGGCATCGAGGTCGCGATTTTCAACGTTCACGGTGAGCATTACGCGCTCCCCAATCGGTGTCCCCACGTCGGTGCCCCGCTCGGAAACGGGACGCTGACCGGCCACACGGAGGTCACGGACGACCGAGACCTCACCTACGACGAAACCGAGGACGTCGTCGAGTGTCCGTGGCACTGCTGGCGGTTCGACGTGACGACGGGGAAGAACATCGACGACGACCGATATCGCGTACCCACGTTCGACGTCGAAATCGACGACGGCGAACTGTTCGTCGTAATCTGAGGGAAAACGGGGACGGAGCCCGGCTCGTCGATCGGCGTTCGGACGCGGGAGTTACTGGCGCTGCTCGAGTGGTACCCAGGTCCGATCTTTCTCTCCGACGTACTTCGCTCGCGGCCGAATGAGTCGGTTGTTCTCGAGCTTTTGGAGGCAGTGTGCCGTCCAGCCGCCGGCTCTGGCGATAGCGAACGTCGGCGTGAACAGTTCCTTGGGCACGTCGACGCCGTGGAGGAGTACGGCCGTGTAGAACTCGACGTTCGTCTCGAGTTTCCGTCCCGGCTTGTACTCCGCGAGGAGGTCGACGGCGACGGCTTCGATCTCCTTGGCCAGTTCGAAAAACTCCGAGTCGCCGCCGGATTGATAGAACTCCGATGCCGCCGTGGAGAGGACTTCCGCTCGCGGATCACGCACCTCGTAGACTCGGTGGCCAAAGCCCATCAGCCGATTACCCGCCTCCATCGTGTCGCGGATGTACTGTTCGACGTCGCCCCGCTCCTGTATTTCCAAGAGCATATCGAGCACCGGGCCGGGTGCGCCGCCGTGTAGCGGCCCCTTGAGCGCCCCGACAGCGCCGGTGAGTGCAGAATAGAGATCGGATTCGGTCGAAACGATAGTTCGGGCGGTAAACGTCGAAGCGTTGAGGCCGTGATCGACGACCGTGTTCAGATACGTTTCGAGTCCGCGAACGCGGGCGGTCGACGGCTCCTCACCCGTGAGCATATAGAGGTAGTTGGCTGCGTGTGAGAGGTCTTCGCGTGGCTCGACCGGTTCGACACCGTTGCGAAGCCGCCAGTACGCGGCGACGATCGTGGGGAACCGTGATACTAAGACGAGCGCATCCCGCTCGGGGTCTTCGCCGTCGATATCGAGTGTAAGCGACGCTGCACCCATCCGGAGCACATCCATCGGCGCCGATCCCGACTCGGCGGCCGCACGCACGACGGCCATCGTTCCCGGTGGGAGTGATCGGTACTGGGCCAGCGATGATTTGAACTCGTCGAGCTCCGCTTCCGTCGGCAGTTCGTCGTTGTAGAGAAGGAACAGCGTTTCCTCGAAGGTCGCATTGGTCGCGAGTTCCGATAGCGGGTAGCCGCCGATGATGAGCGTTCCGCCCGCTCCGTCGATATAACTTAGATTCGTCTCCGCAACGGTAATATTCTCGATTCCCTCGTGAATTTCATCATCAGTCATGATCTACGATAACTGTGGTGGGTTAATAAAAGTATATGATATATCTGTGGGCATCTCGGTTGCAGCAGTGGATGCGTGTCCCGATGTGCGTTCAATAATGGAACGACCTCGGTGGTCGGATACCCGTTTTCGGAAACCGAGACCGTTCGACGGAATCGAAGTTCGAAATTCTTATCACCCACTTCCAAATAGTATTATACCGTATAGAATATGAATCAAATATTAACCTGGATAAGTCAACGATGACAACACCTGTGACTGGAGAGATCGAACAGCGCCAGCACCTCGAGCTGACGAGCCCGCGATTCGACGACGGCGGCCCGCTCCCGGAGTCGATCGGCTATGCGACCGAGAACGAGAACCCGCCGATCGAGATCGGTGGCGTTCCGGACGAAGCGGAGTCGTTGGTACTCGTCGTAGACGATCCCGACGCGGAATCGGTGGCCGGCCACACGTTTACGCATTGGCTCGTCTGGAACATCGACCCCGATATCGGACGGATTCCGGCGGGATGGAACCCCGACGCCGTCGAGGGGTACAACGACTTCGTCGAGCGGGGATACGGCGGGCCCGCGCCGCCGGAGGGGAGCCACCGATACCGGTTCAAACTTCTCGCGCTCGATTCCGAACTCGAGATGCCCCCGGAAACGCGAAAGCAGCGCCTCGGATCCGCGATCTCGATGGACGCGACGGTCCTCGCGGCGACGCAGATCGACGGAACCTTCGACGCGTCGTAGGACCGGCTTCGAGTTCGGGACTCGTCTCACACCGGATACCGTCCGTCGCCGGGCGGTGACCGCGAACGGATCGGCGGCGTTGCGTCCCGTCGGACGTGTTTTTGTGGCAGTTCGCCGAGGCGGCTCCTTCGGTGATCGGTACCTCGAGCGGCGGAAGGAGGGGAACCGAGAGTAACGGAAAGAAGGGGACCGAGAGAGACGGTACGGCGGTCGCGACGCCTCGTCGTGGCCGGTTATTTGGCTTCCGCGTTCGACGCCCGGTGGAGCAAGTACGTCGCGATCGACCCGAATACGAGATCGAGTGCGACGAATAGCGCGATCACCGGGACGAGCGTGTTCCAGATCCCGCTGAACGCCGTCACTTCGACGACCGTCAGCGTGTGTTCACCGAGCATGAGCGCCCGGATGCCGTCAACCCCGTACGTGACCGGATTGACCGTTGCGATCGCTTGTGCCGAGTCGGTCAGCAGCGACACGGGGATAAACGCACTCGAGAGGAACAGTAGCGGGAACCGAAAGATGTTCACCCCGATGATCGTGGATTCCCTGTCCTGCGTCACGAGCGCGACGATGTTTGCGACCGCAGTCGACCAAAGCCCGAAGAGAACTACGATGGTGACGATTCCGAGGATGCCGGGTACTCCCGTCGCGATGTATGGCCCCCCGGATCCGCCGGTGTAGACCAGCAGGAACGCGTAGCCGAACAGGAGGATGAGCGATGCCTGCAGGATCGACCGAATCACTTCCGACAGCGCCTTTCCGAGGAGCATTCCGCCGCGGTTCATGGGGGAGACGAGTATTTTGTCGAACATTCCGCTCTCGATGTCGTCGATGAGGCCGATGCCCGAACTCGTCGCCGTCTCCATCACCGAGAGGATGATGATCGCCGGCGTGATGAACGCGACGTAGCTCACGTTCGCGCTGACCGCGTCGCCGACGACCTCCTGTGTGACCGGTTCGAAGACCACGGTGATCACGATCAGGAAGAAGATCGGCTGGATGACGGAGCCGGCCACCACGAACAGGGTCCGCGTGGACTTGCGAAGCCAGCGTTTGAGATTTATCCACACGTCGGTGGCGAACCCGTTGCCTTCGGCTCGAGTCGGTCTTTCGTCGTCGGCCGAGTCCGTTGGTACGCTCATTGGGATAGCTCCGCCCGCGTGGACGTAGAGAGGATGTCGGTGTCGTCGTCCGCGACGTTTTCATCGCCGGTGATCGTGAGGAAGACGTCGTCGAGGGTCGGCGACCGAATGTCAAAGCCGCTGACTGGCATGTCGGCATCGCGCAACGCGATCATGAGATCCAACCCGGCCCGGTGGGCGTCGCGAGACGTCACGCTGATCCCCTCGTCGGTCCGCTCGAGATCGCCGTCGTCGAACAGGTCCGTATTCCGGGCGACCCGTATCGCGTCGGCTTTGGTCGACGCCGACGGATCCTCGAGCGATATCGACACGACGTCGCCGCCGACGCGGGATTTTAATGCGGCCGGCGAATCCGTCTCGACGATCGTTCCGTCCTGGATAACCGCGATGCGGTCACACAACTGGTCGGCTTCTTCGAGGTACTGCGTTGTGAGAAAGATCGTCGTGCCGCGTTCGTTGATGTCGCGGAAGTAGTCCCACAGCCGGAGTCGCGATTTGGGATCGAGTCCCGTCGTGGGTTCGTCGAGAAAGACGATCGGTGGCCGGTGGACGAGTGCCGTCGCAGCGTCGAGTCGTTTTTTCATCCCGCCGGAGAACTCCCGTGCCTTCTTGTCGGCGACGTCGGTGAGACCGACGAGGTCGAGGAGCGCGTCGATGCGATCCGGTCGCTGGGACGGCGCGACGCCGTAGATCTCACACGCGAATCGGATGTTCTCGCGAGCCGTAAGCTCACCGTCGACGCTCGTTTCCTGTGCCATGTATCCGATCGATTCGCGCACCCCCTGTGCGTTCGACGCGACGTCGAACCCGTTGATGCTGATATCGCCACCGGTGGGCTTCAAGAGGCTCGCCAGCATCTTGATCGTCGTCGTTTTCCCCGCACCGTTCGGGCCGAGGAATCCGAAAAACTCTCCGTGGGGAATCGTGAGTGAAACGTCACTCACGGCTCGCGTTCCATCAGCGTACGTCAGGCTGATGCCGTCGACATCGATTGCAGCCATATTCGATCCTCCCAGACCGAGTTAATAAAAATTGCTAAATATTTGTACATTGTTCGTTCCGAGGAGGTAACATTTCCCGGAGATGGCTTCCGGTGAACGATTTGGGACGGGTGGTTCCCGGCCGCAACCACGAACGGTCGACCGATCGTCCGACCGTTTCTGCAGATCGATGTGAGGAAAAATAAAAGACGGACGGTTCGTATATTCATCACGATGGACCCGTACACGCACGACCCTGCGCTATCGACGTTCGAAACCTACGAGGCAGCTCGCGACGAGTTCGAGTGGGAGATCCCGGACGAGTACAACATCGCGACGGATATCCTCGAGACGCAACCGAACGCCGAGCGTCGCGTCGCGATGGTCGTCCCCGACGAGGACGGTGGGACGCGGTACACCTTCGCCGACCTCGACGCGACGGCGAGCCAACTCGCGACCCTCCTCTCCGAGAAGGGCGTGACGCGGGGCGACCGCGTGGCCGTCGCCGCGCCGAACGACCCGCTGACGCTGTGCTCGCAGCTCGCGATCTTCAAGCTCGGTGCGGTGGTAGTCCCGCTTTCGTCCGAGTCCGACGCGGACGCGCTGCAGTACCGCCTTTCCGACAGCGGCGCTCAGCATCTGGTGGCGAACGCGACGGTGCTCGACCGGATCGCGACGGTGATGGACCTCGAGACGGCGTTCGAGTCGGTGCTTTCGATCGACGGCGGGGAGCGTGCGGACTGTCACCTCGAGCGGGAACGGGCCGCGTTCGACGCCGATTTTGCGGCGCGTTCGACGGCTATCGACGATCCAGCGATGGTGATCTACACGAGCGGGACGACCGGCGACCCGAAGGGAGTGGTCCACGGCCACGGACACTTCGTGGGCTGTTATCCCGGTGCGGAGATGTGGAACGACCTCGCGGTCGGGGTCGACCGCGTCTACTGGTCGAACGCCGAGTGGGCGTACGTCGGCGCGCTCTGTTATCTCTACACCGCGCTTCACTACGGAGGCACCTACGTCGCTCGGCGGCTGGACGACCCGACCGACGGCGACGCGCTGGGTAAACTCCTGCGGTCCGAGGGCGTGACGAACGCGTTCATCAAGCCGGGGCATCTCAAACGGCTGAAAGAGTCCCACGAGACGGTGCCCGCGCTCGAGCGACTCTCCGTTGTCAGTACGGGCGGTTCGCCGTATCGATCGGAGCTGCTGGAGTGGGTCGAGTCGTCGCTCGGTGCCGTGCCCGTCGAAGCCTACGGTCAGACCGAAGCGCAGTTGTTCCTCTCGGACTGTCCGGCCTGGTTCGAGCCGAGTGCGGATCGCATCGGGAAGCCTGCACCCGGTGCCGACGTTCGACTCGTCGATCAGTCGGGCGACGACGTCGGCACCGACCGGATCGGCGAACTCGCCGTCCCCGCGTCGCATCCGGTCGCGTTCGACCGCTACTGGAACATGCCCGTCAAAACGGATGCACAGCGGGTCGGCGACGTCTTGCGGACCGACGTGATGTGCCGGCGGGACGAGGACGGCTCCGTCGAATACGTTTCCAGAAAAAGCGATATTATCGCACTCGAGGAGCAGTACGTGAGGCCGACGGACGTCGAGACGGTGCTCAACGCGTCGTCTCCGGTGGCTGCCTCCGCCGTCGTCGGCCGGGAAGCTGACGGCGAGATCGTGGCGTACGTCGAACTGAGCGACGATGCGGCCGCGGAACTCGATACCGACGCGATCGAAGCCGAACTCCTGTCGCACCTCTCCGAGCGGTTGGCCCCGCATCAAGTGCCGGGCTCGATCGCGGTGATCCCCGAGATACCGACGACGAAACGGGGGAAAATCAGGCGGACGGCGCTTCGTGGCTAGTCGGATTCCGGCGGCCGTCGTCCGTCCCACTGTGGCGTCACGATCGCGGCTCGAGATACGGGAGTGACCGTTCGGTCTCGCGGATCGCGGCTTCGCCCGACCGTAAGATGGCGGTCGTATCCCACGTGCCATTGACGAGCGCGCGCCGTTGCGTTTCCGGAACGGTAACGTCGACCGTCCGGTCGCCGTACGTGACCGTTTCGCCGGGGATGTCGACGGTGACGGTACCGTCGGGGGTGGTCTCGATCCACGCTTGCAGCGCGTCGATCGTCGCCGCGTCCGCGGTCACCGTCGGCACGCCGAGAAGCAGGCAGTTCGAGGCGAAGATATCGGCGAACGACTCGCCGATGAAGGCATCGATCCCTCGCCGGACGAGGGCCTGTGGCGCGTGTTCTCGGGAGGACCCACACCCGAAGTTTCGGTTGACCACCATCACCGACGCCTCGTCGAACCGATCGTCGTTCATCGGGTGGTCGGTCGGGGTATCGGTTTCGTCGTAGCGCGCATCGAAGAACGCGAACTCGTCGATTCCGTCGAAGGTGACCACTGTGACGAAACGGGCGGGGATGATCTGATCGGTGTCGATGTCGTTGCCGCGGATCGGTATCCCGCTGCCGGCGACGGACGCGACCGACGGCGGATCGCCAGCGCGTTCGGTCACGTCGCCACCCCGTCGAACGTACGCACGTCGGTCACGCACCCTTCGATCGCGGCGGCGGCGACCATCCGCGGGCTCATCAGGACGGTACGGGCCGTGCTCGCTCCCTGCCGGCCGACGAAGTTCCGGTTCGACGACGAGGCACAGACCGCCTCGCCCGTCAGCCGGTCCTCGTTGACGCCGACGCACATCGAGCAGCCGGGTTCGCGCCACTCGAAACCGGCCGATCGGAAGGTGTCGTCGAGCCCGTCGGCCTCGGCGGCCCGCTTGACGCCCTCGCTTCCGGGAACGACCAGTCCGCGGACATCGTCGTGACAGCGTCGGTGTCGAACCATCGACGCCGCACGGCGGAGGTCCGCGAGCCGCGCGTTCGTACACGAGCCGACGAACGCGACGTCGATCTCGTAGCCGTCCATCGGCTCCCCCGGCTCGACGTCCATGTGGCGCTGGGCGCGCTGAGCGGCGACGCGGTCGTCGTCGTCGAGCCCATCGGGGTCGGGAACCGGATCGGAGATGCCGACGGCCTGTCCGGGCGTCGTCCCCCACGTCACCATCGGCTCGAGGTCGCTGACGTCGATCGTCACCGTCTCGTCGTACCGGGCGTCCGCATCCGAGCGGATCGACTCCCAGTACGCCCGTCGCTCCTCGAATAGATCGGGCCGGTCGCGAAAGTGGTCGGTCGCCCGCAGCCAGTCGTAGGTCGTCCGATCCGGATTGACGTACCCGGCGCGGGCACCTCCTTCGACCGACATGTTACAGATCGTCATTCGACCGCTCATGCCCAACTCACGGATACAGTCGCCGGCGTACTCGTAGACGTAGCCGACACCGCCGTCGGTCCCGAGTCGTCGAACGATCTCGAGCATCACGTCTTTGGGGCCGACGCCGTCGGCGAGGGTTCCGGTCACCTCGATCCGCCTGACGGCCTGTTTTTCGACCGCCACGGTCTGCGTCGCGAGGACGTCCCGAACCTGAGAGGTTCCGATTCCGAACGCGAGCGCGCCGAAGGCCCCGTGCGTCGACGTGTGGCTGTCGCCGCAAACGATTGTCATACCGGGCTGTGTCAACCCCCGTTCGGGCCCGATGACGTGGGCGATTCCTCGCGTCTCCGTCCCCGGACCGGCGATGTCGATCCCCGTCCGCTCGGCGTTGTCCTCGAGCGCGGTGATCAGTCGCTCGGCGTCGTCGTCGCGATACGGCCGTTCCGCGTCGCCGGTCGGGACGATGTGGTCGACCGTCGCGTGGGTCCGGTCGGGCCGGGCAACCGACAGCCCCCGCTCGCGGAGCATTCCGAACGCCTGCGGGCTCGTCATCTCGTGAACGAGGTGCAAACCGACGTACAGCTGGTCCTGCCCCGTGGGAAGCGACCGCACCGTGTGTCGATCCCAGACCTTGTCGTACAGCGTTCCCCGGCTCATCGTCGGCGCTCCCCCCGGCGATCGTCGGTCGGCAGGGACGGCGAGCGGGTCGGTGACTTCGGTTCAATCATCGTTCACCGCTCCATCGGCGGTCCGCGTCGCGCCAACGTCGCGGGCGAACCGCTCGAGGTCCTCCACCGTCACTCGGTTTTTCGCGGCGGCGTGTTCTTTGACCGCCCGCGTGATCGCCCGGACGTTCTCGTCGGACGGGGCGAATCCGAGGTCGCAGAGCCGTTCCCGGACCGAGCGGGTGCCGGAGTGTTTCCCGAGGACGAGTTTCCGTTCGGCGCCGACCATCTGGGGCGTCATGACGCCGGGTTCGAACGTGTCGGCGTTCTCGATGACGCCGGCGGCGTGGATCCCGCTCTCGTGGGCGAACGCGTTCGCTCCGACGATGGGCTTGTTCGCCGGCACCGCGATTCCAGACGCCTCGGCGACGGTCTCCGAGAGGGCCGTGAGCCGCGTCGTATCGATCCCGGTATCGGCGTCGTACAGGCTGTGCAACGCCATGAGGACTTCATCGTAGGCCGCATTGCCGCCGCGTTCGCCGATCCCGTTGACCGTCACTTGCGCCTGCGACGCACCGGCTCGCAGCCCCGCCAGCGCGTTCGACGCGGCGAGCCCGAAGTCGTCCTGCGTGTGAACGTCGATCCGCGCGTCGGTTCGAGCGTCGATCCGCGAGACGAGGTCGTAAAATCGATCCGGCGTGGCGACGCCACACGTGTCCGGCACGACGATCCAGTCCGCGCCGGCGTCCGTAACCGCATCGACGACCTCGAGCAAGTACGACTCGTCAGTTCGAGTGGCGTCCATGGGGCCGAACATCACCTCGACGCCGGCTTCGTCCGCCCGGCGGACGGCGTCGACCGCTCGCCGTTTCGCCGCCCCCCGAGTGGTATCCATCGAGTCTGCTAACTGAACGTCGCTGGTCGAGACGAACGTCAGGATCATCTCCACGCCGGCCTCGAGCGCGGTGTCGATGTCGGATTCGACGGCCCGTGCCATCCCGCAGGTCGTCGTCGTCGTGGCGGCGGCGATATCCCGAACGGCTTCGAACTCGGCGTCGGAGCTCGCCGGAAATCCCGCTTCGATGACGTGGGTCCCCATCTCGTCAAGCGTCGATGCGACCGCTCGCTTCTCGTCGTAGGTAAACGAGACGCTCGGCGACTGCTCGCCGTCGCGGAGCGTCGTGTCGAACAACCGGGCACGCTGCAGGTCGGAATCGCAATCGAGAGCCCCTCGATGTACTGCTTGATGACCAGCCGAACTGTCTTTATCGCTGAACATTCACTGCTGAATTGTAAAACAATTATATTGAATTTTATGATGTGTATGGTTAATATCTGTAGGTAATTTCTTTCTTCAATCGATTACTGGAGCGTGGGAACGAATCCCCGGTCGGCCTCTCCCCGGTCTCGCTCCCGGCAGGGACCCCATCAGAACCCGAGATCTAAGGCCGTTGCCGTCGTACGGTCCCCCATGAAAGCCCGAACAGTCCTCGGTGCAGCGCTCGGAACCGTCGGCGGGGCCATTCTCGGCAATCGCCTCCTGAAACGGCGCGCCGGCGACCTCGAGAGTCCGCTTCCCGGTATCGAACGAACGTATCGGTGGCGGGGAATCGAGACGACCTACACCGTCGCCGGCGATCCCAACGACCCCGATATGCTCTTACTCCACGGGATTCACGCGGGCGCGAGCAGTAACGAGTTCGGGCCCATCCTCGAGCAACTGGCCGAGAACTACCACGTCTACGCGGTCGACCTCCCCGGCTTCGCCCGATCGGAGCGGCCGCCGCTGGTCTACTCGGCGTCCCTCTACGCCGAGTTTATCCGCGACTTCGCGGCCGACGTCACCGACGAGCCGATCGTCGTCGCGTCCTCGTTGACCGGCGCGTTCGCGGTCGACGCCGCCGACGAAATCGATATCGAACGGCTGGTGTTGATCAGTCCGACCGACGAGACGAGCGACGCGCGACCGTGGGTCCGCACCCTTCTGCGGACGCCCATCGTCGGGACGACGCTGTACAACCTGCTCGCGAGCAAGCCGTCGATCCGGTACTTCTACGACCGCGACGGCTACTACGATTCCGACCGCATCGACGCCGGCGAAGTCCAGTACGCCTGGGACACCGCCCACCAGCCCGGCGCGCGCTACGCCCCCGCGTCCTTCGCCGCGGGCACCCTCGACCCCGAGTTCGATCTCGCGACGGAACTGGCCGCCCTCGAGACGCCGACCACGCTCGTCTGGGGCCGCGATGCGGAACTCGTCCCGCTTCGGAAGGGGCGAGATCTCGCCGAGGCGGCCGATCTCGATCTGGTCGTCATCGATTATGCGACCCAACTGCCACACGCCGAACACCCCGACAAGTTCGTCGAGTACCTGAGCGCGGAACTCCCGCGGGCCGGTATCGACGTCGACGAGTAGCCGGACGTATCCGCTGACTCCGCCCTTACTTCGGAACGTTCTCGATCGCCGGCGGCGAGACGGCCGCTTCCTCTCGTTCGTCGCCCATACCGGTCGTGACGATGAGGCGCATCCCGCGGCGCACGCTCATGTCGATCTCGTGAACCTGATCTTCCGGAAGCAACACCAATCGGCCGGCGGTCGGGTTCGGACTGTTCGGCAAGAAGACGTTATAGGTCTCCTGCCCGGACACGTCCTCGACCGCCCGCGGGCTCTCGCCCGTGACGAGGCCGATCATGTAGACGCCCTCGCGAGGGTACTCGACCAGCACGACGCTCTCGTAACTCGTCTTCCGCTCGACGAGCGAGTCGGCGACCTGGCGAACGCTCCCGTAGATCGTGCTGACCAGCGGCACCACGTTGACGAGCCGACCGATGTTGCCGAACAGGTGTCGGCCGACGCTCTGCTGGGCGAGAAAGCCCAGCACGACGATCGCGGCGACGATCAGGACGACGGCCAACAGTTGAGCGACGACTTCGACGTTTCTCGTGTACTGCGCCAACCCCGCGGCGCGAACGACCGGCGTGACGAACTGTAACGACCAGTTGACGAGGAAGCGAAGAATGTACAGCGTGACCGCGAGGGGCGCGACCAGGATTAGCCCGGCGACGAAGCTGCTCTTGACACGAGACGAGAGAGTCATAGCATGTCGTACTCGTCGAAGTAAAAATACCCTCTGGCGACCGAAAGAAACCGCGCGTCAAACGATCGTCGCGACGGACTCGGTCGAATGCGAACCGGCTACGCCGGCCGGAGTCCGATAACGCGCTCGCCGGTCGTCTCGGAGACCGTACTCTCGAGTTCGACCTCGAGCCCGGTCTCGACCGTCGCGGGATCGACGCCGACGATCTGACCGGTGATCCGCACGGGGCCGAAGTCGACGATTGCCGTCGCGTACGGGGCGTCCTCCTCGAAAGCGGGCGTCGGAACGTGCGTGACGGTGAACGTCTGGACCTCGCCGGTCTCGGGCAGGGCGGCCTCCTCGAGGTCGGTCGAGCCGCAGTCGGGGCACACCCGTCGCGGCGGCAGGGAGCCGTGACCGTTGGCGCACTCGAGGAAGTAGGCCTCGCCGTCCGCGGCAGCCTCGAGCCACTCGTCGAAGCCGGCGTCGGCGACGGATTCGGCGTCGCTCATCGATCCGTCACCTCCAGCACGTGAACGGTCGCACTGGCGACCGTGCCACCCGCGTTGTGGGCGACGCCGGTCGTCGCGTCCGAAACGTGTTCGCTATTGGGATGCTCGCCGGTCAGGAGATCGGTGACTTCGGCGATCTGGGATGCGCCTGTCGCGCCCACCGGGTGCCCCTTGGCCTTGAGCCCGCCCGAGAGGTTGACCGGCGTTTCGCCGTCCGCAGTCGTCCGCCCGTCGCGAGCCGCCGAGATCCCCTCGCCGATCGGCTCGAGATCCAAGGCCTCGAGCGCGAGCACTTCGGCGATCGTAAAGCAGTCGTGGACCTCCGCGAGGTCCACGTCGCTCGCGTCGACGCCGGCGTCGGCGTAGGCTTCTTCGCCGGCCGCGCGCGCGGCGGGCGAGCGGGCGAGATGGTCGCGGTCGTGCAGCGCCATCCGGTCGCCGCCTTGCCCGGTGCCCGTGATCGCAACGGACGCCTCCAAGTCGTGCTCATGGGCGTAGGACTCGCTCGTGAGGACGAGCGCGGCCGCGCCGTCCGAGATCGGACAGGCGTCGTACAGCCCGAGCGGTTCGGAGACCGGCGGGGCCTCGAGAACGTCCGAGACCTCGATCGCGCTCTGGTACTGGGCCTTCTCGTTGGTCAGCGCGTTCGCGTGGTTCTTGACGGCGATGTGGGCGAGGTCCTCGTGCTCGCCGCCGAACCGGTCGAAGTAGGCCTGCGCCATCAGGGCGTACGCACCGGGGAAGGTCACGCCGGCTCGCACCTCCCAGAGGTCGTCCGCGGCGATCGCGAGCGCTTCGGTCGCGCCCGCGGTACCGAGGTTAGTCATCCGCTCCGCCCCGCCGACCAGCAAGACGTCGTTCTCGCCGTTACGAATTCGTTTGACGGCCTCGCGGACGGCGGTTCCGCTCGAGGCACACGCGGATTCGTAGCGGGTCGCGGGGGCCTGGACGCCCGCCGCTTCGGCCATCAGCGGTCCCTGGTGGCCCTGATGCTCGGAAAGCTCGCCCATGAAGTTGCCGTAGAGGACCGCCTCGACGTCGTCTCGCGGAACGCCACTCGCTTCGAAGGCCGTGATACTCGCTTCGGCGAAGAGGTCGCGGCCGGTCCGTTCGGGGCTGTTTCCGAACGGCGTTAGCCCTGTGCCTGCTACTCGTACGTCACTCATAGGCACAGGTAGTGGTCGGATCCGTTAATACTCCGCGGTTACGGATCCCCCCTCACGTTCGGTGACACGTCATATTTAGTTACGGTCGCTCTTTCCGCGGCCTTTTATGAGAAGCCGACGCAGTTTCGAGCATGACAACCGTTCCGTTCGACCTGGATCTCCTGACGGAACTCACCGAGACGAGCGGCGTCCCCGGCTACGAGGATCGCGTTCGCGACCTCGTCGTCCGAGAACTCGAGGGGTCCGTCGACCGCATCCGGACCGACGCGATGGGCAACGTCGTCGGAACGCTCGAGGGCGAGAGCGACTACTCGGTGGCCGTCGCGGCACACATGGACGAGATCGGCTTCATGGTGCGCCACGTCCGCGGTGACGAGGACGGCTACGGTTTCGTCGAACTCGACGCGCTCGGCGGCTGGGACGCCCGCGTCCTCAAGGCCCAGCGGGTGACGATCCACGCCGGAGACGAGGACGTTCCGGCCGTCATCGGCTCGCCCCCGCCGCACACGTTAGACGAGAAAGAGCGGGAGAAGACCCCCGAAGTCGAGGACGTCGTCGTCGACCCCGGCCTCCCCTACGACGAGCTCGAGGAGCGCGTCTCGCCCGGCGATCTCGTCACGATGGACCAGACCACCGAGCGCGTCGGCGAGACGATCACCGGCAAGGCCCTGGACGATCGGGTCTGTCTGTTCGCCATGCTCGAGGCTGCCCGCCGATTGACGGAGCCGGACGTGACGATCCACTTCTGTGCGACCGTCCAGGAGGAAGTCGGCCTGCGGGGCGCGCGCACCCTCGGCGTCGATATCGACCCCGACCTCGCGCTGGCGCTGGACGTCACCGTCGCCAACGACATCCCCGGCTTCGACGCCGGCGAGCGCGTCACCGAACTCGGCGACGGCACGGCGATCAAGCTCAAGGACTCGAGCGTCATCACCAACCCGAAGCTCCACGGCCGCTTGCAGTCGGTCGCCGACGCGGAGGGAATCGACCACCAACTCGAGATCCTCCCCGCGGGCGGCACCGACACGGCCGGCTTCCAGCAGGCGTCCGGCGCGAAACCGGTCGGTGCGATCTCGGTTCCAACGCGGTACCTCCACACCGTGACCGAGACCGCCCACGTCGACGACGTCGCGGCGACGATCGACCTGCTCGAGGCGTTTCTGGCGACCGAAGACGGGGAGTACGACTACACCCTCTGATACGGTTCGCTGTACCGATGTATCGGCGCGACCGCAGGCTGGATCGCGGTTGCGCCGGTACTGACGTACAGCAGACCGTACGAACCGGCTCGGACGAAGCGGTCGCGACGGCCGATCCACCGCCGTCGCAACTTGAGACGCGCGGCGAGCGGTGACGGCGCCGACGGCCTCGCGTCGGTTCGGTCCGTTCGACGAGGCGAGCGTGGGGAGTATCGGCGGCCTGACGAAGCACATTTCAATGATGCCTTTCATTTCACTCGTACCTGACTATCATGGACGCTCCCGACGGTCCGGATCCGGACGCGGTCTCTCCCCTCGCGTGGCGACTCCTCCGGGTCGCGGCCGGATACGATCAGCGGGCGGTCGAACGGGAAATCGACGAGCTCGTGCAGGCCCATCTCTCGATGCTCGAGAGCGGGAGTCGGTCCCTGTCTCGTTCCCGCCGAGGGACGCTCCTGAAACTCTACGGCTCCGAACTCACTGACGAGCAGATGCGAGCGATCGTCGACCACTTCTAGCTGTCACCGTGGGCACGTTCGCGAATGAAAGAGCTTAAGAATAATAGTGATAATCCTGCCTGTATCAATGATACATGGATTGTTAGGCGGGTCAAACGGCCGAATACTGCAATTTCTCCTAGCCGGAATCGGGTTGGTGGCGATCGCGGCCGCGCCATCTCCGTCGGGGCTCTCGACGACGGGGCAGTACGCCATCGCGACGATGTTCTTCGCCGGCTTTCTCTGGGTGAGCGGCGCACTCCCGTTGGCGGTCACCGCGCTGACGATTCCGGTGTTGTTGACCGGGACCGGCGTCTACGACACCATGGACGCCGCTCTCGTCGGGTTCGCCGACCACATCATCTTCCTCTTTCTGGCCGGGTTCATGCTGGCGAACGGGATTCAAAAGTACGATATCGACAGACGGATCGCGTTATACGCCATCGCCAGGATGGGGAGTTCACCGCGACGGTTGATCCTCGCGATCATGGTCGTGACCGCCGTACTGTCGATGTGGGTCTCGAACACCGCGACGGCCGCGATGATGACGCCCATCGCGATCGGCGTCCTCACGCAGGTGCTCGACCGGGACGATCTCGCGTCGGCCGGGGACTCGACCCGAGATTCCGAGGCGGTCGAAACGACCGAAACGGCCGCTGACGGCGGGGCCGTCGAACAGACGGCCGACTTTACGAACCTCCAAATCGGAATGCTCCTCGGGACCGCCTACGCCGCGAGCGTCGGCGGCGTCGGGACGATCATCGGCACGCCGCCGAACGCGATCCTCGTGGGCCAGCTCAACGCGATTCTGGACTACGAAATCGGGTTCACCGACTGGTTCCTCGTCGGCTTCCCGGTCGTCGTCGTGACGCTCCCGATCGTCTGGTTCGTCCTGACGTACGTGCTGTATCCGCCGAAGATTCCGGAAGTCGAGGGGGCTCGTACCACCGCCCGCGAACAACTCGAGGCCATGGGCGAACTCGATCCTCGCGGGAAACGGGTTGCGGCGATCTTCGCCGTGACGGCCGGGCTCTGGATGCTCGGCGGACTCGGCGAGTTCTTCGAACCGTACCTCTCGAGCGTCTGGCTGACGACGCTGTTCGGCGGGGACGGAATGACGGTCTTCGGCGTCGAGGGCCATCAGGGACTGCTCTACTACGTCATGGTCGGCGTCGCCGCGATTCCCGCGCTCGTGCTGGCCGATACGATGGAGTGGGACGAACTGGTCGACATCGACTGGGGGACGCTATTGCTGTTCGGCGGCGGTATCTCCCTCGCGAACGCGCTGGCGGACACGGGCGCGACGGAGTGGATCGCGGATACGGTGTTCGGCGGCCTCGTCGGCGCCCCTATCGTCCTCGTCATCGGTGCGGTCGTCCTGGTGGTCATCTTCCTGACCGAGATGACGTCGAACTCCGCGACGACCAGTATCATCGTTCCCATCCTGATCAGCCTGGGGAGCGTCTTCTCGGCGACGCTCGGGCTGACCGACTTTTCGACCGCGCTCTTCCTCTCGGTCGCCGGCGCGATCGCCGCGAGCTTCGCCTTCGCGCTCCCGGTCGCGACGCCGCCGAACGCCATCGTATTCGGTAGCGGCTACGTCGAGCAGCGCCACATGCTCCGGACGGGGCTCGTACTGAACGCAATTATGACCGTCGTGCTGACGGGGATCATCTGGTTCCTCTTTACGTTCGTCTGGCCACATTTGCTGTGGTGAGCGACCGAAGAGGGTGACACAGTTGTTTGGATAGGAATGATGTTCTGAGCGCGTGCTGAATCGAAGACGCGAATGTCGCATGAGACTAGCCCGATTTGCGAAGTTGAAGGCGCTCAGTACAGGACGTGTAGATATCGTTGGGGTTACCTCCAATCAACCGCCGCAAATGGATCACTCTCGATCCGGTCGTCCTCGCGACTTCAGCGTTTCAGTAGCAGGTTGGTTCAAGAGAGTCGAACGCCTAGAGTGCGCGAGATGGAGACGCTACGTTTCGATCATGTGGGTGTTGTCGTCGATGACCTCGAGGCCGTGGCCGCGTTCTTCCTCGACCTGGGATTCGAGCGCGAGGGCGGGGCGTTGGTCGAGGGCGAGACGGTCGATAAGATCAACGGGCTCGACGGCGTCCGAGCGGAGGTGGTGATGGTGCGAGCGCCGGACGGCAGTGGTAGGCTCGAACTCGTCAAGTACCACGCGCCGACCGGCGATGAGGAGGCACACTACTTTCCTGCGAACCGAATGGGCTTCCGGCACATCGCCATTGAGATCAATGGCCTCGATACGATCGTTGATAGACTACGAGGCAAAGGCTTTGACACAGTCGGCGAGGTTCGCGATTACGAGGACATCTACCGGCTCTGCTACGTCCGCGGCCCGGAGGGTCTGATCGTCGAACTTACCGAACAACTCGACTCCTCCTAACCGAACCGGCCTGTCCACCGGACACGTGCGAGGATGGAAGGGTGAGTCCCGCTGTTAAGTAAGCAGGTCTACTGAGCGGAAAGTTCGTCGGTTTCGGCGCGAAACAAAGGAAGCAGCGTGCTGAACTCAGCCTCTATATTCAGCAGGCCGCTTGTGACAGTTATCACGGAGGCCGTTGGAACGGGAGGGGCAACTGATTCAGAACGCGAGCGCGTCCACGAGGATCGCGACCAGCACAGCACCGAGGAACGCGTTTGAGGCGTGGAACGACCGGAACGCGGCGACTTCGGTCTGTTCGAAGTGGAGGCGAACGGCGGCCCAGAGGAAGATCCCGCCGAAGACGACGACCGTGCCGGCGTACAGCGCGCCGAGTTCGGTGATCCACGCCAGGGCGATGGTGCTCACGAACGTCGCGGCGATGTAGTAGAGGATGTGTTTGCGGGTGACGGTCTCGCCCCGGACGACCGGCATCATGGGGAAGCCGCCGCGAGCGTAGTCGTCCTTGTACGCCAGCGCGAGGTTGTAGAAGTGCGCCGGCGTCCAGAGGAAGATGACGCCAGCGAGCGCGAGCCCGGGCCAGCCGATCTCGTTCGTCACGGCGGCCCAGCCGATCAGCGCGGGTAGCGCGCCCGCAGCGCCGCCAATGACGGTGTTCTGGACCGTGTTCGGTTTGAGAACCAGTGTGTAGACGACGCTGTAAAACATGATCGCGGCCAGGCCGAGCGCGGCCGCGAGCCGATTGATCGTCAGGAACGCCCCGAGCGACAGCGCGGTCAGCCCGAGTCCGAACGCGAGCGCGTTTCGAACCGGGATCAGGTCGACCGCCAGCGGTCGATCCGCCGTGCGGGACATCTTCTGGTCGACGTCGCGCTCGAGGACGTGATTGAAGGTCCCGCTCGCGCCGATCGCGAGGACGCCGCCGCCGAGCGTCGCGACGATGGTGTAGATTTCGAGGCCGGGGCCTGCGGCGAGCGCCATTCCGGCGGCGGCGACGAGGCAGAGCAGCCACATCAGCCGCGGTTTCATCATCTGGAAGTAGGCGAAGGCGGTGAGCCGTGCGCGGGCCAGCCGACTCGAGGGGAGCGTGCGTTCGGACGCGGTCGGAACCTCCTCGTCGAGGTCCGCGAGCGGTTCGGGCGAGTCGATGGCGTCATCGTCGCTCCCGGTCGCGATCTCGAGGTCCCACGCGAGCGCGAGGACGATCCCCGAGAAGATCACGAGGCCGAGCGCGAGGTGGAGTCCGGGGAGGATCGCAGCGGAACCGGTCGTCGCGGTGACAGCCCCGACGCCGATCTGGACGACGTAGAGGAGGGTGGCGACGACCAGCGCCGCTCGGACGCGGCTCGAGGCGTCACCGAGGAGCGCGGCGAGGGCCGTCGCGGTGACGAGCAGGCCGACGACGACGGCCGTGAGTCGGTGGGCCCACGCGATAGCGAGTTCGGTCTGGCTCAGCGGGTCGACGGGTGCGTGACAGGTCGGCCACGTCGAGCACGACGCGGCGGCGTTCGTCAGCGACGTCGTCGCGCCGACGATCAACAGCAGGTAGACGCCCAGCGCGGTCGCTGTGAGCAGTGCGGAGAAGCGGCGTCGCGTGCCGATCGGGCGGGGAAACGACTCTGTTGCCACGGCTAGTCTCGTCTACATCCTTCGACTCCGCGTATTTATGGCTCCCGCTTCTTCCCGCTTGCGGCGATTTTCCGCCCACTGAACCGGACAGAGGATGCGGACCGGCAGTCGACGGTATCGCCGTCGGACTGCAGCAATCGGGTGCACACCGAAGAGGCATTGGGCCGGCCCGCGTAGTGGTCGCCGTGTCCGGTGACTCACGCGAGAAAGCCCCGGCGATCGATACCCTCTCCGGAGCGAGTACAGCCACTGGAGAGCCCGAGCTCGAAGTTCGCGACGAGCCGCCCGTTCGTTGTCCCTACTGTAACCGACCCTTTCGGCGAGCGCGCTACGAGTCCTTCCATCGCGGCCTCGAGCATCCCGACCGACTCTCGGATCGCGAACGCGCGACCGTCGAGCGGGCGATCCGCGAGGAGCGCGCGGAGACGCGCCGCTTTCGGCTGTACGCCCTCGGCGTCCTGGTCCTGTTGTACTTCGGTCTGTTGATCGTCGCCGCGTTCGTCGTCTGATCCGGTTTGCTGTACCGATGTACCGGCGCGACCGCGATCCGGCCTGCGGTCGCGCCGGAACTGACTGACAGCAGACCGTCTGAGTTACATCCCCATATCGTCGGCCGCGTCCGGAATCGGGAGGTCGTGTGGCGAGACGCCGAGCAACTCACCCGCGTGATCGAGGGCCATGTCGAACCCGTAATAGCGCTCGAGTTCGTCGCCCTCGGCCGTCGGTCGTACTTTCAACATCGCGTACCCCTCGCGGTTCTGGGCGATCGCAGCCGTGAGGCCGACCTCGCCGCCGTCGGCCTCCACGCGTTCGAACGAGAGGACTCGTTCCGTCTCGGTTTCCTCGTAAGTGGCCCTGATACCGTCGGCCTCGGCCGTCCGATCGTCGGTCATGGCGGCAACTCGCGGGGCGACCACCGGGAAGCTGTCGGTTCCGATCGACGGCCCGCGGGGGAAGCGAACATCGACACCGATTTTTCGGTCGCCTTCGAGGGTCGCCTCGTGAGCCGTTCCGAACCCTCCACGGCCCGCCGACCGCTCGCGGCGTTTCGACTCACTCGAGCGGTCACGCTCCAGTGGCTCGTCGTCTCCGCGGTCGGATTCTTCGGCTCCGCCTACTGCTTCGGGCACGTCCTCGCGTGGATTCGCGGGACGTCGCTCGAGCCGATCGTGATCGCGCCGTCCTCGCCGCCGACGGTGGCCGGCGCGGTCGCCGTCTCCCTCGGGCTGCTCGTCTGCGTGGTCGTCCCCCACGAACTGCTTCACGGCGTGTTCATGGCACGCTACGGCGACACGCCGGACTACGGCATCGGTCTCTCGTACTTCGTGTTACCGTACGCGTACGCCGAAACGAGCGGCGCGAGCTACACCCGAAATCAGTTGCTCGTCGCCCTGCTCGCGCCGTTCGCGGTGATCACGACCCTCGGACTCGCCGCGATGGTCGTCGTACCGTCGCCCCTGTTGATCGTGCCGCTGGCGGCGAACGCCGCCGGCTCGATCGGCGACCTCTGGATGGCGGCCGTCCTCTGCCAGTACCCCGCCGACGTTCGCGTCGGGGACCCGCCCGGCGGCGTGCAGGGGTTCGGAATCTACGGCGCTGACGACCGCTCCGTCGGCCGGCTTCCGGGCACGCCGCTCCTCGCGCGATTTCTGACCGGGAGCGTCGGAACCCTCGCCGCGATCGTGACCTACGCGCTGTTGGCCGTCCTCCTCTCGCTCGCGGTCGGCACCGGCGACGTCGTCCTCGGCGATCCGGAGAAGGGCTGGCTGCTCTTCCGTCACGACCGCCACCCCGACGGCACCGCCCTCCTCGAGATCGGTGACTGGGCGCTGCTCGCCGCGGCCGTCCTCGGCGGGATCGGGTGGACGGCCGTGGCGACCGTCCGCGGACGGCTCGAGCGCGACTGAACCAGAACGTGCGAGCGAGAGTCGAAACCGTAACGCTCGAGCGTCTCTCGGACGCACCTCGAGGTATGAGCAAGTGGCTCCGGAGCGGTCGCCGTCGGGACGTCTGTTTCCTGCTCGCGGCGGCCGAGGACGGCGAGCTACGCGGCCAGCAGCTGAAATCGTACCTCGAGTCCCACTACGACGACCGGCTCGATCCGAAGTCGTTCTACGGCTCGCTGTCGGCGCTGGTCGACGCGGGCTTCGTCGAGAAACGAACTGAGGGACTGCACGACGTCTACGCGCTGACCGATGGCGGGGAGCAAAGGGTCCGAGAACACGCAGAGTGGGTTCGGGACTGTCTGGAGGGAGACGTAGCGAGCGAATAGCACGAGTGCCTCGACGCTCGAGGCGGCAACCGATCGACTGCTGTCACGCGGATCAACGGACCGATGCATTTAGCATCGACACGATACCGATAAATTATGCGGCGATGTCCAGAAACCGAGAGATGGGTGGCGATCGGTTCGAACTCTGGCTGGTAGCGATCGCCAATCTACTGCCGCTCGCCGGCTACGGGGTGCTCGATTGGGAATTTATTACCGTCGTGCAACTCTACTGTCTCGACGCGATAACGTTGCTCGTCGTATACGGTGGCTGTGCCATGTTCGCACAGCGAAACAGTCTCGTCGAGGAGCGAGAGGAAACCCTTCTTCCCGTCATCGGCGGCGGCACCAACCAGAGCGATGAGCCCTGGACAATTGATCTCCACCGGTCACTGCCCTCGATCTACCCGCGGAATCTGCGGATCGTCGTCCCCCCGGTGCTCTTCTGTGTCTTCCTCGTACTCTCGGCGGGAGTCGTTCTGACGGGGCAAGCGGACTGGTCTGGCGGGAGCCGGCCGGCCGTACCGATATCGCCGTTTCTGGCGGCGCTCTCGGAGTTCACGTCCCCCTTGGTACTCGGCGCGGCGCTGGCGATAGTCGCCGCTCACCTCGTCACCGTTCCTCGCGGTTACTTTCGTCGCCGTCGCCACGAAGCCCTGTCGGCATACACCACGCTCGAGCTCCCGGTTCGCTTCATCTTACTGTACAGCGGCTTTGTCACGCTGTATTTCTTCGTCGGGCTCTCGATTCTCCTGTTCGCGGAGTCGACCGTCGCCGAATCGAACGCCGAACGGGTCGGCACCATAACCGTCCTGAGCGGTTTTTTCGCGATGAAAATCGCCCTCGAACGGGAGCGATTCCGTGCGGAGCGGTCGACGGATCCCGACGGACTCGCAGCGTGGATCGTGCCGACGGATCCGCGCTCAGAGTGGGAGTAATCGCAGTCTGCTTTTCAAACGATCGGCATCGGATACCGGATCAGATTGCTTCAGAGGTTAACAAGAGCCGGCAGACACGGTCTCGGAGCGGGATTCTGAGCAGATGTCCGATACACAGTTGTCTCCACAGTGGGCATCGAATGCACCTTCCTCCCCGTTTCCCTGAAGTGCTTCAGCAGGGAAGAGCGAAAGTCACGTTCCTGTCGTCGGCGTGATCGAGCGAGAAGAAGTCCGCGACTCGCTTTCCGTCGGTGCTATTCCTCGAGCAACTGATCGCCGATCGTGTTCCGCAGCACCTCGCTGGTGCCCTCGTAGATCTCGTTGAGTTTGGCGTCGCGGTAGAAGCGCTGGGCGGCGAAGTCCTTGGTGTAGCCGTAGCCGCCGTGGATTTGGATTCCTTCGTTCGCGACTTCGCGGCTCACTTCGGAGGCGTAGAGCTTGGCCTGCGAGGCGTCCTTGATGTAGTCCTCGCCGCGGATCTTCTTGTCCGCGGCCTTGTGCATGAGCATTTTCGCAGCCTGGATCTTCGTGTCCATGTCCGCCAGCTTGTGCTTGATCGACTGGAACTCGCCGATGGGGTGGCCGAACTGCTCGCGCTCGTTCGCGTAGTCGCGAGCCTCCTCGAAGGCCGCGCGGGCGATGCCGACGCCGCGGGCCGCGATGGTGATTCGGCCGCCGTTCAGGGTCTTCAGCGCGTGGACGAAGCCCTCGCCCTCCTCGCCGAGCCGGCGCGATTCCGGGATCCGAAGGTCGTCGAACCGGAGTTCCGCGGTCGGACAGCCCTTGTCGCCGAGTTTGTCCTCCGTGCCCTCGACGATGAAGCCGTCGTCCTCCTCGGGCCGAACGATGAAGGAGGAGATCCCCTTGTTGCCCGCCTCCGGATCGGTTTTCGCGAACAGGGTGACCGTATCGGCTACGGAACCGTTCGAGATCCAGAGCTTGCCGCCGTTGATCACGTACTCGTCGCCCTCTTTCGTCGCGGTGGTGTCCATCGCCGGCACGTCGCTCCCCGCGCCCGCCTCGGAGAGCGCGAACGCGCCGATGTCTCGCCCCTCGGCCAGCGGCGTCAGGTACTCCTCCTTCTGGGAGTCGTCGCCGAACTCGTAGAGCATGTTGCCCGCCAGCGAGGTGTGGGCCGCGACGATCGTTCCCAGGCCGCCCGAGCCGCGGGCGATCTCCTCGAGGCCGATCGCGTAGGAGTGATAGTCCAGTCCGGCACCGCCGTACTCCTCGGGGAAGGGCATCCCCATCAGCCCGAGTTCGCCCATCTCGCTGACGAGATCGGCGGGGAACTCGTCGTCGTGGTCGATCTCGTCGGCGACGGGGACGACCTCCTCGTCGACGAACTCCGAGACCATCTCTCGAATCTGTTGTTGCTCGGCCGAGAGTGCAAAGTCCATACGCCCGAATGCGTGGCCTCGCGTCTTTAGAGTTCCCTCTTCGGCAGCGGCCTCGAGGCGGCGTCGAACCCCGACATCGGGCGACTCACCCGGCCAACAAGCCGACGATGGCCGCGGTAACGAACAGGTTGGTGAACGAGCACACGAGCAGCCCCTTCCAGCCGATCTCGATCAGTTGGTCGATCCGGACTCGCGGCAGCGCGGAGCGCGCCCACTGCGTGAACAGGAACACGGCCCAGATCTTGCCGAGAAACCAGACGAATCCGGGAAGGATCGGACCGGCTGGCCCGCCGAGGAAGACCGTGGCGACGATCGCACCGCCCAGAAAGACGTGTACAAACTCGCCCATGTAGACGAGCACGAAGTAGACCGAGGAGTACTCGGTCTGGTAGCCGGCGACGAGTTCGGTCGGTGCTTCGGGCACGTCGAATGGGTTGCGGCCGACTTCCGCGAGGTTCGCCGTCATAAACAGGGCGAAGGCGAAGGGGTTGACGATCGCGTACCACGACGGGATCGACAGCCCGCCGAGTTCGAAGAGCGTCGCTTGCTGGGCAGCGACGATTTCGCCCATCCGTAAGGTGCCGGCGAAGATCACGACCGACATCCCGGTGACGATCAGCGGGATCTCGTAGGCGATGTTCTGTGCGACCGCACGCAGTCCGCCGAGCAGCGAGTACTTGTTCGCCGACGCGTAGCCGCACATCGCGAGTCCGAGCGTGGCAAGCGACGCGACCGCGAAGACGTACGCCAGCCCGACCTCGGGGTCGGCCAACTGAACGGTGACGCCGGCGATCGACCCCATCGGAACGACCGCGAATCCGACGATGGCCGAGAAGACGACGACGATCGGACCGAGGTCGTACGCCGGCCGGTCGGCTTCCGCCGGAACGATCAGTTCCTTGCTAAGCAGGCGGACGGCGTCGGCGACGATGATTAGCGTTCCGCCGGGTCCGAGTCGGTTCGGGGCGATCCGGTCGGTGAATGCGGCCGTTACTTTGCGCTTTGCCCAGATAACGATCGCCGCACACGTCAATGGAATCGACGCGACGAGTACGGCGGCAGCGATCGCAGCGACAATCTGCTCGAGGAGAGACGGTGAGACGCCGAACAGCGTCCGAGCGACCGCCTCGGGGAGTAGCGTCATGCGCAGTGGTTCGTCCCGCTCCCGGAGTTCGATTCTGCGAGACATATTCGGACGTTTATAGTAGTGCCGTCCAAACCCCGATCCATGCGGTATCTCCGACTGACCGTCCGGCCGACGGACCGCGAAATCCATCCGGTGCACACGGTCATGACGGAGCGGGAGTTCGTCGACCGCGTCCGGATGGTCCACTGGAACATCGCGGACATCGATGTCCCCGCTTTCCTGTTTTCCGTCGTCGGCGACGCCGGAGCGCTCGCGGACGCGCTCGAGTCGACCTCCGAAACCGAGTCGTTCGCCATCACGCGAATCGATGAGCGACGGTTCTACTGTTACACGCAGGGGCGGACGACCGCGATCGAGCGAACCCTGTACGAGGCGTTCACGCGGGATGGGCTGCTCGTCCTTCCACCGTTGACCTATGAGGACGACGGCGGGGTCCGCTTCGAGGTGGTCGGTGAGGCTGACGCGCTCCGGACTGCACTGGCGACCGTTCCTGACGGAATCAACGTTGCGGTCGAACGCGTCGGGGAGTACGACACGGCGCGGGAAACCGTCGATGCTGCGCTTACGTCGCGCCAGCGTGAAGCGATCGCCACCGCGCTGGCGACGGGCTACTACGAAACCCCGCGCGAGGCGACGATCGAGGACGTAGCGGCGGAACTGGAGTGTGCGCGAAGTACCGCGGCGGAGCACCTCCAGAAGGCGGAATCACGCATTATCCGAACGGTACTGTGACGGCCACGGCGCGGCCGATGTGGCGCGAAGAAGGACGCGACTACTGCGAGCCGATCGTCTCGAGGGCCTCGCCGATCGGTTCGTCGCCCGAGAGGAGTTCGAACGTCTGCCCGACGAGGGAGTCGTAGTCGAGCGTGGCTACGAGCGTCCGGGCGACGTCCTCGCGGGGAATGTCCCCGGCGTCCAGTCCGATGTCCTCCCCGATTTCGATCGTCCCGACCCCGGAGTCGTCGGTCAGCTCCCCCGGGCGGACGATCGTGTGGTCGAGACCGCTCTGCCGGAGGTACTCGTCGGCCTCCGCTTTCGCAGTCAGGTAGTCCTCGAGCGCGTCGGGACCGCCCTCGGGGTCGTCGGCACCCATCGAACTGAGCATGACGAACCGGTCGACGCCCGCCTCGCTCGCCGCGTCGATCAGATTGATCGCGCCGTCGCGGTCGACGCCGTAGACGTCCTCGCCGCCCGAACCGGCCGCGAAGACGATCGCGTCACAGCCTTCGACCGCGTGGTCGACGTCTCCGGTCAGGTCCGCGACGACCGGTTCTCCGCCCAGTTCCGCCATCTCGTCGGTCTGAGACTCGTCGCGGACCATCGCTCGAGCGGTGCGATCGCTCGCGCCGAGCAGTTCCGTCACGTGCTGTCCGACCTGCCCGTGCGCGCCGGCGATGAGTACGGTTTCGGTCACGACTTCGGCTTCGCGTCGCTCCGTGATACCGGTTTTGTCGGGAGTCGCCGGGTCGCAGTGGATCGCGTCCGGGGTCGGTCGCACCTTCGTTTGGCCACCGATCGGAAGAGCACGCCGCGACCGCGGTGTTTTTCCCCGATGGTCACGAAACTAACTCGAGTAGATGACCACGGGCCAGCCCGAACCCCCCACTGACGCCGACCTCGAGTGGTGTTACGACGCGGTTCACGGCGTTTCGCGGACCTTCTCGATCACGATCGACCGGCTCGAAGAGCCGATGTCGAGACACATCTGCGTCGGCTACCTTCTCTGTCGAATTGCCGACACGATCGAGGATGCGGGCCACATCCCGCCGGACGCACAGACCGAACTGCTCGCCACGTACGATCGACTGCTCGATCCGAACGCGGGCGGCTCCGTCTCGGCGTTCATGGACGACGTCGAACCGTGGATTCCCGAGGAGCGAACCGACGACTGGGACGTCGTCGCCGAGACGCCCCGGGTCCTGCGGACGTTCGAATCGCTCGAGGAGGAGCCCCGGGAGATCATGCGCGAACCGGTCCGCGAACTCGTCGACGGGATGGCGATGTTCACCGACCGCTACGCGAGCGAAGGCGGGTTACGCCTCCAGACGATCGAGGAACTCGAGGAGTACTGCTGGTACGCCGCCGGCACCGTCGGTACCTTGATCACCGGACTGGTCGCCCGCGGCACGTCGCAGGAACGGGCCGACGAGATGCGGGGGAACGCGCGCTCGTTCGCGCTCCTCCTCCAGTTGGTCAACATCGCGAAGGACGTCGAGTCCGATTATCACGACGAGAACAACGTCTACCTCCCCGCCGAGTGGCTCGCGGCGGAGGACGTCGATATCGAATCGGTGACCGACGAGGACCACCACGGCGGCGTCACGAACGTCATCAAGCGGGTGACGAACCGCGCCGAACGCTACCTCGACGACGCCCACCGCTACCTCGAGGTCGTGCCCGAACACCACGGCAACCGGCTCTCGGCGTGGGCGATTCCCTACCTGCTCGCGGTCGGCACCCTCCGCGAACTGCGCGAACGCCCCGAAGATGTCGTTCGCGAGGGCGATGTCAAAGTGTCTCGAGCGGAGGTGTTCGCCCTCCTCCAGCAGTTCGAGGACGGCGTCCCCCGCTCGCGACTGGACGAACTTCGCGCCAAGATGGCGGAGCAGCCGCTCCACCAGTGAGCGCTCGTCGGGTTCGGGGTCACACGACCGCGTTCGAACGACCGGAACGCTGAATTACGGCGGGTCCCAACCGTCTGCTAATCGATGAGCGACGCGATCGCGGGAGAGAATCCAGTCATCCTCTTCGACGGCGTCTGCAACCTCTGTAACGGGTTCGTCCAGTTTCTCCTCCCGCGGGATACGGCCGGTGTCTTTCGGTTCGCCTCGCTGCAGTCGGATGTCGGCAAAGCGTTGCTGGCCGACCACGGGCTACCGACCGACGAACTCGAGTCGATCGTGTTGATCGAGGGCGACGACTGTTACGTGAAGTCGTCCGCTGTTATTCGCATCGCGCGCCTCCTCGGCGGCGTCTACGCGCTGCTCGGCCCCGCTCGATTCCTGCCGCGTCGGCTTCGGGACCGGGCATACGACTTCGTCGCCGCGCGCCGCTACCGCTGGTTCGGCAAGAAAGAGCAATGTGCCATGCCGCCGGCCGACGTCGACGTCGGTGCGCGCTTCCTCGAGTGAGACGGGGAGAAGAGAGACGTCGCGATCGGGGGTTCAATCGATACCGATAGCCAGCCGTCGACCGAGCAGCGCGAGCGGGTAGCCGAATACGGCGACGCTGGCGACCCACGGGAGCAACAAGAGACCGTAGACGGCCGGTCCGTAGCCGAGGACGGAAACGGGAGCGACGGCCGCGATCGCGGCGATCGGCGTCAGCGCGGTGATCGCGACGAGCGCGACCGCCGTCCGCCCGCGCTCGGCGGCGTAACCGATCGGGAGGCAGAGCGCGGTCGCCAGGCCGAACAGCGCGGGAAACGCGTACACCGGCGGGCCAGCGAGCAGAAGGGAGACCCCTGCGGCGGCGGCCGTCGCGAGCACCGACAGACCGACGAGACCGCGAGTTTCGAGCCCGTTGCCATAACGGCGCGCCGCGGTTCCCAGCAGGGCGTACCCGATTCCGAGCGCGGCCAGCGCGACGGCACCCGGCGCGGGATCGGCACCGGTCGCGGCCACGCCGACGACGAGGAAGCCGCCCGCGCCGACGGCACCGACGGCGACGATCAGCCACTCGAGCGTCGTCGCATCGAAGGCGGTCACCCCCCGGTCGATTCGAGCGATCGCGATTCCCACGGTTCCGACCAGTAGTCCGGGAACGAGCCCGCCGCTGACCCCGTGAGAGAGCGCCGTCGGGCCGACATCGAGGCCGATCGTCGCGTAGCCACTCGCCGTCCCGAGGACGCCGCCGCTGCCGTACGTAACCCGCGTCTGCTCGCCGAAGGCGCCGCTCGGGTCGCGTTCGTTTTCGTTCGTCCACGTCGCAGCGTTGCCGTCGATCTCGGCGCCGGGGATTCGGTTCGTGATCGCCGTCCCGTCGGGCGCGTGAATCGTCAGCCGGTCGGCAACCAGCTGGTAGCGCGTCGGCGACGTGCCGGTCACGAAGTAGTCGACGATCCAGCTCTCGCCGACGCCGCGTTCGGCCACGTCATCGACCGCGTAGTTCACGACGACGGTCTCGCCCTCGAGTCTCGACTCCACGGCCCGGACGTCGCCGTCGGCGACGTGGGAGCGCGCCCAGGCGTCGCCGACCGCGGCCTCGAGGGCGGTCGCGTTGCTCCGGTAGCGCTCGGCGGCCGATTCGTTCACGGGGACCCGGGCCACCCACTGGGAATCGCCTGCCTCGTCGACGTAGACGTCGAGCGTTCCGTGCCCCGTCGCACCCGCGATCTGGGCATCGTTCGCGATGCCGGGCCCGCAGACGCCACAGAGCTGCGACGGCGGGGGTGCGCCGGCGACCGCAGTGACGCCGGCCACGCCGACGAGGCTACAACAGAGGGCGACGACGGCGAGACGAGCGAGGCGCATCGACTCGATGGACGAATGTCACCCACAAATACGTTACGACGAGCTGAAACGAACTCGCGTGACTGCGGGCTCCCTGCCGGACGAGACGATACCGGACCGATGACTCCCCGGACGAGACGGTACCGGACCGACGCCACACCCGGACGACCGCGGTTCGGTCAGTCGTACTCGTAGAACCCCGCCCCCGTCTTCTTACCGAGGTCACCCGCCTCGACCTTCCGCTTGAGGAGGTAGGCGGGTTTGTACCGGTCGCCCAACTCGTCGTGGAGCGTTTCGGTGGCGTGGAGGCAGACGTCCAGCCCGATGTGATCCGCGAGGGTGAGCGGCCCCATCGGCACGTTCGTGCCGAGTTCCATCCCCGCGTCGATATCGGCTTTCGTGGCGACGCCCTCGTCGTAGGCTCGAATCCCCTCGTTGATCCAGGGCATCAGGATACGGTTGGTGACGAAGCCCGGCTTGTCGTCGGCCTCCCAGGTCGTCTTCTCGAGGTCCTCGGCGATCTCGTGGGCCAGTTCGGTCGCCGCGTCGGTCGTCTTCTCGCCGACCACGATCTCGACGCCCTCCATGATCGGGACGGGGTTCATGAAGTGCAAGCCGATCACCCGCTCGGGACGTTCGAGGTCGGCCGCGATCGAGGTGATCGAGATCGTGCTCGTGTTCGTCGCCAGTAAAACGTCCTCGTCGCAGACCCGCTCGAGGTCGGCGAAGATCTCACGCTTGACTTCCAGCTCCTCGAGTGCGGCTTCGACCACGAGGTCGCACTTCGCGAGGTCCTCGAGGAGCGTCGTTCCCTCGATCCGGTCGCGGATTGTCTCGGGATCCGCCTCGAGGCTCCCTCGATTTGCGAGGCGCTGGAGGCTGTCGTCGATGGTGTCGAAGCCGTTCGCGACGAACTCCGATTCGATGTCGCGCATCACCACGTCGTAGCCGTTCGCGGCGGCGACCTGTGCGATACCGCTGCCCATCGTCCCCGCGCCGACGACGCCGATCCGGTCGATCTGCTCGCGTACCATACGGACGCTTCCCCCGTCGTTGCCGTAAGCGTGCTGGTGGCGTACTGGAGGTGGTCACTATCGTAGCGGCGGCGTCCGAGGCCGACCGCGCCGCTCGGACCGATTGCGGACCTGCGGGCGAGGATAAGTTTCAAGATGCGAGAGTGTGAGCTACGGATACCCGGTGAATCGCGTGAGCAAGAAAAAGGTCGCCAGCGACGCGGGAACGGGGACGACGAGTGAGAACACGACCGACGAGACCGGTGTCGTCGATATCGGTATCACCGTCGACGTCAGCGGCGACGACTCGAGTATCGACGGCGACGCCGGCGACGCCATCGAACTCGAGTTCGACGAGGGAGCGGGAGACGAGGCGGTCAAAGCGGGTCCCGGGCCCGAGACGGCAGCCGATTCCGCGCTCGAGTCCGACGAACGCGAGACGCTGGAGGAGTGCGATATCGACCCCGACGCCGTCGCGGAGAAGGAGTACTCCTATCGCCTGTTACTGGACGAGGGGGTCGACGGGTCGGTCGCCGACGCCCTCCGACGGCGGTTCTCGCTGCCGTGGTCGTTCGAATCCGACGGCGACCTCGAGCGGCGCTCGACGGAGGTTCGGGGACTCGGCGACGCCGAGCGGGAGTGGATCGCCGTCAGCGGCGACGAGGACTGGCAGGCCTTCGAGTACGACCACACGGAGCCGATCTCGGTCGGACGGGAGCGACCGTCGGAGCGTC
Organism: Natrinema sp. LJW11; assembly: GCF_056135975.1. NCBI lineage: Archaea > Methanobacteriati > Methanobacteriota > Halobacteria > Halobacteriales > Natrialbaceae > Natrinema > Natrinema sp. LJW11. The sequence goes on along the minus strand of NZ_JBWBDM010000002.1, from coordinate 518,906 downwards.
CGTATCCGAAGCCGACGCCCGTCACGGCGGTGGCTGGTGTCGGCCCCGACGACGCCGACGCGCTGGCCGAGGCCGGCGTCCGCTCGGCGGAGCGATTGGCGACGGTGGACGCGATGACAGTTGCACGCCTCCTGGATCTGAACGTGTTGCACGTCCGAACGTGGCGTCATAACGCGCGCGAACTGCTCAAGTAGCTACTTTCGACGGGAGAGTCGGAACGAACTGCGCCTTCACGACACGACTGACAGACGGGAACCAGCACAATTACTACCTTTGTACGGAATTTCTATAATCCGGATCATCAGAGATTTATAGCGGCCTGTTGGACCGTCTTACAGATGATTCCGATCGACGACTCTCCGATCGTTCGCGACGGCAAGTCACTGATTCTGGCGATGGACCACGGGCTCGAGCACGGCCCGGTCGACTTCGAAGCGGTCCCGGAGAAGCTCGATCCGTCGACGGTCTTCGAGACGGCCACGCACGACGCCGTCACGTCGATCGCCGTCCAGAAGGGGATCGCGGAGGGCTACTACCCGAGCTACGAGGACGACGTCAACCTCCTCGTGAAGCTCAACGGGACCTCGAACATGTGGATGGGCGAGCCCGACTCGGCGATCAACTGCTCGGTCGACTACGCGGCCGAGATCGGTGCCGACGCGGTCGGCTTCACCGTCTACAGCGGGTCGAACCACGAAGTCGAGATGTACGAGGAGTTCCGTCGGGTCCAGGAGAAGGCCCGCGAGTACGACCTTCCCGTCGTCATGTGGTCCTATCCGCGCGGGCAGGGGCTCAAAAACGACACCAAGCCGAGCACGATCTCCTACGCCACGCGCATCGCCCTCGAGGTCGGCGCCGACATCGCGAAGGTCAAGTACCCCGGCAGCGCCGACGCGATGGAACACGCCTGCAAGGCCGCGGGCGACATGAAGGTCGTCATGAGCGGCGGGTCGAAGACCTCCGACTACGACTTCTGCTCGACCGTCGAGTCCGCCGTCACCGCCGGCGCGAGCGGGCTCGCGGTCGGGCGCAACGTCTGGCAGCGCGAGGACCCGACGCGCATCCTCGACGCGCTCGAGGAGGTCATCTACGAGGAGGCGACCGCCGACGCCGCGCTCGAGGCCGCCGAATAGGATGACGGTCTCCGACCCAGTCGTCGAGAGCGTCGTGGCGACGATCGGCCGCTCGGCGACCGAAATACGGCAGGGACTGATCGGCCGCCGCGGGACGGTCGACGAGGAGAACCCCAGCGGCGAGACCCAGGCCGAGGCCGACGTCTGGGCCGACGAGTTGCTGGGCGAGCGGCTCGCGGAAATAGACGGCGTCGGCCAGTACGCCAGCGAGGAACGAGCCGACGTGATCGACTGCGGCGACGATCCCGCCGATTCGGCCGCGTACGCGGTCGCGGTGGATCCCCTCGACGGTTCCTCGAATCTCAAGTCGAACAACACGATGGGGACGATCTTCGGCGTCTACGACGCCGCGCTTCCCGCTCGCGGCGATACCCTCGTCGCCGCCGGATTCGTCCTCTACGGCCCGATCACGACGATGGTGATCGCGACCGACGACATCGTCACCGAGTACGAACTCTCCGGCGGCGAGCGGACGATCGTCGACCGCGACCTCGCCCTGCCCGACGAGCCGGTCGTCTACGGCTTCGGCGGTCGGGTCCCCGACTGGCCCGACGACTTCCGGGAGTACGCCCGCGAGATCGAGACCGAACTCAAACTCCGCTACGGCGGCGCCCTGATCGGCGACGTGAATCAGGTGCTCACCTACGGCGGCACCTTCGGCTATCCGGGCCTCGAGTCTCGACCGGACGGCAAGCTTCGGCTACAGTTCGAGGGGAATCCGATCGGCTACGTCGTCGAGCGGGCCGGCGGGCGCTCCTCGAACGGCTCGCAGTCGCTACTGACCGTCGAGCCCGACGACCTCCACGACCGGACGCCGGTCCACGTCGGCAACGGCGAGTTGATCGATCGGCTCGAGGACGCGCTGGCGTAGCCGCGGAGTGCAAGCGGGGGCGTCACGACTCACTTCGACTCGGCTCGATGGTCGCGTTCCCCGTCGATCCAGGCCGCGGTGAGGGCGACGTAGAACCCGACACCGCCGAGCAGGAGGCCGTAGAACGCCCAGCGGGGCCATCCGTTCTCGAGGAACACGAGCGTCAGGAACAGGACCCACAGCGAGACGACGAGCAGGTCGACGAGAATGCGCAGCGCACCGCTCGTGACGGCGCTGAGGCCCCGTCGAGCCCGCCCGGCTCTCGAGGTACGAGGGGTATCGTTACTCATGCTGAGTCGTTCGGTCGTGTCGGCGCGGTGCGGTTCGTCGGCGATCAGAAGTGGTAGCCATGTTGTTCGGTCAGTCGATAGGCCCCGACGCCCCAGACGTAGCTCTGTCCGGGCCACCAGGTACGGGCGTTGTTGAAGCCCGCGATGAGGACGTCCTCGTCCTCGCCCTCCGGGTCGGAGTGATAGCTCACGGAGCCGCTGTCGCCGTCGGTCAGGTCCATCTCGCCGCCCCAGCGGATCTGTCCGCGGCGACAGAAGTCCTCGGTGAAACAGGTCACCGCGTCGACCCCCTGAATCTTCCCGGTCGTGTGACCGCTCAGGGCGCCGACTTTCTCGAGTTCCGCGTCCCGGGCGCAGAGATCGGCGAGGCCGAACTTGGTAAACTGGCCGCGAACGCGGGGTCGTCTCGGCGTCTCGATTCGGCTGGTCGGCTCGACTCGACCGGTCGGCTCGACGGCGGCGATGTCCTCGGCGGGATGGTAGTGTGCGACGGTCCCCAGTTCGATGGCGTCTCGCTCCTCTCGAGGGAGCGAGAGCGTGCCGTCGGTCGACTCGTGGTCGTCCATGAACGCGTGTTCGGCCGTCACGAAAAACTGGCGCTGCCCGTCGGGGTGATACAGCGCCGGCCCGAGCGTCGCCATGCTTGAGGGAGTTTCGCAGGCGACGCCGCTCGGGACCCCGCCGTCCGAGATCGCATCGGCGAGTCGCGGTTCCCGGTGCTCCGGACTGTTTTGAATGTCGTCGACGTCGATGATCGTTTCGGCGTTGAGATCGATTCCCTCGGCGAGTTCGCCGACCATCTCGGAGACGGAGTGACCGTCGCCCGAGACGCCGACGGAGACGGTGGCGGTCCCGCTCTCGTGGTCGCCGGGAACGACTGCGCTGCCGAGATAGCCGGTGAAGGCGATACGGGCCAGCCGTTGATTCAGTTCGAAGGCGGACTCGACTGCCGCGTACCACTCCGCGGGGACCGTCCGGGTTCGTTCCCGTATCGACCACGGATCGTCGGGATCCTCCCTGACGAGGGCCGTGACCACGGGCACCTCGCCGTCGTCGGCCGCGAGGAAGTCGTCGACGCCGAGCCACGCGGCCATCCCGAGGGCGTATCCGCCGCTGACGAGGGTCCGAAGGAACGAACGCCTGTCCATTCCGCGATCGATTCGGTCTCGAACCGTTGCGAGTCGCTGGGCTGACTGCTCGGTGTGCGCCTCAGACATATCGCGATACTGATCCTCGCTACTGTCCCGTTCCGCCACTGCAACTCGTCGAACGAACCGATCGCAACCGTCGCGGAACGGGATCGGTAACCGTCGAAATAAACGCCGAAATCGAGCAAAGGGATTCTGCCTGCAGGTGCCGCCGACGGAACTGCAGTCACCGTCGACGACGGCGGCCGGATATAATGACTGTACAACTGAACGCGAGCGTTCGTGACACGCGGCCGATCAGTATCGTCCGTCTCCGCGATGGTGACCGCGGAGGCACGACGCACTCTCGATCGGTTCGCGCCGCGACGAGTCCTCCTCATCCGCTCGCGGCACCCTCCGGATCGGTGGTGATCGATCCGGCGCGAACCCCCTCTCCTCGTATCGTGTCGTCAACGCTTTCGAGCTACTCGTCCGGCCCTCGAGCGCGCCACGGCGAAAACGGTATCCCGCCGCCCGACACAGGTGGGAGCATGCGAGTTCGCATCGCGGCTGGTGTCGCCGACGACGAGGCGGTGGCGATCGCCGCCGCTCTCGCCGACTACCTCGACGAATCGGTCTCGGTGTACGCCGGCGACGAGACGGAGCCCACGGCGGTCCACGACCTCGAGCGAGACGCGGTCGCCCCGACCGACGGCGGTCCGAACGCGCGGAACGACGAGCGCGATCGGCCCGACGCCGATCGCGGTGACGACGATCTCGGACCGACCGAACGCGAGGAGCGCCTGTGGGACGAGATCGACGACATCCTCGAGGGCGGCCCCGAGAAGTACCGGGATCAGCTCCCCGAACAGGGGAAGCTGTTCGTCCGCGACCGGCTCGAGCTGTGGTTTGCCGGCGAGGACAGCGAACTGCGCTTCGAGGACGGCACATTTGCGGCGTTCGACGACTGGCATCCCAGCGGCGCGGGAACCGACGGTAATGGAGGCGATGATAGCGAGGGCGGTGACGGCGACAGCGAGGACGGCGGCGCTGCAGACGATGACGGAAACGGCAGTGACGGCGACCGATTGCCGGCGGACGGACTCATCACGGCCGCGGCGACGTTCGAGGGGCGAGACGTCCACGTCATGGCCAATGACTACACCGTCAAGCGGGGCAGCATGGCCGCCAAGGGCGTCGAGAAGTTCCTCCGGATGCAACAGCGCGCGCTCAAGACGGGCAATCCGGTGTTCTACCTGATGGACTCCTCGGGGGGCCGGATCGACCAGCAGACCGGCTTCTTCGCGAACCGCGAGGGGATCGGGAAGTACTACTACAACCACTCGATGCTCTCCGGGCGGGTGCCCCAGATCTGCGTGCTCTACGGCCCCTCTATCGCCGGCGCGGCGTACACCCCGGTCTTCGCGGACTTCACGATCATGGTCGAGGGGATGTCCGCGATGGCGATCGCCTCTCCGCGGATGGTGCGGATGGTCACCGGCGAGGAGATCGACCTGCAGGAACTCGGCGGCCCGCGGGTTCACATGCGCGAATCGGGCTCGGCGGACCTGATCGCCGACGACGAGGAACACGCCCGCGAACTGGTGGCCCAACTGATCACCTACTTGCCGGACAACGCGGACGAGAAACCGCCGAAACGGGAGCCGAAGGCACCCGCAAAATCTCCGGACGGGATCGACGCCGTCGTCCCACAGGAGCCGAACAAGGGGTACGACATGACCGACGTGATCGACCGGCTCGTCGACGAGGGCTCGTACTTCGAGTTACGGCCCGATTACGGCCCGGAGATCATCACGGCCTACGCCCGGATCGACGGCCGCCCGGTCGGTATCGTCGCCAATCAGCCCGCCCATCGCGCCGGCGCGATCTTCCCCGACGCGGCCGAGAAGGCCGCGGAGTTCGTCTGGAAGTCGGACGCGTTCAACATCCCCTTACTCTACCTCTGTGACACCCCCGGCTTCATGGCCGGCTCGCAGGTCGAGAAAGACGGCATTCTCGAGCAGGGAAAGAAGCTGATTTACGCGACCTCGTCGGCGACGGTTCCCAAACAGACGGTCGTCGTTCGCAAGGCCTACGGCGCGGGGATCTACGCGATGGGCGGCCCGGCCTACGATCCCGAGAGCGTCATCGGTCTCCCGTCGGGGGAGATCGCTATCATGGGTCCCGAAGCGGCGGTCAATGCGGTCTACGCCCGCAAGCTCGCCGAAATAGACGATCCCGAGGAGCGCGAGCGCATGGAGGAACGACTCCGCGAGGAGTACCGCGAAGATATCGACATCCATCGGATGGCGAGCGACGTGGTCATCGACGAGCTCGTCCCGCCGAGTCGGCTTCGCGAGGAACTGGCCGCTCGCTTCGACTTCTACGCTGATGTCGAGAAGTCCCTGCCGGACAAGAAACACGGGACGATCCTCTGATAGCGGGGCGAGCGATAGCTGGAACCGACCACCGGCACCGACCTACTATCCACGACCGAGGTCGCGGCAGACGCTTCGACGAAGGCAGGGGTTATCACGGTCAGGCCCCTGTCACCGAACGATGTCGGAACACGATTCCACCGTCGATAGTACACCGTCTCGGTTCGGTCGGCTCCTCTTTGCGACCGGACTCGCCGTTCTCGCCGTTCGTAATCTCACGGACCTCGAGGGGCGCATCGCCTACGCGGACGCGAAAGGCGTCCCGGCCGCGGATTCGCTCGTCCCAGCGGCGAGCGGGATTCTCCTCGGCGGAAGCGTCGGTATCGGTCTCTGGCGACTTCCGAGGCTGTCTGCCGGAAGCGTGATCGCGTTCTTCGCGGGAGTCACGCCCGTCATGCACGATTTCTGGAACGTCGACTCCGAGTCACGCGGTGAAGAACTCACGTCCTTTCTGCAAAACATCGCACTACTCGGCGCTGCGGTCGCATTCTTCAAGCGCGCTCGCGAGAACTGAGCCGCTACTCGAATCGAGTTTCGTCCGTTCCTCGGCTCGGCCGACCGTTCCGTTCGTCCGGTAGTCCGCGATTACCGATAGCGTCCAGTGAAACCGTCGAATAGCACTGCCTACCCGCTCTCGGATCCGCTATCGCTCGAGTCGACCGACAGTTACGACGACTTACCGACGGCGTGTGCCGGCCTATGCCTGACATAACAATACACCGAACCCTGGAACTGGCGCGTACTCCCAGTGGCGCGGCTCCGGTTCGATTCCGGCGGGGAGGCTATGAGTTCCGAGGGCGCGTTCTTGCGCCGCCGACTGCCTGGCAACGTCACGCCGGTCGACCTCGAGCGACTGTGCTGGGCGTTCGTCGCGCTCGCCCTGATCGCGGACGTCGTAACGACGTTCGTCGGCCTTCATTTAGGGCTCTCCGAGTCGAACCCGGCCGCCCGCGGAGCGATCCAGGGCTACGGCCTGGCCGGGATGCTCGCGCTGAAGGCGTTCGCGATCGGCGTCGGCCTCGTCTGTCGACCGCTCCTCGAGCAGGCGTACCGTCCGATCGTTCCGGCGGGGCTCGCGGTGCCGTGGCTGGTCGCCGCGATGGTGAACCTCTACATGATTTCGCTCGTTCTCTGATCCCGCTGCCGTCTGACACAGAGCGCCGGCGGTTACGACGCGGAAGAACCACGCTCGTTCGTTCCACGCGTCTCCGAGTTTATACCGGATACCGGCAGAAGTGACGCTATGGCTCGCTATCGAACGTCGACTCGACGACAGGCTCTCCGTCGCGGCACGACACTCGGCCTCGTCGGTCTGGCAGGCTGTCTGAACCCGTTCGCTGACTCGACGAGCATCGAATTTCCACCCGGATTGAGTTCCGACGGCGTCGACGATCCCGACGCGCTCCTCGAGGCGCACGGGGAAGCCGTGACGGCGACGTCTTTCACCGGCGAATACGACCGTCAGCTGTCCGTGGACGTCGCGGAGGTAGACGACTCCAGAGAGTCACCGGTGACGATGGACGCCTTCGATATCCGTGCCGAACCGAGCGCAGAACGCGTCGTGCGATCGCGGCGCGGCGGCGCTCCCTCTCCCTCAGTCGAACGGGTGGTCTACATCGACGGCGACTATCGAGCGACCGATTATCCGGGTCCCCTCACGCAGGAATCGGCAGGGGACCTCATCGAGGATTCGCTCGAGCCGATCGGGGACTGGCTGCTCGAGGCCGTCGCCGAATACCGCGGAACGCGATCGAACGAGGCGGGCCACCTTCACGAGTACCGTCTCTCGGGGATCGATTCCGAGCTGATCCCGCGACCGTTTCTGGACAGCGAGACCGACGGTGACGGACTCGTTCTCGTCGACGAGACGGGGTGCATCCATCGATATCGGACGACGCAGAGCGGGCAAAACGACGAGGTGGCGATGGAGATGGAACTCGAGTTCGAATTCGGCGAGTTCGGAGAGACGACCGTCGAAGAACCCGCGGGGGTCGACGCGGTCGGACCGGACGGCCATCAGGTGATCGAGCCGGGAACGCGGATCGAACTCGAGGCACGGACCGACTGGGTTGGCATCGCGCCGTCGAATATTGAAGGGTTCGAGAACCCGCCGTTCGCACTCGAGGCGGGTGAATCCTACGAAATCGGGTGGACTGCTGGAGACGGTGGAACGCACAACCTCGAGCTCGTGGATGCAGAGGGTACCGTCGTCGGGGATCTCGCGACCGAGCGGATCCACGGGGAAGACGGCGAAGCGTGGTTCGAATTTACCGCGACCGAGGAGATAGCCGCATACAGGTGCGGACCGGACGAGTCGGATGCGGCGGGAACGATCGCGGTCAACTAACCCGAATCGGACGGATCGATGCCGTCGGCGCACCGTCGCCCGTTCGTGGCTGTAAACGGCCGGTCGGCCGACGACTCCCTCGTGATCACGGACGCCGCTCTGTGAGGCGTCGCCACTCCCGAACCTCCTCGAGGATCGCGTCCCACTGCTCGGGCCGACCCGGAATCTCGTCGCCCGTCAGTCGCTCTCGTTCGGCCTCGAGTCGCTCGCGGATTCGACCGGGCTCCTCGACGTTCCAAAAGGCGAGTTCCGAGCCGCTGGCCGTCTCGATCGTGACGGTGCCGTAGCCGACGAGCCGGCCGATCGGGTCCTGTTCGACGGTCGTATTCTGGATCCGCTCGAGGGAGACGGTTCGGACTCGGATCCCGAGCACGCCGTGGCGGGTCGCGGCCGCCGAATTCGTGATCACGAACGCCGTCCGCGAGACGCGGGCGTACTGCCACAGCGCCGGCGCGACGACGATCGGAATCCCGACGACCGCGAGGGCCGGGAGCACCTCGGTGACGACCGCTGCCAGCACCGCCACCGTTCCGACGAGTGCGAACGCCGCCCACGGCAGGACGGTCTGGATTCGCGGGCCGCCTCGCCAGCGGACCCGCTCGCCGTCCGCGGACTCGAGCGGGAGCCAATCCGGGACCGCCGTCGGATCGCGAGGAGCTGACGACTCGTCGGACGCCTCAACCGACTCCGACATCGAGTCAGACGGACTCGTCCGTGTCATACTCGTTTCCCTGTCGATCGTCGCTTCGGTCGGCCGTTCGATCGGTGGTTTCGTCGGCGCCACTACCGTTCACTCGAACGGATCGACCGTCCTCGACGGCCTTCCGAATCGTTCGCAGTTCGGTGAGGATCTCCTCGAGGACCTCCTCGCTCGAGTGGCCGTCCGCCGGTTCGCCGCGATTGCGGTCGACCCGTTCGCTGATCGTGCGCTGGACGGCTTTCGGGTCCGGCACGGATTTGAAGGCCATTTCGACGCCGGAGCCGCCGGCGGTGCTGACCTCGACGTTCCCGTAGCCGAAGTGGGTTCCGAGGGCGCTCTGGCTGTAGGAGATGTCCTGGACTTTCTCGTGTTCGATCCGCTTGACGTCCCGCGAGAGCACGCCGGTCTTCGCGTACAGCGCGCGGTTCGTCACCACGTAGTGGGTGTTGGTCACGCGGAGGTACTCGCTGACGATGATGACGATCCCGATCAGGACGATCGCGAGCGGAATGCCGATCGCGAACGCCGGAATGAGCGTTCGCCGGTCCGGGCCGCCGGCCCAGACGATTTCTTCGCCGCCGTCCAGCGAGAGCCACTCGAGGTCGGCGGTGTCGACGCCGCCGGTTTCGATTCCGGCGCTCATCGCGTTTCCTCCCCGTCCCCGTCCGTCTCGGTGCGCTCGCGTTTCAGCGAGAGCACGGTCCGGTCGAACTCGCAGACGAGGGGTTCGTCCGGTTCGTTCGCTTTGAACGCCTCGACGTGCATCGTGACGATCCCGCGCTCGCCGTCACTGGTCTCGCGCTTGTCGGTAACCGTCGACTGGGCGCGGATCGTATCGCCGTGAAAGACCGGGTTCGGGTGTTCGACGTCGTCGTAGGAGAGGTTCGCGACGATCGTTCCGTCGGTCGTCTCCGGGATCGAGACGCCCACGGCCAGGCTCATCGTGTAGAGGCCGTTGACCAGCCGCTCGCCGAACTCGGTGTCGGCCGCGAACTCCCCGTCGAGGTGGAGGGGCTGCTGGTTCATCGTCATGTCACAAAAGCGCTGATTGTCGCTCTCGGAGATCGTCCGCCGGCGGTCGTGGGCGATGGTCTCGCCCACGGCGAACTCCTCGTAGTACAGTCCCGTCATAGGTCCGGAGTCACACAGTACCTACAAAAACGTGGTGTCGCGCTCGAGCGATGTGTGGGCTGAACACGATCCGTTCGGCCCCGACAGCTACAGCCGCTATGGGTCGTGGTCGCCGTGATCAGCTACCCGACGGATCTGGATCTTTCCCTTCTCCGACACCTGAGTGACCGGTTTGGAATCGTTTTATTTTCACACAAGACTCATGTTAGCTCCGAAACAGCACCCGTTATGGTCTCTCGAGAGCTGTCCGCCCAACTCGGTGCCGTGTCCGTCGCGTTTCTCGTATTGCTCGCCGCTGCGTCCTTCGATGTGGGAGTCGGGACCGGACCGGTTGCGATCGCGGTGGCCCTGCTCTTCAATGGCATTGTTTTCGGCGGTGCACACCTCTATCTCGCCCTTCGAGGCGACGACGGGATGATTCCAGTCGAGGCACGGTGGCGCTACGTGGCGATGCTCGGCGGGCTACTCGGTGGCGGAGCGCTCGTCTACGGCGGCGACCGAACGATTGCGACCGTCTCGCTCAGTACGATCGGGATCACGGTTATGGTTCTTGCAGTCAGCAGTTATCTCGTCACTGAAACGATTGCCAGCTACCGCGACACTCGCGCGGAGTAAGTGAAAGGGAGGCTGTCTCCGCGCTAGTTCTCGATCCAGTTCGAAAGTCGGCGTCGAACCACTCTCACGCGACGCTATTCGACCATCCCGGTCTCCTCGCCGGCGTCCTGCTGGACCCAGATCGTCTTCGCGTTGACGAACTCTCGGATCCCATGCTCGGAGAGCTCTCGCCCGTAGCCCGAGTCCTTCACGCCGCCGAAGGGGAGTCGGGGATCGGACTTCACGAGTTCGTTGACGAACGCCAGCCCCGACTCGAACCGGCGGGCGACGCGCTCGCCGCGCTCGAGATCTTCGGTCCAGACGCTCGCGCCGAGCCCGAACCGGGTGTCGTTGGCCTTCTCGATCGCGGCTTCCTCGTCGGGGACCCGGAAGACCGTAGCCACGGGGCCGAACAGCTCCTCCTGATCCGCGGGCGCGTTGTCGGGAACGTCGGTGAGCACCGTCGGCGGGTAGAACGCACCCTCGCGATCCATCGGCTCGCCGCCGAGTTCGAGTTCGCCGCCCTGCTCGAGCGTCTCCTCGACCTGCTCGTGGAGGTCTTCCATGAGGTCCTCGCGGGCCTGCGGGCCGATGTCCGTGTCCTCGTCCATCGGATCGCCGACGGTCTGGGCCGCCATCTCGTCGACGAACCGGTCGAGGAACTCGTCGTAGACGTCGTCGACCACGATGAAGCGCTTGGCGGCGATACAGGACTGGCCGTTGTTGATGAGCCGCGCCTGGACCGCCGTCTCGACGGTCTCGTCCATCGGCGCGTCCTCGAGGACGACGAAGGGGTCGCTCCCGCCCAGCTCGAGGACGTTCTTCGTGAGCTGGCTGCCGGCGGTCTCGGCGACGGCTCGACCCGCGCCGTCGCTGCCGGTGAGCGTGACGCCCGCGATGCGGTCGTCCTCGATCACGGTCTCGATCTCGTCGGAACTGATCAGGAGCGACGTGAACGCGCCCTCGGGGAACCCCGCCTGCTCGAAGACGTCCTGAATGGCCCGCGCGCAGCCGGGGACGTTCGAGGCGTGTTTCAGCAGGCCGACGTTGCCCGCGGCGAGATTGGGGGCGGCGAAGCGGAACACCTGCCAGAAGGGGAAGTTCCAGGGCATGATCGCCAGCACCGGCCCCAGCGGCTGGTAGGCGATGACCGTCCGCGCGCTCTCGTCGCTCGCGATCACCTCGTCCTGTAAGTGTTCGGCGGCGGTCTCGGCGTAGTAGTCACAGGCCCACGCGCACTTTTCGACCTCGTCGTGAGCCTGGCCGATGGGTTTCCCCATCTCTTCGGTCATCAGTTCGGCGTAATCGTCCTCGTTCTCCCGCAAGACGTCGGCCGCGTTCGCCAGGAGTCGCTGGCGCGTCTCGATCGGCGTCTCGCTCCACTCCTCGAAGGTCTCGCTCGCCCGCCGAACGCGTTCCTCTCGCTCCTCGTCCGACGTCTCCTCGAAGCTGTCGACCACGTCTCCCGTCGCCGGATTGGTACTCTCGATGGACACGTCGCGACCGACCACGACCAACGGCTTAGTACGCAGGGCTGCCCACTACGGGAGTCACTGTTCGTCACGGTCGTTCGTCTCACACAACTCCTATTCACCTCGAGCCCCTAGCAACGGCAATGTCGACCTACACGTACCGCGACGATTCACACCCGCCGCCCGAGCGCCCGAAGACGGTCCTCTTCTGCCCCGAGTGCAGTCACGAGGGCCCCCTCCCCGACGACTGGGATATCGCGACGGCCGGGAGCGATCGACTGCTCGTCTGTCCCGACTGCGGAACGACCGTCGACCGGCGGTCGCGATCCCGCTCCGATCTCCTCGAAGCGACGTAACTCGAGCCAGCCCATTCGCTCCGCCCCGATCGTTTCGTCTCACTCGTCCGCTTTTTCCGGTCGCTCGCGTTCGAGCCAACGACTTTGTCCGTGGACGATCGACCGAACGGTATGGCCCGCAGAAGCGTTCTGTTCACCCCCGGCGATCGCCCCGAAATGTGCCGAAAAGCGCCCGGTTCCGGCGCGGACGTTATCATCTTCGATCTCGAGGACGCCGTCGCTCCCCAACGCAAGGCCGAGGCCCGCGAGACGGTTCGAGACGTGCTGTCGGATCCCGACTTCGATCCCGACTGCGAGGTCTGCGTTCGGGTCAACGCGATCGACGCGGCCGCGGGGTCGGCCGCCGCGGACGATCTCGAGGGACTGCTCGGTGACGGCGAGGACGCTCCTGAGAGCCTCATGCTCCCGAAAGTCGATTCGCCCGACGACATCCGTGCGCTCGTCGACGAACTCGACGACTACGACGCGTCCCTACCCGTCTTCGCGCTGCTCGAGAGCGCGGCCGGAATCCTCGCCGCGCCCGAGATCGCGGCCGTGCCCGCGACCGCCGCGCTCGCCTTCGGCGCGGAGGACCTCGCGGCGGATATCGGCGCGATGCGGTCCGCGGAGGGTCTCGAGGTGCTCTACGCACGCGAACGGGTCGTCCTCGCCGCGGCCGCGAACGACTGTACGCCGATCGACACCCTCGTCACCGACTTCGAGAACGAGGAGCGACTCCGCGACGACGCCGACCGCTCCGTTCGACTCGGGTACGATGGCAAGCTGGCGATTCACCCCGCACAGATCGGACCGATCAACGAGGCGTTCACGCCGTCGGCCGAGGAACGAGAGTGGGCCGACCGCGTGGTCGAAGCCAAACGCGAGGCCGACGCCGAGGGGCGGGGGGTCTTCGCGGTCGACGGCGAGATGATCGACGCGCCGCTGATCGCGCGCGCCGAGCGTATCCGAGACAGGGCGGAAGCGGCCGAGAAACGGTGACCGAATGGCCAATATAAAAGGCAATTACGCCGAGCAAGTCGGATGAACGACGCATTCCGTGGTAGACATTCGCTACGCTTATCCCCCGGTCGCTGAAATCATCCGTGTATGAGCGAGGATGTCAACCCATTCGAGAGTCTGCAATCGCAGATAGACGACGCCGCAGCCTTTCTCGACGTGGGGGACGACGTGATCGAGCGGCTCAAACACCCCGAACGGGTCCTCGAGACCAACCTCACGATCGAACGCGACGACGGCGACCTAGAGCGGTTTACGGCCTTCCGCGCGCAGTTCAACGGTGACCGAGGGCCCTACAAGGGCGGGATCCGCTACCATCCGGGCGTCTCCCGGGACGAGGTCAAGGCGCTGTCGGGCTGGATGACCTACAAGACCGCCATCGTCGACATCCCCCTCGGTGGCGGGAAGGGCGGCATCATCATCGATCCCGACGACTACTCCGAAGCGGAACTCGAGCGACTCACCCGGTCGTTCGCGAAAGAGCTTCGCCCCCTGATCGGCGAGGACCGCGATATCCCCGCACCCGACGTGAACACGGGCCAGCGGGAGATGAACTGGATCAAAGACACCTACGAGAGCCTCGAGAACACGACCGAACCCGGCGTCATCACGGGTAAGGCGCTCGACTCCGGGGGCAGCGAGGGCCGCGTCGAGGCGACCGGCCGCTCGACGGTCATCGCCGCGCGCGAGGCGTTCGACTACCTCGATAAAGATCTCGAGGGCGCGACCGTCGCCGTGCAGGGCTACGGCAACGCTGGTTGGATCGCCGCCAAGCTGATCGACGAAATGGGTGCGACCGTCGTCGCCGCCAGCGACTCGTCGGGCGGTATCTACGACCCTGACGGCTTCGATCCGGTCGCGGCGAAAGATCACAAGAACGAGACGGGCAGCGTCGTCGGCTTCGGGGGACGCGAGGAGATCACGAACGAGGACGTGCTCACGCTCGACGTCGACCTGCTGATTCCGGCCGCGCTCGAGAACGCCATCGACGCCGACCTCGCCGAGGACGTCGAGGCGGACGTCATCTCCGAAGCCGCGAACGGGCCGCTGACCCCGAAAGCCGACGAGGTCCTCGAGGAGACGGACGCCTTCGTCATCCCGGACATCCTCGCGAACGCCGGCGGCGTCACCGTCTCCTACTTCGAGTGGGTCCAGAACCGCCAGCGCTTCTACTGGTCCGAAGAGCGCGTCAACGAGGAACTCGAGACGGTCATCGTCGACGCCTTCGACGCGCTGGTCGACACCTACGAGCAACACGACCTCGAGAACCCCCGGACCGCGGCGTACGTCGTCGCGATCCAGCGCGTCGCCGACGCGTTCGCGGAAGCCGGTAGCTGGCCCTGATAGCTGGCCCTGATAGCTGGCCGACGGCCGCTTGCGCGGCTCGAGCAGTAGTTTCGGCGAGCGCGTCGCCGTCCGGTCCGCCGACCTCTTCTTTCCGTGGTGGGCTGCCGAAATTGCCCGACGAGTTCGCCTCAGTGCCCTTCGGCCGACCGTATTCGTTCCGAACGGTACCGGGAAAACGATGTCGCAGTGACAGACTGTCGTCGTTCCAATAAACACTTACCACCTGAAACGTCATATAGGGGGAAATGGATCGACAACTGAATCGACGCAGCGTCGTCGCGGGCCTCGGGGTCGCCGGTCTCGCGAGCCTGTCGGGCTGTCTGGGACTGATCGGAATGGCCGAACACGAGTCCTCGCCTGCGGGCGTCGAGGACGGCGCCCGCGAGGAGACCGGCTACGAACAGACCGAGATCGAGGAACTCCCTATCGAGCGCGACGTCGGTCCCACGAACGAGACCGTCACGGTCCGCAATCACATGACCAAACACGAAAAACAGGTCGGGATCATGGGACTCGGCGAGCGGCGCGCCGCCATCTACAACGTGTTGACGACCCCGCAGGTCAACATCTTCGGACGGGAGCTCAACCCCGTCGGGGAGATGTCGACGCAGGAACTCGTCGACCTCGTCAGGAGTAACTACGACGGGATCAACGACATCTCTCACGAGGGAGACACTGACGTCACGATCCTCGACCAGTCGACGACCCAGTCGCGGTTCACCGCCGACGCGACGTTCGACGGGCAGGAACTCGAGGTCGACATCCACATCACCGAGGCCGTCGAGGCCGACGACGACCTGCTCGTGACCATCGGCGTCTACCCCCGGGACCTGCAGAGCCAGGAGCGGCCGAACATCGCGACGCTCACCGAATCGGTGACCACCGACGTCGATCCGGACGATTCGACCGGCGGTTCCGGAGACGGCGGAAACAGCGACTCGAACGAAAGCGACGACGGCAGCAGCGACAACAAAAGCAA
Source organism: Natrinema sp. LJW11 (assembly GCF_056135975.1). NCBI lineage: Archaea > Methanobacteriati > Methanobacteriota > Halobacteria > Halobacteriales > Natrialbaceae > Natrinema > Natrinema sp. LJW11. Next base: position 503,125 of record NZ_JBWBDM010000002.1, on the reverse strand, counting down.
CGACGGCAGCGGCGACAACGAAAGCGACGACGGCGTCCTCGGCTAACGCCGTCTCGGGCAAGGGTTTCTATACGGCCTCGAGACGGTCGATCGGCCGGTGCCCCGACGCGTGTCTCTCTGACCGCGTGCCCCTCAGAGCCCGAGTTCTCGACCGATCACCAGGTGTTGAATTTCGCTGGTACCCTCGCCGATCTCCATGAGTTTCGCGTCGCGGTAGAATCGCTGCGGGGCGAAGTCGGTGGTGTAGCCGTAGCCACCCAGTACTTGCACGGCGTCCTCGGCGACCTCGCGGGCGGCCTCGCTGGCGTCGAGTTTCGCGAGGGCCGATTCCTTGGTTACCGGATCACCCCGATCGTATTTTCGGGCGGCCAGGCGAGTGAGCAGCCGCGCTCGTTCCGTCTTGCGGTACATATCGACGATCGTGTCTCGGATCGCGTCGAACTCGCAGATCGGCTGGCCGAACTGCTCGCGCTCCTTGCTGTAGGCCTTCGCGTGTTCGTAGGCCCCCTGTGCGAGCCCCGTCGAGAGCGCGGCGATCGAGATGCGGCCGCCGTCTAAGGTCTTCTTGGTCTGTTCCCAGCCGTCGCCTTCCGCGCCGAGCAGGCGGTCCTCGGGGAGGCGAACGTCCTCGAGTACAATCTCGCAGGTCGGCGAGGCGTTGAGCCCCATCTTTTCCCAGATCGTCGTCACCTCGAAGCCGTCGTCCTCGCGGGGATCGACGATGAACGTCGAGATGCCGTCGTAGCCCGCGTCGGGATCGGTGACCGCCTTGACGAGGATCGAGCCGGCCTCGGAGGCGTTCGTGATGAACTGTTTGGTTCCGTCGAGCACCCACTCGTCACCCTCCTTCCTCGCCCGGGTATCCATGTCCGAGGCGTCGGAGCCGCTGTCGGGTTCCGTCAGCGCCCAGCCGCCGACGTACTCGCCCTCGGCGAGCGGGCGCAGCCAGCGCTCTTTCTGCGCGCTCGTGCCGAACAGTTCGATGGGCTTCGAGGCCAGGGAGGTGTGGGCGACGTAGGAGAGCCCGATCGCGCCGGAGACGCGGCCGAGTTCCTCCGCGACCAGCGCGTACATGAGCGTGTCGCCGCCGAGACCGCCGTACGATTCGTCGATCGGGACGCCCATCATATCGAGATCGGCGAGCTGATCGAAGATCTCGTCGGGGAACCGATGCTCGTCCTCGATCTCCTGGGCGATCGGTTCGATCTCGGTCTCACAGAAGTCCCTGACGGTCTCCCGGATCATCCGGTGTTCGTCGGGTAGCTCGACGGGCATACGCGATACTTGCCGGGACGAGGAATAAACGCACCGCCGACCGCGAACGGGCCGACCGCTACCAGCCGCGGTCGTCGTCGGACTCGCTCGAGTCGATGTCGTCCTGCGAGTCGGTGTCGTCCCACCCGGTCCCGTTCCGAGAACCGGTTTCGTCGGTATCGTTCCGCTCGCCGTCTCGAGACCGGTCACGGCCCCACGGATCGGAGTCGTCGTCCCACCCGCGGTCGTCCCCGTCAGGTCCGTCGCCGTCGGAGTCCCAGCTACCGCCCGTTCCACCGGTGCGGTCCGAACCGCCGTCACGAACCGCCGCTCGCTGCTCGGGGATCAGATCGAGTTCCGAGTCGGTGTCTCCGAGGACTAACAGCGCGTAGTATCGCAGATACGTGACGACCGGCACCTGAATCAGTGCGCCGAGAAGGACGAACAGCAGAATGAACAGCGGGATGAACAGCACGAGGAGCAGGTTCACGAACGGGATGAACAGGAGAATGAAGAGGAGAATCACGAACGGAATCAACAGCACGACGAGGAGCATCATCGTCGCGAAGCCGATGACTAACTGGAGCACCCAGACGAGCAGGAGGTAGACGACGTACTCCGTCCAGTTCCCGGTCATCGTCGGCCAGAACCGTTTCCAGGCGGCGAGGACGCCGAGATCCCGCTCGAGCATCGTCGGCGCGACGAAGACGGTGGTGAACCGGTCGACGATTGCGAAGCCGAACACGACCGGGATCGCGAACAGTGCGAGCAGGCCGATCAACCCCCACGCGATCCCCTCCGAAGTCGACAGCACGATCGCGCCGAGGGGAACGCCGAGGAGAAGCAACGCGATCAGCCCGAGCGCGACCCGAAATCCGAAGAGCCGAGCGCCGCGGCCGACGTTTCGCGACGTGTAGCGGCGAACGTGAACCTCGCCCGAACGCAGCGACTCGAGCAGCGTGAACTCGAACAGGGAACTCAGGAAGAAGAACCCGAGCCCGATGACGAGGAGGATCGCCCCGATCGCGATCAGTATCGGCACCCACTCGGCGAAATCGACGCTCGTCACCGGGTCGGTTCCCGTCTCCGACGGCGTTCCGCCGCCGAACCCGCCGCCAGAGAACGACGATCCGCCGAACCCGGTACCGCCGACGAAGAAGGCGATGAGCGCTAACTTGAGCCACGTCCAGGGACGGATCGGCGTCAGAAACTCCCGAGTCACGTCGATAGCGTCGCTCAAATCGTCGATCGCAAACATTGCCTTCGAATAGGGCGTCTGGAGTGTTAATCTTGTTGTTCTGTCAATACGCGTGACACAGCCCGCCGAACGCGGAACACGTCCGACCGGTAACAGTTCGGGACGCATTTAACGCCGACGCTCCTGACTGAAACGTATGGACATCCGCCGGCTCGCGCGAGGGACCGTCGAGTGGAGCCGCATCGAGCGCGTCGTCCGGACGCTGGCGGACCGCTACGACCGCGAGTGCGTCCGCGTGGAGTTCCTCGAGGCCGACAACTGGCTCTCGACCCCCTGCGTCATCGACGACGAGTGGTTCGTCAAGATCGTCTCCCGACAGAACGCCCTGGTCCACGCGGTGTTGACGACCGGTCGGAACGTCGGCGCGTTCTCCTCCGGGACGGAGGGGTTTTTCGACCGGTTCGACACCCCGCGGGAAATGGTCGAACACGAGTACGACGCGACCGAGCGCATGCAAGAGATCGGCGTCAACGCACCCCAGCCGATCGACGCCTTCGAAGTCAACGGGCTCGGGGTGCTCGTCCTCGAGTATCTCCCCGAGTTCGAGTCGCTCGACGACGTCCCGGACGACCTCGTCGCCGAGCGAGCCCCCGAACTGTTCGAAATGCTCGCCACCCTCCACGAGCACGGGCTCGCCCACGGCGATCTGCGGGCCGAAAACATCCTGCTTTGCGACGGCGAATTCTACTTCATCGACGCGACCAGCGTCCACGAGGACCGCGCAGACGAGACGACCGCGTACGATCTGGCCTGTGCGCTGGCCGTCCTCGAACCCCGAATCGGGTCCCGAGACGCCGTCGACGCGGCCGCAACGGTGTACGACCCCCCGAAACTGCTCTCGGCGCGGGAGTTTCTCGATTTCGTCCGACTCCGCCCCGATCACGAGTTTGACTCGACGACGCTCCGCAGCGAACTCGAGAAGGCGGCCGCTCTCGGCGAGCGCTGACCCGCGTTCGACTCCGTTTCGAGCCCGTCGGCGATCGCCGACGATCGGACCCTGATCGCCGACGACCGGACTCCCATCGCCGAGGACTGGAATCTCATCGCCGACGGACCGGCCGGTGCAGGCACCACGCGTTTTCGCGATCTGGCACTACGCCGACGCATGTGCGCAACGTTCACCGACGACGATGTCGGCAAGCGGGTCGAAACCGCCGGCGGCGACCTGCTGGGAACCGTTCGGATGACCGAGGCCGAAACGGCCTACGTCGACGCGAACGAGGGGGCCACGGGGACGATTCGGGCGGTTCTCGAGTGGGAGACCGACGAGGCGATCGTCCCGATGGACGAGAGCGCCGTGGCCGAAGTCACCGAGACCGCGATTCGGCTCGCGGACGAGCGTTCGTCTCCGGCGGAACCGGCCGAGGGAGGCACCGATCCCGTCATCGAGCGCGAAGAGAGCACCGACGCGCGCGACGATAGCGACGAGCAGCGGACGCTGGGTCCGCAGCCGGGTGCGCCCGACGAGCCGGCCGAAAGCCAGGAGGGGCGAACCGGGCAGGGCCTCGAGCCGTCGACCGAGGGGATGACGGAGGCGGGTGAGGAGCGGCACCCGGATATGGAGGAGGCTCCGCCGGAGGGGGACCGGACGGTCACGAAAGACCGTGGCGAGGAGGAGGATCGATAATCGGACGTGTAGACGGGTCGGTACGTTTCGATGGAATCTCGTGAGACGAAGCGTCCTGCTATCGTGGCACCAGGGAATCGCCACGCCCTCCCCAGCCGATTTCTACTCACGGCGGCGGAGCCGCCGTTCGTATGGTTCGCGGAACCGACGGTTCCGCGCTAACGCTCACTCACAGACGTTCGTTCGCTCATCCACTGTCAGAGCACGCTCTGACAAGCCTTCGTTCACTGCGTCTGCTCACGGGTGCAAAGCACCCGTTCGCATGGTATGCGGGACCGTCGGTCCCGCACTATTCACGAAGACCTCGCACGACGTCGCGCCGCGGTTTATTCGCATTCACCGCGGCCCAGCGCGCGCCACCGCACGTCGGTTGATCGAGCCGAAGTGATCTCAAGTCTCTTCCCCTATTGCATTCGACTGTCTTGAAAAACGAGAGCAGTAGACTCTCTATCGCTGCTCGAGCGTTTCACCGACCGAAAAAACGGGCCGTTCGAATTCAGGCGCGGGCTCGCGTTTGTTCCGGCGTGTCGGCCTTGTTGTTGGCGTAGGCGTTGTAGGCCGAGAGGGCGGCGACGAGCAGGCCGGTGATCGCGGTCCCGGTCGCGAGCGTGCTGCTTCCCATCTCGATGAACGAGGGCGAGATGAGCGCCCACAGCCCGAGCAGGACCGCGAGCGATGCGACGCCGACGCTCGCCAATCGATCCCTCGAGAGGCGGACGAAGTTGTAGCCCGCGGCGAGGAAAATCGCCGTTCCGACGAGGGTATCGTTCCAGATCGCCGCGTCCGTGGCCTCGAAGAGGAACGGCGAGGCGACGAGGTAGAGCCCGAGCAGTGCGACGAGGGCGCTCAGCCACTGCATCGCGTCCGTATTCAGGGAGTTGTAGTCGGTCCGAGTATCGCGGCCGGTTTCGGTGTTTGGTGTGTCACTCATTTGTTACTCGCTCGGAGGTAGCGGCCATTCGAGCAAAACGTGCGTGCCTGCGACTGTCGGGAAATTCGCCGACTGGAATTTCCGTGTTATTGGCCTGTTCAGGGCTTCGCGTCGATCAGTCGGTTCTCTTCGTCAGCTATCGATCGGCTGGCACGGTGGGTCGAACACGGAGCGCTGTCGATGTTCACGCGTCTACCAAGTAGGGACTCGAGTGACCGAACAGCGGCGTTTCGGGCGCCGAATGCCGCAGTCCATTCGCGATATGTAAACCACCATCAGGATTTTCACTATGCCCGCCGTTCTCTCTCGTATGAGCCAGCAACTCACCGAACGGGGACGCGGCCACTACATCGGCGGCGAGTGGACCGACGCGAACGGCGCGGAACGGAGATCCGCCAGCGATCGGACGCAATCCGACGACGAACGGACGTTCGAGAGCGAGAACCCCGCGACCGGGGAGCCGCTGGCGACCTTCCAGCGCGGGACGGCGGCCGACGTCGATGCGGCCCTCGCGGCCGCCGAATCGGCCGCCGAGGAGTGGCGCTCCCTGTCCTACATCGACCGCGCGGAGTACCTCTGGGACATCTACCACGAACTGCGGGAGCGCCACGAGGAACTCGGCGAAATCGTCTCGAAGGAGTGTGGCAAGGAGATCTCGGAGGGGAAAGCCGACGTCACCGAGGCCTGGCACATGGTCGAGTGGGCGGCGGGCAACGCGCGCCACCCCCACGGGGACGTGGTGCCGAGCGAAATCGGCAGCAAAGACGCCTACATGCGCCGGAAACCGCGCGGCGTCGTCGGCTGCATCACGCCGTGGAACTTCCCGGTCGCGATCCCGTTCTGGCACATGGCCATCGCTCTGGTCGAGGGCAACACCGTCGTCTGGAAGCCCGCCGAGCAGACCCCGTGGTGCGGGCAGATCATCGCGGAGATGTTCGAAGACGCGGGGATCCCCGACGGCGTCTTCAACATGGTCCAGGGGTTCGGCGACGCCGGGGCCGCGATCACCGACGACGAGCGCGTCGATACCGTCCTCTTTACTGGTTCCGCCGAAGTCGGCCACGAGATCGCCGGCAAAGTCGGCGGCGAGCCCGGCAAGCTCGCGGCCTGCGAGATGGGCGGCAAGAACGGGATCGTCATCACCGAGGAGGCGGACCTGGACCTCGCCGTCCACTCGGCGGTGATGTCGAGTTTCAAAACGACCGGCCAGCGCTGCGTCTCGAGCGAGCGCCTGATCGTCCACGAGGACGTCTACGACGAGTTCAAAGAACGGTTCGTCGACATCGCCGAGGACATCGCGGTCGGCGATCCGCTCGCGGAGGACACGTTCATGGGGCCGGCCATCGAGGCCGACCACGTCGAGAAGATTCGTCAGCACAACGAACTCGCCCGGGAAGAGGGTGCGAACGTCCTCGTCGACCGATTCGAACTCGGAGACGAGGAGATTCCGGACGGCTCCGAAGACGGGGCGGCCACTGCCGTCCCAGAATCGCAACGCGATTCTGCGGGCACATCAGAAACACAACGTGCTTCTGAGGACGCCGATGGTGAGCGGAGGGCTAGCTACGCGAACGGCCACTGGGTCGGCCCGTTCGTCTACGAGATCGACTACGAATCCGACCTACGCTGTCTGAACGAGGAGTGTTTCGGACCGCACGTCGCCCTCATCGAATACTCGGGCGATATCGAGGACGCCGTCGAGATCCACAATGACACCCCCTACGGGCTGGCGGGCGCGATCATCTCGGAGGACTACCGCCAGCTCAACTACTTCCGCGACCGCGCCGACCTCGGGCTCGCGTACGCGAACCTGCCGTGTATCGGCGCGGAGGTCCAGCTTCCCTTCGGCGGCGTCAAAGCGTCCGGAAACGGGTATCCGAGCGCCCGCGAGGCCATCGAAGCCGTCACCGAGCGGACGGCGTGGACGATGAACAACTCCACGGAGATCGAGATGGCACAGGGGCTGTCGGCCGATATCAAGACGACCGAGGACTGAGACGGTCCGCTGTCCCGCCGTGCCGGCGCACCCCTCCGGCGGGTCGCGGGTGCACCGGAACTGACGGAGAGCGGACCGTATGGCGGCAGTCGTCGAACTGTCAGCTCCGCACCGATACGCCGTTGGCTTCCTCGCCCGTAGTAACGACCCATTCGACTTTCACTTTCTATCCGCGAACGAATCGCTTATCCGGGGATTCGTGGAAGGGAGGAGTACATGAAGGCAGTCGTTCTCGCGGCGGGTCAAGGAACGCGGATGCGACCGTTGTCAGAATCGGTTCCGAAGCCCATGCTACCGGTCGCCGATCGACCGCTCGCGGCCCACACCGTCGACGCGGCGGTCGACGCTGGAGCCGACGAAATCGTCCTCGTAATCGGCTACGAGGCCGAAACGGTTCGAAACTACTTCGGTACCGAGTATCGGGGTATCCCCGTTTCCTACGCCGTGCAGGAAGAACAGGCCGGGACCGCCGACGCGGTCAACGCCGCTCGAGACCACATCGAAGGTCCCTTCGCCGTGCTCAACGGCGACAACCTCTACGATCAGGCCGCGATCGATCGGTTGTTCGACGCCTGTCCGGCCGTGTGCGCGATCGAGGTCGACGAGCCGAGCAACTACGGCGTCCTCAGCACCGCCGGCGAGGACGGCCCGGTAACGGAGATCGTCGAAAAGCCCGCCGATCCGCCGACGAACCTCGCCAACGCCGGGGCCTACGCCTTCCCCGCCCAAGCCCGCGAGTGGCTCGAGGTTCCCTCGAGCGAACGCGGCGAACACGAGATCACCGACGTCGTCGCGCGGGTGATCGACGAGTACGACGTGACGCCGATCACCCTCGAGCGGTGGCTCGACGTCGGCCGGCCCTGGGAACTGCTCGAGGCCAACGAGTGGAAACTCGCGGAGATGGGGCGCCGGATCGACGGCGACGTGAGCGAGGACGCGCGGCTCGAGGGAGCGGTCGTCGTTGAAGACGGCGCGACGGTCGAACCCGGCGTCGTCATCGAGGGGCCGGCGCTGATCCGCGACGGCGCGGAGGTGGGGCCGAACGCGTACGTGCGAGGAGCGACGATGGTCGGACCGGACGCCGAAATCGGCCATTCGGTCGAAATCAAAAACAGCGTCGTCTCCCGCGGAACGTCGGTCAGTCACCTCTCCTACGTCGGCGACAGCGTCCTCGGTCGCAACGTCAACTTCGGCGCGGGGACGAACGTGGCGAACCTTCGCCACGACGACGGCGATATCCGGTTTACGGTCAAGGGCGAGCGCGTCTCGACGGGCCGACGGAAGTTCGGCGTGGTCGCCGGCGACGAGGCCAAAACCGGAATCAACACGAGTCTCACACCCGGACTGAAACTCGAGTCCGGTGCGACCACGAGACCCGGCGAAACCATCGAGCGAGACCGGTAACGGGCCGGCCGCCGGCCCCTTCGAACCGTCCTCGGCGGTATCGTCGGCTACTGTCGCTTCTCAATTGCACACCAGAGCCGACGGATGGCAATCATCCCCTGACATTCGATATCGAAACTAGCGATTCAACCCATTCAGCGCCGAGACGTGCGTCCTTCCGGAAGTAGTTGCTCGAGGGCGACTATTTATGTGGCATTGGTATCAGCTACCACCCATGTCGACGGCGACGGTTCGCGGAACGATCAGGGGGATGGGGGAACGAGCGAATCCGGCATTCGCGGTGGCCGTCGTGGTGGTGCCGCTGGCCGCGCTGGGCTACGCGGTGACGGTCGGGACGCTCGAGCAACACACCTACGTGCACGTGATGGCGGGGATACTCTGGACCGGGATCGATCTCTTCATCGGAGCCGTGCTCGGGCCGGTCATCGGCGGCCTCGACGACGACCAGAGTTCGGCCGTGTTCCAGCGGCTCACGCCGAAGACGGCGTTTCTCCTCCCGTCGCTGGCGTTCGTCACGATCGCCGGCGGCATCACGCTGTCCCAGCGGATCGGCATGTTTCCCCACGCCGAGTCGTGGCTGGCGCTGTTCACCGCGGTGAACCTGATTCCGATCTTGCTCTTGCTCGGGTGGCGACTGAACGCGTGGGCCGATCGCCGCTGGCAGATACCCTTCGCCGTCGCCGCGATCGGCTCGCTGACCTGGGTCGCGCTCACGATCGACGGGTTCGCGATGACCGAGCCCGCGATCGCCGTCGCGCTCGGCATCGTCACGATCCTCTCGGTACAGGGGTTCGGATTCTTGCTCCCCGGCGAGTTGCGGATGTACAGAGAGATGCGCTCACCCGCGCCCGATCCGTCGGTCATCGCCGCGATCGGCCAACAGAACGCGATGCTCGGCGGCGTCCAGGGCTTCTTCCAGCTCCTCCTGATACTCGATATGGTCTATCTCCGCTACGGCGGCTTCCCGTTCTGACTCGAGCGGCACTAGACGGCCCGTCCACCGCAGTCTTGATAGCCGTCTGCTCAGTACAGAAAAAACACATTTCACTCCAGACCGTCCAGCCGGTGTGCGGTGGCGCGCGCTGGGCCGCGGTGAATGCGAATAAACCGCGGCGCGACGTCGTGCGAGGTCTTCGTGAATAGTGCGGGACCGACGGTCCCGCATACCATGCGAACGGGTGCTTTGCACCCGTGAGCAGACGCAGTGAACGAAGGCTTGTCAGAGCGTGCTCTGACAGTGGATGAGCGAACGAACGTCTGTGAGTGAGCGTTAAGCGCGGAACCGTCGGTTCCGCGAACCATACGAACGGCGGCTCCGCCGCCGTGAGTAGCAATCGGCTGGGGAGGGCGTGGCGATTCCCTGGTGCCACGATAGCAGGACGCTTCGTCTCCCCAATCCTATCAGAATCCACTTCCCATTACAGATTGCGTAAACTGTGCGCTGTATTCAGGTTCTGCTGACGGACTCGCGTCGATCGAACTGACTTCTCTCGAGCGAACGAGCAGGAAACTGAGAGGAAAGGTGGGAGGCGAAAGGTGGGAAGAGGCGGAAGTGGGTGCGGACGTGGTCGCTCGGTTCCCGCGGGAAACCGAGCGTGCGACGGGCCGGAGCGACGCGCTATGCCGGGGTAGACGTGAAAAGCGCCTGTGCCGGCATCCGAACCAAGGATCTGGTGAAGTAAAAAGTCAGCGGTCGGCACCCGGCGACGGTCGCAGTGCAAAAGCAGTCACGGCCGCCGACTCCGAGCGGTCACAGCCGCCGATCCCGCAGCGCCGGGAACGCCGCGCGGACCCTGTCGACCGTTTCGGGGTCGATCTCCGTCGTGATCAGGGCCGGCTCGTCGCCGCTCGAGGCCAGCGAGACGCCCCAGGGATCGTAGACGCTCGAGCGGCCCAACAGCGTGGCGTCGTCGAACTCGCCGGCGCCGTTGATCGTCGCGACGTAGGCCTGATTTTCGATCGCGCGGGCCCGCGAGAGCGTCTCCCAGTGTTCGATGCGCGGATAGGGCCACGCGCTCGGGACGAGGACCAGTTCGACGCCGTCGTCGACCAGTCGCCGGTAGAGTTCCGGAAATCGCAGGTCGTAACAGGTCGTCACGCCGACGGTGAAGTCACCGATCGTCGCCGTCTCGAGGCGGTCGCCGGGGACGAGCAGTTCGGACTCCGCGGACTCGTAGCCGAAGAGGTGGTGCTTTCGGTAAACGAGTTGCAGGTCGCCGTCGGCGTCGAACAGCGCGGCGGTGTTCGCCAGTCCCTCGTCGGCGGGCGTGGCGACGCTGTCGGTCGCCGACAGATCCTCGACGATGCTGCCCGCGAGGACGGCGATGTCGTGATCGGCGGCCGCCTCCCGAATGCGGGTGAAGGTCTCCCCCGCGAACGGTTCGGCGGTGCGCGCGTAGAGGTCGAACGCGAAGTAGCCCACGGTGAACAGTTCCGGCAGGGCGACCAGGTCCGCGCCGCGATCGGCGGCCCGGGACACCGCCTCGAGCGCCCGGTCGACGTTCGCGTCGACCTCGCCGGCCTCGACGCGGATCTGTGCGAGTGCGAGCCCGAGCGAGTCGCCGGTTTCGGCGCCCGCAGCGGCGGCGTTCGCGTCAGCAGTCATCGTTCACCTGTGGCCGCCCCACCACCGTTACTGTGTCGGCTGCGGTACCGTGTCGACCGCGTTACCGTGTCGACCGCATCACTGTGTCTTCTGCAGGTCCCGCTCGAGCGCGCGCTGAAGGTTCTCGAGTTCCGAATCGAGATTTCGCTTGAAGAACCGCTCGACGCCCGGGAGCTTGCCGTCGACGACGAAGCCGTTCTCGAGGCGGGCACCGTCGTCGGTCTCGGTGATCTCGTGTTCGCCGATGACGTCCATCACTTTCGATTCGCCGACGAACTTGACGTACTCCGGCGGTCGTCGCGTGACGTCTTCGGTGTCGACGGCGATGGTCTTCCGAACGAGCGGAATCGGGAGCGAGACCCGCCAGGTCGCGCGCCGCCCCTCCGGATCGTCGATCGAGTAGGATTCGACGACGCTGATCGCCTCGGCCCGGTTCGCCGGATCGACGATGAACTCCCAGACTCGTTCCGGCGACGCATCCACCTCAAACGATCGCTCGATCCGTACAGTCATGCCCGTACCTGTGCGATTGTCGGATAAAAAGACAGTGGACCGGCAGGGTGACCAGTCGCTGCGATCGTGGCGATACGCAGCGAAATCGGGGTAGATTGGGAGCGTCGAGTTACGCGCGTCGACGGCGATCAACTGATCGTGACTCGCCAGGTCGTCGACCTGGCGCGGCCCCATTTCTCGATGTCGACGTCGTCCGTTTTCTCCGCGAGGTGTGGCAGTCGAGCGCCGACCTGTTTCGACGAGAGTCCGATCGCGTCCGCGATGTTCTTCGCCCGGAAGTACTGTTCGCCGCGGGCAGCGCTCTCGCGGAGGTACGAGACAATTCGCCGCTCTTCGTCGGAGTAGTCGGTCATCGTCCGTACGCCACTCTAGGTGGTCGTCGGTCTTAACTGTTAACGGCCGGAGCGTCCCGGGTTCGGTACCGAGCGCCGGTCGATCGGTCGTCTCGAGCCCCTGATTCGGTTCGGGCCGTCGATTCTACTGTCGAGTCGTCGCTGCACCTCGTCAGTCGAAGAGGTGGATGCCGACGACCGCGAGCGAGCTAAAGAGAACGGCCCCAGCGAAGCCCCACGCCGCGGTCACGTCCGGTGCGCCGACGAGCATGACGAGTGCGCCGATCACCGCGAGTGCGCCCAGTGCGAGCGCCAGTCCGACGCCCTTGTCCGTCGCCTCGGTTTCCGTAGCCATGCTCGGGCGTTGTGTGTGGGGTCTCTTAACTTCACTCATTCATGAACGCCGAGGAGACGAGAACGACGACCGGTGAATTGGTCGGGAATCCTCCCGCATATTCGGCTGGAACGGTATCAAACCACCACAGGAGCGAAGACGAGTTGACGACGACGAGAACAGTTCTCAATCCCCCCTCCTCGGCGGTAGAACTGATCACTAACTATCCAATCCGAATGTGTCGAGCTTTAGATCGGTACTGAGTCACCGCAACTCAGTATGTAGTCCGTCTCAGCCCCGCCCCGACAATGACGAGTCCCACGAACAGGGCCACTGCGCCCGTGACCGTCCACCGCACTGATCGTCCGGTGATCGGTTCGCAGTCTGTGGCGCACAAAATCGGATCTACCCGAACGATTCCGAGGCCTTGGACGGCCCAGAACGCTCCGAGAAGCGCCACGAAGGCGCCGAGGGTTATCAGTACAATCGCTCTCGTGTTCCACGTGTGGATCTTTCGACTCTCCATCAGAGCAACAGAGGGGGCGTGTATCCTCCGGTGTAACGCCGAGCATGCACCTTTCCTTTATAACCGACTACAGTATCACACCCTTGTACGATGACGGCAAAAACGCTACATCCCGAGAGACGATTCGACACGAACCGAACGGTACGCCCGAGTGTGTGACTATTGCCGATAATGAGATACGTAACCGTCGTCGTAGCCCTGGAAGAACACATTCGGTCGAAAAACGAGCAACGGATGCAAAGAGGCGTCGACGATCCGAGAGAGGTTCGGATTGATGGCACGCTCGTCGCGACACAGGAAGCGATACACTACGTCAATCTCCTCGATGATGGGACCGTTGTCGGCGTCGCGCGGTTCAGGGGCGATGCTGACCGGCTCGGGACGATCGAAGACGAGATCCCTGAGATCAGATCTTGCACTGTGACGGGCGGTGAGACGTGGCTGGCGTATCTGCACTACGAGCCCGATGAACTCGAAACTGCCCTTCTCGAACGGATCGATACCGAAGCGATCAGTATCGACTGGCCGATGAGAGAGACCGATGATGGACTACAAGTTACGCTCTTTGGTGAGGATGCAGCCCTTCAGCAACTGATCGCTGGCCTCCCCGCGGAAGTAGACGTGACTCTCGAACGCGCGGGAGAGTATCAGCCGGACGTGAGCGACCCAGCGGGGCAACTCACCGACCGGCAGAAAGAAATCCTCCGGACAGCACTCGCCGCAGGATACTATGACATCCCTCGTCGGACAACCCAACGCGAGTTAGCCACCGAGCTCGGACTTTCACGGGGAACAGTTGGAGATCATCTTCGACGAGCAGAAGCGAAGATTATCAGATCGGTACTCGTGTGAAGCCATCGCAACGTTATCGACGTCACTACTAGCGGATAGGCGTCACCTCGGTAGATTCGGCAGCTGTACAGCTGTCGAATAGTCATCACGGATTTCGTGCTAGTCCTGCATAACGGGACTGTTTACCGGCTATCCTTGCACCACGGACCGGGAGATCCGCGATGGAACTACCGGGACGAATCTCACTTGATCGTGGTGTGCTCGGACTCCTCGTTAAGCGCGAGGTTCGCCGCGATTTCGGCGTTTCGCATCGCGTACTGGGCGGTCTGCTGGAGGCTGACGAGCACCTCACGGACTCGTAGCAGGTCTTCGTTATCCATCTCCGGTAACTCCGCGAGGATCTCCTGCTCGAGGTCGGAGATATCGTGGAACAGCGCGCGGACCTCGTTGGACTTGTTGTAGTCGCGTTCGACGGCGGCCTCGACGGCTCTGGACGTGATATCGTCGACCAGTTCGTTCAGCTCCCGGATGTCGCGCATCACGGAGCTATCGACGTTGAGCGAGTGCCCTTCGGTCTCGATGACGATCTCGGCGATGTCCTCGCCGTTGTCGGCGGTCAACTCGAGGTTCTTCGCGATCGAGCGGTAGCCGATCAGCGGGAAGCTGGTGTTGAGGCCGACCGCTCGCGCGAGGTTCGGGTTCTGGTAGGCCGTAAAGATCAGGCGCAACAGGAGGACGAAGATCTTGTTGGCCTGTCGCTCCCGATTCAGGGCGCGCTGGGCCAGATCCGGGTTGCCGTGGGCCAGCGCCTTGATGCCCTCGCCGCGCATCGTCTGGCCGGTCCGCTCGAGGCGCTCGAGGAGGTTATCGAGCGTGAAGTCCTCGGGATCGACCGAGCAGCGGATCGAGATGCTCTCGGGGGTCTCCTCGATGACGCCGAGTCCCATCAGCTGGGTCTCGGCCTGATAGACGGCGTTGATGTGATCGGACTCGAGGGCGCCGTCCTCGCGCTCGATGCGGATGATGCGCCGCCCGAGGACGTACTGGGCGACGATCGCGCGCTCGACGGCGTCGGCGTCGAGCTCGTCGGTGTGGATGATCGCTTCGGTCTCCTCCGTGTTGGCCGACTCGGGCATCACGGTCAGTGTGCCCTTGCCGCTGGTCCGCAGCGATACTTCGTCGCCTTTTTCGACGGCGTGTTCGGACGCCCACTCCGCCGGGAGCGTCATGGCGAGGGTCGATGGACCGAGTCGTTGCACTTTCCGCGTTTCCATGTGACACCATACGACCGACTTGACCTTAATCTTGACTATATGGTCATTATATCGTCTTCAATCGTTATATGGTTGAGGTCGTTGGCAGATGCGACATCGTCCTTATATAATTCGGTAGGGGACCGCTGTTCGAAACGCCCTCGGGATCGCAGCCGACGGGACGCGTAGAGTAGTTGCCGACGGGACGTCTAGGGTGCAGCTGACGGAATGCCGTATGGAACAGCAAATAACTGGATGCTGCCCCAACCGTCAGGCGACGGGAACCATCCGGGTGGTAAACCGACCCGTCCGAACCTGCAGCCACCCCTCGAGTCGTTCGTCGATCTCATCGTCGTCGGTATCGACGTGCAACGTCTCGATTCCGTCCAGTTTCTCGTCGGCGGCGACGACCTCGATATCGTCGGCGCGGCGGATCACTGCCGGGGAAATCTGGTGGTTTCCCCGACCAAAGATGAACCCCTGCCCGCCGATCGGCGAGACGACGATGGTAACCGGGTCCGCGAGCACCGCGAGGATGTCCGACTCCGCGGCGTCGCGAGCGAGAACGTCACCGCGCCGGTCGTCCGACTCGGCGTCGTCGCCCGCGGCCCCGCCCGTTTCGAGCCCAGCGCGCCAGACGTCGACGCCCAGCGGCGAGGGGTCGATTCCCAGTTCCCGCTCGATGGCTCCGACGGTGCTGCCGGGACCGAAAACGTAGGTCCGCCCGGGTTCGACTTCGCGGGCGAACCCCGCGGCCAGCGAGTCGACGCTGCCGCTCGAGACCTGCTTGCCCGACTGTAACGCCGGCGCGACGGGAACCGGAACGATCGCCCGCAGTTCCGACCGGACCTCCCCCTCGCGGTAGGCGGCCTCGTCGATGTCGTTGACCTCGCGGGACTCGACGCGCTCGAACTCCGCGGCGATCCGGCCGGCATCGGTCGGGGTGACGCCGAAGACCGACGAGTAGATCTTGACTCCGGCCGGCACGCCGAGCATCGGCGTCTCTCCCGCCGCCTCCTCGAGCACCGCGGCGACGTCGACCGCGGTGCCGTCGCCGCCGACGAACAGAACTAGTTCGACATCCCGTTCGAGCAGCGCGCGGACGGCAGCGCGGGTATCGTCCGCCGTCGTCTCGGCGGCTCCAGGATCGTCGGGCCGCGCCGGATCGCTCGAGCCGTCGTCGCCGGTCGCTCCCGGTTCGTAGACGACCGTGGGCTCGAAGCCCGCGTCCCGGACCGCCCGTTCGCCCAGCACGCCGGCGGCGGTGTAGACGGTGAGATCCGGCGCGCGTCGGCGGAGCGATCGCAACGCCTCCCGCGCTCGGTCCGGCGCTCGCGGCTCGGCACCGCGCCGTCGCGCCTCCTCGACGTTCCCGTCGGTCCCCTTCAATCCGACCCGACCGCCCATCCCCGCGATCGGGTTGACGACGACGCCGATGGACTCCATGGCGTGCTATGCGGACGCCAGTGGGAAAGCCGTGTCGCAGCCGTCCGTCGGTCTCGCGCCGCGAGCGATACTGCAACCGGTCCGCGATCCAGCCACAGCTCGCCCGTAACTCACCACCGGCTCGAGACCGACGAGCGACGAGCGATCCGCTCGTTTTCTGAAGGATTAAGAGGGACGGGAACCGATCGCCGACCATGCCTGCACTGATCGACGCCGCCGTTCTCGCGACGGACACGGAGCTACCAATGGATATCGTCGGCTGGAGCGCGCTCGCTCTGGGCCTGCTCGTAACGGTCGCCTGGATGGCCTACTTCTACCGCTGACGGTTCGATCCGGTTACGGAGACTCGACCCGCTCGCGGAGCCACGCGGCCGCTTCCGCGACGGTCGACTCGTCGGCCCCTTTGAGTTCGATCCGGACCGACTCGCCCGGATAGCTCCCGACGGAGACATCGTAGCGCTCGCGGAGGGCGGCGATCCGATCGAGGAGCGCGCTTTCGGGTTCGTCGGCGACGACCGTCTCCCGATAGGTCGGCGTCCCCGCGAACTCGTCGGCGATCGTCTCGAACATCGCCTTCATCTCCGAGGGAACGCCGGGGAGCACGTAGACGCCCTCGAGGACCGCGCCGGGAGCGACGCCGGTTTCGTTGTGCAGCGCCCGCGCACCGGCCGGCAGGTCGGCCGTTCCCGCCGCGAGGTCGTCGCGAGTGTAGCCGTCCGTCTCGAGCCAGGCGAGTGCGTCGTCGTGTTCCTCGAGCGAGCGCCCGAGCGCGGCCGCGACGCCCTCCATCGTGAGGTCGTCGTGAGTCGGGCCGAGACCGCCGGTGATGATCACGGCGTCGTACTCGGCGCGATACTCGTTGACGACGCGTGCGATGTCGCCGACCCGGTCGGGGAGCGTCGTCACGCGCTCGACGTCGACGCCCCGATCGTCGAGCTGCTCGCAGAGCCACGTTGCGTTCGTGTCCGCCGTTCGTCCGGCGAGCAGTTCGTCTCCGATCGTCACGACCGCGACGTTCATACCGGCCCGTTCGAGCCGGGTCCTCAAATGCGTCTCGCCCTCGTCGACGGACAGATATACCACGCTTTCAATGGGACCGACGTCTCGGTCGTTTACTCTGCGAGTAGATATCGCATTAGTTGTAGCCGTAATAACACTCTGAGATATGGAGAGTTAATCGAGCGGGTAATTCAGTATAACAGATAACTAGTAATAACCAAAAGATTCAATTATGGTAATTGATAACGAGCGGAGTATGTCTCGCAGTCGGACGGAACGAACGGACGGGGATTCGACCTCGGTGCTCTCCGCGCTGGGCAACAAATACAGCGCAGAAATCCTCTGCGCCGCGGGAACGCCGAAATCAGCCCAATCACTGAGCGAAGCGATCGAGATTCCGATCGCGACCTGCTATCGCCGAATCGAAGAACTCGTGGACGCCGGGCTGTTGACCTGCGAGGGCCGACAGCTCTCCGAGGAAGGCCGACGAACGAACATCTACCGACGCACGCTCGACGAGATCGAGATCGACTTCTCGGACGACGCGCCCGAGTTTTCGCGCAAGCGTCGCACCGAGGCGAAAAACCGGCTCCAGGATCAACTCGAGAACTGACGGGACGGACCGCTCGAAGTCGGTTTCGACGGCTCCGGACGGACGGTCGCAGTTGCATCGCGAAACCGGGACAGCAATCCGGAGACGAAGTCGACGCCGAAGGACCGATATTTCTGCGATCGATCTGCTCCGTCACTACCGAGAGACGATCGTTCGCCGACGCCGATCCGGTCGCGCGTCGGTAAGCGACCATCTTTAAGTATTCCCGAGAGAAGACCACGGTATGACCGAATCAGTCGAGAACCGCGAGTCCGGCCCGGCCGCCACGGCGGACGACGGGGTCGTTGGGAGCCATCGCGTCCTCCACGTCGGCCGCGACCGGCCGATCAGAATCAGCGCCGGTCACCGGATCAGACATCACGACGGCAAGTGTTCGCGACCGCACGGACACAACTACGAGGTCGCCGTCACCGTCGCGGGTCACCTGACCGAGGAGGGGTGGATCGCCGACAAAGGCGATATTACTAAGGTGATATCCGAGTGGGACCACGCGTTCCTGCTCGAGACCGGCGACCCCCTCGTGGAGGCCTTCGAGACCGCCGGCGACGACGAGGCGGTCGTCGTCCTCGACCACCCGCCGACGGCCGAGGTGATGAGCGTGATCCTGGAGCGGAAACTCGAGGCGGCCCTGCCCGAGACGGTCACCGACGTTTCCGTGCAGGTCAGCGAGACGCACGAACTCTGCGGCGGAAGCGGGTTCTGAGATGCCGGTTTCCGATTCGGTCGATCTCGAGAACGTGGCCGGGGTTGATGCCGAGAACGCGGCCGAAATCGACGCCGAGGACGGTCGTTCCACCGAGGGGCTCCCGATCAACGAACTGTTCTACTCGCTGCAGGGAGAGGGAACGCTCGCCGGCGTCCCCTCGGTGTTCGTCCGGACGAGCGGTTGTAACCTCCGGTGTTGGTTCTGCGACTCCTATCACACCTCGTGGGAGCCGACCCACGCGTGGCTGGGACTCGAGGAGATCTTGGCGGAAATCGAGTCCCACGACGCCGATCACGTCGTCCTCACCGGCGGCGAACCGCTGATTCACGAGGAGAGCGTCGCCCTGCTCGAGGCGCTCGACGAGCGCGGCTATCACACCACCGTCGAGACCAACGGGACGATCTACCGGGACGCGCCGATCGATCTGGCCTCGATCAGTCCGAAACTCGAGAGCAGTACGCCGACGCCCGAACGCGATCCCAGCGGTGAGGGCGAGTGGGAAGCGCGCCACGAGAGCGATCGAATCGACATGGACTCGCTCGCGAGGCTGGTCGAAGACTACGACTTTCAGCTGAAGTTCGTCGTGACCGACGCCGAGGACATGCCGGAAATCCTCGAGCTACTCGCAGAGCTTCGCACTGTTGCCGACGCTCCGATCAGCGACGACGACGTGCTCTTGATGCCCGAAGGGGCGACTCGCGAGCGCCTCGCGGAGACTCGAACGGCGGTCGCCGACCTCGCGATGGAGTACGGCTTTCGGTACACGCCGCGATTGCACGTCGACCTCTGGAACGACGCCCCCGAAACGTGATCTGACGCCACCTGCATGACTGACACAACCACCGAGCCCACGACCGACGAATCGACCGCCAAACGCGCCGTCGTCCTCCTCTCGGGCGGCATGGACAGCGCCACCGCCGCCGCCGAGGCCCGCGAACGGGGCTACGAGATCTACGCGCTGCACACCTCCTACGGCCAGCGAACGGAGGATCGCGAACTCGAGTGCGCGCGCCGGCTCGCCGACGAGTTCGACGCGGCCGACTTCCTGCGACTCGAGACCGACCACCTGTCGGCGATCGGGGCCTCGAGCCTCACCGACGACGAAATGGCCGTCGACGACGCCGACCTCGAGAGCGACGAGATCCCCTCGTCGTACGTCCCCTTCCGGAACGCGAACCTGCTTTCGATGGCCGTTTCCTACGCCGAAGCGAACGATTGCGAGGCCGTCTTCATCGGTGCCCACAGCGAGGACTTCTCGGGGTATCCCGACTGCCGCCCCGAATTTTTCGAGGCCTTCGAGGCGGTCGTCGACGTCGGCACGAAACCCGAGACCGACCTCTCGATCGAAGCCCCCTTCGTCGACGACTCGAAGACCGACATCGCCGAGCGCGGCGTCGAACTCGCGGTCCCCTACGAGCACACCTGGAGTTGCTACCGCGAGAACGAGCCCGCTTGTGGCACCTGTGACGCGTGTGCGTTCCGGCTGCAGGCTTTCCAGAATATCGGCGTTCGCGACCCGATCGAGTACGCCGAGCGACCGTCGTACGCGGACGAGCCTGGCGGTCAGTAAAGACGTCAGTATACGTCACAATCCGTCGGAAACCGTCCGGGATTCCGAAACGCGATGAAAACCTTCAACAGCCGACACGTCGAACCGGCCGCTCGTGACGCGCTTTGTGGCCCGCTGGTTCCGAGACGATGACGGGGGCTGGCAGTTCCCCGAGGGGCGTCGCGGCGAGTTCGTGACGCTCGCACTCACCCTGCCGGCTTTGGCCGCGTTCGTTCACTTCGATGCGGGGCTTCCCCGGCCGCTCGAGTACTGGCCGGTCGTGATCCTCGGCGTTTGTTCCGGCTTCCTGTACGTGACGTCCTATCGAGAAGCGATCGTCGAGCGCGTTCCCGATTGGGTCTCCGTCGGGCAGGTGTTCTCCCTCCTGGCCGGCGGGTTCGGGCTCACGCTCCTCCGGCTCGTCCACGTCGCCGATCCCACGGTCCTGTTCATCCTCGCCGCCGGCGGGACGATCGTGTTGATTTACGGCGTTAGATTGTGCTCACCCTTCCACCCCGGCCTCGAGCCGCCGCGACGCGGGGTCGAACCGCCGTCGGCGGTCGGATCGGGGTCGGAGACTGGGACGGAGGCGTTCACGAACCGTGACCGCTGACCCCGACCGCCGTTACCGCGCCACCTCGACTCTGTGTTTCACTCGTCGCCGCCGGTCCGTCGGCGCAGCCACTCGAGGGCGAGTACCCCGCTGGCGATGCTCGTGCCGGCGGTGAAACCCGGAGTTTCGTCGGCATCGTCGGCCGATTCGGTATCGGTGTCGTCGGCCGCTCCGTTCTCGGAGCCACCGGTTGATTCGTTTCCGGCATCGGTCGATACGTTTCCGGCATCGGACGATTCGTTTCCGGCATCGGAGGAGTTCCCGGTTTCACCGCCGTCGCTCGCCTCGCCTCGCTCTTCGCCGTCGGTCCGGATCGCGAACAGGCCAGTGCTGCTGACATAGACGGTGTCGCCGACGACCGCTACCTGTCGCGGCTTCGTCCCGGTGTCGACGCGCCACTCGCCGCTGCCGTCCGTTCGGGCGAACGCGGCCACGCCGGATTCCTCGAGCCCAACGTAGACGGAGTCGTCGGCGACGACCACCGACGCGAACGATCCGTCGCCGTCAGACGGTTGCCAGACGCGATCTCCCGTCTCCGGATCGTAGCCGGTGACGGTCTTCCGGTCGCCGTCTTCGGCGTCGGTCACGGCGTACACGCGATCGTCGGTGAGTACGTCCAGCGAGTGGGTGGGTATCGTCGATCGCTCCGCACCGGTTCCGGCGTCGTAGATCGTTACGACGCCGGCTTTGACGGCGGCGACGACACCGTCGGCGGCGATCGGGCGACCGGAGAACGTGCTCGAGGCCCAGTCGTCGACGCCGTCCGTCCACCGTTCGTCCCCGGTTTCGACGTCCAGAGCGATCAGCCGCTTGTTGCTGAGAGCGAACACCGTTCCGCCGGCGACGGCGACCGAGTCTCGCTGCAGGTAATCGCCCCGTTCTCGCCCGTCGTCAGTCGTCACCGTGCCCGGTTGGAACTGCCACCGCCGCTCGCCGCTATGCGCGTCGAGCGCGTACAGGACCTTGTCGGCCACGAGGAACACCAGTTCGTTCGCGACGGTGGGCGACAGGTTCGTCTCGGATCCGAGGCCGCTCTCCTGCCAGCGGACGTCCCCGGTCGCACCGTCGAGCGCGGTCAGATTCGGGTCGTCTCCTTTGCTGGTGACGTACACCGTCTCGTGTGCCACCGCCGGTGGCCCCGTGGCGTCCACCGGCTCCTCTCGACTCGCCGCCGTGATCTCGGTCTCCCACCGGAGCGTTCCGTCGATCGCGTCGATCGCGCGCACCTGCCCGTCGTCGGCGACGAGGTAGACCGTCCCGTCGACGACGGCGAACGTTCCGCCGTGATCGTCCTCCCAGGCGACGCTGACAGGCGATTTCGGCCCGGCCGAACCCGGAGCGAAACCCGTGTTTCCCGCATCGCCACGGATCGACGACCAGCCCCTCGAGCCGTTCGCGGTCACCGATTCGCCGGTCGTCGATCCCCCCTCCGCGATTGCGTCGTCCGCGGATCCGTCGACGACGGGTTCCCGGGCTGCTACCGTGCCCGTCGCCGCCCCGACTCCGGCAGCAAGCGTGAGTCCGGCGTACCGGAGAACGGTCCGTCTGTCGTGCTCGCTCATGATCTATCCGAACGGCGGTATCGAGCACTGTTACTTATCGGTTCAATAAGTACGTTCCACTCCGGAAACGCGGGAGTTCGAACGGTTGCGACAGCGGAAATACTACCAGTGAGACGGGATCTTGGCCGGTTTTTCGGTCACTCACCACGCCCGCTCGAGCACGCCCTCGATTTCGTCGACGGTCGGCTCCAGTCCCGGCGGCGCGTTCGCCATGAACGCGTCGTTCAGAATCGCCTCCGCCACCGCGGTGAACGCCGCGGGGTCGGGACCGTCGACGTCCCGCAGCCGCGAAGGCAGGCCGAGTTCGTCCCGAACCTCGGTGACCGCCTCGACGACCGCGGCCTCGTGATCCGCGGCGTCCCCGACCCCGAGCGCGTTCGCGAGCATCCCCGCTCGAGCGTCCACGCCGTCGCTCTCGAAGAGATACTCGAGGACGTAGGGGACGACGACGGCGTGGGCCGCCCCCTGCTGAACGTCGTCCGTCCGCGTGAGGCCGTGGCCGAAGGCGTGGACGATCGACGCCGTCGTTTCCCCGGGTCTCGAGATGCCGTACTGGACGAGGACGACCCCCTCGAGGATCGTCTCGAACGTCCCGATATCCCGCTCGCCGTCGCCGAACGCTCGCAGTCCGTCCCCGAGTTTCTCGAGGCCGTGGCGGGCGGTCGCGTCGGTGATCGGCGTCGCATTGCGCGCGTACAACGTCTCGATTCCCTTGTCGAAGCCGTTCATGGCCGAGCCCGCGAGGATCGAGTCGGGCGTGGTCGCGACCAGCGCTGGGTCGTAGACGGCGGTCGCGGGCATCAATCCGGGATCGCTGATCCCCCCGCCGCCGATCTCCGCGTCGACCGGGCTCGAGTCCGGCGACGCCGTGACGCCGGCGACCATCGAGAGGTCTGCACCGGCCAACGTGGTCGGGACGGCGACGATCGGGACCAGTCCCTCCTCCGGGACCGCGATCGTCCCTCGAGCAGCGAACTCGGCCGCCACGTCCTCGTGGGACCGATCGCTCGCCGCGAGGGTACTGATCAGCTTCGCGACGTCGAGGCTGCTGCCGCCGCCGAGGC
Source organism: Natrinema sp. LJW11 (assembly GCF_056135975.1). Lineage (NCBI taxonomy): Archaea > Methanobacteriati > Methanobacteriota > Halobacteria > Halobacteriales > Natrialbaceae > Natrinema > Natrinema sp. LJW11. Next base: position 479,748 of record NZ_JBWBDM010000002.1, on the reverse strand, counting down.
TGACGAGCACGTCGGCGTCGTCCGTTCGCAGCCGCTCGCGGCCGTCGATCGCCGTCGCGAGCCGTTTTCTCGGCGTCGTCTCGTCGAAGACGCCGGCCAACCGATCGCCCAGCCCCGTCCTGACCGGGTCGATCACGTCGGGCGTGCTCCCGACGGTCGAGCCACAGACGACCAGCGCGCGCTCGAGACCCTGAGCCTCGAGTTCCACATCGAGGTCGTCGACGCAGCCGGCTCCGAACCTGACGGTGGCGGGTTCGTACTCGAATCGGAAGGCCGGATCGCGCTCGCTCGAGCGAGAGTCCGTCATGAAGCCTCGTACGCGTCGGTACGTATTAAAGCCGCGAGCACCGGCAGACCGATCGGCGTTCGGTACCGATGGGCGACGTATCACTCCGATCTACCTGACCGGCTGATCGATGGAGCACGAGAGTAGCCACTGAACGTCGCTGCATACCCGATCGCACGACGGCTGTGCGATCGATCTGTGAATCGTTTCAGTCGGTACAATCGGCCGCGAGGTCGCGACGCCGGCGCAAGCGTGGGATATTCTCGGGCGCTAGGTGTCGGCTCGGTCGGCTGCGAAGCGCGGTTCGGAACCGATGGAGAGCAAGAATTGTCCCATCAAAAATACGCTTACGAGCGTCAGTACGCCGAAAATGACGATCTGGGGGAGCGGTACCGGTTGCCCGTCGCGGATCATGAACGCCGACATCGCCAGCACGGCCCCGCCGAGAGTCGCGATCTTGACGAGGAGGACCGCCGTGAACGCGTAGCCCCACGCCCGGCGCTGCCGGAGCCAGTACGCCGAGAGAGCGAACCCGGGCACGACGACGCCGAGATCGAGCGAGTAGATCACCGACGTCGGGAGCGCGGCGTCGGCGACGCTCGGCGGTGTCGTCCCCGAAACGGTCGCCGGCAGGATTTCCGACAGCCAGAGCACCGAGATCAGGACGACCAGCAATAGCTGGAAGCCGACGTACGAGCGGATCGACGCGTCTCCGACCCGCCGTTTCAACGCGGTCGCATCGAAACGGACCGTTCCGCCGACGAACGTGAACAGCGTCAGCCAGAGCAGCGCGACGTAGACGAGATAGAGTTCGTTGAACGCGGTCATGAACGCGTACGAGGCGTACGTGTACAGCAGGTAACCGGTGACGCCGAGCCACGAGACGTATCCTCTGAGCGAGCCGCGAGCGGCGAAGAACAGCGAGACGGCCAGCGCGGGGACGGCGACGACGAGCGTCAGCAGGTCCTGGCCGTACACCTGCGGGAGCAGTACCGGCGCGTCGCGATAGAAACCGGGGACGAACAGCCCCACCAGCGTCGCAACGAGCGTCAAAACGAGCGTCGCAAGCGACGCGAGGCCGTACGAACGTGGAACGGCGGTTTGAGACGCGGCCATTCGAGTCAGTTCGCGCTGCCGTTTTCGGGCGATCGCAGGCCGAGACGACCCTCGACGAACGCGGCGAAGTCCGCGGCGAAGGCGTCGACCTCGTCCCAGTCGGTGTACTCGTAGTCGCGGGCGGTGTCCGTATCGCCGGTCGCATCCGCGGCGATCCGTTTCATCATGAGCCGCTTGAGGAAGCCGTACTTCGAGTACCGGAGCGCGCCTCCGAAGCGGGCGATTCGGTCGGGCTGCCAGTCGGTCTCCTCGAGAAACGCATCGACGTAGCCCGCCGCTTCAGCGCGTCGGGTTTCGTCGCTCACGGCATCGGACATGGAGAGCTGGAAGAACGCCGTCGGACGGCCGATCAGTGATTCGCGGGTATCACGAACGAACTTTCCCACGGCCGGTTGATGCTTCCCCATGTGAACCGACGCGCCGACGAGAACGGCGTCGTACGCCTCGCAGTCGAAGCCCGCCGGAATCGCGTCGACATTCATCGTCGTAGCGTCGTGACCGCGGTCGGCGAGCACGTCGCCGATTCGATCGGCGACCGTCGCCGTCTGTCCCTCACCGGTCCCGTAACTGACGAGAATCGAAGCCATCGTCGCTCTCCGGTGCAGTACGGTCTTCGGGCGGATAAAAGAGGCGGGCGGTGCCCGCCCTCACTGCGCCGGACTCGAGCGACGGCCGCGGGCTCACGGGCCCAAACGATTAGCCGGATCCGGTCGTAGGTGCGGTATGGACGTTCCCGAGGCGCTCCGAGCCGAGTCCGGCGTCGTCGCCGTCGTCGGTGCGGGCGGCAAGAAGACGACGCTCTACACGCTGGCCCAACGCGCCGCACGCGATCGCTCCCTGCGAGCGGTCGTGACGGCGACGGTTCGGATCCCGATCTTCGATCGACGCGTCGAGGACGTCGTCGTGACCGCGGATCCGGTCGCGGCCCTCGAGCGAGCGGACGCGTGGCCCGTCGGCGTCGTCCCGGAGCAAGCGGGAAAGGACCGGTACGAGGGGTACGATCCCGAAGCCGTCGACGACATCGCGGCGGCCGGCGTCGCCGATCTCGTTCTCGTCAAGGCCGACGGTGCGCGGACGCGGGAGTTCAAAGCGCCGAACGAGCGCGAACCGCAACTCCCCCGACGCGTCGACACCGTCGTCCCGATCGCGAGCGTGCAGGCCGTCGGGAAACCGCTCTCGGCCGACCACGTCCACCGGCCGGAGCGAGTGGCGGCGATCACCGGACTCGATCGCGGCGACGCGATCGGGCCCGAAGACGTCGCTCGAGTGCTCGCGAGCGATCGCGGTGGATGCAAGGGGGTGCCGGACGGTGCGACGGTCGTCCCGTTGCTCAACAAGGTCGACGACGCCGAGCTGCGGGACACCGCCGAGGAAATCGGACGGGAGGTGCTCGAGCGAGCGCCGGCCGTCTCCCGGGTGGTGCTCGCGCGGATGGTCGCCGACGACCCGGTGGTCGCCGTCCTCGAGTCGTAGCTGCGGTCCCGTCACTCCCCCTCGAGTCGCTCGCGCGCCGCCTCGAACTCCTCGCGGGTGTTGACGTTCTCGAACGTCTCGAGCGGCGCGTACTCGCGGACCTCGTCCTCGTCGACGACGACGTAGTCGAGGTCCAGCAGGGGCTCGACGACTCTGCGCTCGTCGCGCTCGAGGGCGCGCTCGCAGGCGTCGATCATCGGCCCGGCGCGATAGACGGCCTGGGTGGTCTGAAACCACCGGTCATCGAGCCGCGGGACCGCGGCCTCGTGGCCGGCCGCCCGCTCGAAGAGGTGATCGACGAGGGCCGGCTCGACGAAGGGCATGTCGCAGGCGACGACGACGGCGTACGCCGCCGTCGCCTCGCCGAGTCCGGTCATGATGCCCGCCATCGGCCCGCGGTCGGGGACCGGGTCGACCGCGAACGAGGCGTCCGGACCGCCCTCGAGGGCCGAGCGGATCGCCGGCACCTGCTCGTCTCGGCAGTTAACGACGATTTCGTCGACCGAGGGGTCGAGGCGATCGACGACGCGGCGGATCATCGGCGTCCCGGCGAGGTCGGCGACGGCCTTGTCCGCCTCGCCGAAGCGCGTCGAGTGGCCGCCCGCGAGGATGATACCCGTGCGCTCGTCTCGCCCGCTCTCGATGGACATAGTCGACCGTTCGTCCAGCGACGGCAAAAGGGTCCGGGCGCGTTCCGGTCGCGATCGAGCGGTGCCGCTCAGTCCGAGAGTCGCCAGAGCGCCCGATACAGCGTCCACAGATCGCAATCGAAGCGGTCGGCGAGGCACCGGCAGCGCTCGAGGTAGGTCGCGTACTGCGAACCCGACGGCGGGTCCGGATACGAGTGAGAGAGTTCGTCCGCGTCCCGGAGCGCCGACCACTCGCGGGGGCCGACGACGACGTACTGCGCCGGGTCGATGAACATGCAAAACGCCGAGGCGACGGGGACGTCGACCGCCTCGAGTTCGGTCAGCGGGTCGATTCCCGCAGCGGCGTCGCTCGGGTCGTTTTCGTCGGCGGCGTCGGCGGCATCGACGGCGTCGGCGATGGCGCTCCGGACGGTTTCGAAATCGTTGTTCCAGAATCGATCCTCCGCCTCGCGGCGCTCGTCGTCGGGGTAGTCGCCGAGAAATCGCCGGTAGTACCATCTGACGACCCAGGCCGCGTCCCGCCGGCCGTACTCGCCCGACTCGAACGCCGCCGGGAGCGTCTCGAGTTGTTCCGCCTCGACGGTATACAGTGGCTCCCGCTCGAGGTACTCGCGGGCCCTCGAGGTGACGAGCGAGCGAGTGAGTTCCATCGCAGAACTGTTTGACACGGTGGGCCGTAGGCGTTATCCCGGTATCCTCGAGACGGGACCGCCGTTCGATAGCGATCGGCGTTCGATCCATCGTCCACGCATCACTCGATCGGAATGGATAGTGTCATCGGCTGGTTATTGCGTATTCGTTGTCGAGTTATCCTCACACTCCTGTTTCTCTTGTTGGTGGTTCTCTACGTAGATTGAGCCGCCGGATTCAATGAAGATAGAGACGAGCGTGCAGCGTGAATCTCTCGAGGCGTTGCTGGTTAACCAATCGAGGCCGTCGTCAGAACTGATTTGATCCGTTTCCTCCCCGTCTACTCGAGCGATTACAGTGTACTCGTCGGGTTTTTCTGACGATGGAATATCGAATTTGTCCCACGAGGACTCTTCGTCGTTATCTACGGCGGTCAAATTAACCGTGTCCCAGTAGCGGACTTCGTCAGCGGTACTGATGATAATGTCCAGTGTGTGTGGTGAATCATCCCTATTTTGGTAGCTAACTTGGCTCAATTGGAGTGGCTCCGGATCATCGTCATCCGGATCATCGTCACTGGATTGCCAGTTGCCGATGGCGTACCCGCCGGCGGACGTGCCGACAAGTCCAAGACTCACTCCAAGTAGTTGTCGACGAGTCCATTCGGTCATATATCTACACTGATTAACATCATCTATTTAATATGATTGGCTTTTGTTCTGACTCTGTACTTAGTAGATAGAGATGGTGACACACAGCTGTTACTCTCGTATTTGTTCTGAACGGTATGTTCCTCACCTGTACTGAGCGATAACCACAGATGTGAATGGAACAGTGGGTTACTGGTTGGAATTGGTCAGGACAAAGCGTCCTGCTATCGTGGCAACAGGGGGTCGCCACGCCCTCCCCAGCCGATTCGCTCACGCCTCGCGGCGCTCGCTCATCCCTCGCACGGCTTCAGGCCGCGGCTCACAATCCGCTCGCCGCGGCCCAGCGTGCGCCACCGCACGCCGGTGGACTGGTTTGGAGCGATACGTTGCTCCCCTATGCTGATCGCGGGTTTCACGGATAGTTGTGGAAAACAAAAGCGAGTTACTAGCTACTGATAACCACATACCATCTGCGTGGTAGAAAGTGACATGCACGTGGAGGTAGACTGGTTCGCCTAACGGGTGTGATTTCGATGTCTAGCGATCAACAGGAGCCAGTCAAGACGATCTGTCCGTACTGTGGCGTCGGGTGTGGAATCAAGGTACAGCCGGGCGAGGAGCCCGGCGACGTGCAGTTCATGCCGTGGGGTGACGCCCCGGTCAACGAGGGGCGCATCTGCATCAAAGGCGGCGCGGCGACTGAAGTCGTCGACCACGAGGACCGGCTCACCGAGCCGCTGATCAAAGAAGACGGGGAGTTCCGCGAGGCCTCCTGGGAGGAGGCCTACGAGTACGTCGTCGGCGAACTCGAGCGGATTCGCGACGACTACGGCCCGGACGCGATGGGCTTTTTCGGCTCCTCGAAGGTGATGAACGAGGAGAACTACCTCCTCCAGAAGCTGGCTCGCCGCTACGGTACCAACAACGTCGACAACTGCACGCGAATGTGCCACGCCTCGACGGTCTGGGCGCTGCGGACGAGTCTGGGCGCGGGAGCGATGACCAACAGCATGCGAGACCTCCGCGAGGAGGCCGACGTGTTCTGGATCCAGGGGGCCAACCCCGGCGAGCAACACCCGATCGCGAACAGCCAGTACTTCCGGCAGGCCGTCCTCGAGGGGGCGACCGTCATTCAGGTCGACCCGCACGCGAACAAGACGACGCGATCGTTCCAGATCGACGACACCGACCGTCACCAACACCTGCAGCTGAATCCCGGCACCGACATCCCGCTGCTCAACATCGTCCTGAAGACGATCCTCGAGCACCACGAGGCGAACCCCGACGAGGGCTGGATCGACGAGGAGTTCATCGAGGAGCGAACCGAGGGATTCGACCACCTCGTCGAGACGCTCGAGGACTTCGACGAGAAAGCCGCGGCCGAGGAGTGTGGGGTCTCCCTCGAAGAGATCGAACTGGCGGCGGAAAAGTACGCGACGGCCGACAACGCTGCCATCTTCACCGGGATGGGGATGAGCCAGCACGCCTGCGGCGTCGACAACGTGCAAAACGAGATCAACCTGGCGCTGATCACGGGTAACCTCGGTCGACCCGGCACGGGAGTCAACCCGCTGCGCGGGCAGAACAACGTCCAGGGGACCTGCGACGTCGGCGCGATGCCGAACGTGCTGCCGGGCTATCAGCTGGTCGACGACGACGAGGCCCGCAAGTCGGTCGAGGAGGTATGGGGCTTCGAGATTCCGGACGAGCCCGGCCTGACGAACGTCGAAATCTCCTACGAGGCCGGCGACTCGATCAAGGGCCTCTACGTCATGGGCGAGAACCCTGTAATGAGCGAACCCGACGCCAACGCCGTCGCCGAGCGGCTCGCGGAGCTCGAATTCACGGTCGTCCAGGACATCTTTCACACCGAAACCGCGGAGTACGCCGACGTGATCCTCCCGGCGACGACCTGGGCCGAACGCGGCGGCACCGTCACCAACACCGACCGCCGCGTCCAGCGGATGCGCGGCGTCGGCAAAGTCCACGAGAACACGAAGCACGACCGGGAAATCCTGAGGGAGATCGGTACTCGGCTGTTCGACGACGGCGACGAACAGTTCGGCTTCGACGACCCAGAAGCGATCTTCGAGGAACTCCGGCAGGTCTGTCCCAGTTACCACGGGATGACCTACGACCTGCTGGGCGAGGAGGGGCTTCACTGGCCCTGCTACGAACCCGGCGACGAGGGCGATCCGTTCCTCTACGAACGCGAGTTCGACACCGAGAGCGGCCTCGGCCGAATCGAGGGCGTCGATCACCAACCGCCGGCCGAGACGCCCGACGACGAGTACCCGCTGATCCTCACGACCGCGCGCCTCGAGGAACACTACAACACCGGGACGATGAGCACCCGGTCGCCGACGCTCAACAAACAGACCCCGGAGAACTTCGTCGACGTGCATCCGGCCGACGCCGAGCGCTACGGCATCGAGGACGACGAGTACGTCCGGCTTCGCTCGAGGCGGGGCGAGATTACGCTCGAGGCCCACGTAACGGAAGACACCAAGGAGGGGGTCGTCTGGACGACGCCGCACTTCGCGGCCGCCTCGGCGAACAAGCTCACGAACCACGTGCTCGACGAGCGCTCGAAGATTCCCGAGTACAAGGCCGCCGCCGCCGAGATCGACGTCGATATCGAACCCCTCGGCGAAACCGCGGATCCGGCGGCCGACGACGACTGAGACGGCCGCGTGACGCGGCTCGGTTCCTACGGGTCGGACGCCGAGTCGTTCGCGACCGTCGCGCCGGCCAACTCGAGCCACGGGTCGGCGTTCGACTCGGTGACGACGACCTCGGCCAGCGGCCGATCACACGCCTCGCAGACGGATCGGATCCCGACGCGAGGCTTCCGGCAGCAGTGCTCGAGGCGCTCGGCCGTCGTCGTCACCCCGCCGTCGCAGGCGGGACAGCGGTCTCGAAGCAGTCGCAGTCCCGTCAGGAGGTCGCGACGCTCGTCGACCTCGAGCGTCTCCCATCCGTCGAGTCGCGTTCGGAGTTCGGCCGCCGCGGCGGCGTCCGCCGCGAGCGCCGCGGTCGACTCCCAGCGGACCCGCTTTCGCCCGTCGAGAACGTACGACGCGTCGTCGAGTCGCCCGATTTCGTCCGCACCGAGCGTCGATCGCACGTCGTCCGAAGATGGTTCGGGAGCGCCGCCGCGCGGCAGTCGGTCGTTCCATCGCTCCCGAAAGGACGGCGTCAGTCGGATCCCGGTGCCGTCGTCGGTCGCAACGGTAGCGGCGGTCAGAACGTCCTCGAGGGCTTGGGGCGAGACGGCCTCGACCGTCGGGGCGTCCGACGGAGATTTTCCGAACGCGGCGAGAAGGGGCTCCGGGAGATACCGCCGAGTGATCGTCGGGGTCCCCGGAACGAGGTAGCCGCGGAGACCGATGACTCCCAGAAAGGCTGCGAGTGCGAGTGCACCGACGGCTGCAGTGGTCGCCACAGCGATGCTGACCGCGAGCGCGAGTGCGATCGCGACGTTGCCCACCGTACACGGGAGACACCGATTTTCACCGGTGTAGGCGGGCTGCTCGAGCCGCGCGAGGACGTCGGGACGATCGATCACCGGCTCTCACTGTCGATCAGTACGGTCCGAACGGTGAAAAACCGCTGCCGTACTCGCGTCAAAGGGAAGCGCGTGCAGCGACGATACCGAGTTGCCGTACCGATCGTTTGCGACGGACGGCGGTCGTCACGTTCGGGAAGGCGACCGCTACAGACTGTAATCGAGATCGTACCGAACTCCGTCCGCTCTGCGGGCTAGTCGCCGCGGTGCGACGAGGGTCGAACGAACCGAAACCGGGACTGTCCGCAACTTTATCTATTGTAAACACACATTCATTTAGCCAGTCCGTAGCGATCCGGAATCCATTGGTAAGCATTATCAAAACACGTAATGGAGTTCTTTGTGGCGTGGTATCATGACACAAATATCCACTGCGTCAGATATGACGGTCGCGGAACAACGCGATCTGGCGACGACCCTCGACGTCGACACCCCGGGGGACGGGGCGGTGACGTGGGAGCTACTCGCAGGACGGATCGAACCGCAGTCCGACTCGGCGTTCGCCTCTCGCGGCGAGGCGATCCGGGCCGATCTCGCCGGACGACTCGATCAGGAGTTGCTCGAGCGAGAACGCGAGAACATCGCGGACGAAATCCGCCGTTTACCGGACGTCCGCGATGTCGGCGTCCCGGACGAACCGAGCGGACCGTATACGGACGTCGCAGCACCCGGCTGGCGACTGTACGACCATCTCCTCGAGGTGGACTTCTTCGAGAGCCTCGACGAGAACCTGCCGCGGTTTACGGCGGATCACATCGAGACCACGGCGCGCGAACTCCTCCTCGCGGATCCCCTGTCGTCGTCGCTCGACGACGTCGGGTTCGACGAGTCGGAGAAGACGGCACTGTTGCTCGACGTGGCGAACAACGACGAGCGCCTCGCCCGCTGGGTCCCGTCGAACCAGATTCCGGACGGCGTCGAGTTCGAGACGGAGACCGTCCCGCCGCTCCACCAGCGCGCGATGGGCGGGGCGCTGCTGTGGATCCGCGGACTCGACAGACACCTCTGGCAGAACGAGGTGCTGATCACCGACGAGATCCTCGACGACGCGGTCAGGTACGTCAAAGCGATGCTGGGCGGGCTGTTCGTGACGGCGACCGCGGCGTGGGACCTCGCCGGGGACGGGCGGTTCACGGACGAACAGTTGACCGCCGCGCTCACCGCGGGTTCGGCCGTCCAGATCGTCAGCCAAGAGGAGTTGCTGCACAGCGTCTTCTACATCAGGGACGGGATGCGCGCTCCGAGCGAACTGAGGTGATTCCGTATGGCACTACGCAACGACAGGGCCGTACAGGCCGCACGCGACATCGAACTGAAAGAGATAGAGGACGGCTATACCCTGGTCGGTGGCCCTGAAGAGGCGGTCACCGAACAGCACGACACCGACCGCATTCCCGAGGGCGACGTCGACCAGGAGATGCTGAGCAACACCGGGGACGATCCCGAGTCGTGGCTCATGTACGGCGGGAACTACGAACAGCACCGAGCCACACCCGCCGACGTCATCACCCCCGAGAACGTCGGCGACCTCGAGCTCGAGTACGAACTGTCGGTCGGGACGGGCTCGAGCATGGAGGGGACGCCCATCGTCGTCCCGGGCGACCCGCCGGTCATGTACCAGACGAACGGACCGAACCACATGAAGGCGATCGACCCCCGCGAGGGGGAGGTCCTCTGGAGTTACACCTACGCGCCGCCGATCGGGGTCGAGCTCTGTTGTGACGACAACAATCGCGGGGCGGCCGTCTACGGCGACAACGTGTACATGACGACGCTCGACTCGGGCGTCGTCGCGCTGGATCGCTACACCGGCGAGGAGGTCTGGTACACGAGCACGGCGGACCACGAGGAGGGGTACTCCGCGACGTGGGCACCGGTGATCCGCGACGGAACGATTTACACTGGCAGCGCCGGCGGCGAGTACGGCGTGCTCGGGTTCGTCGCCGCCCTCGACGCCGAGAGCGGCGAAATGCAGTGGCAGACCGAGACGCTTCCGGAGGACGAGTGGGTCGGCGCGAGTCGAGAGCACGGCTGCGGGACGACCTGGATGACGCCGACGATCGACGAGGACCGCGAGGTCCTCTACACGGCGGTCGCGAACCCCGGACCGGACTTCGACGGCACGGTGCGGCCGGGACCGAACTTCCCCACCTGCGGAACCATCTCGCTGGACCTCGAGAGCGGCGAGTGGGAGTGGGGGTTCCAGAGCAGTCCGCACGACGTCTGGGACTACGACGCGGTCGCGCCGCGAGTGTTGGTACGCGACGTGGACGTCCAAGGCGAGTCGATGGACATCGTCGCCGGCTCGGACAAGACCGGCTGGGTCTACATGCTGGACGCCGAGTCCGGCCGACTCCACGAGCGCAGCGAGGAGATTTGCCAGCACATCAATATGTGGGAGATGATCCCCCACATCAGCGAGGACGAGCGGATCCCGTTCGTCCCCGGCGCGCCGGGGGGCAACGATTGGCAGCCGCCGTCGTACAACCCCGAAACGGGGCTGGTGTACGTCATCCACCAGAACTACCCGCAGGACCTCTACTGGCGCTACGAGGAGTTCAGCGAGGGCAACCCCTACTGGGGCGGCAACCTCGACGATCCGGCCAGCGAGTTCCCCGACGAGTGGAACGGGTCGATCACCGCTTTCGCGGCGGTCGATCCGGCGACGGGCGAGCGCGTCTGGCGCGAGTGGATCGAGAGCGAGGAAGAACGCTACATGTGGGGCGGCTCGCTGTCGACCGCGACCGGACTCGTCTTCAACGGGACCCAAAACGGCACCTTCGTCGCTTACGACGGCGAGAACGGCGACCGCCTCTGGGAGCACGAGTTCGACGTGCCGATCAGCGCGTCGCCGATGAGCTGGTACGACCCGGGCGAAGAGAAACAGTACGTCGCCGTGCAGGTCGGCGGCAGCGGCTGGCTCCGGCAGGGACCGCGCGGCGACACGCTCGCCGTGTTCTCGATGGACGCCTGAGCAGACAGACAACGAAACCGACTGAGACACGACACACCCATGACGAACGAACAACGCTCACGCGAGGACGTTTCCCGCCGCGGCGTGCTGATGGGAACGGCGACGCTCGCCGGGGCGGCGGCGACCGCGGGTCGCGCAGGTGCGTATCGCGAGCTCGACGTCACGCTCCCCACCGCTCAGAACGACGGCGAGGGCCGAACCGTTCAGTTACTCGGGATCGTCGGCGGCTGGATGGGGGTTTCCCCCCACGACGTCGACGCCGTCTCGAACCCGACGCTGCGGCTGATCGAAGGCGAACAGCACGAAATCATCTGGACGAACGGCGACGGCGCGACGCACAACTTCAACATCACCACCGGCAGCGCCGTCGGCGGCGACGGCGAGATACTCGAGTCGACGGAGACGGTCTCCGAACAGGGAGCGACCACCTCCCTCGAGTTCACCCCGCAGGAGGGAATGGAGGAGTACTTCTGCGCGCCGCATCCGGCCCAGATGCGCGGTCCGGTCGAGCTGATCAGCCCGGACGAGGCCCACGAACTGGTCGTCCGCGTCGAGGACGAGAACGGCGAGCCGCTGGGCGCGGAGGTGCTCGTCGGCGACCGTCACTCGTTTTCGAACATCGCCGCTCGGCCGAGCCCACCCGAGGAGCGGTCGGACGAGCGGGCGGTCGCCCGGTTCGATCTCCTCGAGGACGGCGAGTACGACGTCGAAATATGGACCTACGGCCACGAACGGATCACGGATACGGTGACGATCGACGGTAGCGACAGGGAGTTCGTCGCGACGCTATCGGCTATCGAACCCGGCGAGCCGACCGAGACCTACTCGATGCGACTCGAGGAGGGCCAGTGGGTCGGCCGATCGCCCGACTCGATCGCCGACGAGACGAACCCGACGCTCGAACTCGAGGCGGGTGAAACCTACGCGGTCGAGTGGGAGAACGCGATCGGTCGCCACCAGCCGGAGGGAGAGAACAGACACTACGAACCCCTCCCCGGTCACAACTTCGCGATCGCAAGCGGCGGCGACACGAACCAGTGGAACACGTACGTCCGGTCGGACTTCACCGCCGACGAAGGCGCGACGCAGACCGTCGAGTTCGTCGCCAACGAAGAGATGGCCGTCTATCTCGACCAGTCGCAACTCGATGCGCTCGGTGAGATTACCGTCAGCGGAGGGGACGGCTAAACGACCGGCGACTGAAACCGCTCCGCCGTGGGCGATCCTCGTTTTTCTTCGGTGCGGTCGACGGACGTCGAACACGTGACGGCCGTTACGTGGAGAGCTCGTCGAATCTGTCGACGCCGGATTCCGCGACGTCCATGTCCTGTTCGACCGCGCCCCCGCTGACGCCGATCGACCCGACGACGTCACCGTCTCGCATCAGCGGGTAGCCGCCGCCGAAGATGACCATCCGTCCCTGGTTGGTATTCTGCAGGCCGTACAGCGATTCTCCCGGCCGGGTCGGATCGGCCAGTTCGTCCGTCGGCATATCCAGGGCGGCCGCCGTGTAGGCTTTGTTCCGCGAAATGTCGACCGACGCGAGCCACGCGCCGTCCATCCGGTGTTGAGCGACGAGATTACCCTCGGAGTTCGCGACCGTGATCACCATGGGATTGTCGATCTCGTCGGCTCGCCGTTCGGCCGCGTCGATGACCTCCTTCGCTGTCTCGAGGCGCACTGTCTCTACCATGCGGACTTCCCACACACTCTAGAGAGGAATAAATACCCTCTATGAAAAATCCCATATGTCCAGTACACTCACCTGTAATCTCTATATATAGGCTCTATCGACACTCAAACAATATTGATTCTTGATTATCGTCGGAATCTACACGAACATTTACAACGGCGCTTGTGGTCCGTTCATCGAGGTTTGATACCAAATGTCAATGGACGCCGTCGTCTATCAGGGACCGCACGACGTGGCCGTCGAGGAGGTAGACGAACCCGAGATCGAACACGAAAACGATATTCTCGTCGACATCACGACGACCTGCATCTGTGGCTCGGACCTCCACATGTACGAGGGACGAACCGCGGCCGACCCGGGGATCGTCTTCGGTCACGAGAACATGGGGAACGTGATCGAGACCGGCGACGCCGTCACGTCCCTCGAGGAGGGCGACCGGGTCGTGATGCCGTTCAACGTCGCCTGTGGCTTCTGTCGGAACTGTGAGAACGGTTACACCGGGTTCTGTACCAACGTCAACCCCGGCTTCGCCGGCGGTGCGTACGGGTACGTCGCGATGGGACCGTACAAGGGCGGCCAGGCCGAGACACTCCGTGTCCCGTACGCCGACTTCAACGCGCTGAAACTACCGGCGGGTGACGAGCACGAGGACTCCTTCGCACTCCTCGCGGACATCTTCCCGACGGGATGGCACGGCACCCGACTCGCGAACCTGCAACCCGGCGAGTCGATCGCGATCTTCGGGGCCGGCCCCGTCGGCCTGATGGCCGCCTACAGCGCGAAGATTCAGGGTGCCTCCGAGATTTACGTCGTCGACCGCGTGGAGAGCCGCCTCGAGCTGGCCGAAGATCACTGCGACGCGCGCCCGATCAACTTCGAGGAGAGCGATCCGGTCGAACAGATCACGGATTTGCACGGCGGGGGCGTCGATAACGGCGTCGACGCGGTGGGCTATCAGGCGATCGACCCCGAGACGGATCCGTCCGACGACGCGTACGATCCGGCCCGCGAAAACCCCGCGATCGTGCTCAACCAGCTCATCCAGACCGTGCGACCGACCGGCGAACTCGGTATCCCGGGCCTGTACGTCCCGTCGGACCCCGGCGCGCCCGACGAGATGGCGGCGCAGGGCCGTCTCGGCATCGACTTCGGCAAACTCTTCGAGAAGGGACTGAAGCTGGGCACCGGCCAGTGTAACGTCAAGGAGTACAATCGGGAGCTTCGAGACATGATCATCGAGGGGCGCGCCGACCCCAGCTGGGTCGTCTCCCACCGCGTCGACCTCGAGCGCGCGCCCGAGATGTACGAGAAGTTCGACGACCGCGAGGAAGGCGTCATCAAAGTCTTGCTCGAGCCGTAACCGTTCCGTCGGGATCGGACCGGACGGGATTCCGGCCCGTCGGAGAGCCCGACGTTAGCTTCGCAGCCACGCCGTCGGGTGTTCGTCACGGAGGTGATCCTGATACCGTTTGATCAGTTCCGGATAGGATCCCGCAGCCCCGTGCCACTCGCAGCGGTCGCACTCCCGTTCGACCGTGTCGTTCGCGTTACTAACGTATCCGCCCCGTCGACTCATGCTCATCGTCGCGTTCTCACGTCAGTATAGTTCTTCTGGTCCGACCGACGATCACTCGCGTCCGCTACCGCCGGGACGTCGCCCCGCGCTCACGACCGACTCGAGTGAGAGCGGCCGCTCGACTGGAGAAACTGGTATGGCGACGAACGACGTAGCCGATAGTATGTGCCAGTACTGCAGCTACTCCCTGCACGACGGCTGGACGCGGCTGCTCGAGTACGACGATGTCTATCAGGACGCCCGTCCCGAACGAACGACGGATCAGTCGACGCACGGCTTTCACGAGTCCTGGGCGGAACTCAGTGACCAACTGGAATCGTAGAGACGGGGCAACGGCTACAGCGGGAACGGGTCGGCCATCGCCTCCGTTCCCTCCGTCTCGTCGGCCTCGAGTACGCACACTTCGAGTTCCTCGCGAATTCGTTCCTCGTTCATGTCTCGGCCGATGAACACCAGTTGCGTCCGACGGTCGTCGTCCGGCCGCCACTCGCCGATCGGACCGGCCCTGACGGACGTCCCGGCCTGACTGACGCCGATCACCTCCTCGCGGTTCGCGACGTGACAGACGCCCTTTGCTCGGATAATCGCTCCGTCCCAGTCCTCGAGCCAGGCCGCGAGTCGCTCCGGGTGGAACGGTCGATCGGACCGGAAGACGAACGAGGAGACGCCGTGTCGTTCAGCGGCGCTTCGCTCCTCGTCGTGATCGTGCGCCTCGTGGTCGTGGCCCTCCCCGCGCAGGTGGCGTTTCCACCCCTGAGAGCGCTTCGCCGTCTCGAAGTCGAACCGACCGGTGTCGAGAACGACGTCCGGATCCACCTCGCAGTAGGTCGTTCGAAGCCGTTTCGCCCGCGGCTGGAGGGTCTCGACGACCGATTCGATCTCCTCGAGGACGTCGTCGGGAACCATGTCGGCCTTGTTGAGCAGCAGGACGTCGCAGAACTCGACTCCCTCGACGAGGACCTCGCTCAACGGTCGGTCCTCGTCGGGTTGGGCACCCTCCGGGAGCTGCGCCCCGGCGTCGAACTCCTTCCAGAACCCGTACGTATCGAGAACGGTTACCATCGTGTCCAGCCGAAAGCGGGTCGTCGGATCCACATCGCTTTCGTCCGTCCCTTCGGTGAACACCTGCGCGACGGGAACCGGTTCGCTGATCCCCGACGACTCGACCAGCAGGTAGTCGAACGCTCGGCTTTCCGCAAGCTGTGTCGCTTCCTCGAGCAGGTCGCCCTGTAACCGACAACAGATACAGCCGTTCGAGAGGTCCACGATTCCCTCGTCGTCGTTCTCTCGCGCGATCAGCTCCGCGTCGACGTTCACCTCGCCCATGTCGTTGACGATCACCGCCACCCGCCGCCCGCCCGGATTCGACAGGACGCGATTGAGCAGCGTCGTCTTTCCCGCGCCGAGATAACCGCTGACGACGGTGACGGGAATCGTGCCATTTGATGACATGATATATGTGGCATCACGAGCGGAGCGCTACTAAGTAACCGGACGGATCGCGCCGACAATCTCGAGCAGGCGACTGTTTCGCACCGATCGGTGTCGGGAGCGACGCGTTACTCGTCGGGTAGCCGGTTCCCGCGGTAGATCGCCGCGGTTTCCATGTCGACGTCCTCGAGCCCGACGATGATATCCTCCTCGGGCGTCAGATCCTCCGCCTCCCACTCCTCGAGGAAGGCGACGGCGTCCTCGCGGTCGGCGTAGGGACGCGGATCGATCCCCATCGGGTCGTCGGCCGCCTCTTCGTCCGTGATCAGGACGAAATGTGCCGCGGTCGCGTCGACGAGGTCTCCGGTTTCGTAATCGGTCGTCCAGACGGCCGCGACCGGCGAGTCGGGGGTCGACGATACCGTGTAGGCGAACAGACAGCCCGGCGAGTCGAAGACGGCCGCCAGCCCGTTTTCGTGGACGAGTTGTCCCGTTCCGAAGTATTTCTTCGCCGGCATGCCACAGACCGCACAGCGCTCCTCGTCGTCGAAGGCGAACGGGCCGTCGCCGTCGAACTCGATCTCCATCGACGGCTCGTATACCTGCGCGTCGGCGTCTCCGTCATCGTCGTCTCCGGCTCCGTCGCCGCCGAGACAACCCCCGACGCACGCGGTCGCGCCCATCCCGAGCGCGCCCAGCAGCCGCCGTCGCTCGAGGCCGGCGCGTTCTGTCATACGCCG
This sequence comes from Natrinema sp. LJW11, assembly GCF_056135975.1. NCBI lineage: Archaea > Methanobacteriati > Methanobacteriota > Halobacteria > Halobacteriales > Natrialbaceae > Natrinema > Natrinema sp. LJW11. The sequence goes on along the minus strand of NZ_JBWBDM010000002.1, from coordinate 462,961 downwards.
CTCTACGGGGCCATCGGTCAAAACCGACGTGGTTCGGGCGTCGAATCCGGGCGCGCTCCCGCTCGGGGCCACCGGGAGCGCCGCTCACTCGAATTGCGCTTTCGCCAGCCGGTGGCGCGCTCGGAACATGGCCTCGAACCCGACCGTCGAGACCGGTTCGACGAGGTCGCCGAGTCCGCCGAACGGAAGCTCGTATTCGACTCGGTCCCGGACGACGGTCCGATCCCCGTCGGCGAAGAAGCCGTGCGTGTGCTCCCATCGGTCGAACGGGCCGTGAACCATCTCGTCGCGGAAGTACGCCGATCCCTCGTCGCGCTCGCGGTCCGTGATCACCGAGGTCCAGTGCTGGCGCGGTCCCACCCCGAACGGGCGCATCGAGAGCGCGACTTCCGAGCCGGGCTCGAGCACGTTCGGATTCGGTTCGCCGTCGGGACCGATCACGCGCTCGACGCGCAGGCCCAGCCAGTCCGGCGTCACCGCCTCGAGGCCGGAGACTCGGGAGTGAAACGCCCAGACGTCATCAAATGGCGAGTCGACGGTCGTTTCGCGTTCGTACGTCGGCATCGCTCGTGCACCCTACGACGGCCAGCGGGAAAACGTCCACCCACGAACGGCGACGACGGAGCGGAGAACCGAGCGGTTTATTTCAACCGTTCCTGCAGGAACGATGGATGCGCCGCGGTGACGCCGTCGATCTCGAGCAGTTCCTCCGAGATAATCTCTCCCAGCGAGTCGCCGTCCTCGGCGCGCACTTCGGCCATCAGCATGTGATCTCCGCTGGAGCTGTATAACGCCTCGACTTCCTCGAGGTCCTTGATCGCCTGCGTCGCCTCGACGTAGCGTTCGCTCGCGACGTCGAGCCCAACCAGCGCGATCGTCTGACTCGAGAGTTTCTTCGGGTCGATATCGGCCGAGTAGCCGATGATGACGCCGTCCTCCTCGAGCTGGTTGATATATTTCCGCACCGTCGGTTTCGAGACGTTCGCCCGGTCGGCGATCTCGGCGTAGGACGCCTGGGCGTCCTCCTCGAGGACCTCGAGGATACGATCTTCCGTCGCCTGAGTACTCATGACCGTATGTTTTGCTCCGGCGGAAAAATATCTTTTGTATACGAAAACGACGGATATCCGAACGGAAGACGATGCGACGGCGGTTCCGACGGTCGTCCGCCGCGGGCACGTAACCGCCGGACTTATTCGCCCGCTGGCCGCAAGTTCGCTATCGATATGGTCGAACCGAATCTCGTCAGCGGTGCCGTCTGGGTCGTCTGCGGGCTCGCGATTCTCGGTCTCGGTTCGCTCATCGCGTTTCGCGGACGAGTGGACCTGCACGCGAACTACGACGAGTCGGTCGACCCCGCACACGTCTCCCGGTGGGCCGGCGGGTCGGCGCTGCTGATGGGAGCGCTCGTCGTCGCCTACGGCGTTCGCGAGATGCGGTACGGATTCCAGCCCAGCCTGCTCGCCGGTCTGGTCGTCGCGCTGCTCGTTCTGAGCTACCTCTCGAAGCTCTTCGCCCGCGGCTTCGGTGCCGGCGAGTAGTCGACCGCCGGTCCCTCGCTCCCGCCGTTGACCGGACCGATGCGTTAATGAGACGCGACAGGTGACGTAGTAAACATGTTCGTCGGCGATAGCGACGTCCGGTCCGTACTCACCGTGTTGGCGCTGCTGGTGGTTCTCCTGACGGCTGGCTGTGCCGCCCTTCCGAGTTCCGGTCCGACACCGGCGGATCTCGAGCGAGAGATCGCCGCGGCCGACCCGCCCGACGAGGTCTCCGCAACGGTCGACGTCAGCCGGACGATCGACGGCGAAACGACCCGGTACACCGAGGAGGTCTGGCTCCGCGCCGACGGTCGGAGCCGCGTCGAAACGAGCGCCGACGGTACCGAGACCGTCGTCGTCGACGACGGCGACGATCGCTGGCACTACGACGCCGCCGCCGACTGGGCGACTCGCCTCGAGACCGACCCGAACGCGACGTCGTACCTCGAGGGGATATACGCCCAGCAAGAGCGCTACCTCGAGGCCTACGAAATCACGGGAGTCGAAGAGGCGACGGTCGACGGTCGGGACACTTATCGCGTCACGTTCGACCCGCCGACTAACGAGACGATCGAGCGATCGATCAGCGTCCTGATCGAGGACACCGAGTACGTCCTGCCGCTGGCGACCAGCGAGGGAGAGCCCGCACAGCGCGGCGCTGATCGCGTCGAGATCTGGTACGGTCAGGAGACGCTGTTCCCGGTCAAACACGCGATCGAGGGCGACGGCGTAACGCTGGAGCGGACCTACCGGAACCTCGAGATCGACGGCGGGATCGACGACGACCGCTTCGCGTTCGATCCGCAGTCGTCGCCGGGGAACGAAACGGGCGTCGGGACGATCACGTTCCCATCGATCGATTCCTACGAGACCGTCGACGCGGCCGAGGACGCCGTCCCGTTCGAGGTCGCCGAGCCGGCTGCGAGCGCGCTGCCCGACGGGGTCGAACTCGAGTCGGTCACGGGCTACGAGTTCCCGGACGAAAACCGGACGCAGGTGACGCTGCAGTACCGGACCGCGGCCGACGAGACGGTGTCGGTCGTCACGAGCGACGGGCCGCGGCGGTTCGCGAACGGCGGCGACGCGGTCCCGGTCGGCGCTGCTAGGGGGACGATCGCGGAAACCGACGAGGGGACGGAACTACAGTGGCCGTGTGGTGGTCGCTACTACTCGGTGTTCGTCGAGAGCGGGTTCGACGACGGAACGGCGCTTGCGGTCGGCGAGTCGCTCGAAACGGGCTGTTAACCGACGAAACGTCCTGAAAAACGGAGAGACGACCGACGGTCGGGGGCCGTCCCGGTACCGACTGTCGGGCTATGGGAACGGACCGCAATTCGGCGTGCGCTCAGGTGTGGCGCTCGAGCAGGTCGTAGCTGCGCTCCCACTCGGCGTCCTCGTCGAAGTACCGCTCGGCGAGGGGCTGGTCGGGGAGTTCGCCGACGGCCGACTTCTCCTGCTGGTAGGACGGCCGGTCTTCGTCGACGTAGTAGCGACCGGTCAGGACGGTGCCCTCGTTGAGGACGTCCTCGGTCTCGTGCATCATCTCGGCGGCCTCGCGCCGGTCGGTAATGTCGTGATCGTAGTCCTCGGATTCCTGGATGTCGATGTAGGGGACGTACTGGCGGGCGTCCTTGTTCCAGGTCGGACACTGGGTCAGGAAGTCGACGTGGGCGAAGCCGTCGTGTTCGATGGCCTCCGCGATGATCTCCTTGGCCTGATTCGGATTGACGGCGGCGGTTCGAGCGACGTAGCTCGCACCGGCGGTCAGCGACAGCGATAGCGGCCGCAGCGGCGTCTTCGCGCTGCCCGATGGCTGGGTCTTGGACTTGTGACCCTTCGGGCTCGTGGGCGAGGTCTGGCCCTTCGTCAGGCCGAAGATCTCGTTGTTGAACACGATGTAGGTCATGTCGTGGTTCTCCCGGGCCGTGTGGATGAAGTGGTTGCCGCCGATCCCGTAGCCGTCGCCGTCACCGCCCGCCGCGATGACCTCGAGATCGGTGTTCGCCAGCTTCGCGGCGCGGGCCACGGGCAGCGAGCGGCCGTGGATCGTGTGGAAGCCGTAGGTATCCAGGTAGCTGTTCAGCTTGCCCGAACAGCCGATCCCGGTGACCGTCAGCACCTCTTCGGGCGTCTTGCCGACTTCCGGCAGCGCCTGTTTCAGCGACTTCAGGACGCCGAAGTCGCCACAGCCCGGACACCAGGTCGGCTGCGGTTCGACGCCCGGGGTGAACTCGTCCCGGTCGATCTCTCGTTCCTCTCCGATTGCGTTGAATGCACTCATGGTTAGTCACCTGCCGCCGGTTCGATTCGTACCTGTGCGGTTGGTTCGCGGTCCTCGTCGGCGAGGTTGACTTCGTAGCCCTCGACGACTTCGGCGGGCTCGAAGGGGTTGCCGTTGTACTTCAGCAGACTGGTCATCTTCTCGCCGAAGCGGCCCAGTTCCTTCTGGATCAGCCCGCGGAACTGCGCGGTGGCGTTCATCTCGACGACCATCGCCTCGTCGACGCTCTCGAGGAACTCCGTGACCTCGGCCTTGGGGAACGGCATCATATCGGAGACGCTGATCCCCTTGACGGCGTGGCCGTCGTCGTTGAGCCGTTCGACGGCCTCGTGGACGGCACCGTGGGAGGAACCCCAGGTGATGATGCCGTACTCGGCCGTCTCGTCGCCGTAGTAGGTCTGGTTCGACTCGTGTTCCTCGTCGAGTTCCTCGCGGATGGTCTCGAGTTTCTCGATGCGCCGCGTCATCTGCGCGACGCGGTTGTCGGGATCCTCGCTGATGTGGCCCACCGGCGAGTGTTCGTTGCCGGTCGCAAGGTAGCGACCGCCCTTCTGGCCGGGCAGCGACCGCGGGGCGACGTTGTTCTCGGCGTCCTCGTAGTTGAACCGCTTGAACTTGCCGCTCGCGTCGTGGGCGGCTTCGGCGAGTTCGTCTTCGGTCAGCGTCGATCCCAGATCCGGCTGGGGCTCTCGATCGAAGAACTCGACGTCGACGTTCTTGTTCTCGCCGGAGAGCTTCTGATCGTAGATGACGATCGCCGGGAGCTGGTAGTCCCACGCGATCTCGAAGGCGAGCCTGGTCTGCTCGTAGGCCTCTTCGATGTTGCTCGGCGCGAAGACGACCCGCGAGGAGTCGCCCTGGCTCGTGTAGAGGACGAACTCGAGGTCGCCCTGCTCGGGTTTCGTCGGCATCCCGGTCGAGGGGCCGGCCCGCATCGACTCGACGAGGACGAGCGGCGTCTCGGTCATCTCCGCCAGGCCGAGCGGTTCGCTCATGAGCGCGAAGCCGCCGCCGGACGAACCGGACATGGCCTTCGCGCCCGCGTGGCTCGCGCCGAGTGCGAGCGCCGCGGCGGCGATCTCGTCCTCGACCTGCTCGGAGACGCCGCCCATGTCGGGGAAGTTCTGGGCAAGGATGGTGAACACGTCCGTCCACGGCGTCATCGGGTAGCCGGCGATGAACCGACAGCCGGCGTCGATCGCGCCGTAGGCGATCGCGTTCGAACCCGACAGCAGCGCCTGCTCGGTCTCGTGAGAGCCCTCGGGGGCGCGCAGGTCGTGCTCGAACTCGTACTCCTCGTTGATCGTGTCGTAGGCCTCGTGGAGGATCTCGAGATTCGCCTCGAGAACGTCCCCACCCATGGCGTCCGACATCAGGTCCTCGATGTGCTCGAGGTCCATGTCGAGCAGCGCGGCCGTGACGCCGACGCCGGCGGTGTTGCGCATGACCTCGCGGCCGTGTTCGCGTGCGAGCGACCGGAGGTCCATCGGGAAGACGTGCCAGTCGTTCTCTTCGGCGCGGGCCTCGAGATCGATCGCCTCGACGTCCTCCTCGCTGATGAGGCCCTCGTCGTAGACGATGATCCCGCCCTCGCGGAGGTCGTCCAAGTTCTCCGAGAGGGGTTTGATCTCCTCGTTTCCGTAGTAGGCCTCCTCCTGCGGGTTGCGGGCGAACGAGTCGCCCAGCGAGAGCAGGAAGTTGTAGCCGTCGCCGCGTGACTGTACCTCGCGGTCTGCGGCCCGAATTTCGACGTACGTGTGGCCGCCGCGGATCCGCGACGGATAGTGGCGGTGTGTGAATACGTCGAGCCCCGAGCGCATCAGCGCCTTGGCAAAGTTCTGGCTCGTCGAGTCGATTCCGTCGCCGGAACCGCCTGCGATTCGCCAGATGAGTTCGTCGCTGCTCATATGTGGATCAGTGGCCTGTGGGCCAACCGTACTCGGAATTCGCACTACCGAACCTAAAGACTTTGCTATAGATTACCAAGGAACTTTCGTGAAGAATGGACATCCATTGAAGAATATGTGTGAAAGACCATTACTTTTGTCGCGCATTCCGGCCACGATTGCTCACATTCGTTCATGGAACACTCACCGCGTTTCCCGCTATTGAATTCTGCGCACGTTCCTACGAGTTTCTACGACGTCGACGCGATCCCGTCGGGGACGACCGGCTCGAGGCCAATCTCGTCGACGAACCCGGCGAGGAAGTCCGCGCGCTCGGGTATTTCGGTCGGGTGGTGGGAGTCGGTACCGAGGGTGACGGCCACGTCGTGATCGCGAAGCACCGCCAGGAACGGCTCGGCGGGGTGGACGATCTCGGCGTCGGTGAGCGCTCGCCCGGCGTTGATCTCCGGGACGGTCCGCGAGTCGGCGAACGCTTGCGCCACCCGCCGATACTGGTCGGTCGTCGCCCGGCCTCGCAACGGCGGCGTGCGCTCGAGTAGATCAACGTGAGCCGCGATATCGAACAGTTCCGACTCGACGAGCGCGATCAGGGTCTCGAAGTACTCGTCGACGACCGCGTTGCGCTCGGCGTCGCTCATCTCGGCGAAGTGGGACGGGACCTGCACGTTGTTTCCGTCGACGTCGTGGACGCTTCCGATCGCGTAGTCGAAACTCGCCTCCGAGAGGAACGCGTCGATCGCGTCCTCGTCACGCGGGTCGTAGTCCATCTCGACGGCGTCGTAGATCTCGAGCGCGAAGTCGTCACGCAGGCGGTCGATTCCCCGCCGTCGGCGCTCGTAGGTTAGATCGAGATTGAACCCGTAGACGTTCCGCATCGACGCGTGGCGCTCGCGCGAGGCCACGTTACAGTGGTCGGCGAAGCCGACGCCCTCGAGGCCGGCCGACTCGGCGGCGCGGACCATTCTCCTGAGGAAGTCGCCGTCAGAGTAGTTCGAGTGGACGTGAAAATCCCGCATACGTCGTTGACCACGGACTGCGGGTTAGGTGTTACGCTCGAGGAGCGAGTGTCGGAGCGGGGAGCCGCCGGCGGTGTGAAGAGGCCGCTCGGTCGCAGCCGACGACGCGATCGGTTCGCAAAGCGGGCGGGGTAACACCGGCGTAATCAGCTAACACCGGTATCCGCGAGCGCTTAAGTCGATCTCGGCCCCAGAGGAACGTACGGAACCATTAGATGTCACAGCAGAAATCGGATTACGCAGACGACGCCGAGATCGACGCAACGCTCGACGAACTACCGACCGAGGAGGCCGTCGAGACGGCCGCGGAAAACCTCGAGGCCAACGGCTTCGAGGTCGTCGTCGCCGACTCGGCCGAGGACGCCCTCGAAACGATTCAGTCGCGGATCCCCGCCGACGCGTCGGTGATGAACGGTCACTCGACGACCCTCGAGGAGATCGGCTTCGCCGACTACCTCTCCGAGGGCGACCACGAGTGGGAGAACCTGGCGGAGAAAATCTGGAGTATCGACGACGACGCGGAACGACAGGCCGCCCGTCGCGACTCCCAGACCGCGGACTACTTCCTCGGCGGGATCAACGCGATCTCTCAGACCGGCGAACTCGTCGCGGCCGACCGCTCGGGCAGTCGGATCGGCGCGTACCCCTTCGCCGCGGCCAACGTCGTCATCGTCAGCGGCGTCAACAAGATCGTCCCGACGCTCGACGACGCGCTCGATCGCCTCGAGTCGGTGGCCTACCCCCTCGAGAACGAACGAGCGAAGGAGGCCTACGGCGTCGATTCGGCCATCGCCAAGGAACTCATCTTCCGACGGGAACTCGAGGAGGGGCGCACGACCGTCGTGCTCGTCCGCGAGCAGCTGGGATACTAACGGATCCAATCGCGTCGGCAGACCCTCTGTAGTGCAGTAACGCCACCTGACGCGACACGCTCTCTCGAGTCTCGATGATCAGTGCGGAGACTGTCGCGATGGCGAATCTATCAACCGGGCGCAGATAAGTTCATGATTGTTCGTGACCTATTATGCTCGATCAGCGCAGATGCAAGTACCAAAAACACGGGAAGTCGCGTGTCCAAAATGCGGTGAGCCGAGTACCGTACCGGTCCCGGACGCGAACGTAGAACTGAAAATCAGTCCGTATCGAGCGGCGTTCGGAGAGCACACGAAGATGGAATGTTCAGCTGCACACACGTTCTGGATCTACTACTGTGAAGAGGACTCGTCTTCGCCCGAATCGTCCATCTGACAGCTCGGAGTAGGGAGCGTCTCTCAGTTCGCTCCCCTCCGCTCGCAACTCGGTGTACAGGAGACGTCTGCATCGAATCGAAGGCGTTCCTTCGGACCGGCGAGCTACTCGTTGTTCGGATTGCTCGGATGGTACTCCGTGTCGTACTCGCCGGGCTGGTCGTCGACGCGGTCGGGATTGATGCGGCCGCCGAGGAGCATGAAGTCGACCAGCGTCAGCGCGAGCATCGCCTCCACGACGGGGACGCCGCGGGGCGGGAGGACGGGGTCGTGGCGGCCGATGACCTTCTCCTCTTTGATCTCGCCCGTCTCCCAGTCGGCGGTCTGCTGGGACTTGGGAATCGAGGTGGGCGCGTGGAGCGTCACTTCGCCGTAGATCGGTTCGCCGCTCGAGATCCCGCCCTGAATCCCGCCGTGATCGTTCTCGACCGGAGTCGGGTTCCCCCACGTTCGCGGCTCATCGCCGTCGTCTCGCGGCTTCGCCGCTTGACTGTCCGCGGAGCTTTGCTCCGCGCTACTCTCGTCCGAGGCGCGATGCGCCTCGCTGTCGTCGAACTCCCAGTCGTCGTTGCGCTCCTTGCCGGTCCACTCGCGGGCCTCGCGCCCGAGGCCGAACTCGAAGGCCGTCGTGGCGGGCACCGCCATCATCGCCTGTCCCAGTCGCGCGGACAGCGAGTCGAAGCGAGGTGCACCGAGGCCGACCGGAACGCCCTGCGCCTCGAAGTAGATGCTGCCGCCGATGGAGTCGCCTTCCTCCTGGTACTCCGCGATCCGCTCTTGCATCCGCTCGGCGGTCTCGGGGTGGGCACAGCGGACGTCGTTTTCCTCCGAGTGCTCCACGATCTCCTCGAAGTCCACCTCGGGGGCCTCGATGTCACCGATCTGGTTGACGTGGGCCTTGAGTTCGATCCCTTCCCGGGCGAGCAGCTTCTTCGCGATCGCGCCCGCGGCGACCCAGTTGACCGTCTCGCGGGCCGACGAGCGGCCGCCGCCGCCCCAGTTTCGCGTCCCGAACTTCGCCGAGTAGGTGAAGTCGCCGTGAGAGGGTCGGGGTGCGGTGATGAAGGGTTCGTACTTGCCCGATCGGGCGTCCTTGTTCTGGATGACCAGCCCGATCGGCGTCCCGGTCGTGTAGCCGTCCTGAATCCCGGACTTGATCGAGACCGCGTCGGGTTCGCCGCGACTCGTCGTGATCATCGATTGCCCCGGCTTTCGACGGTCGAGGTCCCCCTGGATGTCGTCCGCCGACAGCTCGAGGCCGGCGGGACAGCCCGAAACCGTACAGCCCATCGCCTCTCCGTGACTCTCGCCGAACGTGGTCACCTGAAAGAGGCGACCGAAGCGGTTGCCGTTCATTACCACGTCCTCGGTGGCGGGGCCACTTAGCGGTGCAGGATTCACGCAGGGCGTCCGAGATCGGCCCCCGTCGAACGCTCGGATCGCGTCGACGGCGGATCGTTCCGTCGCGTCGCTTTAGTTTCGCGCTACCGACACACTCATCACGACCGGATTCATATAATAGAATTGGTAATTAAATGGGACGACGCCGTCGGCGATCTCGAGGGGGGAGTACGAGACGCCGGTTTCTCGCGAACGGATCGCTCGTCGGCGGCGGAGCCTTGCTTCTCGGTGGGACGGGGGCGTTCTCGCAGTTCGGCGCGAACCGGGCGGTCTCCGTGAACGCGACCGAGGACGGCAACGCGTTGCTCGGACTCGACGTCGCTTCGTCGGTACGGGCCGGGACGGCCGACCAGAATCTGGTCGCTCTGACGAATAACACGAGCGACACCCTCGACGTCTCGCTCGCGCTCTCGGACCCCGGTCAGGGGACGCTCTCGACGTCCGCCCCCTCGATCGAGAGCGGGGCGACTCGGTCCGTCCTCGTCTCCGTCGATTCCGACAGCCCGACCGGGAGCGACGCGCTGGCGTTCGACGTCGTCGCATCGAACGAGACGCTGAGCGTGTCGCTGGAACGCCGCGTTACGGTCTCCTCCGGCCCGGCGTTCAAACAGCAGATTCGCGACGATTCGCGGAACAACAACGCCGCGTTTACGATCTCCTATCGCGTAAGTCGACTCCCGAACTTCGACCGGGTGGAACTCGAGGTCGAGAACCTCGATGCCGGTCACATCGGGACGACGACGTACACCGAGAGTGCTCCGGAGCAGACCGTCCCGTATCCGCCAGGAGGAGGCACCGACGGCGGCGCCGCCGGCGATACCTACGAGTTCCGGTTTCGCGTGTACGACGGCTCCGGCGAGGTCACCGATCTCTCCAGGGTGGTCACGACGACCGCAGACGGTTCGAATCCGCCGGGCGACGATCTGGCTGACGAAGGCGATCCGACGCTCGTCGGGTTCTCCGTCACGAACGACGTCTTGCATACGAACAATCGGTTCACCGTCGACTACGAAGTCGATCCGGGCGCGGACTTCGAGGAGGTCAGGGTCGTTTTCGACAACACCGAACACGACTGGTCCGATGCCACGAAAACGAACGATGGGGCGCCGACCGGGACGGTCGTCTATCCCTCGGCGGACAACCGACGCGGCGGCGTCAACGGGGACGCGTACGACGTCACCGTCTCCGTCTACAATCGGAGCGGTATCCCCGTCGACAGCGCCACCGTCTCTATCGCCGCCGGCTCCGGCGAAACGGTCGACTGGCCGTAATCGAACGCGCTCGAGCGTCCCATCACCGTGTACAGCTATTTCAGTACTGACGGCGTACGATCACTGAATGGGCGACCGCGAGTTCGAACCCGATCCGTTCACCCTCGACGCAGCGGCTGCTGAGCTTCCGGTCGACGACGTATTCCGACTGCTCGCGGATCGTCACGCCCGTTACGCGCTCGTCTATCTGCACGAAAATCCGACGCCGACGGTCGAGGAACTCGCGGACGTCCTCGCGGCCAAAGACGCCAGCGTCAGGGGGACGATCGCGACGCCGGCCGACCGGAATCCGATCCGGGTTCGGCTGTATCACGCGATACTTCCCCGGATCGACGCGCTGGGGTTCATCGCGTTCGACTCCGAGACGAACGCCGTCACCGACGCGACCATCCCGACCACAGTCACCGACGCTATGGGAGTAACCGATTCACCGCCATGAACTCGCTCGGAACCCTCATCGAACGGGTCGAACGACGGCGGAAAACGCTCGAGATCCACACGGACGACGACGCGATCGGCGCGGAACTGGAACGCCAGTTCGAGACGCGGAACGTCGACGTGGTCCATCGATCCGTCGGCTCGCTCGACGATCCGGGATTCGTGATCGTTCGGAGCGCCGACGGCGAGTTCCGCGGCGCGCTGGGGATCGACCAGTTTCGCGCGATCCTCTCGCCGGAAACCCATCCGCCCTGGGAACTCGCCGACGCCGATCCGACCGATCGGTCCTGTTCGACTTCCTCGAGAACACGCTGTTCACCGCCTACGACCGCCGGCAGATGGTGGCCACGGCCCGCGAGATCGAAGAACGGGCGTGGCGCGTCGGGTCCGGCCGGCTGTACGCGGGGTTCCAGCGAGCGGCGGCACTCGCCGCACAGACTGCGGTCTACGAACGGTTGGGGAGCCACGGCTCGCTCGCGGTGGCGGTGTTCCTCGACGACGCGTGGGACGAAGCGCCACCCGACGGCGTGACGGTCGTTTCCGAATCGGGCAGCGAGCTCGGCGAGTTCTGGTTCGTGGCGTTCGATGGCGGTGACAACGAGATGGAGGCCTGTGCGTTACTCGCCGAAGAACGCCGAGACGGCGAGTTCTACGGCTTCTGGACGTACGCCCCATCGATAGTCGACGAGCTCGTTACGCACCTCGAGACGACGTACGACCTCTCATAGCTCCCGCTGACCGTCGCTCACTTCGTCTGCTCACGGCACGAAGTGCCGTTCGCACGGTATGCGGGACCAGCGGTCCCGCACTTTCGCGAAGCGAGCTAAAAACGCAGCCGACGCGTCTCAGGGCAGTTCGAACTCGATGGCCGCTCCCTGTCCGAAGCCGACGCACTCGGTCGCGATCCCGCGGTCGACTCCGCGGCGGTTCATCTCGTGGACGAGCGTCACCGGCAGGCGCGCGCCCGAACATCCCAGCGGGTGCCCGATCGAGATCGCGCCGCCGTTGACGTTGAGCTGATCGTCCGGAATCCCGAGTTCGCGCTGGGAGTACAGCGTCTGACTGGCGAACGCTTCGTTGATCTCGACGAGTCCGTAGTCATCCATCTCGCGGCCCGCTCGCTCGAGCAGGCCCTCGGTGGCGGGGACCGGGCCGACTCCCATGACGGTCGGGTCGACGCCCGCGACGTAGCTGGTCCCGACTTCGGCGAGGACCTCGAGGTCGTTCTCGTCGGCGAAGTCCCGGCTGGTCAGCAGGACACCGGCCGCGCCGTCGGCGATCTGAGAGGCGTTGCCCGGCGTGACGGTGCCGTCTTCCTTGAATACGGTGGGGAGTTCGGCGAGTTTCTCGGCCGTGGTGCCGGGGCGCAGGCCCTCGTCCTCGTCGTGGACACCCTCGTCGGTCTCGATGGGGACGATCTCGTCGTCGAACTTTCCTTCCTCGGTGGCTTCGACCGCGCGCTGCTGGCTCCGCGCCCCGTACTCGTCCTGTTCCGCCCGGGAGATGTCGTGTTGCTCGGCGACCTTCTCGGCCGTCATCCCCATCTGGAGGTTGCGCATGCCGTACTCCTCGTCGAGTCCGGGATACATCTCGCCGCTGTCGGCGGCTCCCATCTTGACGCGGCTCATGCTCTCGACGCCGCCGGCGATAACCGCATTGTGGCGGCCCGCGGCGATCGAGTCCGCGGCGCTGATAATCGCCTGCGCCGAGGAGGCACACTGCCGGTCGACTGTCGTCGCCGGAACCCCTTCGCCGAGTTCCGAGAAGAGCGCGATCTGTCGCGCGATGTTCGTTCGCTGTTCCGCTCGCTGCTGGGCGCAGCCCCACATCAGGTCGTCGACGTCCTCGCCGTCGACGCCCGTCTCGGCGAGCATCTCGTCGACTAGCGGAATCGAGAGATCCTCGCTCCGAATGTCCGCGAGCGCACCGTCTTCTCTTCCTTGAGCCGTCCTAACAGCGCTAACGATTACCGGCGTACTGCTTGCCATTGTATATCATCATTTTTCGAGGGCATAAATAGCTATCTCTGTCGGAACGCGACCGGCGCGATCGGCGAGGGGCGGTCGGCAGCGCTCCCGATAGCCTACTCCAGTCGCTCGAGTCCGGCCCCTAACTCCTCGAGCATCCCGAAGAAACCCGGGAACGAGACGGCGACGTGGTCGGCTCCCTCGATGGTGGTCTCGCCGTCGGCGACCAGCCCCGCGAGCGCGAGCGCCATGATGATCCGGTGATCGTCGCGCCCGGAGACGGTCGCTCCCGAGAGGCTCGAGTCGCCGCCGTGGACCGTCAGCGAGTCCCGTTCCTCGGTCGTTTCGACGCCCATCTTGCCCAGCTCTTCGGCCATCGCACTCACGCGGTCGGTCTCCTTGTACCGAACGTGTTCCGCGTTCGCGATGTGGGTATCGCCCTCCGCGACCGCACCGAGGGTCGCGATCGTCGGGAGGAGGTCGGGCGTGTTTTCGACCTCGACCTCGATCCCGGTGAGCGGGGCCTCGGCGACGTCGATCGTCCCCGCGTCCCGATCCCAGTCGACGTCGGCACCCATCCGCTCGACGATCTCGACGATCGCGGTATCGCCCTGCGCGCTCGGATGTGCCCCCTCGATGCGGACGCCTTCGCCCTCGTTGCCGGCGATCGCACCCGCCGCCAGCGGATACGAGATCGACGAGAAGTCGCCGGGGACCGCATACTCGCCGCCCGCGGGCGCGTAGGATTGCCCGCCGTCGACCGCGAACCCGGCGTCCGTCTTCCGCGCCTCGACGCCGAAGTCGTCGAGCACCTCGAGCGTGATGTCGACGTACGGCGCGGACTTGAGTTCCGTCTCGAGCTCGATCGCGATTCCCTCGTCGGTGACCGCACCGGCCATGAGCAGGGCGGTGATGTACTGGGAGGAGACGTCGCCGGGGATCGACACCTCGCCGCCCGCGAGGGGGCCGGTGACGACCAGGGGCGCCTGGCCGTTTCCGCGGGTGCTGTCGGCTCGGACGCCGAGACCGGTAAGAGCTTCGAGCAGCGGTCCCTGGGGACGCGAGCGCAAGGACTCGTCGCCGGTCAGCACCGAGGTGCCATCCGCGAGTGCGGCCGCGGCGGTAACGAGGCGCATCGTGGTGCCGCTATTCGCGCAGTCGATGACGTCCGACGGGACGGTGGGCCGGCCGTCGAAGCCGTCGATCTCGAGGTTTCCGTCCTCGCGCCGGTCGACGTCGCCGCCGAAGCGTTCGACCGCGCGGGCGGTCGCCTGCGTGTCCGCGCTCCAGAGCGCGTCGCGGACGGTCGCCTCGTCGGCGTAGCCCGCCGCGAGGATCGCCCGGTGCGTATAGCTCTTCGAGGGCGGTGCCTGTACCGTCCCCTCGACGCTCGAGGGCCTGATAGTGACGTTCATGGTCGCTCTGTGGGGTGGCCCCGCCTTACCGATACCGATCCCGTTAGTCTCGGCCCGAGAGACATATCGACGAGCGAGTGATGGCGCGTTTCCGTGACTGCACCGCGTTTATCAGAATTCGGCAGACGCCTCGGCGAACCGACTATCGATCCTCGTGTGAGAGCACCCAATCGTTTTCACGTTCCTTCGCGTACCCACTTCATTGGGGGATGTTAACTTGAAACACTATACTGGAGACTCGCCGGTCGTCGACATAGCGTATCTCGCGCGGTCCGAACATCGCGTCCCGACGCTCGTCGCACTGACGGAGCGCCCCCGGAGCCGCTCCGAACTCTGCGAGTTGACCGGGGTTTCGTCGTCCACGATGCGCCGGACGCTGGACGAATTCGACGACCGGCTCTGGATCCGCAAAGACGGGTACCAGTACGTCGCGACACGGCTGGGAGAAGCTATCGCGTCCGGGATGGAGGACTTGATCGAACGGGTCGAAACCGAGCGAACGTTACGTCACGTCTGGCACTGGCTCCCCGACGCGATCGGCGAGTTTCCGTTCGAGACGTGGTCGGAACTGACCGTAACGGTCGCCGAACCCGACGCTCCGTATCGGCCGGTAGGACGATTCGAGTCGCTTCTCCGGGAGACGACCACCGTACGGTCTCTTCGCCCGGAAGTCGCGCTGATGGATCCGTGTTTCGACGTGCTCTACCGACTGATCGACGAGGGCGTAGACGTGACGTTGATCGACCGTCCCGAGTGTCACGCGTACTTTATTTCGACGTACCCGGATCGCAGTTCGGAGATGATGCGACGGGACAATTTCACGGTTCTAGAGCACGACGACCTCCCTCCAAACGGAATCGGTCTGCTCGACGAACGCGTTACGATCGGTTGCTACGAGCAGGATAGCGGAGCGGTACACGCACTGATCGACACTGACGCGCCGGCGGTCCGCGAGTGGGCGGTGTCCGTCTACGAAACCTACAGGTCCGGTGCACGCCCCGTCGAACCGCAAACGACTGTCGGGTAAGGGTTCCAGCGACGCAATCCGACCGATTACGTTCCACGCACTTTTCGCAGGAGTGTGAGGCGTAGCTGCTACTTTACTGTGATCGGACTCGACGCGCGCCGGATCGCAGTCGGTGGTTCTTTTCCAGTGGGTGCGTGAACGGCAGGAATCGACTATTTTTCACGAAATAGCTACTATACGCAAGGGTTCGTAATCACTCTCGCCGGTTGGAGACACAAAAAACGCTCTAACCGGAGGAAACACAAACGATGACTGACGAACGACAACTATCGCACGGTATCGACCTCGAAACACTCGAGGGGTTCGCCGCACACGCGGCGGAGAACCCCGAAGCCGTCCAGTTCGGCCTCGAGGCGTCTGCGACCTACGAGGGGACGGCCGCGCACAGCCTGGCGAAAGTCGATAGCTACGAGCTCGGGGGTGAGACGATCGCTCGTGAAACGCGCGAATACACGATTCCCTACGGTGCCTGGAAGGAAGTCTTGGACGCCGGTGGGTGGGTCGGTGGGACCGATCGGCTCGAACCGGTAGAAGCGGCGCTGTCGGCGCTGGCCGCCTGTATCAACGTCGGCATCACCATCAACGCCGCCGCGAACGGCGTGGATATCGACCACCTCCAGACGCGCGTCCGGACCGATTTCGATCCAGCAGTTCTCTTCAGTCTCGAGGAACTCAAAGAGGCCGACTCGGTCTTCGAGAACCTCTCTGCCGAGGTCGAGATCGACGGCGAAAGTCTCGATCAGGACCTGATCGACGAATGGGCGCGGCGGGCACCGGTCTACACGTTCGTCTCTCTCGCTCAGGATGTCGATATGACCATCAACGCGCCCACCGAGGTGGTGGGCGACGACTAACCGGTGACCACCGCTGAGTAAATCGCTCGACACGGACAAACTCGAACGTGAGGTCTGGTCGATGTATCGGGACGTCGCCGAATCCGCTGACGCGGCGTTCCACTTCGAGACGGGCCGCGACCTCGTCGACCGTCTCGGCTACGACTCCGACGATCTCGAGTACGTTCCCGACGCGGCGATCGACTCGTTCGCGGGTGTCTGCTACCGCTTCGACCTGGCCGAGCTCGAGCCGGGCGAGGCGGTGCTCGACCTCGGTAGCGGGTCGGGAATGGTCGCCTTCGTCGCCGGGGTGCACGTCACGGAGACCGGCACGGTGACGGGTATCGAGATGACCGACGAGTAGGTCGAGAAGGCTCGCGACCTGGCAGCGAACAACCTTCGGCATCTACCCGATCCGTACCGATCAGCGGGGCGTTCCTGCCTGAACGGTAGTCGAAGAGAGCCGTCGACGAACGAATCACGCACAGCCGATCGAGGCCGCGATTTCGAGCAGCGGCGTGTCGTCGGTGAGACTCGAGACCTCGTAGCTCAGGTCGTCGCACGTCCAGAACATGCTCTGAATCCGCCCGTCGCGACGGTAGGCCGTGGTTCCGTCGACCTCGACCTCCTCGAGCGTCGACGACGTCGGGCTGAACCGCTGGAACTCTCGGACGGCCACGTAGAGTTCGCGTGCGACCACGTTCGGATCGTTGTACCACAGCATCGCGGTGGTCCCACCGTACTCGTCTTCCCGATCGATGACGGTGATCCGGTCGAGCGCGTACGCGTCCGGCACGTCCGGCTCCGGAAGACCGTACGGGAGGTGCGCTTCGGCGGCCTCTCGACGCTCGAAGACGCCCTCGGGCTCGCGACCGTCAGTAACGACGGTCGCTCCCGTCGGCGGTTCGTACGTGAACGTCCCCGATGGGAGCCCCGCGTCGATCGAGAGGTCCTCGTACGTGACGGTCAGGTCGTGGCGCGTTTCGCCCTCCTCGCTCATCGTGTTCCGTTCCCTGATCGGATACCGATACTCGTCGTCGATCCACACGGTTCGGGAGACGTCCAGCTTCTCGAGGTCTCGGATGATGTTCACCGGCATGACGTACGTCGTGTCTCCGACGACGAGTTCGACCTTCGGTCCGACGTCGTCGACCGGCGGTTTCGTCTCGACGACGTGTGCAGTGCGGCCGTCGACGGTCTCGGTTCCCTCGTAGCCGAGACGGTACTCCTCGAGGAGATTCTCGAGAACGAGGCGCGTCCGGTCGGTGTCGACCTTGTTCGGATGGTACTGTTTGTCCACCACTTCCGTCGACGGGTTGTACTCCCACGTCGTCGCCCGATTCGTCACGGTGATCGAACCGACCGGGACGTCCGAATCGGTCGACTCGAGCACTTCGATCCGCTGTTCGGCCGGCGGTCGTCGAGCGATGCGCTCGGCCCGTTCGACGCTCTCGTCCGGGGCGTCGACCGCCACGGTCCGCCGGGCCTCGAGGGAGCGCATGTGGCGGCGCGTCTCGATCGCGTCTCTGACGAGATCCTCGCCCGTCGGCGTCCCATCGTCGGGGTCGCTGAGACAGCCGGCGAGTGCGACCGCGGCACCCGTTGCGAGGAGCCGACGACGGTTCATACGCGGGGAATTACCATCACTAGTGATAAGTTTGTGGGTTCGAACCGATGGCCGGGATCCCCGGGATTATGTACGACGCTGTCACACGTCCGTTCATGAATCTCGACGTCGATCTCTCCCCGCTTCGGGACGTTCTCGAGGCCAACGAGTTGGACGGCTATCTGCTCGATGACGACGCCTCGGACTCCGACCAGCGGTACGTCTCGGGCTTTACGGCACCGGATCCCTTTCAGACGCTCGTGACTTCCGACGGGGTCCATCTGCTCGTCTCCGGCCTCGAGTACGGTCGCGCGAGCGCGGAAGCGAGCGTCGACTCCGTCGCTCGTCGATCCGCGTACGACTACCAGCAACTCGTCGCCGAGTACGGCCGATACGAGGGGAAGATCCGCACGCTGGCGGCATTTCTCGAGGACCACGACGTCGCCTCGATCGCGGTCCCCCAGAATTTCCCGACGGGAACCGCGGACGGCCTCCGCAAGCACGGTTTCGCGGTGACGGTCGAACGGGAGGGGATCGTGACGGAGATCCGCGCGACGAAGACCGAGTGGGAGGTCGATCGGATCCGGGCGAGCCAGCGGGCGAACGAGGCCGCGATGGCGAGGGCGGAGGAGCTGATCGCCACCGCGGAGGTCGAGGATGGCATCCTCGTTCGCGACGGCGACGCGCTCACCAGCGAGCGCGTCACGGAGGAGATCGAGATCACCTTACTCCGCCACGGCTGCGCGCTCGACGAGACCATCGTCGCCTGCGGGGCCGACGGCGCGGACCCCCACGACCGCGGAAGCGGGCCGCTCGAGTCCCACGAACTGATCGTGATCGACATCTTCCCGCGCGACAAGGAGACTGGCTACTTCGCCGATATGACCCGGACGTTCGCCCGCGGCGACCCCGGCGAGGAAGCCCGGCGGCGCTACGAGGTCACGCGGGAGGCGTACGAGGCCGCGCTCGAGTCCGTCGCGGCCGGCGTGACGGGTGCCGACGTGCACGGTGCGGCCTGCGACGTGATCGAGGACGCGGGCTACGAGACGCTGCGCAGCGATCCGAACGCGGAGACGGGATTCATCCACAGCACCGGTCACGGCGTCGGCCTCGACATCCACGAGGAGCCCAGCGTCTCGCCCTCGGGCGGCGAGCTCGAGCCCGGCCACGTGATCTCGATCGAACCGGGCATCTACGACCCCGCGGTCGGCGGCGTTCGCATCGAGGATCTGATCGTCGTCACCGAGGACGGCTACGAGAACCTCACCGAGTATCGGATCGGGCTCGAGCCGACCGCCGACGGGCGACGATAGATCGCGCTGCGTTCGGAAGATACCGTTTCGGATCGGAATTTCGCCTCGGACACCGCAGCGTCAATCGCCGTCCGCCGAATACGACGCGCCGGCGTTCGAGGGAGCGACGTTCGATACGTCCTCGACCCGTTCCAGGACGGCGATCGTCCCTGCCGCGTACGCGACTACGCCGGCGCCCGTGACGAGGACCCCGAGTCCGAGCCGTAGTTCCTCCGAAATCGGGAGCGCCGGACTCACACCCGTGAGAGCAGCGAGGGTGACCAGCCCGACGCCGAGCCCCGTCCACCGCTTATCGGCCCACGTTTCGCCCGTGGCGTACGCCGGATACAGGCGACCGATGCGGAAGGTGAGCGTGAGCCCGCAGGTCCAGCACAGACCGGTTACGAGCGCGAGACTGGCGTATCCGCCGAGCCAGTAGAGACCGGCCCCGATCCCGCCTCCGAGGATGAGGGCGATGAGGGTGTGGCGACTGGCACGTTGCATAGCCGAGGAAACGTCCGACCGACGGATAAATGTAATCGAATAATGAGTATAGGTGCTCGCCGTGAGCCCCGCTTCGGGTACCGGGAGTCGGATCACGGCGACCGAGGAACTCAGCGGTAACCGCCGTCGTCCGGACCCCGAGCGTCGTCGATCCGCCCGAACTGCTCGTCGCTCAACTCGAGTTCGACCGCACCGACGTTCTCCTCGAGCTGGTCGGGCGTCCGCGCGCCGACGATCGGCACGCAGGTAAAGCGATCCTGTTCCATCAGCCAGCGCAGCGAGACCTGCGCCGGCGTGGCGTCGACCTCCTCGGCGACGGACTCGACGGCCTCGAGCACTTCCCAGGCGGTTTCGCTGGTGTAGCGGTCCTCGAAGAGGTCGGTGAGGCTGCCGCGAGCGCCGTCGGGCGCGATCACGGTGCCGTCCTCGGCCCGCTCGTACTTCCCGGTAAGGAAGCCGCCGGCCAGCGGCGAGTACGGACAGACCGCGACGTCCTGATCCGCACAGACGTCGAGGTAGTCGCTCACGTCGTCCGTATCGGCGGCGTTGAACATCGGTTGGGTCACGTCGAAGCGCTCGAGGCCCTCCGCGTCGCTTTCCCACAGCGCTTTAGTGAGCTTCCAGGCGGCCATGCTCGAGGCCCCCAGATAGTGGACTTTCCCCTCCCGGACGAGTTCCGTGAGCGTCCGCATCGTCTCCCGGATCGGCGTGTTCTCGTCCCAGCGGTGAATGTAGTACAGATCGAGGTAGTCGGTGCCCAGCCGCTCTAAGGTGCCCTCGATCTGGGCGCGGATGTGCTTGCGTCCCAGCCCGGAGTCGTTCGGACCGGGCTCGCCGCGCCCGTCGAACGGGAAGTAGACCTTCGAGGCGAGGACGAGGTCCTCGCGGTGGTGGTCCCGATCCTCTAGCCACTCGCCGATCCAGCGCTCGCTTTTCCCGTTCGGATCGCCGTAGACGTTCGCGGTGTCGATGAAGTTAATACCGTTGTCCCAACAGGTATCGAGGAGTTCGTGGGCCTCCTCGCGGTCGGTTTCGACGGTGCCGTTGCTCTCCTTTCCGAAGCGCCAGGTACCGAAGCAGAGTTTCGAGACCGTCGTGCCCGTGTCGCCGAGCGTCGTGTACTCCATGGGAAGCGGTTCAGCAGCGAGGGTCAAAACGAGTTGGGAAGCGGCGAGGGATCGAGCTCCGTCGTCCCCTCACCGCAGGACAGTTCCAAGCGTGCTTTCCGAAGCTACAAAGTACTCGACGGTCACCTCCCGATGATGAATCACTGGTGGCGGCGAATCGTACTCTCGCTGGTCGCCGTCCTCGTTCTCGTCCTCGTCTATGCGTGGCTCTACCAACTGGGAATGGCCACGTTCGAGGGTGAAACGAGGACGTACGCCGATGCGATCCAGACCGTCATCGAGACGCTGACGACGGCCGGTTTCGGCGGTGACGCGGACGACTGGCAGAGTCCCCAGATGAACCTGTTTGTGGTCGTCATGAACCTCACGGGCGTATTGCTCGTCTTCCTCGCGCTGCCGCTGATCGTGATCCCGCTGTTCCAGCAGGCCCTCGAGGATCGGCCGCCGGAGTCGACAGAGCTCACCGATCACGTCATTATCTGCTCGTACACGCCGCGCTCGGACGTGCTCGCGGGGGAACTCGAGGCGGCGAACGTCCCCTACGTCTTCATCGACGACGACGCCGAACTCGTCGTCGAACTCAATGGCGACGGCACCAACGCCATCTACGGCGAACTCGATCAGGAGGAAACGCTGCAGGCGGCAAACGCCGCGGACGCTCACGCCCTCGTTACCGACATCGACGACGAAACCAACGCGATGGTGATCCTCACGGCTCGAGAGCTCTCGAGCGATCTCAGGATCGTCAGCGTGGTCGAAGACGAGGACGTCGCGAGCTATCACCGCTACGCCGGCGCCGACGAAATCGTCCGGCCGCGACGGGTGCTCGGACAGAGTCTGGCGACGAAGGCGACGACGACGGTCTCGGCCGAGCTTCGGGACACGATCGAGCTCAGCGAGGACCTCGCGGTGACCGAACTCCTCGTCCAGGAGCGCAGCGACCTCGTCGGCCAGACGATCCCGGAGTCGGGTATCCGGGACCGAATGGGGATCACCGTCATCGGCGCGTGGTTCAACGGGGAGTTCGTCCCCGTTCCGGGGCCCGAAAACGTGATCGACGGCAACACGATCCTGCTCGTCGCGGGGCGACGCGACGATCTCACGGAGCTGAAATCGCGGACGGTGTCGGCGCTGCGGCACAACACGGACCGCGTGGTCGTCGGCGGCTACGGCGTCGTCGGCCGAACCGCGGTCGAGACCCTGGCGTCCGGCGGCGTTTCGACCTGCGTCGTCGATATCGCGGACCAGGCAGGGGTTGACATCGTCGGCGACGCCACCGACGAATCCGTCCTCGAGGCCGCGAACGTCGAGGACTCCCGGTCCGTCATTCTCACCCTCGACGACGATGCGACGACGATCTACGCGACGCTGGTCCTCAAACAGGTCGCTCCCAACGTCGAGATCATCGCACGTGCAAACGAGACCGAGAACATTCCGAAGCTCTACCGAGCGGGAGCCGAGTACGTCCTGTCGCTGTCGACGGTGACCGGCCGAATGCTCGCCTCTATCCTGATCGAGGACGAAGAGATCCTCACGCCGGAGACGCAGTTCGAACTCGTCAGAACGACTGCCCCGCGGATCGTCGGTCGAAGTCTCGGCGACGTGGACCTGCGAGCGCGGACGGGGTGTACCGTCGTCGCGGTCGAACGGAACGGGGAATTACTGACCGACCTCGGGCCGGAGTTCGTCGTCCGGACCGACGACATGCTGATCGTCGCGGGGAGCGACGAGGCGATCAACCAGTTCGTCGCGCTCGCGTGCTGATTCTCGGCGTCCCCTGCTAATCGAACGCCGGCACGACTTCGTCCTCGTAGAACTCGAGCGCCTTCTCCTGTTCGTCCCCGATCTGGTGGAAGTAGACGTGATCGTAGCCGGCGTCGATCGCCTCCTCGATGCTATCGATGTGGGCTTGCGGGTCCGGTTCGGTGGTGGTTCCGGCCTCGGCTATGTCCTCCTTCTCGACCATCTGGGCGGCCTGTTCGAAGTGGGCCGGCGTCGGCAGCTCCTGCCCGAGTTCGCCCGGAATCGAGCCGTTGGGCCACTGCTCGTAGATCGTCTCGATCGCCTCCTCCTCGCTGTCGGCGTAGCAGCCGTGCAGCTGGGTGTATTTCGGGCCGTTGCCGCCGGCGTCCTCGTAGGCCTCGACCGGCTCCTCCTTCGGGCCGGAACACCAGAGCCCGTCGACGGTCTCGGCGACCCACTCGGCGGTCTGCGGGCCGAACGCGCTCCCGATCGTCGTCGGCTGTTCGTCGGGAACGGTGTAGAGGCGCGCGTTCTCGACCGTGTAGTGTTCGCCGTGATGGCTGGTCGGTTCGCCCGTCCAGAGCGAGCGCATCACGTCCATCGCCTCGTCCAACATCTCGAGTCGAACGTCGTGTTCGGGCCAGCGCTCGCCCGTGACGTGTTCGTTCAAGTTCTCGCCGGTGCCGACGCCGAACGTAAAGCGGTCGCCGAGCATCTCGTCGACGGTGGCGACGGCGTGGGCGACGTTGACCGGGTGGATCCGGATCGTCGGACAGGTGACGCCGACGCCGACTTCGATCTCGTCGGTCGCCGTCGCGATGGCGCCCAGGGTCGACCAGACGAACGGCGACTCGCCCTGGGCCGACGTCCAGGGATGGAAGTGATCCGAAATCGAGAGGAAGTCGAAGCCGGCTTCCTCGGCGCGGCGGGCGATGTCGACCAGTTCCGTCGGGCCGAACTCCTCGCTCGAGAGGGTGTATCCGAGTTTCGTCATTCCCGATTTCGTATCACTGCCGGACGGGTAACGGTTGTACCTGCGACGGCAAGAGCGCGTGCGCGGTTCGGAACGAGCGAAGCGAGTGAGAACCGCGGGCGAACGGCGAAGCCGTGAGCGAGTGAGTGCGCCTGCCGCGGGAATCGAACGTCTTACCCGCGATGCGCGGAAACCCGTCGGTATGGAAGCCGTAGTCGAAGCGACGGACCTCGAGAAGGTCTACGGCGAGACGACGGCCCTCTCGGGGGCGTCGCTCTCCGTCGAGCGCGGCGAGGTCTTCGCGCTGATCGGTCCGAACGGGGCCGGCAAGACGACGCTCGTCCGGTCGCTGACGGGGACGACCGAACCCGACGGCGGCAGCGCACGAATCCTCGACGCGTCGCCGTCGGCCGTCGACCGCGACCGACTCGGCGTGCTACCACAGGAGTTCTCGCCACCCGGCAGACTCAGCGCGAGAGAACTGCTCGCTTACTATGCGGGACTCTACGACGACGCGCGGGATTCCGACGACGTGCTCGCGGACGTCGGTCTCGTCGACGCCGGCGACACCTGGTACGAGGACCTCTCGGGGGGCCAGCAGCGCCGGGTCTGCGTCGGTTCCGCGCTGGTCAACGACCCCGATCTGCTCTTTCTCGACGAGCCGACGACCGGGATCGATCCCGCCGGCCGTCGCACCGTCTGGCGACTGATCGAGGACCTCGCCGCGGGCGGGACGACCGTCGTCCTCACGACCCACGATATGGCCGAAGCCGAACGGCTCGCCGACCGCGTCGGCCTGCTCGCCGACGGCTCGCTCGTCGCACAGGGCACGCCCGACGCACTCGTCCGGGACCACGGCGGCTCGAGCCGGCTCACGATCGAAACGGCGGCCGATCCGGACGCCTTCGCGGACCTCGAGTACCCGGTCGAACGCCCGGAGCGCGGCCGGGGTCGAAGCCCGGACAGTGCAGTGGTCGTCCGAGATATCGATCCCGCCGCGATCGGCACCGTCGTCGACTATCTCGAGACCCGCGGCATCGAGTACACCGAACTCTCGTGGGCCGAACCCGACCTCGAGGACGTCTATCTCTCCCTGGCCGACGCGGCCGAGCGGGAGCGGACCGATCGACTCGCGGACGGGGAGCGCGCCGGGCGCGGAGAAAGCGGTTCCGGCGAGTCAGATATCGCGCAGGCGGGTGAGACGGCGTGAGTCGGATGGGCCGCGTCGGAGCCGAGACGAGCGCCGGCTGGCGCTCGTTCATCCGCCGGCGGACGGCGGTCTTTTTCACCTTCTTCTTCCCGGTGATTCTGATCGTCATCTTCGGCGCGCTGATCCGCACCGATCCGACCGGCGAGGGCCTGTTCACCGAGCCGGCGGCCTACTACGTTCCCGGTTACCTCGCCGTCGTCGTCCTCTTCACCCCGCTGTCGCGGATGGGCAGCGAGGTCGCGCGCCACCGCGAGGGGAGTCGCTTCGAGAAGCTGGCGACGACGCCGCTGACTCGCGGCGAGTGGTTGCTCGCCCAGACGGTCGTCAACGCAGCCATTATCGGACTCGCGAGCCTGCTCATCCTCGGACTGGTAGTCGCGCTGACCGGCGCGAAGATCGCGTTCTCCCCGCTGCTGGTGCCCTACATCCTCGTCGGCGTCGTCTGCTTCTGTGGCGTCGGCGCGATGCTCGGCAGCTACACCGATTCCCAGGACGGCGCGGTCGCCGCGAGCAACGCGATCGGGCTCCCGCTGCTCTTCCTCTCGGAGACGTTCATCTCGCTTTCCCAGCTTCCGGGCTGGTTCGGTCCGCTGGTGAACCTCTCGCCGCTGACCTACTTCGCACGGGGAGTTCGGGCCGCGACCTACTCGGGTGCGGAGACGCCAGCTATCGCCGGCGTCGATCCCGCGCTCGCGAACCTCGGGATTCTCGCCGTACTTGCTGTCGTCGCGTTCGCGCTGGGTGCGCGGTCGATTCCGCGGACGGACTGAGCGCCTCGAGAACGAACCGATTTACGCGCGGCACTCGAATCGACGGCAATCAGTATGCGCTCAGGCCACCCCACGGAGCAGGCCGTCGGTATGGAGTACTACGTCAGCGACGCGGACGGCGTCGGCGGTCGCCTCCGGGAGGACGACGCCGATTTTCGGGTGCGCGAACTCGAGCGCTTCGACACCGAACCCGTCGACGCGCCGACGGACGCCTATCCCCACCTCGTCTTTCGAGCGACGCTGCGGGGGTGGGACACCAACGACTTCGCCTCGCGGCTCTCGGACGCGCTGGGCGTCTCCCGCGAGCGGGTCAACTGGGCCGGCACGAAGGACAAGTACGCCGTGACCACCCAGCTGTTTTCGGTCTACGGAGCCGACCCGGCGGACCTGCCCGAGATCAACGGGGTCGATATCGAGGTGCTCGGGCGGGCCGGGCGGAACCTCGAGTTCGGCGACCTCGCGGGCAACGAGTTCGAACTCGTGGTCTCCGATCCCGAGCGGCCCGAAAACGCCGCGACGATCACCGACGAATTGGGGGAATTCGGCGGGCTCGAGGACGGCGGTATCGGCGATTCGGACGGCGACTCCGCGGTTTCGATCGGCGTCCCCAACTTCTTCGGCCAGCAGCGCTTCGGGAGCCGCCGGCCGGTCACGCACGAAGTCGGGCTCGCGATCGCTCGCGACGACTGGGAGGGTGCGGTGATGGCCTATCTGGGGAATCCGACGGATGCAGAACCCGAGTCGACGCAAGAAGCTCGGACGTTCGTCGAGGAAACGCGAAACTGGCAGGAAGCCCTCGAGCGGGTTCCCAACCGCCTCCGCTACGAGCGCTCGATGATCCACGCGCTCGCCGAGGACGACGGTGAGCCCGGCCCCGCGGAATTTCGAGAGGCCCTCGAGCGGGTGCCGTCGAACCTCCAGCGGCTGTTCGTCCACGCGGCCCAGTCCTACGCGTTCAACCTGATGCTGAGCAAGCGTCTCGAGCGCGGGCTGCCGTTCGATCGCCCCGTCGCGGGCGACGTGGTCTGTTTTTCGGATACCGACGCGCCCGACGGGCTCGAGCTTCCAGATACCGACCGCCTCCAGCGAGTCGACGAGCGCCGGGTCGACTCGGTGACTCGCCACTGCGAGCGGGGCCGGGCGTTCGTCACCGCGCCGCTGGTCGGCACCGAGACGGACCTCGCAGACGGCGAGCAGGGCGAGATCGAGCGCGCCGTCCTCGACGACCTCGGTCTCGAGCCCGCGGACTTCGATCTCCCCGGCGAGTTTCACTCGAGCGGCACTCGGCGAGCGATGCTCCTGCGGACGGATCTTTCACTCGAGACCGAGCCGCTGACGCTCGAGTTCGCGCTGCCGAAGGGATCGTACGCGACGGTCGTTCTGCGAGAGTATCTGAAGGTGGATCCGGTCGATCTCGGATAGGGCTTCGAAACTGCGATACGGGTTGCCGGTCGTCACAGTCACCCCGGTTTTTAGGTCGCAGCCTCGAGTATCAACTGAGGAGATGGACACCGCGACTCACCACGGGCCGAAGCGATCGGGTTCGCGAGCATGATCGGGACGAACGAGAACCGGGAAATCGTCGACTGGCGAACGGTAACCGAAGACGGGCAGACGGTGTACGAAATCGAGTACGACGAACCCGTCTCGGCGCCGACGGGGAGATCGAAGTCGCTGTTCGGCGCGAGTAGCGGCGGGACGGTTCCGGCCGGCGAGCAGTACGTTCACCTGCCGGACGGAGAGCGGATTCCCGCGAGCGAAGCGGTGTTCGAGGCCGACGGAACGACGCTGCGAGTGCGCCACGAACCGTCGGTGATAGCTCGCCTTCGGCGATACCTGCCGTGGTGACGCCGTCGCTTTCGGTGGCCCGTAAGCAGTGTCACCCGAAGTAATCTCGGAGCACCGCACCGAAGCCGGCGGCACCGATACAGATCGAGAGAATCGCGCCGACGCCGGTCACCGCGAGGACGCCGTTGATTCCCGCACCGACCACCAGCGGCTTCAGCCAGCCGTCCTCGCGACCGACCAGTCGCTCGGCGATCGCGAGGGCGGCGATCGCTGCGCCGACCGCCCACACGAGGTACGCGAGGAGTCCGAGCGGAAACGCCACCAGAATTCCGACGATCGTGATGACCAGGAGGAGAATTACGAGGGCGAGTGCGAGCAGCGAAGCGATCCCGTACGCGAACGCCCCGATCGGATCCTCGAGCACGTCCGCCATCATCCGTTCCGTGTACTCGGGGACGACGGCGACCAGGATCGCGCCGACGACCAGCGTGGTGAGGAAGGCCCCGACCGCACCCCCGAGGAGTCCGCCGGTCGTGCCGATATCGATATCGATGCCGGGATCGGCTTGTGCGATCAGCGCGACTATCAGATGAGCGTGACTGAGTCCGATCATAACGTATAGAGGAACTGCACTGATGTGAACGTGCTGTCTCGACGTCGTCCCGGCATCCGCTGACAGGCTTTTGCTCGCTCGCGTCCTCCATAATACTATGCGTAGCAAACATCTACAGCGGGAAATCGACGACCTCGTAGCGCACGGCTGGAAGATCGAGGAAGAAACGCCCGATCGCGTCGTGCTGGTCGACCGAACGTTCGGCTCGGTGGTCTCTCACGTCCTGGTCGCACTCCTGACGTTCTGGTTCTCGATGGGGCTGGGAAACGTCGTCTGGGGCGCGTACAACTACGTCTCGAAATCCCAGCGTCGCGTCCTCTGGGAGGACGGTGGCGATTGTCCGTCCTGCGGTACGGACGTGCCGTCGTCCGCGGACTACTGCCCGTCCTGTGGCGAGGACCTCGAGCCGGTCGCCGAACCGAACGAGGGCATCGTCTGTCCCGAATGCGACGCAGTCGCCGCCGACGGATCGCGGTACTGTCCGTCCTGCGGAACGAAACTCGCCGCCACGTTCGGTCGCTCGTCGTCGGGGAACCGAACTGATACGTAGCTCGCCCGCTAGCGACAGAACAGGCAATGGAACTGGACTCGGACCCTCACATCCTCCTGACGAACGACGACGGGATCGACGCGCCCGGCATTCGGGCGCTTCACGACGCGCTCTCGGCGGTCGGCACGGTCACCGTCATCGCGCCCGATCGAAACCGGAGCGCCGTCGGCCGGTCGCTCTCCTACGGCCGAACGAGTTCGTCGCGAGACGATGACGACTTCTCGCTGGATCTGGAGACGGACTCGTTCACCTCGCCGGTTCCCCACGCCGACCACGAACTGGGATACGCCGTCGACGGGACCCCCTGTGACTGCGCCATCGTCGGCACGAAAGGCCTCGAGCCCCGACCCGACATCGTCGTCTCGGGCTGTAACTCGGGCGCGAACCTCGGGGCCTACGTCTTCTCCCGATCGGGAACCGTCAGCGCCGCGATGGAGGCTGCGTTCCTCGGGACGCCGTCGATCGCCGTCTCGCTGGACACGCTCGGCTACGATCGGGACCTCGAAACGGCCGACTTCGAGCGAGCGGGCGAGATCACCGCCGAACTCGTCGCCGGCGTCCCCGGTACCGGACTGTTCGACCGCGTCGACTACCTGAACGTGAACGTCCCCCGGCCGGATCGGGATCCGAACGGCTTCCAACTGACCCGGCCGACCGAGGTCTACGAGATGGACGCCGCGTTCGAAAACGGCGCGTTTCAGTTGACCAACCGACTCTGGCAGCAGATGGCGAACCGGGACATCCCCGACGCCGAGGACACCGATCGCCACGCCCTGCTCGAGGAACGGGTGTCGATCTCTCCGCTGCGGGTCCCCTACGAGGTCGTGGATACGGAACCGGTTCGGAACGTCTTCGACGAAATTTTGTAACCCCGTCTATCACTGCGTCCAGACTTTTCAGAAGCCAGTACGGTTTAGGTGATCGGCTCACAAGGGGGACGCAATCGATCGATGTCGGACCGCAATCAGCCGGACGAACGCGACGACAATCCGGGACGGATCCCCTCGAGCCCCCCGAGCGATGTCGGTCCGGCCGCCGAGACGGAGACGGACGTCGACTCCGCCGTCGCTCGGACCGATGACGGGACGACTGGGGACGACAGGACGACTGCGGACGACAGTACGACGGTGGACGACAGTACGACGGTGGACGACAGTACGACGGTGGACGACCGAGAGACGGCGTCGGCAATCGCACCCGCCGACGCGCGGTCGAAGCGGCAGGTCATCGACGCAGTGCTCGCGGACGTGACGGCGTTTTTTGACGATCGCTTTGATGGCACCACCGACAAGGTGTTCCCCGGTCGCCCGTCCGACGCGTTCATCGAGGAGGAGTTCTTCGATTTCACCTACCTCGACGACTACGAGGAAGTCGAGCGCTACTGGGTGAATAAGCCGTACGCGTACGTGACGGTACTGTACGACGACGCGACCAACACCAATCGGTATCACGTCGTCGAGCCCGACCTCGACGAGTTCGAGGAGTACGTCCGCGAGGACCTGATCCGGGCGCTCCGGAGCGACCTGATGTACAAGGAGTTCGACGGCGAGGTGAACCGGGCGGCCGCATTCGACGAGGAAGTGCCGAGAGTCATGCGCGAACACGCCGCCACCGTCGGCGACGGCTCACTGCAGCAACTCCTCTACTACCTCCGCCGGGACTTCGTGAACTACGGGAAGATCGACCCCATCATGCGCGACCGGGCCGTCGAGGACATCTCCTGTGACGGCGCGGCCAAACCCGTCTTCGTCTACCACCACGGCTACCGCGACCTCCGGACGAATCTCGCGTTCGGCGACGAACGCCTGAGCGCCTACGTCGTGCGCCTCGCGCAGCGAGCCGGCAAACACCTCTCGGTCGCCGACCCGCTGGTCGACGCCTCCTTACCCGACGGCTCGCGGGTCCAGCTCACCCTCGGCGGCGAGGTGACGACCGGCGGCGCGAACTTCACCGTCCGGAAGTTCGCCGAGGTCCCGTTCACCCCCGTCGATCTCGTCAACTGGGGGACGTTCTCGCTCGAGCAGATGGCCTACCTCTGGCTGGCCGTCGAGAACAACGCCTCGCTCATGTTCGCCGGCGGCACCGGCTCGGGGAAGACGACCAGCCTCAACGCGGTCTCGATGTTCGTCCCGCCCGAGAGCAAGGTCGTCTCCATCGAGGACACGCCGGAGCTCACGCTCCCCCACGACAACTGGATTCAGAGCGTTACCCGGGACGGCGTCACCGCGGGCGGGCGCGGCTCCGTCGGGATGTTCGACCTGCTGCAGGCCGCCCTGCGCCAGCGCCCGGAGTACCTCGTCGTCGGGGAGATCCGAACGGAGAGCGACGTCGCGCTCACCTTCTTCCAGTCGATCGCTACCGGCCACACGGCGTACACGACGTTTCACGCCGACTCCGTCCGCGGGCTGTTGAGTCGACTCCGGAACGAGCCGCTGAACGTCCCGACGCAGATGATCGGCAACCTCGACATCGTCTCGATTCAACAACAGACCACCCAGAACGGCAAGCGCGTTCGGCGGAACAGGCGGCTCGTGGAGTTCAGCCACGGCGATCCGGACGGGGACGCGGACGAAATCGCGCCCCACGAGGTGTTTCGGTACGATCCCCACGCCGATCGCTTCGAACAGACCTCGGGATCGACGGTCCTCGGTGCCATCGCCGACGAACGAGGCTGGACGCCCGGCCACATCGAGCGGGAACTCGACCGACGGGAAGCCGTCCTGCGATACCTCCTCGAGGCCGAAATAACCGACTACGAGAGCGTCGCGCGGGTCATTCAGGGGTTCATCCGCGATCCGGAGTACGTTCTCGAGGAGGTCCGCGCCGGCGACCTCGATCCCGACGAGATCGCGATCGCGGAGGCCGACGACTGAATCGTGACCGAACGTGACCGGCCCGGCAGTGACGATGACCGCGATCGATCCGACGGCGATGTGGACTGCGATCGGTCCCACGACGACGTCGACCACGCCCCGGTCGGTGACGATATCGGCCCCGATGACGGTCCAGAGCGCGATACGGACGAACCCGCGTTCCGTGACCCCGCTCTCGACGAAGAGACGGCCGCGGCCGTTCTCGAGGACGCGTTCGACGACGAGCCGACGGTCTCGTTCGAGTCGGATTCGAACGACTCGCTCGGAGAGGCGGGCGACGGACGCCGAGCGGAACTTGACGACGCCGAACCGGAGCCCGAGGAGGTGCTCAGTCAGCCCCTCGCCGAGGAGCGCGAACTCGGCGCGGCGGAGCAACGCGAACTCAGGGATTCGTACGGGCGTATTCGGACGTTTTTCAAGACGCGCCCGGAGCGATACCGCGGGCTCCAGCGGCTGCTCAAGCAGGCCCGCGTCCGGGATACCTACGATACGTACCTGACCGATAGCGTCAGATTCGCGGTGATCGCCGCGATCGTCGCGGGAATCGTCGGCAACGCCGCGCTCGTCGTGCTGGCGCTGACCGGCACGTGGTTCGACGTGCTGGAGCCGCTTTTCGGGCTCTCCGGTCGGACGCGGGACGCGTTCCTGTCGAACCCGTTGCTCGTCGCCGCGCTGCTCGTTCCCCTGTGCTGTTCCCTCGCCGCCGGCGGTGCCGTCTGGGTCGGCCGGAACTACTACTATCCGCGGAGCGTCGTCGCCGCGAGGCGGCGGAGCATCGCGCTCAACCTTCCCTACGCGATCACGTTCATGTACGCGCTGTCCAGCGGCGGGATGAACTTCATCGAAGTGTGTCGCCGACTCGGGGACAGCGAGGAGGTCTACGGCGAGGTCGCGAACGAGTTCGACCTGGTCGTCCGCGAGATCGACCTGTTCGGCAACGACCTGCTGCAGGCCCTCGACAACGTCCGGCTGCTCACCCCGAGCGACGACTTCCGCCGGTTCCTCGACGACCTGCTGGGCGTCCTCGACTCCGGCGGCGACCTCGAGACGTTCTTCGAGGAGGTGTCCGAGGAGGCGCTCGACGACGCGCTCGAGGAGCAGGCGTCGTTCATCGAGACGCTCGGCGTGATCAGCGAGGTGTTCGTCGTCGCGTTCGTCGCGGCTCCGCTCTTCTTGATCGTCGTGTTGATGGTCGTGAGTTTCCTCGGCGCGGAGACGGTCAGTCTGATCGCGGCGCTCGTCTACGTCGTCTTCCCGCTGGCGATGGTCGGATTCCTGCTCGCCGTCGACCTGCTCTCGCGGCCCTACCAGGAGCCGACGGCCAGGCTGGCCGTCGAAGACGAACGGACGGTCCGGAGCGAGCGAGTCGAGGACGACCCTCGCTTTCCCGCCTACCGGCAGTCCAAGCGAGAGACCGGCCTTCGGGCGTTCCTCTCGGATCCGTTTCGGGCGATCAGACGCCGCCCCGTCCTCTCGCTGGGGGTGACGATACCGGCCGCGATCGCCGTCGTCGGCCTCGGAATCTGGACCGGACTGGTCGAGCCGACCGCCGCGGGATTTCTCGCGACGCCGCTCCGAACGACCGTCGGGCTCGTCGTCGTTCCGCTGGTGACCGCGACCGCGCCGCTACTGGTCCTCCACGAGCGCGAACGCCGCCGGACGAACGTCATCACCGAGCGGTTCCCGGACGTGCTGAGCATCCTCGCCAGCGCGAACCAGATGGGCGTCGACGTGGTCGACGCCTTCGACCTCGTCACGCGGTGGGCGAGCGGGACGCTCGCCGAGGAGCTCCGCCGCGTTCGTAACGACGTGGCCTGGAACCACGACCTGACCCAGGCGTTGCTCGGCTTCGCCGACCGGCTGAACGTCCCCCAGTTGACGCGGACGATGACGCTGGTCGCTGAGGGGAGCCGCTCGAGCGGCGATCTCCACGGCCTGCTCGAGATCGCGGCGAGGAACACTCGAGCGCAGGCGAAACTCGCCCGGCAGCGCCGGCGCGAAGTCGGC
Organism: Natrinema sp. LJW11; assembly: GCF_056135975.1. Classification (NCBI taxonomy): domain Archaea; kingdom Methanobacteriati; phylum Methanobacteriota; class Halobacteria; order Halobacteriales; family Natrialbaceae; genus Natrinema; species Natrinema sp. LJW11. Next base: position 429,561 of record NZ_JBWBDM010000002.1, on the reverse strand, counting down.
TCCTACGTCGCCATCGTCGTGATCGGCTTCCTCGTCTATCTGCTGGTCATCGTCATGGTCAGCGCGAGCTATCTCGCGCCGATCGCCGAGATAGCGGCCGACTCCGAGACGACGGCGGCCGAGGGACCGGTCTCGCTGGGTGCGATCCCCGTCGAGACCTACGAACTCCTCTTTCTCCACTCGGCGCTGGTTCAGGGGTTCGGAAGCGGACTGATCGCCGGTAAGCTGGCCGAGAACGACGTCCTCAGCGGACTCAAGTACGGACTGGGGCTCGTCGTCCTCACCGTCGTCGCGTTCTTCCTCCTGGTGTAATCATGTCCCGACAGACAGTCCCCGAACGATCCGAGAACGACGCACGCGAGACCGAGACACCGTCGACAGCGCGTGCGAGTGTGCGACCGATGGCTCCCGACACGGATCGCGCCGTCTCGCCCGTTATCGGCGCGATCCTCATGTTCGCACTCGCGCTCGCGCTGCTCGCGGTCCTCCAGATGACGGCGATTCCGGCGGTGAACGAGGGACTCGAGTTCCAGCACAACGAGCGGGTCCAGACGGACGTGAGGGGCGTCGGCGAGACCATCGGCCGAGTCGCCGCGACCGGGACCGGGGAGACGGTCTCGATCGAGGCAGGGCTCCGTTATCCGCCCCGACTGTTCTTCGTCAACCCGCCACCGGTCTCCGGGACGGTTCGGACGACGGAGCCCGAGGCGGTCGAGATCGCCAACGCGTCCGCCGCCGGCGAGACCGGCGACTACTGGAACGGAACGCCGCGGACGTTCGAAACGCGATCGCTCGAGTACGCCCCGGACTACAACGAGTACGGGAGCGCGCCGGTGACGGTCTCCGAGCCGTGGGTCGTCTACGAGAGACTCGACGGGACGAACCGAGCCGAGACCGAGCAGGATCTCGTCGACGGCCGCCGGATCGATTTCGTCGCGCTCGAGGGCGAGCGCTCCGTCTCGCGTGCGGGAGACGTCTCGATCGGCGTCGAACCGGCCAGCGCGCCGGCCCGGACGGTGACGGTCCGCGACGACGGCGAACCGGTCACGCTGACGGTTCCCACCCGGCTCACCGAAGACGAGTGGGTCGAGCTCCTCGCGGACGAACTCGATTCGGCGAGCGGGCCGGACGACGGCCGGTACGTGACGGGGATCGACTGTCAGCGAGCGCCACCGGACCCCTGCGGACAGTTGACGCTGGCGCTCGAGCAGGGAGCGACCTACGAACTCCGACTCGGCGCCGTCGCCCTCGGTGGAGGGGTGAGTGAGCAGAACGCGGCGTACCTCACCGACGTCGACGGCAACGCGACGGCGATCCCGGAGGGCGGTCGCCAGCGGCTCGTCGTCGAGGCCCGCGACCGGTTCGACAACCCCGTCAGCGGCGTTACCGTGACCGGGAGTGCCGGCGGTGACGGCACCGTTCGGGCGGTCGATTCCGTCACCGATGCCGAGGGACGCGCGACGTTCGTCTACGACGCTCCCGACGACGTCAACGGGACTCGAGACGTCCAGGTGGCGCTAAACTTCGGCGAGGGACCGTCTCGGGAAGCCACGTTCGACGTTCGCGTGATGGATCGTGGCGGATCGGGGGCGCCGACCGGACCGAGCGCGACGATCACCGACGTCACCGATCTCGGCGGCAATCAGGACGAGTACGCCGTCTCCCTCGAGGCGACTGATCCCGACGGAAATCTCGAGACTGCCGCGTTTGAACTTCAAAACCCCGACACTGGCGAGGTCCTCGATAGAGAGGAGGGACAGCTGAGCGGCGGTTCCGATACCGTGACCGCAACCCTGCGTGTCCAAGGCGGGAAACGACTTCCGGAATACCGGGTCGTCGCCACCGCTATCGATGCGGGCGGAAACACGGCGCGCGACGAACGGATCGTACGCGGGAGCGGACGGTAACCGATCGCGGCCGTCGATTCGACTCGCTTTCGGCTCGAGACGCCTTCGGTCCGGGACCGGCGCGTTTCGTGAAGGGGCCGACGAACTGCTGGCAACCGTCGGATCCGGTCGGAAACACGCCTGTTTTACATCCGTCTCCCGAATCTCCGCTATGGAGTGTCGCCACTGCGCATCGCCGCTCGAGAAACCCGGGGACTTCTGTCTGGTCTGTCGGGAGGCCAACACCGAGGCGATCGTCCTCGAGGCGGCGCGCGACAGAGCGACCATCACGATGCTCGCCGGCGAACCCGACGAGCCGACCGACCCCGATTCCGAAGCCGACCGCGACGAGCTGGTACTCGGCGAGACGACGATCACGACGACGCCGGAGGACGGCGAGAACGAGCCGATCGAACTCCGGAACTTCGCGGGCCTGATCGGCGACGAAATACGTCGGAAACGTCCCGAGGAGGTCTACGCCGGCGGCGTCCGAACGGTGATTCGCGCCGTTCGCGACGACACCCACCACTCGTTCTATCGCGTCGACGACGACGATCCGGTTCGGGCGGTGCTCGAGCGCCGCGGGAATCGCGCGCTGGACGTCGTCGAGACGCCGCCGGCCGAGAAGATCGGCGGCAGCCACACGACGCTCATCGGGGGCCGGACAGGGATGCGGGCCATTCGGACCGTCGCGGACCATCCCCACGTCAAGAAGGTGATTCCCGGCCCGATCGACGCCGGTGGCAAGGGCTCTCAGTCCGGCATGCGCGCGAAGGTGACCCGCGCCGACGACGGCGGCAACGTTCGGATGCTGTTGCGAGACGGTTCGAGCGTCCAGGAGAACCGCGTCGTGACGACCGCCCGCGATCGGGAGATGGGCGAACGGATCCGGGAGGATTTGAACGACGTGCTCACGGACGCGGAGTTCTAGTAGCTGCCAGCGTCCGCCGTCGATGGCAGTCTCACGGTCGGGAGATTCTCGAGGCAAGTATTGTTGCTTCCCGATGGCGGTGACAGGTGCTGCTGGTTCTCCCGGCCTTAATGGGATCGATGTAATTAGATATAATTAGCCATGCTCGAGCGACCGGACGCCGTCCTGACCCTGATTCCGCTGTTGGCGGTGAGCGGCCTCGTTGTTCGCGCGGTGATCGCAGCCCCGGGTGTCGGCACGGGAGTACTCACCACTCCGCTCGCGGTCGCTGGATACGTCGCTGCGCTCGCGGTCGTCTTCCTGGAACTGCTCGCGTGGCCGGTCGCCGAGCGGATGGATGGGTCGTGATCGGGAGGCCGAACGAGACTGTGCTCCCGCAGGAACCGACGTGACTCAACAGGTTTAAGAATGCGCTGGCGATAGACAGCACTACTATGGCCAACAAAGGAGAGGTCGGTAGCGCCGGTCGATTCGGTGCCCGCTACGGCCGCGTCGCGCGGCGTCGCGTCAGCGAGATCGAAGACGACATGGAAAACGCCGAAGTCGACGGCGACGACGTTACCCGTGTCGGTACCGGCATCTGGAAGAACGACGAGACCGGCGAGGTCTTCACCGGCGGCGCGTACCGCCCCGAGACCCCCGCCGGCCGCACAGTCAAGCGCTCCATCCGCGCTGCCCTCGCAGAAGACACCGAGGACGAGTAACCGACTTCGAGACCAGCATGAGTTACAAATGCTCCCGCTGTAAACGCGACGTCCAACTCGACGAGTACGGCGGCGTCCGCTGTCCCTACTGCGGTCACCGCGTGCTCCTGAAAGAACGCAGCCGCGACGTCAAGGAAGTCGACGTCCAGTAACGCGTGTCTTCTCACGACGCGACCCTCGAGTTCGATTACGAGAGCGCGTCGCGTGCACGACTCGTCGCCGAGAGCGTCGCCCGCGAAATCGGCGAGATCGACGACGAGCGCTCGCGGACGACCCTCGAGCGAGACGGAAACCGGGTCCTGATCGAGATCGTCGCCGCCGACGTGATCGCCCTGCGGGCGGCGCTGAACACCTGGTTTGCGCTGATCGACGTGGCGGAACGGACCGCCGACGCGGGCGAACGAGTTCTCGAGTCGCGCTAACTTCACGGTATTCTCGAGCGGAGCCGATTTCCCGATATCTTCGATTCTCGCCGACTTCCGGCTCTCGGTCCCGGAACGCTCGTGATCCCGGAACAGGCAGGCACCGGTGTTTTGATCGGCACGTTCGAGGAATCGGTATGGCCGCACGGGACGGGACGTGGCTCGGATTGCGACGGGACGCCAAGCCGCTGGTGATCGCCGGCCTCGCGCTCGGAGTGGGGGTGGGCGGCTTCTTCGACGGGATCGTCTTCCACCAGATCCTCCAGATTCACCACATGCTGTCGTCGTATCCCGACTCGAGCGTCGCGACGGATCTGGAGCTCAACGTCATGGCCGACGGACTCTTCCACCTCGCGACGTACACCTTCACGATCATCGGCCTCGTCTTGTTCTCCCGCGCGTGGCGGTTCCATTCGGTGCCGAAATCAGGTCGAATGCTGCTCGGCGCGGTGATCATGGGCTGGGGCGTGTTCAACGTCGTCGAGGGGCTCGTCGATCATCAGTTACTCGGGCTTCACCACGTCTGGCCCGCCGGACCCGGCCCGGTCGTCCTGTGGGACGCGGTCTTCCTGCTCTGGGGTGCGCTCTTCATCGTCGGCGGCTATCTCGTGATTCGGTCCGACAGCGCCGCCACGCCGACGGCCACGGACGAGGCGGTTGCGACGGACGGCAGCGGCTCGGAGTAGCCCGATCGGACGCTGCCGAGAGGGTGGCCGCCGATCCGTGGCCGAACGGCGATACGGAAGACAAAGCTGGCCTTTATCAGTCCGGAGGGCGACGGTCGAGATATGCAAGGAAACCTGCCGCCCGAAGCACAAGAGAAAATCGAGCAGCTACAGGATCTTCAGGAGACGGCACAGGAAGTCGCCGTCCAGAAGCAGGAAGCGGACTCGGGACTCACCGAGGCACAGAACGCCCTCGACGAACTCGAGAACATCGACGAGGGAACGACCATGTACCGGAACGTCGGCGAACTCCTCGTCGAGACGGACTACGACCAGGCCGAGGAGGACCTCGAGGACAAGGTCGACACGCTCGAGATCCGCCTCGAGACCCTCGAGAAGCAAGAAGAACGCGTGCAGGACCAGTTCGAGAGCCTCCAGGAGGAGCTCGAGGACTTGCTCGGCGGTGGCGGCGGCATGGGCGGTCCGGCCGGCCCCGGCGGCCCGGGCGCTGGCGGCGCGTAAATGTCGACCGACGAGCCGTCTGACGAGACCGTCGTCCAGACGGCTTCGGACGCTGCGGAGGGCGTGATCTTCTCGCAGTACAAACAATCCGACGTGCGCGATTACGACGTGACCGTCGTCTTCGAGGACGGCGTCTTAGAAGTCGACGTCTACCTCAACGCGCCGGAGGGCGAGGGCGAACCCGATCCCGAGCGGGTCGCCGACGACGCCGCGCTCACCGCGCGACAGGCCGTCGACGACCTGTTCGAAGCGTAGCGGCCCGACGCAGCCGGTCGAGGTCGCCCCTTCTCTCGACTCACCGATCCAGATAGCCGCTGCCGACGATCGCGAGTCCGATGGCACCGACGAACAGCACCGCGCTCGCGACGGACTCCGAGAGGGGACCGACGGAGTCACCGACGTACCCGACCGCGACGAGCGCCGCTGCGACGGTGGCGGGGATCGGACGTGCTGCCAGTTGCTGTCCGAAGGCCCGGAGCCGCCAGTAAATCATCTCGAGGCTCGAGGCGACGGTCGCTCCGAGCGGCCGGTTCCCGTCGGGGTTCTCGGCCGGTTCGAACGCCTCGAGATCGCCCTCCGCAACGGTTGCGATTTCGCCGGTGTTGACCCGCCGGCCGTCGGCGTCGCCGACCCGGAGCAGGGTCACGACGTCGCCCGTCCCGACGACGCGGTAGATTCCCGCCGGGTAGTCGCCGTCGGTCGGCCGGACGTGATCGCGCATGGAAAGGGACTGCATACCGGGACGGCGTCGCCGGAGCGACGTAATAGTAGAGGTTCGAGGGCGCGAGTGACGGTCCGTCCAGTTGGACGGCGCATGACTCCCAGCAGACGACGTGACAACGTGCCGTCAAGGAGAACCGTACGGAAATTTTACACGCGTACTCGGTGATGTGACTGACGATGTCGGACAGTATCGATACCGAGTTCGCCGATCGAGTCGTCACGGTCACGATGAACGAGCCCGAGCGCGGGAATCCCCTCTCTCGAGACGATTATCTCGCGATCTACGACGCGCTGCAGGCGGCGCGCGATACCGACGCGCGGTGCGTCGTGTTGCAGGGTGCCGGCGACGCGTTCTCGTCGGGGTTCGACATGGAGTCGATGGGGGAGTCGGACGCCGAGGACGGGCCGCTTCACGAGAGCGTCGAGCAGATCCAGCGCCACGAGCACCGACTCGTCCGGGAGATTATCACCCATCCCCTTCCCGTCATCGGGAAGATCGACGGGCCGGCGATCGGGGACGCGGCGGGGTTCGCCATCGCGTGCGATATTCCGCTCGCGAGCGAGCGAACCAGGATCGGCTTCTCGCACGTTCGCTTCGGCCTGAGTATGGACTGTGGCATCTCGTACGTCCTGCCCCGCCTCGTCGGTCGGGGACTCGCGATGGAACTGACGATGACCGGTCGAATCGTCGACGGCAACCGCGCTCGAGAACTCGGGCTCGTCAATCACGTCTTCCCGACCGACGAGTTCGAGGAGCGGGCCGACGAGATCGTTTCGGAAATCGCGACCGGCCCGCCGATCGCCCTCCAGCACATCAAGGAACTCGTCCGGACCAGCCACGAAACGAGCCTCGAGGACGCGCTGGCGAACGAGGCGACGCGACAGTCGATCGTCTTCGAAACCGAGGACTACAAACGGGCGGTCGAGGCGTTGCGAGACGGCGAAGAGCCGGAGTTCCGCGGGCGGTGAGCCGCGGGCGGAGAGTCGACTCGAGCCCGGCCGGAACCGCGGTCAGTGACCCTCGAACGAGGGATCGCGATCCTCGCCGAACGCCCCGACGCCTTCCCGGTGGTCCCGCGTGCTACTGGCGAGGTTCTGGGACTGTGCTTCCCGCTCGACGACGTCTTGGATCGAACTGTTGTGCGACCGGTCGATGTTGCGAACGGAGTAGTGCAGCGCGACCGTCGGGCCGGTGGCGATCCGCTCTATCAGGTCGCCCGCCTCGTCCTCGAACTCGTCGGTCGGATACGCGTGGTTGATCAGCCCGATTTCGTCGGCCTCCTCGCCGGTGATCGTCTCGCCCGTGAGCGCCAGTTCCTTCGCGACGTACGGGCCGACGGCCCGCGTGACCAACAGCGAGGTCGCGTAGTCGAGCGTCAGTCCGATGTTGCGAAACGCCAGCCCGAACCGGGCGCGCTCGCTCGCCAGCACCATGTCACAGGACATCGCGACGCCCACGCCGGCCCCGACGCAGTAGCCGTCGACCGTCGCCACCGTCGGCAACTCGAGGTTGTAGATACGCATCGGGATTGCCTCGCAGTCCTCGACGATGCCCTGCGTGCGTTCGTGGTCCGTGTACTCGGCGTCGTCCATGCCGCTGATGTCGCCGCCGGCGCAGAACGCCTTCCCCGCCCCCTCGAAGACGACGACTCGCGCGTCGTCTCGGTCGGACACTTCGTCGAGCGCTTCCCCGATACCGGCTTTGATGCCCGCCGAGAGGGCGTTCATCCGGTCCGGTTGGTTCAGCGTGACGGTCGCGATACCGTCCTGTACGTTCAGGAGTACGTCTTCACCAAGCATACTACCCCTATCCTCAACGACGAGACGTATATCACTGTCCTTGACGATTTCCGTGAGAAACCGCCCCGACGCTCTCTTCGGACGGGGCTCGATCGCCGACAAAAATTCGAACGGCTGCTACGACTGATATCCGCCGGGCGCGAGCAACTCGATCGGATGGGGTACGTCGCGCTCGAGCAGCGTCTCGAGCTGGTCCCCGCAGGAGGTTCCCGACGCGACGACGGTCTCCGCGCCCTCGACTTCCGACGCCAGCCGCTCGCCGACGTCCATACTCAGCTCGTAGTACTCCCGCTTGTAGCCGAACGAGCCAGCCATGCCACAACACTCGGCGCTGGAGGTTTCGGGCGCGTAGCCACAGCGCTCGAGGACGGCCACGGTCGGTGCCTCGAGGTCGAGCGTCCGCTGTTGACAGTGGGAGTGATACGCTACCGGCTCCGCCCCGTCGCCGGTCGACAGCGCCGAGGGGTCCGCGCCGTTCTCGAGCAGTCCGTAGACGTACTCGCAGATCTCGTAGCTGTTCGCGCGGAGACGCTCCACGGACTCCTCGGGAAGCAACCGCTCGTACTCGCGATGCACGGCCGCCAGATCGGAGGGCTCGATGACGACCACGTCCCGACCGGCGTCGAGATCCTCAGCGAGGGCGGCGTAGAGCCGGCTGGCCTGCCGGTCCGCCGTCGCGATCATCCCCTGGGAGAGCGCCGCGCGACCGCTCTCGGGCAGATCGGGGACGCGGACCGGAACGCCCAGCGCCTCGAGCGTCCGGACGGCGGCCTTCCCGCGGTCGGTGTCGACGTAGTTCGTGTAGACGTCGGGGTAGCAGACGACCTCGCGCTCGAGGTCGGTCCCATCGTCGCGGGAGATGGCCCCCTCCGCTCGCTTTTCCGAGGCCGCTGCACCGCCTCGGTGTGCTCGCGGCTCTGCCGCTCGCTTTTTCGAGGTGGCTTCGCCACCTCGCCTCTCGAACCAGTCCACGAGCGATTCGCGCTGGAACGCGGGGAGGTCGCGCCGGCGATCGATCCCGAGGGTGTGCTCGAGCGCCGAACGAACCGGGCCCGCGTCGGCCAGCCAGTTCGAGACGGGTGCGCTCGCGCTGGCGACTTTCGCGACGGTACCGATGTTGCCGAAGAACCGCTTGCCCGGGTCGAGTCCGTCCTCCTCGAGGTCGGGCGTAAGGCCGTCGACGAGGAAGTCGTACGCCTCGGGATCGCGACTGCGGTTGACTCGATCCCGCACGACGGTGTTGATCCACGGAATGTCGATCTTCACCGGGCAGGCGTCGACGCAGCGCGAACAGCCGGTACAGAGGTCGTTGAACTCGGCCGCGGACTCCTGCCCGTGGACGCCGGCCTCCCAGCCGGTGGCGATCCCGCCCGAATAGGTCTCGCCGCCGAAGCCGTGGCCGCCGACGGACTGAAAGTTCGCACACGAGTTCGAACAGGCCCCACAGCGGATGCAATAGAGGGTCTCCCGGAGCTGGTCGTCCTCGCGCATGTCCATGCGGCCGTTGTCGAGTAAGACGAGGTGGAACTCGCGGTCCGGATCACCAGTTCCGTCCGCCGCGTTCGGCCCGTCGGCGGCTCCGTCGCCGTCGCCCGTGATCGGGTCGTCCGGCGAATCGAAGTCCAGCGTCGGCGAATCAGTCGGCGGTGAGAGCATCGTCACGTACTGCGAGATCGGCTGGCCCGTCGCGCTCTTGGCGATGATATCGACGAACGGCTCGAGGTCCGACAGCGTCGGGATCAGTTTCTCCACGCCGGCGACCGCGACGTGGGTGTCGGGCGTGACCGCACACTTGCGCGCGTTGCCCTCGTTCGTGACGAGCGCGATCGTCCCGCTGTCGGCGGCGACGAAGTTCGCGCCGGTGATCCCCACGTCGGCCTCTCGGATGTGCTCGCCGAGGTGGTCGCGGGCGAACCGGGTCAGCCCTTCGGCGGTCTCGAACGGTTCCTCGGGGTCGAAGCGCTCGTTGAACAGTTGGGCGATCTCCGGGCGGGAGATGTGCATCGCCGGGCCGACGATGTGGGAAGGGGTCTCGTCGGCCACCTGCAACACCCACTCGCCGAGGTCCGTCTCGGTGACGTCGATCCCCTCGGCCTCGAGTCCCTCGTTGAGGTCGATCTCCTCGGTCGTCATCGATTTGGACTTGACGACCGACGGAGCGTCGCCGTCCCCCGCCGTTCCGTTCGCATCGGTCCGTGACTCGACCACGTCGGCCACGTACGCGTTCGCGTCCGCGGCGTCGTCGGCCAGATAGACGGTGCCGCCGTTCGCCTCGACCGCCTCCCGAACCGTCTCGATCAGGTCGGGAAGTCGGCCGATCGCGTCTTCCTTGATCGATCGGGCGTCCGTACGCAGCGCCTCGAGATCGTCGGTCGCGCCGTAGGTTTCGTACCGGCGGGCGTTCGATGCGCTCGCGTGGGCGTGGATGGCCTCGCCTTCGGTCTCGAGTAGGTGTCGGATCCGGTCGGCCTGCGCCGATCGCGTGCGCTGGGCCATCTTATCGATCCTCCAGGACGATCACGCTGACCTCGCCGGGGCCGTGGACGCCGTGGACGAGATCGCCCATGTCGGCGGTTGCGCTCCGCCCGGTGGCGAAGACGACGCTGTCCTGGCCGTCCGCGAAGCCGTCGGCGAGGCGGTCGAAACCGCTACTCAGATCCGACACCACGTCGCTGGCCGCGACGACGGCGACGTGGTGTTCCGGGTAGAGGCTGATCGGCTCCGCGCCGTCGGCCGTCGACTCGACGGCGACGGTGCCGTACTCCGCGATCGCGTAGCCGACCGGCGTGACGCCGGTCTCGGCCGCCTCGAGTTCGGCATTCGTCGGCTCTGTCGTCACCGCCTCGGGGAGCGAGACGCCGTCGAAGGGGAGCGGCGAACCGACCGCTGGCTCCGCGGAGATCGTTTCGATTCGCCCGGTCGCGTCGGCGGCCGGAACACGCTCGAACCCCACCTCGAGTCCCTCGAGTGCGCGTTCGAACCGACCGACAGTGTCGACTGTCATCATCTCTCACATCCGTGCGGACGGGGAAGAGACTGCCGGTCAGTTTCGTCGGTACCGAGCCGGTCGTCGTCGAAACCCGTCACACGACGCCCGAACGTCACTGCCCGCTCGAAAGAGATGTGGATCGGATCGTCGTTACTCCGAGACCGTCAACTCGCCGTAATCGAACTCCTCACCCATCTCCGAGAGGCTGTCGAGTTCGTCCTGTTCCTCCCGGAGGGTTTCTTCCAGGGTGTCCGCGACGTCGTCCATGCCGAGCTGGTCCGCCATCGGAATGAGGTTCCCGTAAACGGCGATCTCGTAGTGTTCGGACTTCTGGCCGGCGGCGATGTTGAACCGGTCGGTGGCCTCGTTGCTCGGGTCCTTATCCATGAACTCCTCGTGGGCCTGGATCATCCCCTCGACGACCGGATCCTCCTCGGCCTCCGCGTCGGCGTCGACCTGGTCGAACACCTCCTCGAGGCGGTCGATGTGGTTCCGGGTCTCCTCGCGGTGTTCGGCGAATCCCGACTTGAGTTCCTCGGTCGAGGAGGTCTGCTCGAGTTCGTCGAGGGCGTCGACGAGTTGCTGTTCGGTGTAGTACGCGTGCTTGAGGCCGTCTACGAAGAGGTCTTCGGTTGAATCGATGGTCATGGACTTTCGTCCGAGTGGACAGCCCTGATTTCAATAAACAAGCAGCTTGCATCTGAGAGGGACGACGACTGCCGTCGCCGGCGTCCGAACCGGCGGCTCCGCGAGACTATCGCGATTCGCAGATCGCCAGGAAGTTCTCGAAGATCTCGTCGCCCTCCTCGGTGTGGGCGACCTCGGGGTGCCACTGGACGCCGTAGAGATCGCGGTCGGTATCGCTCATCGCCTCGACGTCGCAGACGTCGCTTTTCGCCGTCAGCTCGAAGCCCTCGGGCAGCTCCGTGACCTCGTCGGCGTGGCTCGCCCAGACGCGAGTCTCGGGATGCAGGGAGCCGGTCAGCGGGTCCTCGGCGTCGACGATATCGACGGTGACGTCGGCGTACCCGCCGTACTCGCCGCCCCCGACGCGACCGCCCAGCTCTTCGGCGATCAGTTGCATTCCCAGGCAGATACCGAGGACCGGTACGTCCGCGTCGAGGTATTCGGCGGACCGTCCGATCCGATCCATATCCGGGCCGCCCGAGAGGACGACGCCGTCGGCGTCGACGTCCGCGGGTGGCGTGTCGTTGTCGATCAACTCCGTGTCGACGCCGAGGTCGCGAAGCGCCCGCTGCTCGAGGTGGGTGAACTGTCCGTGGTTGTCCACCACGACGATAGTCGTCATTGGGTGTTCGTAGCGGATCACCGGGTAAAAACGGTCCGAAACGCGTCCTCGAGTCGACCGCTGACCGAGATCGAGCGCCGGCGAACGGAAAAAGAACGATCCACTCGAGGCGCGGGTTTTTGCCCCGTCGCTCCAATTCCGTCGTCAAACCAATGGATCGGGCGAGCGCGGACGCCGGCGATATGCGGTGGGGATGGATCTGTCCGCTGTGCGAGACGGACGCATCGGTGAGGAGAGACTCCCACTCGGAGACCTTCCGCTGGGAGTGCGACGACGATGACTGTGAGGCGATCGGCTTCGGGTTCACTTCGCGGCGCAGAGCGAGGCTCGCGCTGCGGGAGTACCGCGAGCGATACGAGAACGTCTACCGGTAGTCGGACCGGGTACCGGCCGCGCGCGGCCGGTCTCGGGTGCGCCCTCGAGTCAGTGGTCGGCCGCGGGAGCCGGTGTTCCGGTACGTTTAAGCGTTCGTCACCGGATGGCACGCACATGGCAGTCGATCTCGGCGAATTCGATCATCCGGCGTGGCTCACCGCGGCGGGAATGGGAATCGGATACGGACTGATCCTCGTGGTGCTGACGCTGGCGTTATTCATCGTCCCGTGGCTCGTCTTCTCGGCCCTGTAGCGACTGATTCGATCGCGTTACCGTTTCTAATTGTCATTCGAGCAGTGCAGACGATATAGATCCCACTCAGACTGAGCAGCCGACACGCGGTAGCGCGCGCTGTCGACCGTCTCTACAGTTCTATTCGCAAATATACCAAACGCGAGAGCACCGCCTCTCGTCTCGAGACCGCGCTTCTGGACAATCGAGCGTATTGCTCAGCACGAACGGAAAACGGAGCGAGAAACGACACCGACCTCGAGAGCGGGTTCAGGCGAACGTCTTCGAGACCTCTTCGGTCTCGTCGGATTCGGCCTGGACCTTGTCCCAGGCGTTGTGGAAGTCTTCCATTCGGATCTCGGTGCGGTCGTCGCGGATGGCGAACATGCCGGCCTCGGTGCAGACGGCTTTGATGTCGGCACCGGAGGCGTTGTCGGCGTCTTCGGCCAGTTGGGCGAACTCGACGTCGTCGGCGACGTTCATCCCGCGGGTGTGGATCTCGAAGATGATCTCGCGGCCCTCCGCGTTCGGCTTGGGCACCTCGATGAGGCGGTCGAACCGGCCGGGACGCAGGATGGCGCGATCGAGCATGTCGAAGCGGTTGGTGGCGGCGATGATGCGGATCTCGCCGCGCTCCTCGAAGCCGTCCATCTCCGAGAGGAGCTGCATCATCGTCCGCTGGACCTCGGCGTCGCCGGAGGTCTTTGACTCCGTTCGCTTGGAGGCGATAGCGTCGATCTCGTCGATGAAAATGACGGCGGGCTCGTGCTCGCGGGCGACGTCGAAGAGGTCGCGGACGAGTTTGGCACCCTCACCGATGAACTTGTGGACCAGTTCCGAGCCGGCCATCTTGATGAAGGTGGCGTCGGTCTGGTTCGCGACGGCTTTGGCGAGCATCGTCTTGCCCGTCCCCGGCGGCCCGTAGAGGAGCACGCCGCTCGGCGGGTCGATTCCGACGTCGTCGAACATTTCGGGCTTCTCGAGGGGCATCTCCACAGTCTCGCGGACCTCCTGCATCTGGTCCTCGAGGCCGCCGATGTCCTCGTAGCTGACCTCCGGGCTCTCGGTGACTTCCATCACGCGAGCGCGCACGTCGGTTTCGTTCGAGAGGGGTTTGACGATTGACAGCGAGTTGTTGACCGCGACTCGCGCGTCGGGTTCGAGATCGCCGCGCATCTCGTCGGTGACTTCGGTCAGGGCCTCCTGGTTGTTCCCGTGTTGTTTGATGATGACGCCGTCGTCCGTGACTTCCTGGACGGTGGCGACGAACAGCGGGGACTGCTTGAGTTTCTTGTTCTCGTGCGTGAGCCGCTCGAGTTTCTGCTGGTACTTGTTGTTCTCGGCGTTGGCGTCGAGGAGCTTGTCGCGCATCTCCTCGTTTTGCGCCTCAAGGATCTCCAGTCGGTCCTCGAGTGACTGTATTTTCTCCTGTTGGGACGCCTCGTCCTCGTCATATGGGAGGTCGACGTCGTCCACGGTGTCGCTCATCACGCACCCTTTGGGTGTTGGTTCATAAGAGGCTTCGGGTAGGTGCACTCAACCGCGAGGTATTACTGTAGAGCATTAGATGGAATAGAAAATATTATTACCCCGTATTCGGAATGGGGAGGTAAGATGAGTGCTTCAGAGTCGCTTCAACAGGAGACCAGCGAGCGGGGAACGTGGGACGACGTTCGGGAGCTGCCCCCGAGTGCGAAACTCGTCGCGAAGGTCCTCGAGTACAACGACACGATGACCCAACAGCAGATCGCCGACGAGACGTTGCTTCCCTCCCGGACGGTTCGATACGCGCTGAACCGCCTCGACGAGCAGAACGTCATCGACTCCCGCTTCTCGTTCTCCGACGCGCGGAAGCGCCTGTACAGTCTCGATATTCGATCGTAACGGTCGATCGTCGCTCTCGACGCCTCGATTCTTTTCGCTTCGGTTCGTCGTCGCAGCCGATCCGAACGCGTCGCCACTACAACGGCGGCTCATCCGTACGCGAGACGAAGGCCGAATGCGTTTCGCGTGACGTATCAATTTCACTTTCACTTCGGTCACGGAACCCCTTTAGGGTCGGCTCGCCAACGACTGGCCAATGACGCGGGTTATCCATACGGGCGATACCCACATCGGGTACCAGCAGTACAATTCGCCCGACCGACGACAGGACTTTCTCGAGGCGTTCCGGTCGGTCGTCGAGGACGCGGTGGCCGACGACGTCGACGCGGTGATCCACGCCGGCGACCTCTTTCACGACCGCCGGCCGTCGCTGGTCGACCTACAGGGAACCGTCGAAATCCTCCGGACGCTCGCCGACGCGGACATTCCCTTTCTCGCGGTCGTGGGCAACCACGAGTCGAAACGCGACGCGCAGTGGCTCGATCTCTTCGCGGATCTCGGACTGGCGACCCGGCTCGGTGCCGATCCGGTCGTCGTCGACGACGTCGCCGTCTACGGACTGGACTTTGTCCCCCGCTCGCGCCGGGAGGACCTCACCTACGACTTCGACTCGCTGCCAGACGAAGCGGACCACGCGAGCCTGGTGAGCCACGGTCTCTTCGAACCCTTCGCACACGCCGACTGGGACACCGAAACCGTCCTCGAGGAGTCGACGGTCGACTTCGACGCCGTCCTGCTGGGGGACAACCACAAACCGGACACCGCGGACGTTCTAGACACCTGGGTCACTTACTGCGGCTCGACCGAGCGCGCCAGCGCCAGCGAGCGCGAGGATCGAGGCTACAACATCGTCGACTTCGAGGACGATACAGTCGCGATCAGCCGGCGCGGGCTCCCCTCGACCCGCGAGTTCGTCTTCGTCGACGTCGAACTCGAGGCGGGCGAGGGAGTCGACCGCGTGCAAGAGCGCGTCCGCCAGCACGACCTCGCGGACGCGGTGGTCATCGTCACCGTCGAGGGCGAGGGCCGGCCGATTGCCCCGGCCGCGATCGAGGAACTCGCGATCGATCGCGGCGCGCTCGTCGCTCGCGTGAACGACCGACGGGACCTCCCCGACGCGGACGAGGACGTGTCGGTGAGTTTCGCCGACCCGGACGACGCCGTCCGCGAGCGGGTTCGCGAACTGGGACTCAGCAACGCCGCACTCGAGATCGACGAGAGCGTCCGAAACGGTGATCTCGCCGATTCGAACGTCCGCGAATCCGTCGAGCGTCGGGTTCGAGAGTTGCTCGAGGACGACGAGTCGGCGTTCGACCCGGCGCCCGAACGCGAACCGGGCGACGAGGACGTGACGACGGTCGCCGATCAGCTCGTCGACGAGACCGATTCGACAGCCGACTCAATCGATGCCGAGGCGGTCGACTCAGCCGAGACGGCGAAGGCGGCCGAAGCGGACGGCGGCGCCGAGACGGCCGACGTGGACGGAGGTGCTGAGACGGCAGCCGCCGATACCGAAGGGGATTCGACCCCACCGGCTTCCGACCCCGACGCGACGACGGCACCGCCCGACGGCGACCCGACGGACGATGACGGCGACCCGACGGACGATGACGACGAGCCCGAGGAGACTGCCGATGCCGACACCGCATCGCTGGGTGATTTCGCGTGAGGGTCGACCGCGTCCGCCTGCTGAACTTCAAGTGTTACGGCGACGCCGACCTTTCGCTCGAGCGCGGCGTCACCGTCGTCCACGGCGTCAACGGCAGCGGGAAGTCGACGCTGCTCGAGGCCGTCTTCTTCGCGCTCTACGGCTCGAAGGCGCTGGACGAGCGCACCCTCGACGACGTCATCACGACTGGGGAGGAGGAGTGCGAGATCGAGCTGTGGTTCACCCACGACGGCCGGGAGTACCACGTCGAACGCCGCCTCAAACTTCGCGGTGATCGCGCGACGACGACGACGTGCGTCCTCGAGACGCCGACGGAGACCATCGAGGGTGCACGAGACGTTCGTCGAGAGGTGACCGAACTCCTGCGGATGGACGCCGAGGCGTTCGTCAACTGCGCGTACGTCCGGCAGGGTGAGGTGAACAAACTCATTCACGCCTCGCCGAGCGATCGTCAAGACATGATCGACGACCTCCTCCAGCTCGGCGCGCTCGAGGACTATCGCGAGCGGGCCAGCGACGCTCGGCTCGGCGTCAAAACCGTTCTCGACGGCCAGCAGGAGGTGCTCGAGGACGTCCGAAAACAGGTCGAACAAAAGGAGGACAAGGAGCTTCACGAGCGGCTGAACGGCCTCGAGTCCCGTCGCACGGAGATCACCGACGAGATCGATCGGTACGAATCACAGCGCGAGCAGGCCCAGGAGACGCTCGAGACCGCCGCGGACGTGCTCGAGCGCCACGAGGAAACCCGCGAGGAGATCGCGGAACTCGACGACGAGATCGACGCGCTGCGATCGAAAATTTCGGAGACCGAGCGCAAGCGCGAGGACGCGACCGACGAAATCAGCGAGATTCGGAGCCGACGCGAGGAGCTTGCAGACGAGCGCGCCGAGCATCTCGAGAACGTCGATCTCGAGGCGGCCGATCCCGACGAGGAGACCATCGAGAACCGTATCGAGGAACTTCAGGCCCGCGACGAGGAGCTTCGAGACGACCTCGAGTCGGTCCGAGTGACGATCACGGAAGGGACCAACGAGACCGAGCGGCTCCGCGAGGCGGCCGACGAGCTCGAGGAACGAGCCGAAGAGGCTCGCGCAGAGGCCGACCAACTCGAGGACCAGATCGAGACCGACGAGGAGACGATCGCCGATCGCGAGGAGAAACTCGACGACCTCGACGCGCGGATCGACGACGCGCGGGCGACGTTCGACGACGCGCCGGTCGAGTTCGGGGCGGCCGAATCGCACCTCGAGGAGCTCGAAGCCGAGCGCGAAGCTCTCGTTTCGGACCTCAACGACGTTACAGCCGATATCCGGACCGCCGAGAACGCGATCGAGGAAGGCGAACGGCTGCTCGAGGAGGGGAAGTGTCCCGAGTGCGGCCAGCCGGTCGAGGACTCGCCCCACGTCGACGTGCTGGACGAACGCCGAGAGGAACTCGCCGATCTCGAGGCCGAGCGGGAGGAACTCGAGGCCGACCGCGACGACGTCGACGAGCGGATCGAACGCGCTGCGGAACTACGAGAGGCCGAACGGCGAGTCGATCGGCTCGAGGAGAATCGCGACAACATCGAGCAGTTGCTCGCGGAGAAACGCGAGAGCCTCGCAGAGCGGCGCGACCAGCGCGACCAGTTGCGGGACGACGCCGAGGAGTACGAGGCCGACGCCGAGGAAAAGCGGGCCACAGCGGACGAGCGCGAAGCGGAGGTAGCCGACGCGCGAACCGAACTCGGGACGATCAACACCGAGCGCGGAGAGATATCGGAGACGCTCGAGTCCCTCGAGCGCATCTCGGAAATCGCCGCCGAACGAGCCAACCTCGAAAGCGACATCGAAACCCTCCGCGAGCGCTTGCGGGACTGGGAGACGATGAACGACGAGCGCCGAGAGGGACTGGCCGAAAAGCGCGACCGCAAGCTCGAACTGGAGTCGGCGTTCGACGAGGAGCGAGTCGAAACCGCGCGAGCGGACAAACAAAACGCAGAGACGTACATCGAACAGGTCGACGAGAAACTCGCGGAGCTCGAGGAGCAACGAAACGGGATCCAGAACGCCATCGGCGCGGTCGAGAACGAACTCGAGGAACTCGAGCGCCTCCGAGAGCGCCTCGAAACCGTCGAAGATCGGTGCGAACGACTCGAGTCGCTGTACGACGAGGCCGAGACGCTGCAGACGACCTACGGGGAGCTACGGGCGGAACTGCGCCAGCGCAACGTCGAAACCCTCGAACGCCTGTTGAACGAGACGTTCGATCTGGTCTACCAGAACGACTCCTACGCGGCGATCGACCTCGACGGCGACTACCGGCTGACGGTCTATCAGAAAGACGGCGAAGCGCTCGAGCCCGAACAACTCTCGGGCGGCGAACGGGCGCTGTTCAATCTCAGCCTGCGCTGTGCGATCTACCGACTGCTCGCCGAAGGGGTCGAGGGGACGGCCCCGATGCCACCGCTGATACTCGACGAGCCGACCGTCTTCCTCGATTCGGGCCACGTCACGCAACTCGTCTCGCTGGTCGAGTCGATGCGCGATCTCGGCGTCGAACAGATCGTCGTCGTCAGCCACGACGAGGAACTCGTCGGCGCGGCCGACTCCATCGTCCGCGTCGAAAAAGACGCGACGTCGAACCGCTCGCGACTCGAGCACGGCGAGCCGCCGGAGGCGGAACTGCTCGCGTCGGATTAAGCCGGAGAGAAGGCCGATAGCCGCCGTTTCGACCGATTCGGACGCTTAAGAACGGTCAGTTACGTTCTCGTCCGTCGCCTCGATAGTCGGCCGAATCGTCTCGAGTGCGGCCTCACAGTCCTCGGTGAGCCGGTAGCCGCGCTCGCCGGCCACCTCGGCCTCCTCGAGCAGCCCTGCGGCGGAGAGGACCGTGAGTCGGCCGTGCAGATCGCTCTCACAGAAGTCGTAGGCGTCGAGCAGGGTGCGCACGCCGAGTGGCCCCCGCTCCCAGAGTTCGACGAGGAGGCCGACCGTCTCCTCGTCGTGGACGTTGGTCAACAGCGTCAGGACCGGATCGCTGACGCTTCGAGCGGCCGTCTCGAGGGCGGATTCCTCGCCGATCAGCTCGAGGCGATCGTTCTGGATGTAACACTCGTTACCGGTTTCGGGATCGCGAACGAGACTCGCGTTGTCCGATCGCTTCCGAAGCAGGTACCGTTTGCCGGTGTCGTCTTCGACTGTTTTCATGAGCGGTCGTTCCGGTTCGCTGGCCGTCGGTCGATACCGTCCCCTGACGCGCCTTCGGTCGTATCGGTTTCGGCCGTCTCGTCGACGGTAAATTCGGTCGGTTCCGCGCTCCCGGTCGGAGTATCGTTCATCTCGGTATCGCTCTCAGTTGTCGTCTCGCGGTCAGTGTTCGTCTCGTCGACGGTAAATTCGGTCGGTTCCGCGCTCCCGGTCGGAGTATCGTTCATCTCGGTATCGCTCTCAGTTGTCGTCTCGCGGTCAGTGTTCGTCTCGTCGACGGTAAATTCGGTCGGTTCCGCGCTCCCGGTCGGAGTATCGTTCATCTCGGTATCGCTCTCAGTTGTCGTCTCGCGGTCAGTGTTCGTCTCGTCGTCGGGAAACCGCCTGTACCGGCGACCGGCCAGCCCGAACAGAACGAACCCGGCGGTGAGGAGGATACCGCCGCGCCTGAGGTCGCCCTCGAACGCGACCAGCATCAGCCCGAGCGACGCGACCAGAACGGCGACGTTGATAACCAACACCAGCACCCAGAAGGTTTCGATGATTTCGTCCGGAGCGTCCATTTCGGAGGTGGAGACGCTGGGGATCTCGACCTCGGCCGACTCTTCGCCCGGGTCGTCGCCCGACTCGTCGTTCCCGGTCGTCACTTGTGGAATCGTCAACCCGTCGCTGTCTGGGTCGTAAAACTCCTCCTCGGGATCCCACTCCTCGGGCTCGTTCTCGTTCCGGTCGAGTACCACATACGGCCCGATGACCAGCGAGAGCAAAAACGTTCGCTTCGCGACTGCCGTCTCAGACGGTCCGTTGTCAGTCAGTTCCGGCGCGACCGCGATCCGGCCTGCGGTTGCGCCGGTACATCGGTACAGCAAACCGTCTCAGGCTAGGTCCTCGAGCGTGAGCGTCTGGGAGGTCTCTACCCACGCCAGCGGGTTCTCGGCGTCGTAGAAGACGACGCCGTCGTCGGTCTCGTAGGATTCGATCGTTGCGGTCCCCTCGGGTTCGCTGCTCGGTTCACTCCGATCCGTCGCATCGTCTTTCATGTGGGTGGACACGTCGATCACCTGATTCCGTGCTATGTGTTACCAAGTTATATGTCTTGTTGCTCCTGCAAGCTTTCGACACCCTATATAAACAGACTACTGATAGAGACGAATAATCATATTTCAATTCGAACTGATACTGTCGCATCACTATAACTATGAAGCGACGACGGTACGTGCGGGCCCTGTTGGGGTCGCAACGATCAGTACCGAGAACGGAATCGGCAATACGAGCGCTCCCGGTGTGACACCGCTCGCGGGCGGGGATTGCAGGGGTTTTTATCCGCCGACTGCAAATCTCGCTATCATGACTGAGGCGGGCCAGACCGGACTCGCGGAGTTCGGCGGCGACTCCGAGGAGACCGACGACCGGCCGGCAGAAGAGGCGGTTGCCATCGCCGGTAACGGCGGATCGAACGCCGCAGAGGTGATCGACGTCGTCGAGGAGACCCTCCCCGAACCCGAGGGCGAACTCGAACTTGCCGTGATGCAGGTCGATTATACGATCGCCGGCTACGGCGACGAAGAGCGCCCGATCATGCACGTGTTCGGGCGGACGCCCGATCGCACGCTCGAGCACGTCCAGGTCGTCGGCTTCCAGCCGTACTTCTACGCGCCGACGGAGACGCTCGAGCGACCGCCAGAGGAGCAATACGACCGGCTCACAGGCAGCGAGGAGTACGACGAGGACGGCGAGCCCTACGAGAGCATTCGGGGCGAGAAGCTCACCAAGATCTTCGGCCAGACGCCCCGGGACGTCGGGCAGATCCGGGACGACTTCGATCACTTCGAGGCCGACATCCTGTTCCCGAACCGGTTTCTGATCGACAAGGACGTCCGGAGCGGCATTCGGGTGCCGGAGCGACGCGCGGACGACGAGTCACTGGTCGTCCCCCACACCGAAGTCGAGGCGGCCGACGTCGACGCCGCCCCTCGCGTGAACACGTTCGACATCGAGGTCGACGACCGACAGGGGTTCCCCGAGGACGGCGAGGAGCCGATCGTCTGTCTCACCAGCCACGACTCCTACCGCGACGAGTACATCATGTGGCTCTACGAGGCCCCGAACGGCGACGGAGAGATCCCCGCCGAAATCGACGACTACGACCCCATCGAGGGCGCGATCGACCACGAGGTCCGGTGCTTCGAGGAGGAGGAGGCGATGCTCGAGGCCTTCATCGAGTACATCGACGACACCGACCCGGACATCCTCACGGGCTGGAACTTCGAGGACTTCGACGCGCCGTACTTCCTCGACCGCCTCGAGGAACTCGCCGGCCCGGACCACGAGTACGATCTCTCGATCGATCAACTCTCTCGAGTCGACGAGGTCTGGCGCAGCAACTGGGGCGGCCCGGACATCAAGGGCCGGATCGTTTTCGATCTGCTCTACGCCTACCAGCGGACGGTCTTCTCCGAACTCGACTCCTATCGGCTCGACGCCGTCGGCGAGGCCGAACTGGGCGTCGGGAAGGAGCGCTACGCCGGCGACATCGGCGACCTCTGGGAGGGCGATCCGACCAGGCTGCTCGAGTACAACCTCCGGGACGTCGAACTCTGCGTCGAACTCGACCGCCAGCAGGAAATCGTCACCTTCTGGGACGAGGTGCGCTCGTTCGTCGGCTGCAAACTCGAGGACGCGCCGACGCCGGGCGACGCGGTCGACATGTACGTCCTCCACGAGGCGTACGGGCGGTTCGCGCTCCCCTCGAAAGGCCAACAGGAGGCCGGCGAGGAGTACGAGGGCGGGGCGGTCTTCGAGCCGATCACGGGCGTCAAGGAGAACGTGACCGTGCTCGACCTGAAGTCGCTGTATCCGATGTGTATGACGACGATCAACGCTTCGCCGGAGACGCGGGTCGATCCCGACGAGTACGGCGGGGAGACCTACGTCGCACCGACCAAGCCCGAACCCACCCACTTCCGCAAGGAGCCCGACGGCGTCATGCGGGAGATGATCAACGAGCTACTGGCCGAACGCGAGGAGAAGAAATCTCAGCGTAACGAGTACGAACCCGGCACTCGGGAGTACGAGCAGTACGACCGCCAGCAGGGCGCGGTCAAGGTCATCATGAACTCGCTCTACGGGGTGTCGGGGTGGGAACAATTTCGGCTCTACGATAAGGACGCGGCGTCCGCGATCACCGCGACCGGTCGCGAAGTGATCGAGTTCACGGACACCGCCGCAGGCGAACTGGAGTACACCGTTGCGTACGGGGACACGGACAGCGTCATGCTCGAGCTCGGCCCCGACGTTTCGAAGGAAGACGCGCTCGAGCAGTCGTTCGAGATCGAGGAGTACATCAACGGCCGCTACGACGACTTCGCGCGCGAGGATCTGAACGCAGACGACCACCGCTTCCAGATCGAGTTCGAGAAGCTCTATCGACGATTCTTCCAGGCCGGCAAGAAGAAACGCTACGCGGGACACATCACCTGGAAGGAGGGCAAGGACGTCAACAACGTCGACATCGTCGGCTTCGAGTACCAGCGCTCGGATATCGCCCCGATCACCAAGGAGGTCCAACATCGCGTCATCGAGATGATCGTCCGCGAGGGCGACGTCGAAGGCGCGAAAGAGTACGTCAACGGCATCATCGAGGACGTCCTGGACGGTGACATCTCGCTCGAGGAAATCGCGATTCCGGGCGGGATCGGCAAGCGACTGGACAACTACGACACCGACACGGCCCAGGTCCGCGGCGCGAAGTACGCCAACCTCCTGCTGGGGACCAACTTCCAACGCGGGAGCAAACCCAAGCGGCTCTACCTCGACCGCGTCGATCCCTCGTTCTTCGAACGGCTCGAGTCGGAAGAAGGGTTCGACGCCCGCACCGACCCGCTCTACGGCGCGTTCAAGCGCGATCCCGACGTCATCTGTTTCGAGTACGAGGACCAGATTCCCGAGGAGTTCGAGGTCGACTACGACAAGATGCTCGAGAAGACGCTGCAAGGGCCGATCGAGCGCATCCTCGAGGCGCTCGACATCTCGTGGGACGAAGTCAAAAGCGGACAGGAGCAGAAGGGCCTCGATAGCTTCATGTGAGTCGGTCGGTGTCGACCTCGAAGCGGGCGCCGCCGTTCGGTCTCGCGGTCGCCCGAACGGACCCCGCTGTGCTCGAGTCTGCGAGTTTCCAAAACGAAAAATAATCTTCTCGAAATCGGATCGCATCCAATCGAACACGAAAACGTTATGGGGCGAACGGCCCTTGGTCCATACGACAGAATACTATGGCACGCCTCGAACTAAACAACCTGCACGCGGAAGTGGCGGAGGGCGACGAGACGATCCTCGAGGGCGTAAACCTCGAAGTACAGTCGGGCGAGATTCACGCCCTGATGGGGCCCAACGGCTCCGGGAAGTCGACGACAGCGAAGGTCATCGCCGGCCACCCGGCCTACGAGGTCACCGACGGTGAGGTCTTGCTCCACCTGGAGGACGAGGAGTTCGGCGAGGATATCGAGATCGACGAGGACCAGCGAACCTGGAACCTGCTCGACCTCGAGCCCAACGAGCGCGCCGCGCTCGGCATCTTCCTCGGCTTCCAGTATCCGGCCGAGATCGAAGGCGTCACGATGACGAACTTCCTCCGAACGGCGCTGAACGCCAAGATCGAGGAGCGCGAGGAGCTCTTCGAGGACGAGGACGGCGAGGAAGCCGAAGCCGAGGACGACGGCTTCGAGACCTCGCCGATGGAAGGGAACGTCGACGAGGGCGAGGTCGGCGTCGCCGAATTCCAGCAGATCCTTCAGGAGAAGATGGAACAGCTGGAGATGGACGAGAAGTTCGCCCAGCGCTACCTCAACGCCGGCTTCTCCGGCGGGGAGAAGAAGCAAAACGAGGTGCTGCAGGCCGCAATCCTCGAGCCCTCGATCGCCGTCCTCGACGAGATCGACTCCGGGCTCGACATCGACCGACTGCAGGACGTCTCGAACGGGATCAACGCGCTGCGCGACGAGCAGGGCACCGGGATCCTCCAGATCACCCACTACCAGCGCATCCTCGACTACGTCGAGCCCGATCACGTCCACGTGATGCTCGACGGTCGGATCGCAAAGAGCGGCGGGGCGGAACTCGCCGAGAAGCTCGAGGACAAGGGGTACGACTGGGTCCGCGAGGAAGTCTACGGCACCGCGTAACCGATTCCGACTAGAACAACCGTAATAACGCTACAGCCGTAAACACAACTACATCAACCAATGAGTTCCGATCAAGACCACCTAAAAGAGACAGACACTGAGGCCCGGTTCGAGTTCAAGAAGGAAGAGAACTCCGCCGTTAGATCCGGAAAAGGGCTGACCGAGGAGGTCATCCGCATGATCTCCGACGACAAGGACGAGCCCGACTGGATGCTCGAGCGGCGCCTCCGCGCGCTCGAGCAGTACCAGAACATGCCGATGCCCTCGGACTGGCCCGGCATGCCCGACCTCTCCGAACTGGACGTCGAAGAGATCATTCCCTACATCCGCCCGGACGTCGACAAACGCGAAGGCGTCGACGACTGGACGGAGCTGCCAGACGAGATCAAGGACACGTTCGACAAGCTGGGCATTCCGGAAGCCGAGAAGAACGCTCTCTCGGGCGTCGGTGCCCAGTACGAGTCCGAGGTCGTCTACCAGAACATGCAAGAGCAGTGGGAGGAGAAGGGCGTCGTCTTCTGTAACATGGACGAGGCCGTTCGCGAGCATCCCGAGCTCGTCAAGGAGCACTTCATGACGACCTGCGTGCCGCCGAGCGACAACAAGTTCGCCGCGCTGCACGGGGCCGTCTGGTCCGGCGGCTCGTTCGTCTACGTCCCGGAGGACGTTACCGTCGAGATGCCGGTTCAGGCCTACTTCCGAATGAATTCGGAGGGAATGGGCCAGTTCGAGCACACCCTCATCATCGCCGAGGAAGGGTCGGAAGTCCACTACATCGAGGGCTGTTCCGCACCGAAGTACGGCACCCACAACCTCCACTCGGGCGGCGTCGAGGTCTTCGTGGGCGAAGACGCACACGTGCAGTACTCGACCGTCCAGAACTGGTCGAAGAACACGTTCAACCTGAACACCAAGCGCGCCATCTGCGAAGAAAACGGCACGATGGAGTGGGTTTCGGGCAGCATGGGATCGAAAGTGACCATGCTCTATCCGTGTACGATCCTCAAGGGTCGCGGTTCGACCGACACCCACATCACCATCGCCCTGGCGGGCGAGGGTCAGGACATCGACACCGGCGCGAAGGTCTACCACAACGCGCCCGAGACGAGTTCGACCATCGAGTCCAAGTCGATCGCCAAGGACGGCGGCCGCACCAACTACCGCGGGCTCGTCCACATCGCCGACGGCGCCGAGAACTCCTCGACTGCGGTGGAGTGTGACGCCCTGATGTTCGACAACGAGTCCACGTCGGACACCATGCCGTACATGGAGATCGAGGAGTCGAAGGTCGACGTCGCTCACGAGGCGACCGTCGGCAAGATCGGCGACGAGGACATCTTCTACCTCCAGTCGCGCGGACTGGACGACGACGACGCCAAGAAGATGATCGTCGCCGGCTTCATCGAGCCGATCACGGAGGAACTGCCGATCGAGTACGCGGTCGAACTGAATCGCTTAATCGAACTCGAGATGGAGGGGAGCCTCGGATAATATGAGCGCAGGAACACAGGTACACGCCAATCTGACCGAAGAACAGGTACGCGAGATCAGCGGCGGCCTCGACGAGCCCGAGTGGCTCCTCGAGACCCGTCTCGAGGCCCTCGACGCGCTCGAGGAGCTCGACATGCCCGACGTCATCCGGACGCCGGGCCGGGACTGGACGAACCTCCACGAGCTGGACTTCGAGTCCCTCGTGGACCCGCTGAACGCGGCCGAGAACAAGGATCAGGTCGGCCCCGACGAGGCCGAGGTCCTCTCGTGGGCCGACGCGGTCCAGGAACACGAGGACCTCCTGAAGGAACACTTCGGCACCACCGTCGACCCGCAGGAGAACTACCTGACGGCGCTCTCGACCGCCCTCTTCAGCACCGGGACGGTCGTCTACGTCCCGGAAGGCGTCGACGCCGAGGACGTCGCCATCCGAACCGAGCAGAACTCCCGGTCGCTGTTCAACTACACGCTCGTCGTCACCGAGGAGTCGTCCTCGGTCACGATCGTCGAGCGTCAGTCGACGGGCGCGGAGCAGGACGAACAGTACTACAGCGGCGTCGTTGAGGTCGCCGCCGGCGAGAACAGCTACGTGCAGTACGGCAGCCTCCAGAACCTCTCGGAGGAGGCCTACAACTTCACCGTCAAGCGCGGCGTCGCCGACACCTACGCCACGATCGACTGGATCGAGGGGAACCTTGGTACGCAACTCACGAAGACCCAAGTCTCGACGACGCTCAGCGGCGACTCGTCGGAAACGCAGATCGTCGGGGCCTTCTACGGCCACAACGATCAGCACTTCGACCTCGACGCGAAGGTCTGGCACCGCGCGGAGCACACGACCGCCGACCTCGTCACCCGCGGCGTTACCGACG
Source organism: Natrinema sp. LJW11 (assembly GCF_056135975.1). Lineage (NCBI taxonomy): Archaea > Methanobacteriati > Methanobacteriota > Halobacteria > Halobacteriales > Natrialbaceae > Natrinema > Natrinema sp. LJW11. The sequence goes on along the minus strand of NZ_JBWBDM010000002.1, from coordinate 402,720 downwards.
ACGTGGCTCGCTCGGTCTACGAAGGCGTCCAGGATGTCGGCCCCGACGCGTGGGACACCAGTTCCTACCAGCGCGAGAACACGCTGATGCTCTCCGACGAGAGCGAGGCCGACGCCTCCCCGAAGCTGATCATCAACAACCACGACACCGAGGCGTCCCACAGCGCCACGGTCGGCCAGATCGACGCGGAGGATCTGTTCTACATGACCTCCCGCGGCGTCGATCCGCGGTCGGCCCGCAACATGCTCGTCGAGGGCTTCTTCGTCCCCGTCCTCGAGGAGATCGACGTCGACGAACTCCGCGACGACCTCGAGGGACTGATCGGTGCGCGACTCCGGCAGCGAGACTAGCGAGGGGCTCGCTACGCGAGGCCCTCGAACGAACGGGGCGCGAAGCGCCCCGTGAATACCGAGACGCCGACCACCCTATTTCCGTTCTTTTGCTTCGATCCTTTCTGACGCCCACTCTCCGAGACGACTAAGTAACAGCGGCCCGCTTGTCACGATATGAGTCTGGGACAGCGTGTCTCGAGCGACCACCAGTTGACCCGGCTGCTGCAGATCGGGGTCGTACTGGAGGAACTCGTCGAGTCACGCGCCGCCCACCACATCGAGTCCCTGCCCCCCCAGGAGCGGGCGGAGTTCGACGAGGAGGTGGAGGAGTTGCTCGCCGAGGCGGCCGCCGAATCGGCCGACCACCGCGAGCGACTCGAGGCGCTGATCGACGATCTCGAGGCTGAAACGGTCGGGTACGAGGAGATCAACGCGCTGGTCGACGCCCAGTACGGGCCGCCGGAGGACACGGACGGCGTGCTCTACGATCAGCTGGCGAACGAGGAGACGGCCTACAAGTTCTACGACGATCTGATCGACGCGATCGAGGCGTCGGACGCCGCGTTCGCCGTCGATCGCGATCGGCTACTCGAGACGCTGTACAGCATCCGCGAGGAGGAAAAGGAGGGCGTCGAGGAAGTGACCGAGATCATGGAGCACAGAGCATGATCGGGAAACGGACGACCGCGGCGGCCGCTATCGGTGGCTCGCCGCCCGACGCCCGCATCGGTCCCCGGATTCGAGTACACCGGCGCAGCACGGACGCGGCCCGTGGCGGTCCCGACGGAGGGAGAGCATGAACACCGCAGATCAATATCTCAAAGCGATCTATCTGGCGCAGCGAATCGAGGACGGCCCCGCATCGACCGGCACGCTCGCGGATCTGCTCGAGGTGAGCCCGGCCAGCGTCAACGAGATGATCGGCAAACTCCAGGACCGCGAACTCGTCGACCACGAGAAGTACAAGGGAGCCAGTCTGACCGACGAGGGACTCGAGCGCGCCCACAACGCCCTCCAGACCTACTGTATCATCGAGCGGTTCCTCGCGAACGTCCTCGAGGTCGAGGAGTTTCGCGACGAGGCCCGCGCCCTCGAGAGCGTCATCGACGACACCGTCGCGGAACGGCTGGACACGATCATCGACCGGCCCGAGCAGTGTCCAGACTGTTTCGATGCCGAAGCGGACTGCTGTGAACTGCTCGAACTCGAGGCCGGCGGTCACGCGGACTGAGAACCGTCGCTTCTGCCGCCCGGAATATCGATTGACACCGCCGCTGGTTACGTGTAGTCGGACGATCTTTGGTTTCCAAATCGAACGTATCGCCGTCCGATAATCGCCGCAACGGTGAGGGCAACGACGACCGCCACGCTGAGTCCGATCGGGAACGTCCGGGTATCGCCCGACCAGTCGGCGTCGAACACGTCGGCGTAGTAGTTTGCGACCTGCTCGCCGTGGAGCGCCACGAGCACCTCGCGGTTGTTCTCGAGCGAGTTCGCGTTCCAGTTCGCACTGCCGACGATCGCGACCTCTCGGTCGATCACCACCCCTTTGGCGTGGATCTTCTCGAATCGGTCGGTATCCTCGACGAGGCGGACCTCGAGCGGGAGCGCCTCCCGATCGGCGACCCGCTCGAGGTCGGCCGCGAGACGCTCGTTTTCGTCCGCGTTGTACCACGTCGATCCGAGCAGAATTTTCACGTTGACGCCGCGACGGGCCGCTTCGAGGGTCGCCTCGAGCAACGAGACGTCGGCGGCGATAGTTGGCTGGACGACGAGGATTTCGTTGTCCGCACCAGCGAGTAGCTCTCGCAGTCGGCCCTCGGCGTTGTCCGGCGCGATCAGGAGTTCGGCCGAGTCGACGGGGACCGTCGCGGGTTCGTGATTCGTGGGGAACTCGGATCGAGACGACGAGAAGCCCTGCTCCTCGTCGTCGATGAACGAGGCCTTCGCTCGGTAGGATTCGCCCGATACCGTGTCCCATCCCTCGAAATCAGCTCGAAAGACGCTCGCGAGATCGGCTGCGAGGGTTTCGTCCTCGAGTCGAACGCCCCAGCCGCGGCTGCTCTCTCCTCCGACGCCCGAGGGCTTCCAGTTCTCGCTGGTGACCAGCACGCGGTCGTCGGCGACGGCGTACTTGGGGTGGTGATACCGGTAGCGCGCTCCCTCGCCGCCGATGACCCGCACGTCGACCCCGCCGGCTGCGAACGTCTCGAGGACGCCCTCGGTCGCCGCCGGCGTACCGCCGACGGGGCTCGCCTCGAGGAGCACCGAGACGTCGACGCCGCGTTCAACCGCGTCGACGAGGTCCGCGGCGATCGCGTCGGAAGTGACGGTGTAGCCGGCCAGCAGGAGCCGCTCGTCGGCGTTCCGGATCGTCTCCCGCGGGATCTCGGGGCCGTCGGGGAGGACGAACGCCGTCGCCTCGTCGATTTCGGCGCTCGAGACGGGGTGACAGGTCGCGTCTCGCGGCCACCAGTGGCCGCCGCTTTTGTTCTCACCCTCGACGTCGGTCAACTCCGTTCGGTACCACCGTTCGGCCGCCGGTGCGCGATCGTAGGATACCGAATCGATCGTGGTCGTCGCGTTTCGGAGTCGCAGGTCGTCGCCATCGTTCGCGAGTTGAAGGTGACCCTCGAGCCCGAGGACAGGGAGCTCGGTCAGCGTTTTCGTGACGTTCGGCGCAGTACTCGCGACGATACGTCCGGTGTCCGTCTCGTTCGGGAGTGTCGCCGTCGTGTGGCCGTCCGCGAGGGTCAGGGTCTCGAGGCGGGTTTCGGGCGGGACTTCGAGGACGACGAACTCGCCGGCGTTGCCGTCGGTGGTGGGGTTCGGGTAGAGGCCGACTATTCGTGGGTTCGTCGTCGTGTCAGTGGGGATCGGATTCCGCTCCCCCGCTCGAGGCGGACAGGCGAGTTCGGACTGGCTCGATGTTCCATCCGCGGCTGCTCGAGCAGCGGGCAGTTCGCGCATCGACGTTCCGTTGGCGACCGCGAACCCAGCGAGTATCGTTGCACTGGCAACGAGACAGCAGGCGAGTACGGCGACGAATGCGGCCCGCCGGAGATCCATCGCTCCGTCTGGCTGCCTTTCCCTACTTAAAATATCGGCGTCAATGAGTTCTGGTCGCGATTGGATCCGTCCGTAGCAGTAGTAGTAGGGGATCGAAAGGTACGACCGCCCACATTGTCCGCTCTGGTGTCGTACGATCGAAACCAGTCGAAAGACGATTCTCCGTCTTTCCGCGTGTCAGGCCGCGGGCTCGAGATCCACGCGCTCGGCTTCGGCCTGGACGAGGTAAGCACGGTCGTCGCCGTAGTCGGCGACGATCTCGAGGGCGTCTTGGGTGCCGATGCGGTTGAGCGCCCACGCGGCGCTGGCACGGACGCGATCTGAGTCGTCGTCCGCGAGGACGTCCGCGAGCGGCTCGATGGCGCGGGTGTCGCCGATCAGGCCCAGCGCGCGGGCGGCCCAGCTGCGGACGTCGGCCTCGCCGGCGACGAGCTGCTGTGCGATCGGCTCGACCGCGTCCGCGGCACCGATTTCGCCGAGGGCGCGGAACGCGGGTCGCTGGAGGTTCGGGTTGGAGTCGACGTAATCGACCAGCGTCTCGACGATCTCCTCGTCGTCGACGCCGATCTTCCCGAGGACGGCCATCGCGGCCTGATCGCGCCGGTTGGCCTTCTGGAGCATCGGGTCGATGGCCTCCTCGGGCCCCATCCGCTCGAGGGCTTCCATGCAGTGTTCTTCCATGAAGTCGGAGTCGAACGTCTCGAGCGCGAGCAGGATCTGATCGACGTTCCCCTGCTTCTCGTGGACCTTGAGCGCGTGCCACTCCGGCGGGAAGTCCTTGACGTGATCGAGCACGTCGTAGTAGCCCTCGCGGCGGAGCTGCTCGCGGATCTCGAGGTCGGTCCACTCGGTCGCGTCGTCGATATCGCTCTGTAGACCGTCGGTCGCCTCGAGCAGGTCGGCGATCGTCTCGGCGTCGTCGTCGGCGTCGAGTGCGGCGTCCTCGACGGCTTCGGCCGCCTCGTCGAGGGTCGCATCGAGCTGCTCGGGCACCGTCTCGCCCCGATTGACCAGCGTGACCGAGCTTCCGAGTAGGCCGTTCAACTCGTCGAGGAAGTCGTCGACGGCTTCGATCAGTTCGGCCTTGCCCTCCTCCGTCCAGCGGGTGTCCGTTATCGTCCCGCTGGCATCGTCGATCTCACCGACGACGTCCTCGCCGTAGGGGCCGCGCTGGTCTTCGAGGTCGGACTCGAGGTCCGAGAGGTCGCTCTCGATCTCGTCGTACTCCTCCTGTAACTCTTCTTCCGGCGCGGGTTCCGCGTCCTCGTCTTCCTCGTCCTCGTCGTCGGTTTCGGGCGGCTCCGGTACCTCGACGCTCTCGAGTTCGGTCCGGAACGACGCGAGATCCGCCTCGACCACGTCGAGGTCGTCCTCGGTCTCGGCCGCCTCGAGGGTCGAATCGAGTCCCTCGAGATCGGCGGCCAGCGCATCGAGTCGCTCGCGGATCTCCGCGAGGTCGGCGGGCTGCTCGTCGTCGCCCGGTTCGTCCTCGACGGCCCCGTCGTCACCGTTCGACTCGTCCTCGCTCATCGTCCCACCTCGAGGCGACGCCGACGCGTGACAGTGTACATACCCTACGGTCGTGTCAGCACGGCCCTAAGCGTTTCCATGCACGCCGACCTCGCCGGTCCGCTCGGCGTCGCCCCAGTACAGCCAGGGGCTGAGAACCATGTACGCCAGCCCGAGCGTCAGGAGGGCGTACGGAAAGGTCCGACCGACCAAATCGGGAACGAGGATCGCGAGGGCGTGGATGACGCCCATGATGGCGGCGTCTCGAGCCAGCAGGTCGGGGTACTGGATCCGCGAGACCATCAGGTAACAGAACGCGCCGGTGATCGCGAGCACGAGCCACGGCTGGGTCTCGCCGGCGAGGATCGCTGCACCGAGGATCGTCGCGGCCAGCGTCGTCTGAACGCCTTCGGTGTAGCTACCGGAGATGTCGTAGGCGGTATACATTCCGAGACGAGTGACGGCCATCGCGACGAATAGCGCACAGACCGTCGTCACGAGCAGGAGTTCGGCGCTGACCGCGTCGAATCCGATCTCGAGGCCCCCGGTGACGACGACGAACGAGAGGACGGCGGGGGCGACGGCGAAGGAGGCGACGTCGGCGAGGGAATCGAGGTAGGGGCCGGCGTCGGTCCCGCCGTAGCGCCGTGCGAGGATACCGTCGAGGCCGTCCGCGATGGCCGCGAGGAGGATCAGCCGAGCCGCCAGATCGATGTCGACGACCGCGACGACGACCGCGACGAACCCCAGCGCGGCGTTGGCGATCGTCACCGCGTCGGCGACGCCGACCCGACCGACGAACCGGGGAAGCATATGCCCGGAATCGACGGGGAGCTACCTTACGTGTTTTCGTTTCCACAGCGTTCTCACTTTCGAGGATTGAACCGGGGCGGTTATACCGCAACTCTCCTAACGATCACGTATGCACCGGCGTGCCTATCTCGCCGCCGTCGGAACCGCCGCCTCGGCCGGCCTCGCGGGCTGTTCGTCCGCGCTCAGCGTCCTCGAGGACGATCCCTGTACCGGCGACGACTGCCACATCGGGATGAACCGCACCGAGTTCCTCCCGGCGGAGTACGAGGTATCCGTCGGCGACACGGTGATCTGGAAGAACACGAGCGAGGCCGACCACACCGTCACGGCCTACGAAACGCTCATTCCGGACGACGCCGAGTATTTCGCGTCCGGCGGCTACGAGAGTCAGGCGGCCGCGTACGACGCCTGGGACGGCCGCGGCGGTCGACTCGGGACGCGCGACACGTTCGAGCACACCTTCGAGGTCCCCGGGACGTACGAATACTTCTGCATTCCCCACGAGGGGGCCGAGATGATGGGTTCAATCGTCGTTTCGGAGTGACGGCCGTCGGACGGCGGCTCGAGCCTCGCGGACTCACGGATTGCTTTTATCTCCCGCCGGCCGAATTGTACTGCCGCAATGATCGTTATTCACGCGAGTTTCCCGATCGACCCGGACCGCCGCGACGACGCGCTCGAGTCGGTCGAGGAACTCGTCACCGAGTCACAGCGAGAAGACGGCGTGATCGACTACCGAGCGACGACGGACGTCTCCGATCCGAACGTCGTCCGCTTTTTCGAACGGTACGAAGACGAGGCGGCGTTCGGCGCACACGCCCAATCCGATCACTTTCAGGAGTTTTCCGCGGCGTTACCGGAACTACTCGCCGGTGAGCCCACGGTGACCCGATTCGACGTGGCGTCCGCCGAAGAACTCGAGCTCTGAGACGGACCGCTATCGGTCAGTTTCGGCCCCAAAATATCGAAATCGGTACCGCGACAATCGATCGCGCTCGGCGCCGGTTTCATACGGTCTGCTGTAAGTCAGTTCCGGCGCGACCGCGATTCGGCCTGCGGTCGCGCCGGTAAATCGTTACAGCAAGCCGTATCAGTCGCCCGTGGCGACGTCTTCGTCGTCGACGTCGACCGCGGTCGCTTCCTCTTCGGCGACTTCCTCGGGGTGCGCCTCGAGGGTGGCCTTCTGGATCTCGACGCGGCGAAGCGGGTAGATCGTCTTGGACTCGCCGTAGATCGCGGAGGAGAGATGTCCCTCGACGACGCTGTCGATGATCTCCTCGAAGGAGCGCTCCTCGGCGGCCTCTTCGATCATCGCGACCATCTGCTCGCGGATGGCCTTCTCCTGGCTCGCGTCGGCCTTTTTCGTCGTGAAGGCGACGGGCTGGATCTGGACGCGGTAGTCGTCCGTCGTGAGGACGGTGACGTAGGCCTCGATCTTCGAGGCGCCGCGGCGGACCAGCGAGCGCAGGTAGTCCCGCGTCAGGGAGTGTTCGACGAACTCCGTGTACGCGCTGTCGCTCCCCACGTCGGTGATCTTGAAGGTGAGCTTCGTGTTGTTCTCGCTGGCGTTGTTGTTGAGGTCGCCGAGCGTCGTTTCGATGGTTCGGTCGTAGACCTTTTCCGGTTCGTCAGCGGGGGTTTCGCCGAGTTCCTGGCGGTCGAACTGCTCGGGTGCCAGAACGGTGTACCACCGCTTCTCCTGTTTCGCGCGTGAAACTGATCGTTCACTCATTGTGTTGTATCGTGTGTTGAGTCGCTACCGCGTTCGGACACAGGTCCCGTGTCCGTCGGTTCCGCGTGCTGTACCGTCCGTCCCTGCGACGTCACGTCGATCGCCACCTCGAGGTTGACGACGTAGTCGTCGACCGTCGATCGGAGGCCGCTCGTCGTCTCGCGGTCGATCCGCGTGACGATCGTGCCCGCCGTCCCGTCGGTCGCGTCCGCTGGCGTCTCGTCGCCTGCGGCGTCTGCCGTCGTCTCGTCGTCTGCTATCGTCGCGTCGTCGTCCGCGTCTATCGACTCACCGTCGCGTTCGACGGTGGTCGACATCTCGTCGGTGTTGTCCGGGCTGAGCGCCCGCGCGATGAGGGCGGCGTCGTCGTGATCCGTCCTGATCGTCGCGCGCCGACTCATCGGAACTCCCTCACTGCCGCGACGATCGCCGATTCGTCCACGTCGGGGTCGTATCGAAGGTAGCCGCGCCGGTGACCGACGTCGTACTCGACCGCGATACCGGCGTCGGGGGCCGTCTCCGAGTCCCCGTCGGCCGCTCCGGTCTCGAGTTCGCGAGCGACGCCCTCGACGGTCGCGGTGAGGGGGTCAGCGTCGCGGGTCGCGATCGCCGCCTCGCCGTCGGAAACGACGAGAACGGCCGGCTCCGGCGACCGGGAGGCCGCCGCGATCCGCGCGACGGCTTCGACGGGACCGTCGTCGATCCCGACGACGAACAGGCCGTCGTAGCGGCCGGTCGAGGCGTCCGCGAGCGCCGCGTGGGCGCGGCGTCCGTGCTCGCGCCAGGCCTCGAGCGCCGCCTCGCGAACGTCGTGGCCCATCGCGAGCGCCGTTCCCGTCCCCGGTTGGGTTCGGGCCAGGGCCTCGAGCACGTCGGCGAAGCCGCCGAGCGTCGCGAAGGGGGCCTCGGACGTGGCGTACGGCTGGAGCGCGCGTCCGATTGACGCCGCCGCGGCGTCGGCCGCCCCGTCGGCACCGACGACGTCGAGTGCGACCAGCGAGCCGATCGCCCGGTGGTCGTCCGCATCGAGGTCGGCGGGGTCGCCGTCGACGGCGGCCGCGATCGCCTCGCGCGTCGCGTCGAGATCGCCCGACCACGGCGCGCGGAGGCGCGTCGAGTGCGCGAGCCCGTCGACCGGATCGGCGGTCGGTACCGCGACGCCCGGTCGCCGCTCGACGAGGCCGCGTTCGCTCGCGGTCTCGAGGAGCCACTCGCTCTCGCCGGCACCGGGGTCGCTCCCGCCGGCGACGACGCCGGCGAGTGCGAGCACCGGATCCGGCGTCGCACCCATCTCGCGGACGAGATCAACGGCTTCCAGCGTCGCCGGTCGATTCTCGGCCGCGAGCCGGACGAAATCGTCCGTGTCGGCCGCGTCGGCGGCGCCGACGAGGATCGTGGCGTCGCCCTCGCCGCTCGAGGCCGGGACGCGCTCGGATCGCTCCGCGATCGTTCGGCCGACGGTCACCTGGTACGGCGTTTCGCGCTCGGCGAGGGCGCTCGCGAGGAGGCCGCTCGCAGCGAGTGCGTCGCCGTCGGCCCGGGCGACGAGGCGCACGAAGCCGGCGCTCTCGAGGGCGCTCGTGGCGGACGCCGGCTCGGCGGATCGACCCTCGGTGGACATGCGGGTTATTCGTCCTCGAGCTCGAGCAGCTCGGTCGCGACCTCGTAGGAGTACTGGAAGTCGGCCGCGATTTCGTCGCCGCGGTAGTACTTGACCAGGCGGCGAACCTTCGCTTCGGTGTTCTGCAGGGCGCGCTTGTTCTGGTAGTCCTGCTGGTTCTCGCGGACGTGCTCGCGCAGTCGAACGGCGCGTTCCATGAGGTTCCGGAGGTCCTCGGGGAACGCCGCTTCCGCGTCGTTTTCCTCGAGGATCTCGGTGATCTTCTTCCCGGTCGCCAGCTTGACGTCCGGGACGGGCGTGCCGGTGACGCCTTCGTCACGCAGCTTCATCCCGATCTGACTGGGATCGTGGCCCTGTTCTGCCAGTTCGACGACTCGGGATTCGATATCGTCCGAGTCGACGTCGCTCCACTCCGGCGGTTCGTCTGCCGACGGCTTGTCCGAACCGGACGAGCCGCGACGGCGGGTGTGCATTCGTGCCATTGGTTGAGGATAGGAATCGCACTGACCGCGAGTGTCGTCTGTCGAGCGACAGTTACTGCTCCCGCGTCGGGAGTCGCGCTGTCCGACAGTCCGTGGCTCTCGCCGTGCACTTCCGCAATCCCAAGCCACCCGAAAGAGGGGGTGACGCAGTCGGATTTGCGGCCGTGCGCTTCCCACTACCGCTTCCGTCGTCGGGGACTAAAGCGTTTCTACATCGCAAGGGTCGTCGGGCGGCTGGGGAGGCCGCCGCGGCTGCCACGGGGCCGTCGATCAGAGCAAAATGGCGAAGACCAGCACGGAGAGCCCGATCATGGCGGCGGCGTGTTTCGTCCCCGCTCCGACATCCCCGGTGCTCAACTGGCCGGCGATCAGCCCGGAGAACGTCCCCTGGACGAGCGTCGCGTGGTAGAACAGCGTGGCGTAGGCGTCGGCACTGACCTGGGAGAACCCGCCCAGGCCGCTGATTCCGGACCCGGACGCGGCGGGCAGCTCCGTACCCCCGGTCGGAAGGTTCGGGATCAGATAGCCGGCGAGCACGGCGATGATGAACAGGAAGACCAGAAACGAAACGTAGACGACCACCATGTACTCGACCATCGCCTGCTTGCGCTCGCGCTCGAGGCGGCGGTCGGCCGCGGCCTGTCGCGCGGCGATTCGGAGTGTAGTCTCGAGGTTGCCGCTGGCCTTCATTGACTCGGTGAGCAGGGTGACGACCCGGGAGATCGAGCGGGTGCCGACGCGCCCCTCGAATCGGACGAGCGCCGTCTGCAGATCGGCACCCCACTGGATGTCGTTCCAGATCCGGTCGAGTTCGGGACCGAGCGGACCGAGAGCTGACCCCCGAACTCGGCCGATCGACGCGACGATCGACAGGCCGGCCTCGTTTACGCTGGCGAGTCGATCGAGCAGGTCAGGGACCGCGCCTTCGATCGCCGCGAGCCGGCGACAGTGAAGTTCGTAGGCGACCGCGAAGACGGTCAGGACCCCGAAGGCCCCGATGGCGACGGTGTCGTCGACCGCAGTCGCGTCGAACCCGCCCTCGAGCGCCGTCGGAAGCCGGCCGGCCAGCGCCACGAGCACGATCGGGACGGTGATCGCGAGCGTGAGCGTCGGCCGCTCGACGAGCGTCCGAATCGGGTGTCCGAACCGATCGCGGATCCCGGCCAGCAGGCGGTAGTACCGCACCCGTTCGACGTTCGGGTGCGGAGTCGAGGCTGGGCCAGTGGCGGCGTCCTCCGCCGTTCCGCGCCCGCCGTCTGCCCGTCGCTCGACGCCGGCGGAATCCGCGCCGACGGACGGCGCGTCGACGGCGGGCGACTCCTCGGCGACCCCGCTGCTGGGATCGAGCTTGTCGGTCACCGTGCTCAGATACACCATGAATCCGACGTTAGCCAGGGGCAAGACGAGGTAGACGAACAGCCGCAACTGTCCGAACGTGTCGTCGCCGGCGATCCCCATGACGACGAGAATGGTGATCAGAAAGAGCGGCCCCGCGACCAGCACCGTGACGTAGGCTTCGGCCAGCGTCCCGAGCAGATCGAGGGCGCTCTCCTGCTGGGATTCGGCGTCCTCGCGGAAGTCCTGATACTGGCGTTCGAGGAACGGCGAGAGTCCCTGTCCGCTCTGGAGGACGCTGACGAGGTTCTCGGTGAACTCGCGGAACTGCGGGCTGGGCGAGCGCCGCCCCATCGTCTGGAGGGCGGTGATGACGTCCGTGCCGAACGTGTCCATGCTCCGGAGCGCGACCGAAAACTCCGCGGCGGCCTCGCCGTAGGTATCCTGCTGATCGGCGACCACGCGGACGACCGCCGGGAACGCCATGCCGCTCCGCGAGAGCGCGTAGATAAACGCGACCAGCGCGGGTAACCCCGCCTCGATCCGCCGGGCGCGGGCGTCGGCGACGTACCCCGGATACCACCACCGGAACCAGTACGCGCCGTAGCCGGCCACTGCCCCGAACGTGAGCGCGGAGCCACAGAAGAGGACGACGAGTTCGACCAGCGACAGGGACGGGAGCCCGCCCAGGGCCGCGAGGAAGCCGAGCGGATCCGGGAGCGCCGCCCGCATCGTGTCGGAATCGATCGAGAGGAGAACGAGAAGGCCCCAGATCGCATACACTCCGAGAACCGAGCCGGCGACGGCGGCGATGGCGGCGTACAGGAGCGTCTTCGACCCGTAATCGCGGCCGGTCGTCGGCACCCGTGCGGCCCGTAACGCCGCCTGCCTGTCCGGGCGCTCGCCGCGGACCGCATCGACGCTGCTCCCGAAGAGCCGGATCGCAATCCGACTCAGGGCTCGATCGACGCGATCGGCGTATCTGGCGATCACGACCAGCGCACAGAGCAAGACCGCGAACGCCAGCGGACCGACGGTGACGAGTCTCATCCGTCTCGAGCGTCGTCAGTCTCAGTTCGCGTCGATCCGTCGACGCGTCCCGCGTCGGGGCGGGCGGGTGCGCGATCGTCGTCACCGGTCGGAGCATCAGCGGCCTCGTCCGTCACATCGCCTACGTTTCCCGTAGCAACGTCCGCGCCGTCCACAGCAACGTCCACGCCGTCCGCAGTATCGTCCACATCGTCCGCGATCGTCTCGAGGATCCGATCCGGGTCGCTGTAGTACTCGTTGACGAGCGCGGTAAAGCGCCGGTAGTCGGCGATACCGTTAGCCTGTAGGTACTCGAGGAACCGCTTCCGGTTCGCGAGTTCGGTCAGGAGTTCCTGTTGGCTCCAGCCGCGTTCGTCCCGTATCTCCGAGAGGAGCTTGCTGCCGGCGCTTCGGAAGCTGTCGGTCTCGCCGTTCCAGGTGTAGGCCGTCGAGTAATCGAGTTCGCCGGTCCGCTGGTCGACGCCTTCGATCTCCGCGAGGACCTTGTTCCGGCGCACGCGCTGATCGCCCGTGCGCGTCAGCGTCTGCACCGCGAGCACGTCGAGGCTCTGGACCATCGACCGGGGAACGTTGATCGGCTCGTTCTCGAGCCGGTTGATGGCCGTCTGCACCGAATCGGCGTGCATCGTCGAGTACGTCGTGTGTCCGGTGTTCATCGCCTGAAAGAGCGTCATCGCTTCCTCGCCGCGGACCTCGCCGACGACGATGTACTCGGGGCGGTGCCTGAGCGCGGATCGCAACAGGTCGTACATCGTCACGTCGGTTCCCTCGTGCACTCGCTCGCGCGTGATCGAGGAGAGCCAGTTGTCGTGAGACAACTGGAGTTCGCGGGTGTCCTCGATCGTCACCACCTTCGATCGGGGCGGGATGAACATCGAGATGGCGTTCATGCTGGTCGTCTTCCCCGACGCGGTGCCGCCCGCGAAGAGCAGGCTCTTGTTGTGCTCGATCGCGAGCCAGAGGTAGGCCAACTGTTCGACGTCGAACGTGCCGTACTCGAGCAGGTCGATCGGCGTGAACGGCTCGTCGGCGTACTTCCGGATCGTAAAGGCCGAGCCACGCGGCGTCACCTCCTCGCCCAGGGCGAGTTCGGCCCGGGAGCCGTCGGGGAGGGTCGTTTCGACCATCGGGTCGCCGATGGAGATGTGTCGGCCGGAGTGTTGGGCCAGTCGGACGACGAACCGATCGAGCGCGGGCTTCTCGAAGGAGACGTTCGTCGCGACGTCGGTGTACTCGTCGTGATAGACGAAAAGCGGCAACTCGTAGCCGTCACAGGAGACGTCCTCGACGTGCGGGTCGTGCATGATCGGGTCGAGCGGGCCGTACCCCCGGAAGTCCCGGTGGATGTAGTAAAACAGTCGGTAGAACGTCGCCGCGTCGATCTCGGCCCCGTAGCGCTCCAGGAACTCCCGAACCGTCTCCCGGAGCAGCGATTCGACGTCCTCCCCCTCGTTCTCGCGGTACAACAGCGGATCGCGGACGTCCTCGAGCAGCGTCTCGAGCAGGACCGCCTCCTCGTCGCGGAGCGTCGGTTCGACGGTCCGGTACCGGTGTTGGCTGGCGTCGTGGTCGTAGCCGATCGAGACGAACGAAAACGGCGCGTCGACCCAGTAGCGGTCGACCTCTTCGAGCCCCTGAGGGTCGTCGAACGTAACCAGCGGACCGTGGCTACCCGGCTCGTAGGCTCCGACGTCGACGGTCGACCCCCGGAGGGTCTCGACGACCCGTCTGAGCGCGCGTCGAGCGGCGTCGATCGTCGACTCGGTCTCCGCCGCCGTATCCGAACCGCCGGTGCCGGGAGTCGCGGAGCCGTCGGACGGACGGGCGTCGGCGTCGCTCTCGTCGCCGTTTCTCGCTTCGCCCGAACCGCTGTGGTCTGAGGAGTCCATCGATCGCGGGTTTCGTGACACGTCCGGACGCGACTATTATAAAGGAGACGGCCGATCGGCGCGTCGGCCGTCCGCTCTCAGCCAGCGTGGCGGATCGGCGTGGCCGTTATCGGTGGATCGGACGGCCAATTCGGTGGCTAATATAATTTGTCGTGCGTTACGTTCATACCGCGGGAGTCCGAAGCATCGGGTACGGAATGAGGCGCGAGCACTTCACGTTAGATGTCACTCATATCGACTGGGTCGAGACCGACGGCGAACCGAAGAAGCCCGTGGTATCGATCGATTTCACCGGCCCGGCGACGATGCTTCGCGAGCGCCTGACCGGTCCCGGCGGCGACGTTCTCGAGGCGAGCGAAACGGACGTTGCCCTCCGATTACAGGGGCCGCTGGGGGACGACACTGCGGGGGTAGTGAGCGTCACCAATCGCATCACCGGCGAGTTCATCCTCGAACTCAACGAGGACGCCGACGACGTCCTCCGATTCATTCAGGCCGCGCGCGGGTACGGCGATACCGCCGACGACGACGGCCGGTACGCGGTCGAGATCACGCTCGACGGTGACTCGTTCGTCGACTACGATAAACGAACGTTTCTCGTCTACGACGACGAGGGGAGCCTGCTCCGGCAACACAGTCTGATCCCCAGCGGCGTCGAACTCTAGCCCGATTCTGAATTCGATCCCGTCGGTCGGATCGGCCCGGTCATTTCGCTCGATTCCCGCGTCCCGACGGAGAACGGTTGCCGGCAAACGCCACCGGTCGACGGATGATGAGTTGACGCGCCGACCCTTAACCCTCTCACGTTCATCGACGATCCAAACGGTCAGTTTGATAGACACGCGCCGATGACCCAGTTCTATGGTTGACAGGCGACGGATCGCGACGTACTGCGGGATCGTCGGGCCCATCGTCTCGGTGGGGGCCATTTTCCTCGCGACGATCCTCGCCCCGCCGGAGACGTTCACGTGGCAAGACCGGGCGCTCTCCGATATGGGCCGGTACGGGGCCCCGACGTTCCTGCTGTTCAACGGCGGGCTGATTCTGGGTGGGCTGATCGGCCTCCCGTTCGGGTGGCGGCTCTGGATCGCGAGCCGCAACGCCGTCGAGCGCGTCGGCGTCGCGCTACTCGCGGTCGCCGTCGTCGGGATGATCGGCGTCGGAATCTTCTTCCTCGAACATACGAGCCTTTACCTTGAGACGAGCAAACACGGGCTCGCGGCCCTGACCGTGTTCGGCGTGGCACCGTTCGCGAGCTGGGTCTACGGGTCAGGAGCGGCGCTGGCCGGTGATGGCCGTCTCGCAGTCGCCTCGTTCTGGCTCGGAATCGTTCACCCGGTCGTGTGGCTGGGCTGGCTGGCGTCCCTCGGCGGTGCGATCGATATCGGCACGTGGTTCGCCGTCCCCGAATTCGTCGCTGCCGTCGCCTTCGGCGGCTGGGTACTCCTGCTCGCGGTCGTCGTTGTCCACCGAACCGACCGGGAAACGGACGGACCGAGTCGCTGACCGCTCGCGCCCGCCGTTGCGACGTTCGGCCACACAACGCTTAAATCGAAACCGTCCCTATACGCGGATATGCACAAAGACGAACTCCTCGAGCTCCACGAAGAACTCGTCGTCATCATGGAGTACTTCTCCGAGCGCGAGGAGGTCGACGAAACGCTGTTCGATCCCTACCGCCAGCTCGACGTTGATCCCTCGCACGTCCACAAGTCGAAGAGCGAACACAAACACGCGGTCTTCGTCCTCGGCAACGCGCTCGCGAGCGCGATGACCGAGGACGAGTTCTCGAGCGCCGGTCGGATCGGCAAGCGGATGAAGGAACTCGCCGAGGACGCGGAATCGAAGATATAGGCGATTTCTATCGCAGTTGCCGCAAGTCGGTGAATACCTGATCGGCGACGGAGTACGGTTCGGCGGACGATCGTTTCAGTAGTCACGACAGGCGAAACGTATTTGGTGTGGTTCCCGCTTGTTGACGTATGGACTCGCGCACGCAAGAGCGCGTCGAGGAGTGGGACTCCCGCCCATTCAACGGCGGTTTCGACGGTCTCTCCGATCTCGCTGCTGGTGATTTCTCGGGTGCCGTATCGGCGGCGGGCACGTGGCTCTTTATGCTCAACGGCCGCATCGTCGGCGTCATCGACGGCGACATCGAGGACTTCGAGACCGCCTCGGGAACGCGGTACGAGGCCCCCCACCCGTCGCTCCCCTTACTCTGTACGATGGAAGAACAGGGCGGCGAGCCGCGGGCGAAATACTACACGAACGAGACGCCGCTTCGCGAGGTCGATGGCACGCTGCAAAGCGGGTCGTTCACCGGCTACATCGAACTGAGCGAAAACGTACTCAGCGGCGACTACTACGCCGTCTACTACGGCGGTCGCCGCATGGCCGCGGCCTACATCGGCAACGCCGAACGGCTGCACACCGGTGACGATGCCTTCGAGCGAGCGGCCGACGAGGTCGGTATCTACGAGGTCACCGACGTCGAGATCGATGTCGTCGACGTTCCGGGGACGGCCGATGCCGACCCCGACTCGAGGTCGGAGGCGGATCCGACGACGGACGCCGAGACAGTCGATCCTGCCGTCGATGCAAGCGCTCCCGATCCATCTCCGGATCCCGGTTCGGCGTCCGATCCGACCGCTGACTCATCTACTGACGCAACGACCCCGTCGATCGACCCGATCGACGTCTCGGACACCGACCCAGTCGCCACCGACGACGCGGCCGGGAGCGACGCGATCGAAGAGGCCGACGACGACGAGCCGACGCTGTCCTCGGAGATCGACCTGACGGGGGACGCGACTGGTATCACGTCGACCGACGAAAGCGAAGCGGAGCCGGAGTCGGCCGCTACGGGCATTACCGACTCGGGGTTGTCCGTCGATCTCGATCCCGACTCTGATCCGGACGAGACCGCCGCGGACAACGAACGCACCCCATCAACGCAGGACACGGGCGCGGAGACCGAGTCGACAGAGTACGCGGATCCCGACACCGGATCGACCGGCTCCAAACCTGAGTCAGAGTCGGAGTCGACACCGGCGGAGTCGACACCGGCGGAGTCGGGAGTCGACGGGGCGTCGCCCGGCGAGGGCACCACGCCCGATCCGACGGACGAGGGCGGCACTGAGAGCGAGCCGTCGACGACCACGGAGGCGACCGCGACGTCCACCGAGACGGTCGCAGAACCGACCGAAACCGTGGATTCCGCCGCCACCGACGACATCGAGACCGATGAGCCACGACCGACGACGGGCGAGGGGTCCGCTTCGAGTCCCGACCTCGCGGAGGTCGAGGCGGCGGCTGAGGAACTCGATCAGAACGATATTTCCTGGGTCGACGAGGACGACGAGGACGACGCGGACGACGCGGACGAGGACGGCGGGGCGAACGAGAACGGCGAGACGGCGGCAATCGGATCGTCCGACGACGAACCCGCCACCGAGGCTGAGGCGGCGAGCGAAGAGGACGCCCTCGAGGAGCAGTTCGAACGGGAGGAGGAATGGCGCGAAACGCGACGCATTCCCTCGATCGATCCGGAGAACAGCGAGGCGATCTCCGACTCCAGCGCGGGCGGACGCGAGGGGAACTCGGATCGGTCGTCGCCGGACCGATCCGCCTCGGAGCAGTCGCCGAACCGGGCCGACGAGAGTACGGCTACCGCCTCGTCGAACGACGCTCGAGCGGACTCGCAGAACTCGGCGGCGGCCGAGACGTCGACGGCGTCGGCCGCCGGGTCGCAAGCGGGACGATCCCGGGACCCTGAATCGGAGCGTTCACCGGAAGAAGCCGCCGACGCGACCGACTCGACCGACGAACGGGTCGAGGCCCTCACCGAAAAGATCGAGACGTTACAGGAGCACCGCGACGCGCTCGTCGCGAAAGCCGACGAACTCGAGGCCGAACGCGACCGGCTGCAGTCGAAAAACGAAGATCTCGCCGGGACCGTCGAGCGGCTCCAGACGCGGATCGAGGAACTCGAGACGGACCTGCAACGCGCCCGCCAGCGCGAGGTCGGCGAGACGGAACCCGGAGCGAGCGCGAGCACCCAGCTTTCGCCCCAGCAGGCGCTCTCGGGGACGAACCTCTTCGTTCGGTACGGGTCGAAGAGTCAGCCGACCCTCGAGACGGCCCACGACGGCAACGCGGATCGCAGCGAGGTCGCGTCGAATCTGCGATTGGAGCACCACACCGGGTTCGATTCGAGCGACGCAGCCATCGACGGAACGCCCTACGAGGAGTTCCTCGAGTCGACGATGGAGTACCGGTTCGTCGACTGGCTCACCGAGATGCTGCTCTACGAGATCCGCGACACCGGTAACGCGGACGGGCTGGGCGACTTGTACGACGCGATTCCGCGGATCGATCGGGCCGAACTCGGCGCGACCATCTCGCTCGCCGACGACGAGACCGAGGACGTTCCCGATCAGGTCACCTTCGACATCGTCGCCTACGACAAAATGGGGAATCCGCTCGTGCTGGTCACGCTCAACGACTCGCGCGAGCCCGCGACCGAGGAACTCCTCGGCGAACTCGAGGAAGCCGCGTCCGCGGTGAAGGCGAACTATCCGGACCTGGCGGCCGCGATCGCCGTCACCTCGAGTTACTTCGAACCCGGCGCGCTCGAGGTGGCCGAGCAGGCAACGAGCGGCGGCTTCCTTAGCCGGGGCTCGAAACTGAGTTACGTCAACCTCTCGCGGAAGGACGGCTACCACCTCTGCCTGGTCGAATCCCGTTCCGAAGGGTTCCATATGAACGTCCCCGAGCTCTAAGCCGTCGCTATCGAATCCACGTTCCGTTTTCCGTCACCGTTGGTGCCTGTTGGTCAGCATTTTCTCGTCCCGGCAGTGTCCGCCACCGATCGTCGAGTGTGAGAGAAGTGCAGACGATTCGCGTCTCTTCCGACCGCCAAATCGGCACGCGGTCGCTCTCCGAGGGCAGCGACGCTCTGAGGCGGACATGTGAGTTATTATAGCCGCTATCCGGCAAAAAACGGCGGGAAGAGGCGTCGTTCGTCGGCGACGCACCGCCTGGTGACTGCGGGGTCGGGCGACGGCGTCCGAATCGGACGCGAGACTAGCCTTCGATCTCCGCGACGTCTTCGATCTTCATGCCGTCGAGCTTCTCGACGATTTCGTCGAGTTTGCCGTCGAGTTCGTCGACGAATTCGACGGTGCGCTCGGTCTTGATCGCTCCCTGACTGGAGGGCTCGATGAGGTTCTCCTCCTCGAGGACTCGAAGCGAGTAGCGGACCTTGTGGTGGGGGTATCCCGTCTCGTTCGACATCTTGACGATCCCGATCGGTTCGTTCTCGATAACCATCTTCAGGACCTGCAGATGACGTTCCAACATATCGACTTCCTTCTCAAGTCGGTCTATCATGGCATTTGTTAACTTGTCTTTGGACCTTTTAAAAGTTCCCCTCGAGAACTGGAACGTCCACTCTCAACTAGGTGTTCGTTCCTGTGAGTAGTTAACGCTTCCGGTGACGTCAATGAACTCTCCCGGTCACTGAAGCGATTTTCACGCTGGTCTCATCCCGTCGTGCGATCAGGTACGCAGCGACGTTCAGCGACTACGACACACGACGGTCGGGGTCGGAGGGACTCGCGAGCGAGTCTCCCGAATCAGTCGCTTCCGATCGGGCCTCGAGTCACAGCCCCGAAACCGACAGGGAAGCGCGTTTGTGCGGACGCCGTCGCACGAGTGACGGATTCGCGGCCCTCGCTAGAGCCACCCGCATACCGTAATCTGTTTATCGGCCCGGCAAGAACCCGCCGCTGTTATGACCGTCACTATCGTCGGGTCGCAACTCGGCGACGAAGGCAAAGGTGGAGTCGTCGACCTCTACGGCGACGCCGCCGACGTCGTCGCCCGGTATCAGGGCGGCGACAACGCTGGCCACACCGTCGTTCACGACGGAACGAAGTATAAACTGTCGCTCGTGCCGTCGGGGGCCGTCCGCGGGAAGATCGGCGTCCTCGGCAACGGCTGCGTCGTCAACCCCGAGACGCTGTTCGACGAGATCGACACGCTGCGAGAGCGCGGCCTCGAGCCCGACGTCCGGGTCGCCGAGCGCGCCCACGTCATCCTCCCGTATCACCGCGCGCTCGACGGCATCGAGGAAGCGGAGAAGGAGGACCTCGCCGCCGGGACGACCAAACGCGGTATCGGCCCGACCTACGAGGACAAGGCCGGCCGCCGCGGCGTCCGCGTCGGCGACCTGCTCGACCCCGACGTGCTCCGCGAGCGCCTCGAGTACGTCGTCCCCCAGAAGAAAGCCCTCGCGGAGGAGGTCTTCGACAAGGAGACCGGCGAGGAGTTCGACATCGACCACCTCTACGAAACCTACCGCGAGTACGGCGAGCGCCTCGCCGACGAGAACATGACCGTCGACTGCGGCACCTTCCTGCAAGAGCGGATCGACGCCGGCGAGAACGTCATGCTCGAGGGCGCGCAGGGAACCTCCCTCGATATCGACCACGGGGTCTACCCCTACGTCACCTCCTCGAACCCGACCGCGGGCGGCGCGACCGTCGGAACCGGCCTGGGCCCGACCGTCGTCGGCGACGGCGAGGTCATCGGCATCGTCAAGGCCTACCTCTCTCGAGTCGGGACCGGCCCGCTGCCGACCGAACTCGGCGGCGTCGAGGATCAGACGCCCGGATACGATTCCGACCGACCCGCCAGCGACGACGACGAGGAACTCGCGACCTACATCCGCGACGAAGGTGGGGAGTACGGCACCGTCACCGGCCGCCCGCGCCGCGTCGGCTGGCTCGACATGCCGATGCTTCGCCACGCGGCCCGGACGAACGGCTTTACCGGGCTCGCGGTCAACCACATCGACGTGCTCGCCGGACTGGACGAAGTGAAGGTCGGCCACAGCTACGAGTTCGACACCGGCGAGGAAACCTTCACCATGCCCTCGACGACCGAGCAGTGGGGGCGCTGTGAGGCCACGTTCGAATCGTTCGACGGCTGGCCCGAAGTCGACTGGGCCGCGGTCGCCGCCGAGGGCTACGAGGCCATCCCCGAGAACGCGCGAACCTACCTCGAGTACATCGCCGACGAACTCGACACGCCGGTCTACGCCGTCGGCGTCGGTCCCGGCCGCGAGGAGACCATCGTCGTCGAGAACCCGTACGAGTAGCGCGACGGCCGGTTTCTTCGACGGTAGCCACTGAAACGATTTCCACACCGATCGCATCGCCGTTATGCGGTCTGGTGTGCAGTGACGTTCAGTGGCCGCTATCGTACCGTCGGTTCCACGCTCGCGCTGCGAGCAAAACGCTCGATTTGCCACTACACCCGCCACCGCCCGATCGATCGGCCGCTCGCGAGCGACGTTCCCGAAACCTTTTGCTGGATGCGACGAGCCTACGTAGTATGAAGGAGTCGTTGCTGGACATTCTCTGCTGTCCGCTCGATAAACACGACCTGGAGCTCGAAGACGCCGAGTACGACGACGAGGAAGTCATCGCCGGCTCCCTCGTCTGTTCCGAGTGCGGCGAGGAGTACCCCATCGAAGACGGCATTCCGAACCTGCTGCCGCCGGACATGCGCGAGGAAACGCCGGCCTGACCGGACAGATTTACCGTGTCACCACCAGCGGTCACCGTCCACGTCAACCGCGGGTCCGCCGAGGCGCTCGAGCCGTCGAGCACCTCGCTCGAGACCGACGGCTCGTTTCTCCTCTCGCTGTCGGGTCACGAGTCTCCCGCGCACGTCCACTGTCGCCTCGCGGGTGACCTCGAACGGATCGCATCGCTCGAGGAAACGAACCACTTCGTCGAACCGGACGGCGTCACGACCGTTCCGATCGCCGTCAACGCCGACGCGGTCGATCGCCCCGTGGACGGCCACCTCGAAGTACTGACGGGCTACGGCTCCGAGTCGATCTCGATCGCCGTCACCGTCGTCCCCGGACCGCCGGACGTCGACGTCGACGAGTCCCTCGCCGAACCCGCCCGCTCGGAGCCCGAGCCGACGACGCTCGAGCGCGCGGTCGACCGGGTCACCGATATCGCCGGGCTCGAGCCGGGAACGCTGGCGGTGCTGGCGCTCGGGGTCGTCGCGGTCGGGATCGCCGCGCTGACGGCGGCGTCGATCGGCAGTTCGGTCGTCACAGCGGGGCTCGCGATCGTCGTCGTCGGGTTTGCCGTCGCGCTGTTCCTGTTGGTTCAGTAGAACGGAGCGGCTCGGCGGTGCGAGGTATCAGTACGAGTTCAGCCGACGGCTCGAAATACGAGGGACGCTGGGCCGCGGCCTCGAGTCCGAGCCGCGACCCGGCATACGAGGGACGGCTCGACGTCCGATTCACTCGTCGACCGACGTCGCCTCGAGTCCGTCCTCGCCGAATCGCTTGGCCCGGAGGTATCGCGCCCGGTAGCGGTTCGCACCGTCGTTGACGTCGGCCTCGCGGATCTCGTCGACTCGCCCCTCAGCGACGGCGTCGATCAGTTCCTCGAGCTGGTTGCGTTCGCTGGTCGTCAACTCGAGTTCGTAGGTGCGTTCCTCCTCGGACTCGAGGACGGCCCACTTGCGAGCGGCGGCGATCACGAGCGAGCAGGGCTCGCGACAGGGGAACGGGCCGTCGCCGCCGTCGGCGTCCAGTTCGTCGCCGTCCTCGTACTCCCATTCCCGCCGACGGAGACACTGGGAATCGACGCAGCAGGCCTCTGTCATCCACTCGACGGCCTCGCGGGGGAGTTCGTCGATCACGTCGTAGATCCCGGTCTGTCGCTCGGCGGTCTCGAGCCAGTGGTCGACGTCGAGGGCCCCCTGCCGTTCCCGGTGCCAGTTGGCGATCGTCGCCGGATAGAAGAACCCGACCGCGTCGACGAGCTCGTCGCCCGAGAGACCGGTGAAGGCCCAGCCGGCGGGGAGCGTCGGTGCGGTCTTCAGCGGCCGATAGCGGCCGTCATCGTCGTGCGTCGCTATCTCCCGCGCGTCTCGTGGCTCGTCGTAGATCTCGAGGTCGGCGAGATCGCTGTCGGCGTCGTCGACGTGCCACAGGTCGTAGACGCGCTCGCCGTCGGGGTCGTCGATATCGACGAAACGGGACGTGATGGACAGCTGACCCCACTCGCGGTCGACACCGTCTCGCAGCGCGTCGTACCGTTCGGGGACGGCGAGGGGCGCGTCGACCGGGGCTTTCGAACCCTCGGCGTCCTCGGCGTCAGCGAGCGGCGCTCGTTCGCACCACCGGAGGAAGGCGCGTCGCGCGGTCCCCTCCCCGCCGACCGTCTCCTGCCAGTAGCGCCAGTTCGTGACGTACTCGTCGCTTGATTCGAGGGCGCGTCGAAACTCGGCTTCGTCGAGGCCGGCCCACCCGTTTTCCGACGTCTCGAGGCTGTATCCATCGGCCGCTCGGCCGACGCGCAGGTCGTCGAACGCCACGCCCGACGATGCGTGTTCGAGCAGCGCCTCGAGGTCGTCCGTCGCCACCGTCACGCGTCTAATCCCCCGCGCCCGCTCCGGCGTTCGGTTCGGGACCGGAATCGGCCCCGGTTTCGGCGACCGACGCGGCGAGTTCGCGGACCGCCTCGCGCGCGTCGCCGATGTCGGCTCCGGCGTCGGCCGCCCGCTCGAGGAGGACGTCGGCCAGCAGGTCCTCGGTGCCGACGGCGCCGGTGTACCAGATCCGGTGGCCGTCGACCTCGCTCGGTACGTCCCAGCCGAGTCGATAGTCCTCGGTCAAGCCCATGTCCTCGGGGATGTCCTCCTGGGTGTGGTAGCCGTCGGCGATGAAGAGGGGGACGACGACGATGTCGTCGCTCTCGAAGTAGTCCGTCACGTCGTCGACCTCCGGCTCCTCGTCCATGAACAACGCTTTCACCTCGTCGAAGCGGTCTCGTTCGGCGATTCGGTCGCTGTGGTACTCGATGGCCTTCGCTGAGTTCTCGTTGCGATCGGTGCCGTGGCCGACGACCGAGAGACCAAAGCCCTCCCCCACGTCCGGATTCTCGGTCGCGGTTTCGGCCCGCTGGACGATCACGTCCGTCATCGCGTCGTGCGTACCGACCGGACCGCAGTAGTGGATCGTCTTTCCGACGTCCTCGGCCTCGAGCGTGGCCTGCGATGCGCTGGTGCCGTCCGACTCCCACCTGTCGGGATCCCACTCCTCGAGGCGCAGTTCTCGCGGGATGATTTGCTCGGTGAAGTAGCCCTCGCTGATGAACAGCGGGACGACGAACACCTCGTCGGACTCGAGGGTGCGGATCACCTCGCGGAAGTGGGGCTCCTCCTTCCAGAACGCCTCGCGGACCTCGTCGAACGCGCCCGTCTCGCGGATCGTGTCCGCGTGGGCGTAGGTCGGATCCGAGGCGTCCGGATTCAGATGCGATCCGTGTGCCGCGATGACCAGCGCTTGCATGGCCGGCGCTTAGGAGGGAAACGGTATAGGGACTTCGCTGCCGGTCCGCGTCGCCGGCTCCGATGACGGCGTTTGGACCGGTTCGACCCCACAAACGACGGCTCTCACCACGGCACCGAAACGACGGCTCTCACCACGGCACCGAAACGACGGCTCTCACCACGGTACCGAAACGGCGAGTGTCACGACGGCACCGAAACGTCGGTTCGTGCCTCGCAGGATTCGCCGGTCGCTCGCAGCTCCGCGAGTGCGGCGTACTCGCCCGGTTCGGGAGCGGACCACTCCGCCTCGTAGGTCGCCGACTCGCCGGGAGCGAGGGTGTCCGAGCTGAGCACCTGCGCGAACACCCGTCCGTCGGTGAACCGCCAGACTTCCGCTCCGTCCGCCGCGAGCACGAACTCCGCCGGACACGCGTCCGTAAACTCGAGTTCGACCGTCTCGTCGCTGGCGTTGGTGACGGTGAACACGAACAACACGACGTCGCGCGCGTCGCCACCGGCCGTCTCGAGCGTTCCCTCGAGGCTCATGGCCGATCTTGGGGATCGCCGCGGATAGGTCTTGGCCGGCCCTCGCTGTCGAAAAATGGCGGGCGCTGAACCGTGCTACTTCGAGAGGACGACGTTGTCGAGGTAGCTCGTGTCGTCGCCCGATCGGTACTCCCCGCGGATCCGAATGGTTTCGAGATCCGCGAGGACCTCGCGGAAGCGCTCCTCGGTCGCGATCGGCTCCTGACTGGTCAGATCGATCCAGGTGGCCTCGGCCGAGAGCGGCGCTTCGAACGCCGTCCACTCCTCCCCCGGATTGCTGTCAGCTCCGCGGAACTCGTAGACCAGTTTCGCGTCGCCGCTCGCGAGCAGGATGTCCCCGCCTTCGACCGGTTCGGCGTCGAACTGTCGGTCGGTCGGAGCCTGTCGGAGATCGAAGGAGAGGGTCCCGCCGTAGAACGCTTCCCGGTCGCCCAGGAATTTGAACGGGGCCTGATAGTACCAGGCGACGCCCCCCTGGTTCTCTTCGTCGCTGACGTGGCCGCCGGGATTCCCGCCGCCGTCTCGGTAAACGGGACGATTGCTCCCGCCGTTTTGCGAGATGAGCCAGCCGTCGGCGTCTCCGTCGAACGTGCTCTCGATGCGGTCTGCCGACGCCGGATCGGCTTCGGCGTCGATATCGTCCGTGCGAATCGTCTTCGTGAACTGCTCGGTCCCGCGTTCGTCGTAGATCCCGATCGTCAGGGTTTCGCCCGACTCGTCGACGTCGACGGTGCCGAAGTTGGCGTACTCGCCCTTGGCGAAGAACTCCGTCGGATTGAGTGCGGGATAGAGATCGTCCGGTTCGCCGGCCGGCGCACCCAGCGGCCCCGCGATGGCCTCGACGAATTCGAACTCGCCGTCGTCGTCCGGATCGAACGCGCCCACGACCGACTTGTGAACGTCGCCCGCGACGACGACCAGGTTCGATATCGGCTCGGTCTGAACGTGTTCGACGACCTCGAGCAACTCCGCCTCGTAACCGGTTCGATCGGCCGGCGTCGCCCACGAGTCCGACGGATACCCCAGCGGGGCCGGCGAAGCGAGGAGCTTCCACGTCGCGTCGGAGTCGGCGAGGGCTCCCTTCAGCCACTCGAGTTGCTCGCGACCCAGCAGGGTCTTCGAGTCGAGGTCGACGTTCGGGTCGCGGTACTGGCGGGTGTCGATGACGAACAGTTCGACGTGTTTCCCCCAGCGGAAGGAATCGTAGAACCGGTTGGACTCGCCGGGTTCGGCGTCGTCGTCTCGGTCGAGCGGCCAGTACTCGCGGAAGGCTCGCCGTCCCTCGGGCATCAGCGGCTCGATCGGCCCCGCGAAGTTGTTGATGACCTCGTGATCGTCCCAGACGGTGTACACCGACGTCGTCTCGAGCAGCTCCCGCAGATTCGTCCGCTCCGCGATCTCTGCTGGCGGATCGCGCATCTCCTTGTACTTGTCCCGGTAGATCTCGAGCGCCTCGTCGATCGGGGTGTCCTCGGTGATCTTCCCGGCCGGCGTCTGCGCGTCGGCGTAGATCGTGTCGCCGTGATAGAGGAAGAAGTCCGGCTCTCGCTCGGCGATCGACAGCAGTCCGGGAAAGGGCGGCTCGATCGGGTCGTCCCCGTAGCCCCACGTGTCGCCGCTCCATGCGAAGCTGACGCTCGCCTCGTCGTCGGGGGCCGGTGCCGTCACGAACGTCCCGCTTTCGACCGCATCGGGAATCGCGTCGCCGGTCGCCCCCGCACCGTTTCGGCCGCCGCCTCCCGGTTTTTCCCGCCGCCCGCGTCCGCTTCGACCGGCTCGCTTCGAGCCGTCCCCTCCGCTTCGGCCTCGTCCTCGAGCACCCGCATCGTCGTCTCGGTCGCGCAGCGGTCGATACGTCGTCTCCGTCGTCGTGGCCCAGACGTGGTAGCGATACTCGGTGCCGGACTCGAGCCCCTCGAGCCGGACGTGGCCGGTGTAATCGGTCCCGCCGTCGACCGTCGTCCGATCGTAGCCGACGCTGTCGAACGCTCGGTCGTGACTGTACGCGACGTGTATCGTCGCATCGCGTTCCGAACGTGCCCAGACCGTCGCCGTCGTCGCGGTAACGTCGCCCGCGGCGACGCCGTGCGTGAGTTCGATGAGGGGACCGTCGCCTTCGTCACCGCTCCCGTCATTCGCCCGGTCCGCCCCCGCGTCCGCCGCTGCGGTCCCGACGAGGCCGGTCGACGCTGCGGCCAGCCCGATCGTCTGGAGAAATCCACGCCGGTTGTTCGTCGCCGAATCGTCTCGTCCGTTGGAGTGCGTGCCTGCCATGACTGCGGGCGATTCTCCCCCGGACCGGCACAATATCTTATATATTTTGTATAAATTGAAATATTGTAACCCGAGGCGAATTTATTCTCAGCCATACCGGTATGTACGCGGTCGTAGTCGCGGGAACCCGATCCCTGCCGACCAGAACCGAGTGAACGCTTTCGGCGCGGAGCGCTACGCCTATTTACGCCCGGTTCCAACGCGAACCCGTGCAACTGGTCGGCTACCGCTCGAGCGGGAACGGCTCGTCGCTGCTGGTGAGCGACGCCGCCGGGGAGATCGACCGCCGGCCGCTCGAGGCCGGCGCGGATCTCGCGTACTCACTCGGGGAGCGCCACTGCGCCGGGACGATCGACGAAGACGGCGCGCACGTCGCCTGCGATCGGCCGTCGGCCCCCTACTGCGAGTACCACACGAGCACGTGGGTCTGCGCCCGCTGTACCGGCACCTGCCTGAAAGACGAAATGGACTGTTACGAGGAGCACGCGGTCTACATCGCGGCCTTCGCCCCCGACACGTTCAAGGTCGGCGTCACCAAACGCCGGCGACTCGAGACTCGGCTGCGCGAGCAGGGAGCCGACCGCGCGGCCCACGTCCACACCGTCTCGAACGGCCGGATCGCCCGCGAGATCGAGGCCGAGATCGCCGAGCGGCTGGTCGATCGGGTCCGGACGCCGGCGAAGATCGCTTCGCTAGCCGCAACGGTCGACGAAGCGGCGTGGGCGAACGTGCTGGTAGAGTTCGACGTCCTCGAGCGGTTCGATTTCGACTACGGGATCGACCTCGAGGCCCGCCCGGTTCGCGAGACGATCGCTTCGGGGACCGTGGTAGGCGTGAAAGGGCGGGTAGTCGTGCTCGCAAACGGCGGGACGACCTACGCCGTGGACATGCGCGATCTGGTAGGGCACGACCTCGAGGAGGGCTCGTCGAATCGCGATCTGCAATCGTCGCTGGGATCGTTCGGGTAGCTATCACGTTCGGTCCGTCGTGCGTATCAAAGACATGGCAACCCTTTTCCCCGCCGCTCCAGAACCGATTGGTATGACGGACGAAAACGATTCCCCGGACGGAGAGGACGCTGGCGAGAATAGCGAGGAGAAATCCTTCCGCGAGCGAGTCGAGGAGATCCGCGAAAAGCGAGCCGAGGAGGGCGAGGGCGAGGGCGAAGCTCCCGAGAGCCCGTTCGGCGGCGGTGGCGGTCCGGGCGGCCCCGGCGGTATGGGCGGCGGCAATCCGTTCGCCCAGATGATGGGCGGCATGATGGGCGGCGGTGGCGGCCCCGGTGCCGGCCCGGGCGGTCCGGGCGCAGGTCCGGGCGGTCCCGGTGCCGGCGGGCAAGACGAGAGCAACGAAGAACTCGTCCGTGAAGTCCGACAGATGCGGGACGAACTACGCGATCAGACGCGCGCACTCAAGCGCATCGCCGACGCGCTCGAGGATCGATAACGTCACCGTCTCGTTTTCGACGCTTCTCCGGTCGATGAGCCACGCGAGAACCGCGCCCGCCGCGCCCGCACCGCCCGAACCCGACGCCGATCACTGCCTGACGCGGAGTCGGCCCTGCTCGTCGTATCGGAAGCCAGCGTCTTCGAACGCCAGTTGGACCGCGTTGGTGTTTACCTCCCCATCGGTCCCCAGGAACGGCGTTTCGGGGTCGCTCCCGTGCCAGTCGAGACTCTCGGGAACCCACTCGTCGGTGACCGGCGTCGCCACGGGTCGCGCGTTTCCGTGGAACACCTCCTCGACCAGCCACTCCTTGTCGACCAACTGCGCGAGGACGCGCCGGAACCGCGGGTTGCTAAACGGTGTGTTCCGCGCGTTGAAGCCGAGGAAGTAGAACGTCCACGAGGGCGACTCGACCAACTGGGCACCGTCGGATCTGCTGATGCCGTCGACGACGTTCGTCTCGAGCGCCGACAGCGTGATGTCGGCGTCGTCGTTCTCGACGGCCTGAACCGCCGTTTTACTGCTCGGGGCGATTCCGACCGAGAACTCGTCGACGGTCGGTGACGGCAGATCGACGCCGCGACCGAGCGTGAAGTGGGAATCGAACCGCTCGAACGTGAGTCGTTCGCCTTCGGTTCGGTCCACGAATCGGAACGGGCCGCTTCCGATCGGTTCCATATTGTTCGTCACGACCGCCTTCGTGGTCCCCTGAGCGATGCTGACGGCGCCCGGTCCTCTGGCCTCGGCTGTCCGGTCTCGCCAGACGTGTTCGGGGAGTATCGGAACGAGAAGGGCGCGTTCGCCGACCGCTCGATTCGTCCCGACCGTAATCTCGACGTGATTGCGGCTCCAGGCGTCGACCGTCTCGACGGAGTCGACCTGGCCGCGAAACCGGGGGGCTGGAGAGTCGATATCTCCGTCCGCCAGGGACATGTCTTTGAGAAACTCGTACGTGAACTCGACGTCGGCGGCGGTTACCGACGTGCCGTCGTGGAACTCGCACCCGTCTCGCAGTCGGATATCGATCGTCGACCCGTCCCACTCCCACGATTTTGCGAGCCACGGGCGGACGGTACCAGTGGGATCGTCCGTCGCCAGCGAGTCGTAGAGCAACTCGGTAATCGTTCCGCGACCGCGATAGTCGACCGCGAGCGGATTGAGGTTTTCCGTCGGTCTGGCATCCGTGTGGGTAGCGCGGAGCGTTTCGACGCCCGCCGACGGCTCGAGACCGAGATAGCCGCGACGGGTCGCGAGGTGGTCCTCGCTCCAGCCGGCGAATCGATCCGTTCTGACGGCCCGGTGTTCTTCGGGAACGCAGATCGGAACGAACGGCTGCTCGACCGCGATCGCCTCGAGTGCGCTCGTGACGGCGTCGCGTCGCTCATCGCCCTCGGCGTTGCGTTGCTTCTCGAGGAGGTCGTCGACGGCCAGGTTGGTGTAGCCGAACGGGTTTTGCCAGCCCGATTCCTCGGCGTAACGA
Organism: Natrinema sp. LJW11; assembly: GCF_056135975.1. Classification (NCBI taxonomy): domain Archaea; kingdom Methanobacteriati; phylum Methanobacteriota; class Halobacteria; order Halobacteriales; family Natrialbaceae; genus Natrinema; species Natrinema sp. LJW11. The sequence goes on along the minus strand of NZ_JBWBDM010000002.1, from coordinate 372,774 downwards.
GAGTACAACGCCTGGTAGAGGTAGTCGGGATCGGTTCCGCCGGGGTGGCGACTGATACAGATATCGAAATCGTGGTCGTACAGTACCGTCCGGTGGAAGTCGATGCCCGAACGGACGTCCAAGGAGACGTCGATTCCGGCGGCCGTGAACGACTGTTCCAGTTCGTTCGCGATCCTGACGCACGCTCTGTCGCTTTCGGCGGGGAGGGTGGTGATCGTCAGCGAGAGCTGGTCGATGTTGTCCCGGGTTACGAGATTCCGAAGGCGCTGCAGACAGCCGCTGGTCGAGACCGTCAGACCGGCGGTCGCAGCGAGCGCGGCCCGACGGCTGATGGATGTGCCGTCAGTGTCGCGGCTGTCGGGCGTCGGGCCCTCTCGTCGTCCGTTCATTTCGGTCGTCTCTTATCATTACCCGGCACGATATAACAGTATTATGTTCCCCGTGGGTATGAGATGTCGCTGACGGCGCTCGACCGGAGTGGATCGGCTGTGGGAATCTCGTCGGCGCTGTCGGACCGTACTCGCCGCGTTCACTCCTGTTCCTGACTCGAAGGGAGTCGCTCCTGCAGCCAAGGGAACCGGTCGCCGTACTTCTCAGTTAGCTCCTCGAGTGACCAGCGACCGACGAGCCGATGGGAGAGGGTGACACAAAGGGCGGCGAGCAGCAATCCCGCAGTGACGTCGATTCCCCAGTGGATTCCGAGGTACATCGTCGAAATCGCGACGCTCGCCGCCAGCACGACCGCGATGGGGAGCCACTTCGGAAACGCGGACCGCGTTTCCCACGCGAACGCCGCGACGGTCGCCGAAAGCGAGGTATGAAGCGACGGGAAGACGTTCGTGCTGGCGTTGACCTCGCGGGTGAGATACTGGTACTCCGGGTTCGTGTTGTACAACATCCGCTCCATGAGGTCGGCGGGCATTAGGTTCCGGGGTCCGTACGCGATCACGAAGATATACAGGACGAGACCGATCGCGTAGTTGAGCGCGTAAGCCGTCAACAGCCGGCGGAAGACCCGGGTATCGGAGAGGGTAAAGTAGGCGATAACCGGGAAGATCAGTAAGAACGTGTAGCCGTAGACGTAGACCGACGAGAAGTACGCCGACACCTCCGGAGTCTGAATCGTCTGAAAGATCAGGATAAACTCCCCTTCGATGTTGTAAAACGCCGACGTCAGGCGGATCCCGATCTGTCGCGAGAGCTTCGGTGCGGTCTGTCGGGCGACGCGGTTGATCAGTAAGACGACGATCAACACGGCGATCACGGGAGCAGACGTCTTGAGCCGAGTCCGCCACTCCGAGCGCGTTCGAGCGAGGCGCTCACGGCCGATGAAGACGATGATCGACACCGGCACCAGAATCGCGATTACAACGACGACTTGAGTCAGCACCTCGGCGAGCATCGCACCTAGTAGCCCCCAAGCAACCGACCGTTATCATCGTACCGGAAGCCGGCGCTCTCGAACGTCGCTTTCGCCGCTTCGGCGTTGAGTTCTCCGTCCGACCCGATGAACGGCAGAACGGGGTCTTTGCCGTTCCACTCGAGGCTCTCGGGAATCCACTTGTCGGTGACCGGCGTTGCAACGGGAGTCGCGTGTCCGTAGAACACGTCCTCGACGATCGCTTCCTTGTCGATCAATTGCGAAACCGCGCGTCGGAAGTGCGTGTTGCTGAAGGGTGCGTTGCGGACGTTGAATCCGATATGGTAGAAGGTTCTCGAGGTGGATTTCAACTGTTCAACGTCCGAAGAGTCGGGAAGCGCGTCCAACGTGTATGCGGAGAGCATCGAGGCCGTCACGTCCGCATTTCCGTCGGCAACCTGGCTGATCGCTGACGCGCTGCTGGGGGCGATATCGAATCGGAGCTCGTCGACGGTCGGTCCGGGGAGATCGACGTCCTCACGGAGCGTAAAGTGGTCCTCGTATCTGGTGAGGCGGAGTTGCTCGTCTTGGGTTCGACTGTCGAACTGGAACGGGCCGCTTCCGACCGGCGGGATGTGGTCCCCCGTGACGGCGATCCACCGGCCTTGCGGTGCGGTGAACTCGCCGTCGGCAGCCCGTCCGTCTACCAGATCGTGCCAGTAGTGTTTCGGCAGGATCGGGACGGTAAACGCCCGCTCAGCGACCTCTCGGCTGCCCTTGAACGTGAACAGCAACTCGTACTCGCCGTCGACGGCGTCATCGTCGACGGAGATCTCGTCGATCACGTCGACGTGGCCCTGATACCGCGGTGCCGGCGACGAGGGTGCCCGTCCGAGCGACGTGTCTTCGAGGAACCGATAGGTAAAGGCGACGTCCTCGGCGGTCAGTGGCTCGCCGTCGTGGAACTGACAGTCTTCGTGAAGGGTGACCGTCGCAGTCAGTGCAGACTCCTGCTCGCTGGCATCCGGTTCCGTCCAGTCCCAGGATGTGGCCAGCCACGGCTCTATCTCGCCGTTGTTGACCGTCGCCAGCGAATCGAAGAGCAGGTCGATAGTCGTGTTTCGCTCGCGCATCGTCGCCGAGAGCGGATTGAGGTTGCTCGTCGCGCGAGCGTCGGTTCTGAGCGCGTGAAGCTGATCGACGCCGTCCGCTGGCTCGAGACCGAGATAGCCGTGGCGGGTCGTGAGATCGGCTTCGTTCCAGCCGTCGAACCGACCAGCCCTAGCGAGGCGATACTCGTCGGGTATACAGATCGGATCAAACGGTTTCGCCTGTGCCAGCGCTTTCAGGACCGATTGAACGTCTCGCTTCCGCTCATCGCCCTCGGAGCGACGCTGTCGCTCCAGTAGCGTGTCGAACGCGATATTGGTGAGTCCGAAGGGGTTTTGCCAGCCGGCTTCGTTCGCGTACGTCGAGTGAAGCGTTTCGTAGAGGAAGTCCGGATCGTAATCGGCGGGGTGGAGACCGACGTAGATATCGAAGTCGTGATCGATCAGGACCGCTTTCAGCATTTCCGATTGCGAGCGGACGTCCAGTGTGACCGCCATGCCCGCCTTCTTGAGGTTGCTCTCGAGACGGCGAGCGATCTGGATACTCTGCTTGTCGGCTTCCGCCGGGACCGTCGCAATAGAGAGCGATAGCTGATTATCACCGGCCTGACCGACCACGCTTCGCACGCTGTTCATACAGCCGCTCGTCGTAATTGCAGCCCCCGTTGCGCCGGCTGCCAGGAACGACCGCCTGCTGAGACCGTCGTCGGGGAGGGTGGGGTTCCAATTCATAGCGTTATGTAGCACCTCCTATCATGTGATATATAACAATATTGCGTACTACGACTGAAGACGTGTCACCGTAAAGAATCTTTCTACTCGAGAGTAGATCCTCCTCGGACGCGTAGTCGTGTGATAAGTTACCGGCACACTGGGGTAGCTGTCCGCGATCTGACGCCGGTTTCGGAGCGCAACATCAATAGGTCGACCGACGAAACGTCGAGTATGGACGTCGCCGGTGAACGAATCGAGCGGCTTCACGACCTCGCTCGAGCGGCGGCAGCGGACGGCGACGCCGACCGAGCTCGCTACTACGTCCGCCTCGCGCGGCGAGTCGCGGAGCGAAACCGGCTCACGCTGCCCCTCGCGTTTCGCCGGTTCACGTGCGACCGGTGTGACGCGTATCTCCGGCCGGGAGCTAACGCTCGCGTCAGGTTACGGGACGGTCACGTCGTCGTCACCTGCGACTGCGGTGCGCACGCGAGATATCCGTACGAGGACTGCGTCTCCGATGAGAACTGAACCGCGACCGCTGGTTGGCACGACCGACTGACGGTCGAATCGCGACGACGCGGACACTCCGCTGCCTGTCCGTGCCGAATCGAGAAGATTGAAACCGCTCCTCTTCCTTTCACGGGTATGGACCAACAGGAACTCAAGCGCCGCGCACACGACCTCGACGTTACCGTCTGGGTCGGCAAGAGCGGCATCGATGCCGTCGTCGACGAACTCGACGACCAGCTGACCGACAGGGATCTCGTGAAAGTAAAATTCCTGCGGGCAGCCCGCGCCGGTAGTTCGACCGAGGAGAAAGCGGCCGACCTCGCCGAGCGCGTTCACGCGGACCTCATCGACACGCGCGGGCACACCGCAGTGTTGCATCGATGAGCGGCGGTTCCGTACTTCCCCTTCAGAACGGGGATACGGACCTCGGGCTGATCGGCAAGGCGCTCGAGGACGCGTGGCTCACCCAGGCTCAGGCCGGCATGGCCGAGGGAGTGATCCGATTCGTCGTCGCGCTCGCAGTGATCTGGGTGGTCGGTCGGTTGGTGCTCGTCCCGCTAGTCAGGCGAGCCCTCGACAGGCGCGAACTGGACGAACACGCCCAGAACCCGCTGTTATTGCTCACCCGGTTCGGGATCGGATTCCTCGCGCTCGCCGTCGCCTTCGGCTTTGCCGGCTTCGGCAACTTCCTCGTCTCGATGGCCGGTATCGCGGCGGCCGGCGCGCTCGCCGTCGGGCTGGCGATGCAGAACGTTATCTCGAACTTCGTCGCCGGCGTGTTCATCTACACGGACAAGCCGTTCCGCATCGGCGACTGGATCGAGTGGGATGACGGCACCTACTCGGGCACCGTCGAGGACATCAGTCTCCGCGTGACCCGCGTCCGGACGTTCGACAACGAACTGCTCACGGTTCCCAACTCGGCGCTCACCGAGGGCGTGCTCAAAAACCCCGTCGAGGCCGACAAACTCCGGCTGAAGTTCGTCTTCGGTATCGGCTACGACGACGACATCGAGCGGGCGACCGAAATCATCGTCGACGAGGCCCGACGCCACCCCGACATCATGGACGACCCCGAACCCTCCGTTCGCCTGACCGAACTGGGCGACTCCGACGTCGGCCTCCAGTCGCGGATCTGGATCTCGAACCCGTCTCGTGCCGACTTCGTTCGAACCCGCGGTGAGTACGTCACCGCGGTCAAACGTCGCTTCGACGAGGAGGGGATCGACATCCCCTACCCCGTCCGCACGCTCGAGGGCGGACTCGACCTCGAGAACAGCAAGAGCGTCGTGCAACCAGCGGAGTAGCGGCGCAAAGTCTCTCCATCGTTCCGTCCGTTCCCCGCCGATCGACCTACGAGATGTCCTGAACGGTCGCGTTCTCCGGCGGCTCGAACGTGAACGTCTCGTCGTCGAGACCGGTGTTGAACGAAACCGACTCGAACTGATCGGTCATGACGATGCGCTCGCCGTTTGGCTCCTCGAACACGACTCGCTCTTTGAGCGGATAGTCGTACTCCGTGTCGATCCACAGCGTCTGTTCGACGGCCTGCAGGTCGTCTTTCGGGTCGCTCGTCTCGAGAGCGTAGACGTACTTCGTGTCGCCGACGATCGCCGAAATTCCTCTTTCGACGGTCTCGTTTTTTGCTTCGACATCCAGAACGTATGCGTCCCGGCCCGCGATCTGCTCCGTGCCTTGATACTCGAGATCGTACTTGTCGACCTTCTCCGCGGCCATCTCGGCCCGGTCCGATCGGACCGCGTCATCGTCGAACGGCTCGTCCGGCTCGAAGTACTGAGCCACTCCCGAGTCGGGGAAGTAGAACCAGTTCATCCTCGCGTTCGAGACGTAGATGTTCCCGATCGCGGCGGAGTCCGACGCCTCGAGCACCTCGGTCCGCTCGTCGACGTACGGCCGTTTCTGGACGCGTTCGAGTTCGGTGACGGTCACCGACCCGTTGGTCACCTCGGTCGTCCGATTCCCCTGCACGTCCTCGAGATCGTCGGCGTGGACGAACGCGCCCTCGAACACCGCTTCCGGATCGGGACCGTCGGAATCGGCGAGATCGTCGGGATCGTCGGGACCGCTCGAGGGAGCGTCGAATGCGATGCAGCCACTGAGGAGAACGCCCACGACAATGACTCCGAGAACGGCTGCGAATCGACGGGTCGTCATTAGTTTACACAGTTAGAAGAATTACCGTAAGTGTTTCTGTTGCTGTGTCTGGAGAGAAGACTGCGTCGTGACTCGAGTTGAATCACACAGTCAGTGGCCGGGAGCGCGGTTCGAACGACAGTGAGAGCCGCGCGACCCGGGGAAGGGCAGGCGGCTACCCGGTACGACCGCGAGCGAAGCCGTGCGCGGCGCTACGCGCCGCGAGAAGTCGAACGGCCGGAGGCCGTGAGACCGGGTGAGCGAGCGGGCCGACGACTGATGTGAAGTGAGCAGGGCGAACGGAACGGAAGGAGGAGTGCTTTTAATCGAAATTTTGTCGAGCGAGCGAGGCGCGTAGCGCCGCCGCTCGCGCAGAACAAAATTTCGTCTAGTATGAATGCGGACAACCCCGATTGCCCGGCGTTCCGACCGGGGGAATCTCGGTTGCCTTCTCCACCCCGCAACCCGTCGAGCGACAGGTGTCCGGCGGTCCACTGCTCGCTTCCGCGCCTGATGGGCTGTCGCCGACTAACCACGATGGGGCGTCCCTGCGGACGGCCATCGTAGACCGCTGTCCCCGACGGACGAGGCTTCTCTGTTGGCTCCCGAGGCCCCGGTCGGTCTGACCGGACGCCCGCGGTGTTCGGTCCCCGCTAATGACCATAGCGCGGGTAACGAGCAGGGCCAAACTGCCCGACCTAGTCCATCTCACAGTAGCCGGGTGAAACGTAAGGGTCTTTCGTCTTTCATCCAGCCAGCCGCGTGAAATCGGACGGAAAGCTAGCGGCCGAACAGCCCCCTCTGTTCCGTCAGGCCGTCGCGAACGCGGCCGCGAAACGCACAGGATTCGGGGCCAGCGCGTCGGCGCCCGAAACGCGGTTCATCCCCGGGCTAGCCGAAACGATCAATTACGAGTAGTATATATCTGTGACTGTCAGTTTCGAATATGAATCGGCGGCAGTTCATCAAAACGACAGGTGGGGGAACGATAGTCGGCGGTGCGTTACCGTACTCGGCGGGACTCGCTCGAGGCACCTCGGGGATGCAGTCGCAGGCTCTCGGTACCGACTGGTCCCGAACGTTCGATCGAGGCGGCGACGAGACCGCGACATCGGCGGCGGACGGCTCGGGTGACGGCTACCTGTTCGCCGGCCGGACGACGAGTGGCGGCGGTCGTGACGCGTGGGCGCTCAAAACCGACGGGAGCGGGCGCGAAACGTGGCAGAAGACGTTCGGTGGCGGCGCACACGACTGGATTTCGGCGGCGACGCCGGCCGACGGCGGCTACCTCTTGGCAGGCCAGACCGCCTCTCGAGGGAACGGCCAGCTCGACGCCTGGCTGGTGAAGCTCGCGGCCGACGGCACCGAACAATGGGGGCGGCCCTACGGCGGCACGGGGGACGACCGCGCCTCGTCGGTGTTGTCCGAACCCGGCGGCTACGTGTTCGCGGGCGGGACGAAGTCTGCGGGTAGCGGCGGCGTCGACGCCTGGCTCATGGGGGTCGACGAAAGCGGAGACGGCGACTGGAACGAGGTCTACGGCGGCTCCGGCGACGACTGGGTGTTCGACCACGTGCGGACGGACGACGGGGGGTATCTGCTCGTCGGCGAAACCGACTCCGCGGGAAGCGGTGGCCGCGACGCGTGGGCGCTCGAAACCGACGGCGAGGGGACCGCGCAGTGGAATCAGGTCTACGGCGGGAGCGCGGACGATTACGCACGTGCTGTCGTGCGCGCTCACGACGACGGCTACGTGTTCGCCGGCGGGACGAAGTCCGCCGGGAGCGGCGGGACGGACGGCCTGATCGTCGGGATCGATTCCACCGGAGCCGAGACGTGGCGAAAGCGGGTCGGCGGACGCGACGACGATCGATTCACGTCGCTGGTCCGGCACGGAGAGGGGTATCTCGCCGTCGGCTCGACCGCCTCGGTCGGTCGCGGCCAGCAATCGACGTGGGTCGTGAAGCTCCTCGCCGACGGCAGGGTCGGCTGGCAGACAACCTACGAGACGAGCGATACCGACTACGCCAACGCCGTCGTCGGCGGTGACGATCCGCTCGTGGTCGGAGCGCTCGAGCGGAGCGGAACCGGGAGCGCGCGGCTGGTGAAACTGGCGGGCGCATCGAACACCGGGGAACCGACCGCTGATTTCTCGGTCACGCCGACGCCACCCGAGACGAGCCTGGAAACGCGGTACGAGGATGCGGGCTCGAGTACGACGAACGGGACCATCGCGACTTACGAGTGGGACACCGACGGCGACGGCGAGTTCGAGGAAGTCGGCGAGTCGGCGACACACGCCTACGAGCAAGTGGGGGAGGTACCCGTGACGCTTCGTCTCCGGACGAACGCCGGAGCGACGACGGAGACGACGAAGACTCTCGACGTCCGGGTCGCGCGAACGAGCGCCCTGCGGGAGCACGCTCGCGAGGTCGACGACGTGACCGTGACCGAGCTCGACCACGAAACGACGGTCGCGTCGGCGGTGTCGCGACTCAACGATCGGGTTAGAAACGATCGGCTTCCGCTCGAGACCGCGGAAGGAGCGACCCAGCGGTTGGTTCTGGCCGAGACGTTCACGGTGGACGTGATCGGCGCGCTCGGCTCGGAACCGTACGAACAGTCGACCGAGGAGTACGATCTCGCTGGCCATACGGCCGAACTCGTGCTCTCCTTGCTCGTCGACCTCGCGATGATTGCCGTGAGTTTCGCCGGCGGAAAACTCGGTACGTATATCGCTGACAAGCTTCCCTACCTCTCTGGATACGTCGACGACCTGGTGGGGAAACTCGACGACGCGGTCGCGAAACTCGCGGACTACGCCGCGGATCTGAGCGGCGAAGCGAGCACCGCGCTGAAGGAGTCGTCCGAGGAGATCGCGAAGGGGGCCGTCGACACGCTCACCGAAGAGACCGGCGGCGAGGTCACGAAGCTCGCACTCGGGGAGTATATCGACGAGCAAATATCGGCGTTTCAATCGACGGTCGCCGACACGTTGCGGCGACCGGTCGAGTATACCGTCGAGACGGACGGCGACGAAATCGACGACGACTACGACAATAGACTCGACGACGGGCTCGCACTCGCGTACGCTCGGCTCGATCCGGACAGGCTCGGTCGAGAGGGACTCCGCGGCTCACTAAGCGGTGCGCGGACCGCGGTCAACGACGGCGTACTGGCAGTCACCGACGAGCTTCGGACCGCCCACGCCGGTCTCCAGGCGATTCAGGACACGCTCGACGAGTTCGGTCTCTTCGAAAATCTCGCGGATGCGTACGCGGCGCTCACGGAGGGTGATGCGGTCGAGACGATTCTCGAGATTCTGTGGGCGATCGGCTCGCTCGTCGGGGACATCGTCTCGGCGATATACGACCTGCTCGGAGCCGGATACGGCGTGAAAACGATGCAGGATATCGCGAACGTTCACTACGAGACGGTCGACGGTATCGTCGAGGGAGCACCACGAACCCACCGATGAGCGACGAGATACCCGCGCTACTCGAGCGGTTCGAGTCGCGAATCGATGCCGAGGAGCACGAGTCGGCAGCCGAGACGCTGAACGAGATCGCAGAGGCGTTCACCGGGACCGAGCGAGAGAACTCGCGTGTCTACGTCCAGTCGCTGGCAGCCAGCGGTCGCGCGGACGACGAGGAGGCGCTGACGGCGTACGCGGAGTCGGCAGCGACGCTCGACCTGCGGCGGTCGCAGTTCTTGTTGCAAGCGGCCGTCTATCTCTCCGCGCCGGCGGACTTCGAGGAGTCAACGCTCAGGTCACGCATCGGCGAACTCGAGGACGCCGAATCGACGACGGTCGAGCGGCGAACCGCCGCCGAATCGACCGTCGAGTCGGTGACGTTGCCGCCCCAGCCAGTGATTATCGACGTCGAGGGGCCGCGCCGACTGTCCGTCGGCGAGACGGCGACGCTGGACGTGGTGGCGGCGAACGTCGGCGACGAACCCACCGCATCCGTGACGGTAACCGGCAGTTCGGGAGATGGGCTAACGGTCGAGCAAGAACCACAGACGATCGGACGAATACAGGCCGGTAGCGACCGTCCGGTCGAGGTTTCGATAACCGGTCGGACGGCCGGCGAGTACACTCTTTCGCTCGAGATCGCAGCGGACGGTTCGGTGGCCAGCACGGAATCGGTGACCGTCGCCGTCCTCGAAGCGGGCGATACGGATAGTACGACGGACTCATCGGGCGACGGACGGGATGACGGCGACAACAGCGGGCTACTGCCCCTCGTCGGCGGTGCCGGTCTCGGCGCGCTGGGAGGTGGTGGGGCGCTGTACAGGTACCTCTCGAGAGGGAGCGAATCGGACGCGGAGACGGACACGAACACGGGGACGGATGACTGATTCAACACGAGACCACGACAGCGACAGGCGAAGCGTTTCCCGACGCCGATTCGTATCGGCGACGGCGGTCACTGGTAGCGCGCTCGCGACCGGGCGCACGGCTGCACAGAGCGACGGAAATAACGAGAGCGGTGGTGGGAGCGCCGTCAACGTCGGAAACACCGACACGATCGAGAACGCCGACGAGGTCCGGTTCGACGAGGCGATTCCCGTCGGCGACCTCGCGCAGTTGTTCATCGAGTTCGATACGCCCGATCACCCGGTCGTCGGAACCGACGTTCGGTTTCAGGGGGTCGTCCTCAACGCGGTGACCTCGGACGAGGAGCGAACGACCGTCTCCGCCAATCTCGAGTGGGACGAGTTCGAGTGGGAGGGAGATCGCATACTCAGCCCGCTGTTCGAACCGATGGCGTGGGTGAGCGGCGACGGCGTTTCGCTCGACTCGTCGTTCTACGACGAGTATCAGCTTGTGCGCCTCGCGGGAACCGCGGACGCGGATCAGCGCTTCTTCGATCGGTACGGATCCGTCCCCTACGTCTGGGCCGTCGTCCCCGCGACGGAGTCCGTTCGATCCGGGACGGTCGTCGACGTGACCGGGACGGTCGAATACGCGGGGAGAGACGACAGTACGGTCGAGTTCGACGCGAGCGGCGTCTATCTCACCGTCACCGACCTGGTCGATCGCGGCCAGCGAACCACGCTCTCGGCGAGTACCTCGAGCGGCGATCGCGCGTCGTTCCTCGGGACCCAACTCCGAACCCAGCCCCGGCTGACGACCGGCCTCGCCGACCTCGAGTATTCCTACGAGACCGAGTTCCCGCGGCCGGCGGGCGGGTCGGTCGTTTCTCACGAGGGACAGATCGAATCCGCCGAGTACGAGAGCGGCGGCGTCGATACGGCGTCGATGCAGACGACGGGACAGCGGATCGTCGTCGGGGAGACGCGCCCGGGACGATGGGACGCCGATAGCGGGGGCGACGGCGATTCCGCGGAGACCGAGTTTCCCAACACCGTCGCGGTACTGGACACGTCGGGAAGTATGGACCGGCGCGACACCGTTTCGGGTGACTCCAGAATAGCGGTGGCCAAGCAAAGCGCCCGATCGCTCGTCAACTTCGTCGAGAACGGCAACAAACTCGGAATCGTCGAGTTCGACTATCGAGCGACGACGGCCTCCTCACTCGAGTCGCTCGACGAGGACGCTCGGGGCGCCATGAAAGACGATATCGACCGTCTCTCTCCGAACGGGGGGACGTCGATCGGCGCGGGGCTGCGAGAGGCCCTCGATCTGCTTCGGGGTACGACCGGGCCGAAATCGATAATCTTGCTCTCGGACGGGGAGCAAAACGAGCCGCCGTCGCCGGATTCGATCCTGCCGGAGCTGAAGTCACTCGGCGTGACGATCTACACGATCGGAATGGGGTCAGCGGCGGGGGAGACGCTCCTCGAGCGTCTGGCCGACGAAACCGGCGGCCAGTCCGCGTTCAGGCCGGAGCCGGGAGAGATTCGGCAGGTGTTCCAGCAGTTCTCGATCTCCGTTCAGAACCGCTCTCAGATCACTTCCGAGCGAGCGGAACTCACGGAGGGCGAGACGGCCTCGGGCAGCGCTACCGTCGACGGCAGCTGCGACGAGGTGCAGTTTTCCCTCTCGTATCCCGGGAGCAAGATCACGTTACAGCCCGAGACGCCCACCGGTGAACCGCTCTCAGAGGGCGACGGCGTCATTCACCGCGTCGGAGAGACGAGCGAGATCTGGACCGTCGAGGAGCCCGAAACCGGCGACTGGTCGTTCACCATGACCGGCGAACAGCTCTCTCGGCCCGAGGCGGCGACGACCGAGGTCAGTGCGGACTCGCCGATCGACGCCGACCTGTTCATCAGCGATTTCCACTACGAGCAGACGGGGATGTTCCGCATCGAGTTGAAGGCCACGAACGGAGAGCGACGCTACACCGGCGGTGACGTCACTCTGACCGCGACCAACGGCGACGAGACCGAGGAGATCTCCCTCCGCGACGACCGCGGCGGTCCCGATCCGGTCGGTAACGACGGTATCTACACGGGGTATTTCCATCCGGAATCGACGGGCGAGTACGCGTTTTCGGCCGCCATCACCGGCGGCGAGGTGGCCGATCTGCAGCGGGACTTCACCCGCCGACTGCAGGTCGACGAGGTCGTCGCCCCGATTCGGCCGTACCGCGAGCGCGAGCCGCTATCGAGCGACACGTCGTCGACCGGCCTGCTCGAGCGCCTCGAGCAGTACGCGCCGATCGCCGGGGTCGCCGCCGTCGGGGCGATCCTGGCCAAGCGCTACTGGCTCGGCGAAGACGACGGAGCCGGAACTGACGCCGAAATCGGGGCCGGGTCCGATACTGAAAGCGATGTCGAGGCAGAAACTGACGCCGAGGCCGAGACTGCGACCGATACCGAGACCGGAACTGACGCCGGGGCCGGAATCGAAGCCGGAAGTGGCGAGCAGCAGTAACTCGCGGTTGCCAATCGACGTGAGTCCGGTTTTCGGTCGAACGGGATTCGCCTGTCGATTGCTTTTGCTGCCACGGGATGGACCGGTTCTCGTCCCCCGACAGCTGCGCCGGTCAGGACGCGAACGCTCACCACGAAAAACGCCGCGAGCCGCGGCGAATGGCAAACCGGCGAACGACCGATTCTCACTCCGCTTCGGCACCCTCGAACGCGTCGTCGAACTCGTCCGTCGTCGCCCCGAACTCACCGGCTGGCTCGGGTGAGACCGCCTCGAGCGCTCGGTCGAAGTGGTCCGCGGTCAGTTCGATCGCCTCGACGTCGCGCTCCTCGCCGGTCGCCTCGGCGCGGACGTGTTCGCGGACCGCGATCGTCGCGGCCTCGCGGCAGACGGCCTCGACGTCTGCACCGGTGTAGCCCTCCGACTCGGCCGCGAGATCGTCGAGATCGACGTCGTCGGCGAGCGGGCGCTCCTGCGTATGGATCGCGAAGATCTCGCGGCGGGCGTCCTCGTCGGGGTCGCCGACCTCGACGTGACGATCGAGTCGACCCGGTCGGAGGAGCGCGTCGTCGATCAGTTCGGGCCGATTCGAGGCCGCGATGACGACGACGTCCTCGAGCGCCTCGAGGCCGTCGAGTTCGGTCAGGAGCTGGGAGACGACGCGCTCGCCGACGTTGGAGTCGCCGACGCCGCTGCCGCGCTCGCTGGCGATGGCGTCGATCTCGTCGAAGAAGACGATCGTCGGCGCGTTCTCGCGGGCCTTGCTAAAGACCTCGCGGACGCCCTTCTCCGATTCGCCGACGTACTTGTCGAAGAGCTCGGGACCCTTGACCGAGATGAAGTTCGACCGGGACTCGTTGGCCACCGCCTTGGCGAGCAGCGTCTTGCCGGTTCCCGGCGGGCCGTGCAGCAAGACGCCCTTGGCGGGCTCGAGCGCGACTCGCTCGTAGGCGTCGGCGTGTTCCATCGGCCACTGGACGCTCTCGCGGAGGCGCTCTTTGGCCTCCTCGAGACCGCCGACATCCTCCCAGCTGACGTCGGGAACCTCGACGAAGACCTCGCGCATCGCGGAGGGCTCGATCCCCCGCATCGCGCTCTTGAAATCGGCTTCGGAGATCTCGATGGCCTCGAGCGCCTGCGCGTCGATCTCCTCGGACTCGAGATCGAGTTCTGGCCGGACCCGCCGCATGGCGGTCATCGCGGCCTCCTTCGCGAGGTTCTCGAGGTCGGCACCGACGAACCCGTGCGTTGACTCGGCGTAGCGCTCGAGGTCGACGTCCTCGGCCAGCGGCATGCCGCGGGTGTGGATCTGGAGGATCTCCTCGCGGCCCGCGGCGTCGGGAACGCCGATCTCGATTTCGCGGTCGAACCGGCCGGGCCGGCGCAGCGCGGGGTCGATGGCGTCGACGCGGTTGGTCGTCCCGATGACGGTGATCTCGCCGCGCTGCTCTAAGCCGTCCATCAGACTGAGGAGTTGCGCGACGACGCGGCGCTCGACGTCGCCTTGCACGTCCTCGCGCTTGGGTGCGATGGAGTCGAGTTCGTCGATGAAGACGATCGACGGCTCGTTCTCCGCGGCCTCCTCGAAGACGTCGCGGAGCTGCTCCTCGGACTCGCCGTAGTACTTCGACATGATCTCCGGGCCCGAGATAGTCTGGAAGTGGGCGTCGATCTCGCTCGCAACCGCGCGGGCGATCAGCGTCTTTCCCGTGCCCGGCGGCCCGTGCAGCAGGACGCCCTTCGGCGGCTCGATGCCGAGCGCCCGGAACAGCTCGGGGTGGCGCATCGGCAACTCGATCATCTCGCGGACCCGCTCGAGTTCGTCGTCGAGTCCGCCGACGTCCTCGTAGGTGACGTCCGGCGGCTGGCCGTCGGCGTCGCCGCCCGCCTCGAGCGGGCCGGTCGCTTCGACAGAGAGCTCGTCGGCGTCGCGCTCGGTCACCGCGACCTCGGTCTCGCCGCCGACGACGACTGAGCCGCTCGGGTCGGTGTCCACGACGGTAACCGGGAGCCGCCGGCCGGAGCGCGTCGAGAGGAGCCCGAAGCCCAGCGAGAGCGAGAACGTGTCGCCGGGGCTGACGGCCCGTTCGGAGAGTTTCTCCTTGAGATACGAGCCGACGTCGCCCCGAATCCGGACGTTTTCGGGCAGCGCCAGCGTGACCCGCTCGGCCGGTTCGACATCGGCGGCCTCGACGTCGACCGCGTCGTCGATGCGGACGCCGGCGGCCTGCCGGAGCTGGCCGTCGATGCGAACGATACCCCGACCGGTGTCCTCGCTGCGGCCCGGCCAGACGCGCGCGACGACGCGGCCTTCCGGCCCCTCGAGCGCGACGAACTCGCCGCTCGAGACGTTGAGTTCGGCCATCGTCTCGCGGTCGATCGCGGCCAGACCGCTACCTGCGTCCTTCCGTTTGAGCGGTTTCACTCGGAGTCGCATGGTCGTGAGTTGGGGTGGCGATGGGTACCGCTCGCCGACGCGTTCGAACGCGCGAACGACGGAATCAGGACAGGAGCCGACCGATCGACGCGCACGAAACGTCAAACGCGTCGACGGTGAGGTGGTTCACCGGATAGATCCGGGAAGCGGTCCACCGGCGGTGAGCACGGAGATGAGGGCGGTCGATTCGACCGTACCGAGTCGGGGCGCGATTAGCCCTCGAGCGGGATCTCCTTCCCCTGGGCGGTCGACTCGGCGGTCGGCAGCCGGACCTCGAGGACGCCGTTCGTGTACTCGGCGGCGATCTCGTCGTCGTCGACGGTTTTGGGGAACCGGAACCGACGGTGGTAGGTCTTCTTGCGCCCGCGGTTCTCGTCGGCGTGTTCGGCGGCGATGTTCAGGACGCCGTCGTCCCACGCCAGATCGATCTCGTCGGTCTCGAAGCCCGGCATATCGATCGTGAGGACGAACTCGTCGTCCTCCTCGTACAGTTCGTAGTCGCTGCCCCCGGTCTCACCGAACAGCTGAGACGGGAGGTCGAGGCCTTGCATCCACGTGCTGGGTGGGCTCGCTCGCACCATGGCTGTTCACCTCGAGTTCAGTTGATGATTGTCCGCGGTTCGTAATAAATTTGTTGGATCATGCCATATGGTGCCAACCACTAGTGGAACGCGAGCGAGCGGAGGAAAAGGCCCATTAGTTACCCGACACATCCTTCGGGTATGGGACTCGGCAGCACCGCAAAGAAGATTCAGGGCATCTCGGATCGAGCGGAAGCGATGTACAAACAGGTACAGAAACTCCAGCAGCGCATCACGGGGCTGGAAGAGGAGATGGACGAAACCCACGACACGGTCGCGCGTATGGACCATCAGCTCACCGAACAGCGCGCGCTCTTGCTCGCCATCGCCGAGGAACAGGGGATCGACGGCGAGGAAATCCTGGCGGAGGCGGCGATCGACGAAGCCGAACTCGAGGACGAGGGCGACGAGTCGGCGACCAATGCGGAGACGACGGCCGAGGCGACCGCGGGCGACACGAGCGCCGAATAACGGCTCGAAACTCCCGCCGTTTCGTCCGGTCACGCTCCCGGCTTCGGGCACGCTTCGGGACAAGAGCTAACAGCGGGGGTGCCTTTTGCCAGCATGATGACGACCCACGAGGAGCCGGCGGACTCGGTCCTCGAGACGATCGGTCGAACGCCGCTCGTTCGGCTGCAAGACGGGCCCGCGGACGTGCCGATCTACGCGAAGCTCGAGACGTTCAACCCCGGAGCCAGCATCAAAGATCGGATCGGCCGCTACATGCTCGAGCGCATGCTCGAACGCGGCGACGTGCCACCGGGCGGAACGATCATCGAGCCGACGGCCGGCAACACGGGGATCGGGCTGGCGATCGCGGCCGAGCAACTGGGGCTCGAGTCGATCTTCGTCGTTCCAGAGCGGTTCAGCGTGGAAAAACAGCAGCTGATGGCAGCGCTGGGCGCGGAGGTCATCAACACGCCGACGGACGACGGCATGGACGGTGCGATCGCGCGCGCTCACGAACTCGCCGCGGAACTCGAGGACGCCGCCGTCCCCCAGCAGTTCTCGAATCCGCTGAATACGGAAGCCCACTACGAGACGACTGCACCCGAGATCTTCGAGGCGCTCGACGGCCGGGTCGGCGCGGTCGTCGCCGGCTGTGGCACCGGCGGCACGCTCATGGGAATCGCTCGCTACGCCCTCGAGCGGGACCCGGAGACCCACGTCGCTGCCGTCGAGCCCGAGGGATCGGTGTACGGCGAACTCCTCGGCGAGGACCGCGCGGAAGCCGAGTACAAGACCGAGGGGATCGGCACCCACGATACCGCGACCAACGAACTGTTCGAGCCCGAACTGGTCGACGCGGTCGACGCGATTTCGGACCGCGACGCCCACGACGAACTCAAACGCCTCGCCCGCGAGGAGGGGCATCTGGTCGCCTCGAGTGCGGGTGCCGCGAGCGTGGCGTCGAAACGGGTCGCCGAACGGATCGACGACGGCGACCTCGAGGTTCCCCACGAGACGGTCGTGACGGTCTTCCCCGACTCGAGCGAGCGCTACCTCTCGAAGGGAATCTACCGCTCGTTCGAGGAGTGGACGTCGTAGATCGCCGTCGGACTGAGACACCGACCGACGATCGGTCCCGATGCGGCCGCTAACCAGTACACTCTTTTGAGTTCCCCGGAAGGAGTTGGTATGAGCCGGCTGTCGGACTCCCTCCGGTCCGAAGCGGACCTGCCACCCGCCCTTCGGTCGAAAGTCGACGCCTACGCCGACCAGGGTGGGCTGTTGGGTGCGTTCACGTACTTTTTCACGGTTCTCGAGACTGACGACGAAGCTCTCGCCGAAACGCTCGCGTCGATCCCGACCGATCTCTTCGTCACGAGCGCGCTCCACGACGATGCGATCGACGAGGCCGACGAGTGGGGCGCGGATCGAAAGCAGCATCTGAACGAACACGTCTCGGTCGGCGATCTCGCCTTCGCGAACGTCGCCGCCGCCGTCGCCGAGACGCCGGCCGACGTCGACCTGCGCCCGGTGCTCGAGACCGTCCGCGAAATCGGGTCGGGCCAGCTCGCGGAGGAGGCGTTCGACGCGACGACGGCCACCGTCGACGATGCGATCGCTCGCATCGAGGAGCGCGGCGGCATCTGGGGGGAGCTCGCGGTCGAGCTCATCGCGGCTCTCGGCCGCTACTCCGACGCGCAACTCGAGCACCTGCGGACGATCGCGACGAACGGCCTGTTCGTATTGACCGTCATCGACGACGTCGCTGATCTGCCGGAAGACGTCGAGAACGACGTCGCGACGCTGCCGCTCGTCTGCTTCGACGGGGACCTCGACGAGTACCGCTCGACCGAGTCGCTGATCGAGGCCGTCCTCGCGTCCGACGTTCCGGACCGACTCGAGGAGCTCGTCGCCCGGCGTCGGGCCGCGATCGACGCCGCCGCGTCAGAGCTGTACGCGTCGCTCGACCGGCCGAACGAAGCGCTGCTCGCGGCCGCCGCTCGAGCGCTCACGTGGTACTGCGAGTCGGTCTGTTCGATTCCGATAGCCGACACCGTCTCGTCGGACCGGCGACGAGCGATTCGTGACCGGCTGACGGGTGACGAACGCTCGACGCGTCGGTACGTCGCCGAGCGCGTCGGAGAAACCCAGTACCAGACTGCCGTCGACGTCGACGAAATCGGTTCGACCGTCACCGAACTCCCCGACGAACCGGTCGTTCGAACGGCGATTCGACTGCGACACCTCGAGTCGATCGTCGACGGCGTGATGCACACGACCCTCGACGACGCGCTGGCCGAACTTCGAACGGCGTCCGGGTCGGTTTCGTAACCGATCGGTTCACGGCGGCCTCTCGAGTTTGCAGTATCCCTCTGGTCACCTCTCATACGATCTGCTGTCAGTCAGTTCCGGCGCGACCGCAACCGGCCTGCGGTCGCGCCGGTACATCGGTGCAGCAAACCGTATCAGGCCATCAACCGTCGATGTTGGACCTTCATGCACTGATCCTGGACGACGGTTCGACCGTCGGTCTCCGCGCGGGTCGCCGCCTCGTCGTCGCGGATGCCCTGCTGGGTCCAGATGACGCGGACGTCGTCGCGCTCGAGCGCCGCGTCGACGATGCCGCCGACCTCGTCGCTGGGCCGAAAGATGCAGACGACGTCGATCTCCTCCTCGACGTCCGCGAGGGAGTCGTATACCTCGCGGCCGAATATCTCGTCGGCGAACGGGTTGACGGGGATCACATCGTAGCCGTGCTCGAGCAGGTACTTCGGCACGTCGTGGGCCGCCTTCCCGGGCGTGCTCGAGCAGCCGACGACGGCGATCGCGTCGTATCCGAGAATCGTTTCGAGTTCGTCCGCGGATTCGACTGGCATACCACAACGTACGGGCTCGATGAGTAAACGTCTCGGGGTCGTGGCGGTAGTGAGTTGCGGCGCGGGCTTATCGCGAGAGTGCGTTGCGGCGTCGAGGACCGCTATCCTCGGGTAAGCCGATACCACGTGGTCCCCGAAAGGCCCCTCTCGCCCGCGGCCTACACCTGGCTGCGCGCGGCCAAGCGGTCGTGATCGCGTCGATCGGCTCGCGAGCGCTCGGCCCCGTTCGATTTCCCACCCGATAGCGGTCGGGCGGTCGGCTGTTCAGCTCCGAGATCGAAGCGGCTCCGGCTGCGTCCGATTGCGGATAGGAACGCGTCGTGAGAGCCACCTACGTCGAAAACCCGGCCGTCCGAATCGTGGGCTCCTCGCCGTCGGCCGCTTCCTCGAGCTCGATGACGGCGTCGAACAGCTGTTTGAGCGTGTTCATCGTCTGATCGTCGTGAGCCGTCGAGTCGATGACGTAGACGCCCAGCGCGTCGGCGCTCTGGATTCGGCCCGTAAAGACGTGGAGGAATCGGAAGACGGTCTGCAGATCGGAGTACATCAGTAACGTCGAGACGGAGTGCAACAGGACGCGGTTCTCGGTGATCCCTCGCGTCTCGTAGAACTCCTGGAGGTACTCGGAGAGTTTGATCCCGATCCCGGTCATATCGACCGGCGAGGAGGCGTATTTGATCCGCGGATCGTCGTCGATGGTTCCGATGCCGCGCTGTTTGGTCACGCAGTCGACGACGCCGATATCGGGTTCGACGCCCTCGTCGACGCGGTCGTCGAAGCTCTCGAGGACCTTGTCCGCGCTATCCTTCGTAGTGACGATGATCGAGCCGTCACCGCGGTTCGCGCCGCTCGCGAGGATATCGAAGGCGATCCGTCGTTTCCCCGTCAGTGGCGGGCCCGCGACGAGTACGTTCGTCCCCGGGTCGATTTCGGCGTCCGGCAGGACATCTGCGAGGTCATACATACGGGATACTCACATCCATCGCCGTGGCAACGAGCTGGTACCACAGCTCACTCCGATGGCCGGCGTGTTGTATGAGAATACGCGAAGCCGCTTATAGTACTTTTGATTAAAATATACGGACCACTCGTTCGATCGTCCCGCATGTCCGGGCTATCGCCCACTCCCGATCGCGCTCTACCGGTGCAATCTCACACTACAGTGGGAGTGACATCGAGAGGGCAGCACGACCGACGATAAACGCTACTGCGGCGAGAAACATCCCGTACTTGAGATGTGACTGGCCGGCGGTCGGGTCTTCGAAGCTCTCGTAGGCGGCGACGAGCATGATCGCGTCCGCGGGGACGACGACGAGTAGATACGCGACCCCGAACTCCTCGCGGAGGTAAGGCATCGGGCTGGCGACGACTGCCGCCGCGAGCAAGAGGGCCGCGACGATGAGCGCCCGCCGTTCGCCGATCGCGATCGGGAGCGTGTGCAGTCCCTCCTCGCGGTCGCCGTCGAGATCCTCGACGTCCTTGATGATCTCCCGGGTCAGCGTCGCGATCGCCGCGAGCACGAAGAGCACGACCGCCGGACCGATCTCGCCCCCCTCGATCGCCGCCGCGCCGAAGAGGAACGTGCTGCCAACCAGGTAGGCGACGAGCGCGTTGCCCAGTCCCGGAAGACCCTTGAAGAACTCGGTGTACGCGATCAACGCCAGGAGATTGACGGCCGCGATACCGATCGCCAGCCGGGGCAGTGCCAGCGCGAGGCCGACCGCGCCGGCGAAGAGGACGACGCTGAACGCCAGCGCGCCGCGCGGACTCACCGCACCGCGGGGGATCGCCCGCTCGGGTCGGTTGATCCGGTCGATCTCCCGATCGAAGTAGTCGTTGATCGCGTTCCCCGCCCCGACCGCAAACGCGGTGGCACCCACTGCCGCAGCGACCGCGATCGGCTCCTGGGTCACGCCGCCGGCGACGAACGAGCCGATGAACGTCAGCACGCCCGCCGCGACCACGTTCACCGGCCGCGTCAACTCGAGCAACCCGCGACCAGTCTCCCCGACTGTCATACGCTGGAGTGGTCGTGCGGACCGGTTAAACGGTGCGATCCACCGTCGAGTTGCCGTACGCGCTCTCGGGTCGGTTGCTTCAGGGTCAGCTTGGCCGTTGGCGGCTCCGCCGTCGGTCAGCTCGATCGGCGCGTGTCGTGTACATTTCGGCGGGGACTCGAGCCGATCACTCGAGCGGCCTGGAGCGACACTGAACTGGAATCGCTCGCAATCGGAACGAGACGGGAGTCGAACGAGAGCAAAACGGCTTTCGGTTCGTCTCCGTCCGCCGTTTCAGCGCCACTTCTCGAGGTCGCAGAGCAGTTCCTCTTCGATCTCGAGCCACTTGCTTACCCGCTCGTCGCCGCTCGCGTCCGCGGGGACGGCGGTCCAGACGCTCTCGTCGTCGGAGAGTAACTCGAGCGGGGTCGCACCGGACTGCACCTCGTCGGGAACGGGGGCCTCGGATTTCGTCATGGTCTGTGTAGACGTTGGGACTACATAACAAAGACCCCCAACGGCGATTGTCAATGGGTGAAAAATCTCGAAGGGTGAGCATGTCTGTCACTGTCGAAAGCGGTGAAAATCGAGTGACTTATACGGATACGTCGGGAACGAAGCGATGCGGGCGCTTAGCTCAGTCTGGACAGAGTACTTGGCTTCGGACCAAGCTGCCACGGGTTCAAATCCTGTAGCGCCCACTCGCAGACGACTCGATTCTCGACTAATACTGATTCGTCCATAGAGGTATCGAAATCGCCGTTTTGGTCGATTTCGGAGGTCGTCCGAAGGAGGTCGAAATCTGATCCCAACGAGAGACGGGTTGCGGCCCCGTCACATCGTGCGATTCTCATCGCAAACGCGGGGTGGTCTGCGTGACGGTCGCCCCGTGGCCGTCGGTCGACAACTCGACCTGTCGAAACTGCGGAGCCCACATCACCGACCGGTTCCGCCGCGTCTTCGGTGACGATGAGGATCGGGCCCACCGCTGTGGTGACTGCGATACGTACGCTCGACTGAGCCGCGGCTCCGCTGCTGGCGTCGACGTTTCGATTCCGGACCCGGAGACGTCGCCTGGTCGCCACGGAGGTGAGGCCGATGTGTAGCTGGTTCGTTCCGGCGAATCGGCTATACGATGTCGAGAGTCGGACGCCCATAGCCCATCCTGCCCACCAAGCAACCGACGAAGACGTTCGGCGGGCGCTCGACGACCGAGAGGTTCGTGCCGACGGCGGGCAGTCCTTGAACGATACTAACCTCGACCGGCACGGACGCGTCGCAAATCACCCCGGTGAATTCCGAGCGACTGCCAACGAGCTGGAGACGTTCGACGACGGGCTGGCACTCGGCTACCTCCGACGCCTCGAGGTACTGCTGGACGCCTGCCCGCTCGACATCTACGCCGCCAGTAGCCTCAAGCATCCGTGGCCATACCGACTGCAAAACGCTGCAGAATGTTATCCAGCGTCGTTCTGGCGATCGCAAGACCGTATCCTTGATTCGGCAATCGGCAAGGATCTGAGCAACGCTGATGTTCTCGAGCATGCTCTCGAGCGCCATGCGACCGCAGTCGTCGCGAAGGATTATCTCCATGATCAGGAGACGACGACCAAGAGTATCCGGGAGTTCATCAGTCTGCACGATCCGGATGTTCATCCACGAGCGTACGTCCCACTTCAACCGCCCTACGACGAGCACGTTGCGGAGGTTTACCCGCTCGTCGAGAACTCCCACTTGGAACACCGATACATGCTCGGCGGTCTCGCGAATGCGAGTCCCGAAGAGCGAATCGATGAGATGCTTGCCTTCCGTACCGAGGTCGGTGAGGACCCGAATGCACACGGTCTCGGCTGGGGTCTCGACGACGAGCTGGTCGCGGCGCTCCGTGACGAGCCCACGCTGTTGGACTCAGTCGATAACTCGAGTCCGTCGCAGGCTGTTCAGAACGACCAGATACTCGACAAGCACTGGCGAGCAAAGACCTGTCGACACGTCGACGGCCAATATCAGAACACTGTCGGCGGGGCGTTTGAGTTCGCCATGCTTGTTCAGGCGACACACCGCCTGACAGAGTATAACGACGACTTCGAGAACGCAAGTCAACAGGCCGCTCTCGGCGAGTTCGGAGGTGTTCCTTCTGATGACTGAGTTCGTCCTCGCCAGTTGTTCGAAGAGCAAGCAGACGGGAACGCACCTCGCACGAAATCTCTACGAACCGTCGCCTATCTTTCGGAAACGGCGTCGGTTCGCCCTTCGCCGCGGTGACGCGTGGGGTATCCTCTCCGCGAAATACGGCTATCTCCGGCCGTGGGATGCTACGCCCGAGTACGAACGACACATCACGGACCGCTCGCCTGTTTGGGGTTCATTTACCCTCGCTGATCTCGTCGTCGATCTCCGATACTACGATGTCGACACGGTGACGATACTCGCCGGTAGTGGCTACATCGACCCGCTTGTCACCGAACTCGAAGGCCGTGGATACGACGTTGTCGACTGGAACGCTGGGAAGCGTCCAGGCGAACGGATGCAAGCGCTCGACGAGGCTGTTCGTCTGGGCGAGCAACAGACGTTAGTTGAAGCGACAGACGGCGGAAACGAGCACAAGGACGGTGGTTTTTGATGACGGCTCCATCGGGAGATGTCGTCGCCGAGTGTTCAAACTGTCATACGACAAGCTACCATCGGATTGTACAGAGCGAAGCGTTTGACGGAGCCGCATACCGCTGCACAAGCTGTTCGGTGACGAAAGAGGAGATCCAGCTTACGATTCACGCCACGATCGTCAACCGACCAACCGACCCTGATGGGGAAAGTCGTCGATGAGCCGCGTTGTCGAACCCGCGGACTGCGAACGGTGTGGTGATACCGTTGATGCGCTCCGTCGGTTATGCCCAGACTGTACGCGTGTCGTCCGCGATGCGCGGGAGGGCCCGCTATGAGCGTCGACACCGATCGGGACGACCGCGACCTCGAGACCGAGCTGGCGAGTCCAGCAGCCGGTCAGTTCGGTATCCCCGTCGACGCCGTGTGCGTGGGCTGTGGGCAGACACGCGTCAAGCGTGCGACCCTCGAGGAGATCGACCAAGATCCGGAGGTCGACCCCGCAACGCTCGAGGCGACGGACTGCACGTCGTTCAAGCACGTCTGCTACCCGTGTCTGGGAGCGACGTGGTGGAATCCCGTGGCGGTGCTCACTGGCTTGCTCGAGCGCGAGCGAGGTGAGTAGCGGTGTCGCAAGTCGAAACGACGCCGCACGAGATCGAGGGCCGCTGGAAGTGGCCCGACTGGGGCCGCGGACCCTACGACGCGCTGTCGTCGGTGATGCTCGGGCCGCCCTTCGAGGGATATCTCGAGCTGGACGTCGAGGTCGACGGCGAGCCCTGGCATATCGAAGTGAGCTACAGTAAGTCAGGATTCGCACCTCGACTATCTGATGGAATCAACGCCGAACGGCTCTATGAATGGGATATCAGGGGACGTGGACGCGGCGAGCGAAAGGCGTCCTACAATATCTCGCCGCGGTTCCCGAACATGCGCCACTGGGAGAGCGGCGAGCGGTTACAGCTCCCGTGGGAAAATCAGGTCGGCGAGGTCGACGGCGTCGACGTGGAGTACCACACGAGCAACATCGAAGCCGACCGCGGCCTCGAGCTGTTGCCAGCATTCTTCGCGGCTGTATTTGAGCACGCTGGCGAGCGCATTCATTCTGAGTATTTCCGTACCGAACCGCACGAAGCGAGCCGGATGTGGGCGTACGAGCGCTACGTTCGAATCCGTCGCGAATGGGCGGAAAAGCTCTCGTCGGCCGGTGTCCTCCAGAAGGTCGCGCACTATCTCTCCGACCTCGAGGGAGTGAAGGCCGAACTCCATATCAACAACAAGGAGACGATCAACCACCAGAACCGGTTGTTTCTCGATCCGGCATCGACCGGCGAACTGCTACCGGGTCACACCTACGGGAGAAAGCTCGAGATCTACCAGCTGAAGGACCCGGACGCAGTTTCGAAGAATCACCCGTCCTACCACCCGAAAGTGGAGGTTTTGGTGAACAAGTCGATGAACGACAAAGAGGCATGGGCGTGGGCCGATCGCCACGCGGTCACTGAGCAAATAGAGGAGACGCTGTTAAACGCGCTCCACTGGGAGGATATTCCGCTCGGCCCCGATGGGAACAGCGTTTACATCGCCGATGACCACTTCGACGCGGTCGCTCGAGACCAGCCGGTCGAACTGTACGAAGACCCGACGCCGCGCCTCGAGGCGAAGTCGGACCACCTGTTGATGACGACGCTTCGGGACATGGGCGAGACCGCCCGCGACGTGACTGAGACGGTCGCGACGGACGGCGGCTCGACGATCGATGGGCTGGCCGACGAACTGGGAAAACATCCCGCGACGATCTACCGGGCGATCAACGACCTCGGCGAGGTTCTCGAGCTCGACCAGGGCGACGTATCGTTCCGGGCTCGAAAGTACCGCGAGGAGCTGCGAGCGCTCGTCGAGTCGGCCGAGTACGCGATCGAGAGCTACGCCGATCGGATGCAACACATCATGGGCTTAGCCGATCACGTCGCCGAGTCGTCGCCCTTCCAGGAGTGGCTCGCGAAGAACGGCGCCGACCTCGAGTTCGACGAGCACGGCGAGCCCCGGCGGATGCGGATCGATACGATTCTCTCCCGGCTGAAGGCCGACAGCTTCGAGGATCTCGCCACGATCGCGAGCGAGGCCCTTGAGAAGTGGTCGAAGTCGGGCAACGATCCGACGGCGCTCCGCGGAATCGAACTGACCTGGAAGACTCCCGGCGGTGGGACTGAAACTGGGTTCGTCGGCGCTGTCGCCGATCGCTGAAGCGGCCTCCATAGTGGCAACGCTCTGGGCTTCGTTCTTTTCAGCAAGTATTCTTGAATAACATCCCTGCTTAGACAACTCTGGTTGTAGTCGGTTCCTCGAGGGTGGGGCCGGCACCGCGATCGCACCGCAACGCCGGCGGGGTCGTTTCGCGCTTCGCGCGAAAGCCCCCTTGGCGGGTGTCCCCAAGGGGACTGAGCCAAAAAATTACAGCGCCCCGCTCCCGCTCCCGTACCAAATCTCCAGTTGATCCACATGAAGCCGGGGTCATATTGGTCCTAATCCTTATACTATCTCAATTCGATATATCATCACTATGGTTGAGTGTGCACGATGCGGTGACTTCACTGATAATCCCGCAGAGGGAGAATACTCATACTGTGATGATTGTTATTCCCGATTCGCTGCGATTCGGGAAAATGGTGTAGTTGTACAGCAGAATTCCGATTCCGACGGTTATCAAGTGTATGTAACAGCAAATTCGAACCGAGAAGGCGGAATAGAAAAGTCACAGATAGACGCACTTGCGCGTGGGAAAGATCTATCCGACGATCTCGGTTCTGAAGCACTGTTTGAGTACCAACAGAGCGGATCACAGTGGATTTTAGAGGAATATCTACAAGCTCATCCTGAGATTCGAAAAGATGTCACCAGACGATTGAGTAGAATCCCTAACCGGAAAGAGAAGGGCCTGTTTGGAAAACTCCAGAGCCTCTTTTGATTCTTCCCTTCATCGAGGTTGGGAACCAAGGTTGGATGGTAGAACCTATGATCCACTCGAAATAGAGGCTAAGAATAAGAAGCAACAGAACGGCCACAAGCATATTTATACTTCTGGATTAGTATGTACTGTTACAAATGAAGGATGTAATTTGTGATGCAATTGACGGTCAACAGACGCTCAGCTTCAGGTATGAAGGTTTACCTCGAACCGTTGAGCCGCATAAAGTCGGGCGAACAACAAAAGGAAACATAGTTTTGAGCGCATATCAGATCGGTGGACGCAGTCATTCAAACACTGTTCCTTACTGGCGGCTCTTTAAATTATCAAAAATAACCGGTCTCACTGTGAATGGAGATCAATTTGATGGACCTAGACCCAAATATAAAAGGAGTGATAAAAGGATGACTAACATCTATTGTCGCCTCTAACCAGATATATGATGGCATAGGATACTAACTATGGTAATACGATGTCTATTCCTTGTTGCAATGTGTATGTTCCAAGTTGAAGAGCAATAGATTCACTATATTCAGCAATTTTCCCATATAATTCCCGTAATTGGGATGCGTTGGCATCTTCTTGTTCAAGTTGAGTTTGATATTCCTTCACTAGGTCCTCTAATTCATCTCTCTGATTGTCCCTCATCGGAAGGCTATTCACTTGCTCAACAATATTTTCCACACTCATATCCTGCTTTACATTTTGTCTTTGTGTGACCTGTACTATAGGCATTCCATTTTTAGCAGGCGACTTCTGAAACTTTTCCATTTCAATACCCAAATAATCGGCAATAGTTAGTGTGTTTATCTTTATATCCTGTATTTTCTGATAATTACCCGACCAATTGTGCTTATTGTCGACTGGCTCTTTTGGTTCTATCTCATCTAATTGTTGGAGAATGCCGCTTTCCTGGTTATTATCTTTCACCAAACAAAGAGTATCATTATACTTTTTTGCTATCCCCGGTAGTAATAGCACTGTTTGATTCTCGGTATTCTCCTGTGCTTTCTCGCACTCGTCATAAATTCTCTTTAAAGAAGAAATGACGAACTCATCATCACTCATAGAATAGTGTTTGCTAATGGTAACAAATATTTTTGGGTAGGAGTTGTAGTCAACATGCAACTGATAGCATTCAGTCTATTTCGTCGGCTCAAGACCTGAAAAGTTAACTTGCTGAACTCTACAGTATTTTCATGGAGTTTGGCAAATCAGTGTTGATGGGTGCGATACTAGGAACGATCATCGTACTCATAACTGTTCCAGCTGTCCGAACCTTTCTCATAATCTTCTCTATTGGAGCCGTTGTCCTAATTGGAACTTTTTTCGGCCTCTCATATTTTGGAGACGACGATCGAGCAGCAAAAGCGAGTCTTCAGGCGTTACGTTGGTTTGCAGCTGGAGCTGTTATCGCCTCTATATCAGGAACATTGGAGAATGGCTCGTTTACAGAACAATTCTTACTTGGCGCTATTGCAATAGCGGTCCTGATGTTTGTCGAATATGAACTATTGAAATCAGAGGATGGAGAAGGAATACTATTCCTTAGAGGGGACTCGGAACAGTAACTCTCTGTACACTCCCCTGGGGTTGCACGTCGACAAATCCCGTTCCCCGAATATGCACACGAGACGCGAACTCTCGTGTGCATATCTCGAGCCAATCGGTCGCTCGAGACCGCCTTCTTCTCTGGATGATCGACACGTTCCGCCTGTTTTGGGCCGAAATGGGCCATCCAGTGAGCCGAAAAAACTAGGATTTCGGGGGTCGTGTGTACGAGTATGCGAATCAGAACCGACGGCGACTATGCGTATCGACGTGACGCGATCGAACGCGCAGCCGACTTCTACGACTGCAACAAGACAAAAGCCGTGGTGAGCGCTTGCGATGACGTACCGAAGTTCGTCCAGGCGTCACGCCAAGTCCTCGAGCGCGACGACCTCACGCTCGAGCAGCGCCGGGAGATCGCCGAGACGCTCTCGACGAGAGCGGTAACGTTCGAAGTCGAATCTGAGATCGTCGTCGACACCGATTAACAGTAGCTGGTAATCCGATTTCTTTACCCAGAACCAGATGCGAAACTGAAAGGTCGGATTCGATAAGTACGTATGCGAACTTATCGGATTTTCACCGACCGCAAACGCTATACAGTATAGAAGTCATTGTTCTAATATGTATGGGACTGTTCGGGATTCGCTCGAAGACTGGTATAATCCGAGTATTCAGTCTGCGGTGATTGTCTTGATGGGTTCAAGTTTCAGCCTCTTTCTGTTCCTCAACAGTCCCGATTTTACGAACCCGTACTACGTTTTCGGAGTCGGAGTAATGGGCTTCGCAATCGTCTTTGCGGTGCTTATGCTCATTTCTGTGCTACTGAAGCGCCGATAGACTACTACCCTGTACTGAGCGTTCCGTGAGTCCCCTGTACTTACCGCGAGTTTCACGGAAAGTTCTGAATAAAGGAACCGTGCTACGATCTACTGTTAAAACACAGAGTCGATAGCGATCTTCGCTTGCTCGGTCCCACGGTGATCGCCGCCACCGTGCCACCGGAGTAACGGGAGATCGCTCGAGCGAACCATCTTATCACAAAGAATCGTACAGCCCGACCGTCCATGTGGCCGGTAGACGACGAAACAGTACCAGCCGTCGTGACGCCGGAGTTTCTCGTGGTATTCGCGGTACACCTTCCAGTTGCCGGGTTGGCCGTTGGAATGCTCGTGCATCGTTGATTTGATCTCGACGGGTGTCCCGTTCCCGAATCTCGCATCGTGCCAGCTGGCTCGCTCGAGATCGAAGCGTCTCTTCTCGGCCATTCGTTTCTCGACGGCGGTCCCGAAGTGGTTCGCCCGCTTCGAGCGGTTCACGCGGACCACGCGCATCGCGCGCCGATATATATACTCCTCCGCTGACCTCGAGCCGTGCGCCCATCGGTCGCTTCGCTCCCGGAAGGGAGCGAGCGCGGTGGGCTATGGGCTACTCTAAAGGGGGGACAGTTACGCTTTACAGCTTGACACCCCGACGCGGTCATGCGATCACCTGTTCCACTGTGGAAACCCATTCCGCCTTTTCGCCACCGTTGTCGATATCGTCCCACCAATTTGAGACGGTAGCGTGACTGTACGGCACGAATTCGGCGGTTGCACGCGACGACATTCCCTGTCGACGGCAGATTTCCATCGTCCAGGCAGCGACTCGTTTCACGTCTTTCTCGGCAATCGCTTCGTCTTTCTCGTCGCCTCCAGGCGCGGACCAGCTCCAGTCAGCCTCGTCCTTCGTGTTGAACGACCAGTCGGTTGGCGGGATCCCCTCGAGCGGGCGCGGATCCACGTCGACGAGACTGCCGTTCGAGACTCGATCGGCGACGACCGCGGACTTCTGCGAGGTCTTCTTGATGATCGTGCCGACGCGCCAGAGCATCGGATGAATCGAACTCTCGTCGTGGCCGATGTAGATGAGAGCGCCGCCGTACTTGCGGATCTTAAACACGAGCGGCCCCATCAGTTTCCGCACCTTGTGGCCGTCTTCGCCGGCTCCGCTCGCGTTCGTCGAGAACTCGTCGCCGATGAATAGCTTCGACTGCTGCGGATTCTCGACCGGATCACCGTCCTGACTGACCCACTCCTCGAGCAGCGGGTAGTTCGGAATCCAGCCGTCTTCTACGGAGCCGTCGTCACGGACCCATCGGTTCGTTCGCTCGAGCGTGCGGATGTTCGAACCGACGAGCAGATCCCCGTCGACCCACCGCTCGCGGAGCTGGCCCAACAGCCCAGAGAAATCGGTCTTACCGTCCCCCATCTCGCCGAGTAGGACGATCACCGGCGCAGGGCCGGCGACGATCTCCTGCAGGCGCGTCACGGCTTTGATACCGGCGAGGTCGGCCTCCTGAGCCGGGTCCCCGATGTAGTGCTTGAGTGTGAGCGTGTCGCCGTTCTCGAGCGCCTGACGGGCCGTCTCGCTCCCTTCGGCCTGCAGGATCTTCCGATTCTTGCCGACCGCCATGTAGTCCTTCGCGGGCTTCGTGTCCCACCGATCGGGGTCGTGATGCACGGCCCGCATCGCTAGCTGTCGGTCCACTTGCTCGTCACGAATGAACCCCGAATGCCGAAGGACTTCTTCGGGATCGCGCTCGAGATTCCCGTCCTGATACTCGCGAAAGCCGCCGACTGTGTAGTTGTCTTGCTCGTCGCTCATCGGTCAGTCCACCTCCATTGATTCCCTGTCCCGGCAGTGCCCGTTTCATCGAAAACGAACACTACGGGTGGATCTATCGTACGGTTCCGGAGCTTTCCGTCATGGATGAATCTCATTGGTTCGTTCCTCCGTCGGTTGCTGCCGGCTCTGCCGTCTGTTCGTCTGCCGTGACGGGCGTTCTCGGTCCGTGTCCCTCGGTGTACTCGTCGACGTACTGACCCACGTCTTGGATCTCGTCATCATCCGATGCAGCGGCGTCTTCTTTGGCCGATTCGAAGCGATCTTTGACGGCCGTCCGCGGGTTCAACAATCCGCGCTCGTCCGCCTCTGCCTCCTCGTTGATCACGTCGCCTTGGATCTGCAACCCCATCTTGCTGATCCGACCGCGCAGTTGGTTCAGCTCGAGAAACGCCTCGACGAGATCGCCGTGGATGTCCTCGAGCATGGTCTTCGTCGTGACAAGTTTCGAGTCGGCCATCTGCGACATATAGCAGCCTCTGACGGTCAACTCGCCAATGTCCTCGTGGTGGGTAAACTCGCGGACTTCGAAGGCATCACCGTCGTTACAGACGTACGGCGACGGCCCCTCGACGGTCTTTTGGCTCCACAACTCCGGTTCGACGTAGTATTTCTTCCGCACGTCATCGACGCCGTTGATGTGGTAGACCGTCGTCATTCGCCGGTCGCGGAGCTTCCGGGCTCCCGTGACGAAGATCGCTATCAGCGGCGGCCCAAGTAGGATGAGAGCCGCGAACCAGCCGAAGAATATCGGCGGGATACCGGGCACTGACGGCCGAATCCAGAGGATCGCGACGCCGAGCGAGAACAGTACCGCGAATACGAGTAACTGCGCCTCGGCGACGACGTAGGTGATTCGGTCCTTCCAGTTCCCGAAGGTCCCGCTCGTATCGCTCATGCCTCGACCACCCCGGATTCCTCGGAGCGAACGACGTACCAGGCACCGAGTGCGGCGCACCCCACCGTCATCGCGACTCCTGAGAACAGCCCCGTCTCACCGCCGAAGTGACGGAACGGGTTCGACTCGGTCGTCCCGGTCGAGACGATCGCGCCGCCGCCCGCCTCGAGTGACTTCTGAGTCGCGATCGCGACGGCCGCGCCCTTCTGCCCCTGCCGCGGCGACACCATGAACGTGACCGTCTGCGTTCCCTCGTCCAACTCCTTCTCGGCGTAGTTGAAGCTCTTGGCGTCCTCCTCGAAGGCCCCCGACTCGGTAATGCTGATCGTGGTCGGCTCGTCGGCCTCGATCTCGAGCGTGAACCGGCCGGGCTCGTAACTCCAATCGACGACTCGAGTCTCGTTGTCGATGATCCGAACGCGGTCCCCCTCGGGCTGCGCGGCCTGCTCGCCGCCGGTCTGGTTGGCCGTCTCGTTGCTCTGCGCGACGGCTGGCCCAACGCCCATGCCCATCGCGAGCGCCAGCGCTACGACCGTGGCAACAATGAAAAGACGTCGCATAATTCAGTTCCCCATCCCCGGAATCATATCCATCACGAACCCGACGACTACCAGCATCACGACGCCGATAATCGCCAGCCCGACAAGTGGACCGCCTCCGGTTCCATCGAATGGGTTCGGGATCCCGAATAAATCGTCTCCCTCCTCTGAGCTACCCTCTTGGATAATTGTCTCCCGGTATATCTTCGTTTCATTCGTATATTTCACGAACTCATCGGCGTTGTACGTGTCGTATTTCGGATCCTCCCAAGTGGTAGAATTTACCTCATTACCGTCTGCATCGTACATCGCCGTGATGGTGAAATTCCCTTTCGCGAACTGGATTTCTTGGCCTGTCGCCTCGTCATACATCACCTGCGACCCGTTCAGGTCCTCGGTGTTGTATGTCGTATCCAGTTCAAACCCAGAGCCGGGAACCTCGCCAGAGAACAGAAGGCCCTGATACGTCTCATTCACCGGGTCAGAATACGTTTTGTTCCGGCTCCCCTCGCTGTCACTGTATGACTGAGAGGTGTAGCCGTCGTAATCGATGACCATCGTAGACGTGTTTGTGAGATCGGGGTTCGAGACACCGAGAACCGAGAGCGTTGCCTGTCGGAATCGCTCGCCGGTAACGGTGTCGTTCCCGCTCATCCACCGAACCTGCCCCTCTGCCGTCCGCACGTCCGAGGGCTCGATCTGGTCGGAGTCCAGCGCAGCGTACAGGCCAGACGTGAACGAACTGTCATAGTTCGATGCCATCGTATTCGCCTGCTGGCTCATGTCTTCCCAGATGTTTTTCCACATCAGCAGATCTGCAACCTTCTGGGAGCCGAGACCGGTTTCATTCGCGTCCCCGACGTTCATCACCACGTAATCACCGTCAGTCTCAATGTGGAAATCGTACCCATCCGATCCGTAGTCGATGTGCCCGGCACTCGATCGGAGACGGGTACCGTTCTCGATCAGCGACCAACTCTCGAACGGAGAGACGGTGATATTCGCATCGAAGTAACGAGGCTCATCACTATACATATAATAATACACAATCTTATTTGTGGTTATATTATGCGTGGATCCGTTAACTAAAGACACCTCAGACGTGACTGGATTATCGCTCATGACCCTCTCATCGAAACACGGCGAACCAGTACAACCACCGGTGTCCATGTCACCAGTGTCACGATCAGCAGTGAACGCAACGAAATTATCATCAATATCAGCAGTAGAGGCGCTCACGTTGTGGGTGTAGCGCATCTGAGCCATTTGTTTTTCAAATGTCTCCAGCGTTTGTAACTGCTGTTCTGCGTAATAATCCCGAATCGCAGCGCGGGCGTTTTGGGTAGCTTCAGCCTCTGTACTTCCATTTTCCCACGCGGAAGCTATCGCGTGTTTCGCATCGAGCGAGGCTATCGTATTCGTGTCTTCAAGATAATTCTCTTGAAGTTGAATGTACGACTTCTGAGACTCCCATTCAGAGACAGCGGCGTAATGCAGATCGGTGTGCATCGCCTGCTGCGTCTGCTCTAACTCAATCTCAGTGATTTCTTCCTGAGTAGAGTGACACCAGTTTTCGCCACCGATCAGCGCGTACAGGCAGTTATCGCCTGCCGCTGTCGTTGACGCGATCGACGGATTCGAGGCCGTCGCCGTCGTCGTGGTCGTCGCCGAGGCCGTCCCGGCCGCCGCGATCGGCGCGACCATCGAGCCGACGAAAACGAAGACGAGCAGGACCGTGAACGCGCGGGACCCTCGCCATGGGCTTTGGGCCGACATCAGATCACCCCCACGGCGGAGATCGCCGCGAGCACGACGGTCAGCGCCGAAGCCCCGAGGCAGTACCCGAGAACGGCGAATCTGTACAACTCAGCGTCCGAACGGTCGAAAATATTGGAATTCATAGTTTCGTCTCGTTAGTCCCGCATCATTACCACGGCCACGCCGATCACCGCGAGAGCGACCACCGCGAGGCCGGCGAGCATCCCGCCGCCGAGATCACCGCCGCTGGACGGGAAGACGCCGCCGAGGAACCCGGAGTCATCCGAAATGCTCGCGCTGTCGATCGCCGAGGCGTTCCCGGTGACCACCACTCGGTACTCGCCGTCGAGCTCGAGTCCGGTGTCACTCTGGTTGAACTCGACCTCGGTCGTGTTGCTCGCGTTCGCGGCGATCGTGTCCTGAAGCGCGACCGTCGCGTTCGCCGAGTCGTTCGCGTACTCCGTCTCGTTGTAGAACGTGACGGTGGCCGACGTGTTCGCCGGGTCGTCTATCGTTTCGTTCCACGCAACAGAGACGGTGATGGGCTCGGTATCGTTCGTGAGCGTCACCGACTCGTTCGTCTCGTAGTCGGCCGTCTGTGCGCCGCCGATCACCGCGAGCCCGACAGTCGCGACCGCCGCGACTAACAGCACGAGCCCGAGGCGCTTCACCGTCGAAAATTGGTCACTCATGTCGTGTACCTCCGGTTTACTTGTAGGCGATGAGGTAGAACCCGGCTCCGTTCAGAAACACCATGAACCAGCCGAGCGGCCACATGGAGCCGACTGCGTGGGAGACGGCCGGGACGAGCGCCGAGAGAATGTTCAGGATGAACATCAGCAGGAGCGTGACGGTCTCCATGTCGGTGTAGTCCTCGATGGTCGTCTGACCGTTCGTGACCCACGCCACAATCACGGTCACCATCGAAACGATGAAGCCGTAGGTAATCTCGGTTCCCTGCGAACTGTACAGGACGCCGTCGAAGCCGGTGTTGAACGGTGCTGCGAGGCTGAACGTGCCGACCGCTGCGACGGAAATCGTCGCGAGCACGAACAGCGGCGCGAGCACGCTGTCAATCAGGTCTATGCCGTCTTCACGCCGTACCGTGTTCGGTACTGCGCTTGATGGTAGGCTAAGAGCCATACGACCGGTCGTCATCCCCTCCTGTCGAAAAGGTAAGGAAAACCAAGGTTCACCAAACTTTATACCAAGGCGGGTTGCCGCCGATGCATGGCGCTGAACAAACTCAGATGCTTGGACCAAAACTCGCTCGGGATCACCCTGCCGAAGGACGACCTCCGCGTCGAAGGGCTACTCGACGAACACGGCGAACTCGAGGGAGAACACCACCTCCACATCCGCCATATCGGTGACGGTGAATGGACGGTCGAACTCGTCGAAGGGATCGATGCGTGAGCGCGGATCTACTCGAGGAGGCTAGGCGGGAACAACGCCGCGAACTAGAGCGAGAAGCGAGGAAGGCGATCGCCTAAATGCGAAGCTGAATCTCTCAGGTGGCGTAATCAGTCCTCGGTGCTTAAAAAGAATAGAAAGCGAACTCAGTCGTTAGCTGAAGTCGACTTCGAAGTTCGCAACAGTGGTCTCTGAGTCGCCAGAGATCCCAACGACAGTGAAGTCGCCCTGTGCAGTGCTGGCAAAGTGTGTACTAATGCCACTGGAACTGTCAGTGCTATTAGTTCCAACAGTGACTGTGTTTCCGGTCCCATCTAAGCCACTGAGTTGAATTTCACTGTCACCACTGGAACCTATCTCACTACCTGGGCCACGGATGACGAAACTCTCTGCATTACCCATATCAGTCACGGTGAACTGAACCACTTTGTCAGCGTTCGTCACTTTAGTATCCACAGCAGCGTTCACCGGTTCCTGCTGATTCCCGCCCATATCCAGCACGAAGGCTGCAATCACGGCCGCGAGAATTACGGTTATTGCCACCATCAGTATCACTCCGATAACAGGTGACACTGCGCGTTCATCGTCCGATCCGATCAGCTTGTTTCGAATTGATTTTCCGTCCATTGTGTCTCCGCATCGACGCGTGAACGGTGGGAAAGCTTATCTGACCCCTTGTTGAACCGCGCAATGCGGTAAGGGGAATGAGGGACCAACCCCATCGTGCTTTCTCGAGCCGTCGTCGTCTGATGCTAATACCGGACACTGAATCGGTACTATATATATTTAGGCAATAGTGAAACTATTTCCCGCTGATAACACTTTCAGAACTGATAATCAACTACCCACAGAAACCCTCCAGCGGTCCCTTGAAACACCGCCGTCTCGCGGTTATCCGCCCACTCGAAAAATCGGTATGGATTTGGCGATTCGACCACACGAGACAAGCATGTCTGATTCCGCTGGTCTCGTTACTGAAACAGAGTTCGCGCGCACCTACGACAGTGGGGCCTACACCGACCCGTGGAAGACGGTCAAGGAGTACCGTGATGTAATGCGACATGCATCGAAACATCCGAATAAAGGGTCCCAAGCCGTGTCCACCGCGACCGAGACGCCACGTTCGAGAATCCGAACGTGGATCGACGACGGTGGCGCTCCCGACGCAGTCCGTGGACTCGAAACAGCGCGAGACTATGGCTGGCTCGAAGCGGGCTTCGACGACCCGGAGTTCACCGCGTTGAACACGCTCGTCGCGAACATCTTTTCGGGTGGGTCGATCGAGCAGCGACACTACCAGCCGAGTTTTTCGATCAACCACCGCGGTGAGGATAGCCACGTTTTCGACGCCCTCGAGCTGGCCGACGTCTCCTACACGGTCGTCGACGATCGCGACGGCCGGGCGGACGAAGCTCGCCCCTCCGAAGACACTTCGGTACTCGGCCGCGTCCTTTCCGTGCTCGGCGCGCCGGTCGGGCCGAAAGCCGACCAGGAACTCTCGCTCCCGGCGTATCTCAGCGACGCGCCCGCGAGCGTTCGCGAACAGTTCGTGTTCGCCTATCTCGAGAATCGGGCGACCGAACACGAAGGGAAAGCGACACTCACGATTCGAGAGGATCGAAATCGGGAGTATCTCGAGGAACTGGCGGCGTTGATCGACGACGTTGCGGGCGGTGGGGTTCGGTTTTCCGAGCGGGATATCGTGGTCTCGGCGGATGCGGCGCGGAGTCTGGGGACGGTTCGATAGATTGCGGGGCTATTTTTCCAACTCTTCGGCCCCAAGTTTCCCTTCGAGGAATGCTCGTCCTTGATCAGTGAGGCTGTAAATCGTCCCTTCTTTTTTCAGAAGCCCATTCTCTACTAAAGTGGGGCACTCTCGTGAGACGTAGTTCCGGTCGTAATCGATGTTTTTAGCGAGTCCTCTTGCTGAAATCCAGACATCGTGGCTTTCGAAGAACTCCAGTATTTCATAATGTACTGGAGAAAACCAAGAGACTCGCTCAACCATTTCTTTCGATTTGTTTGACTCGCTCGTTGGTTCATAATCGTGTACCATTGGCACCCACTTTGTTACCTTATCGTTACCAAGGCAAACACGTTATCGTGAGAAGTTTTATTGTCCAAGGGTGTCTCGGAGATCGCAACGGAAGTCAGACGGACCCGCCGCTACCCGGTCGGGTCCTCGTCAGAAGCGCGGACCCGGTGTAGGGGCACCGGCCCGCCTGGCTTCCGTATCATCGGTACGGAAGCATGTATTCGCGCAACGCTCCGGGGGATAAAGCCCCCGATAGACCGCATCGATCGGCCCACGGCCCACAGCCTACGGCTGCCTCGAGTTCTGATAACGGAACTATCGGAAACGCGGAGAACCGCTGTTCAACACTCACGGAAGCAAGTCAGTCACCGAAAGCGATTGTTTTCGGAACTATCGGAAACCGCACTCCGACGACTAAGGGAGTCGGGTTCAGTCGTTACAATCGACCGACGGACAGCGACCGCGCGCGCCCTCAGGACCAACCAACGGCGCACGCGGTTCGTCCGCGGTCCCACAACAGTGAGACCATGACGAAATCAGCACGCTACCACGGTAAGAGTACCGGATACTGTAATAACAGCGATACGCTCGAGATGGTTCGATGAACGACGAGTACCATGCCCTCGAGCGGCAGGCCGATGCGATGGAACGGCAGACCGAGGCCGTGAAATCGATCGCGACGGAGATGCGCTATCAGAACGCGGTGCTGTGTGAGATGGTCACCTGTCTCGACGATCTCTCGGCTCGCGTCGACGAGTACCACATGCCGGACCACCCGCCGCACGATCGGTCCGGGACCGCGTTGCAGACGTGGATTCACGATCGTCTCTTCGAGCGCGACCAGCTCGAGGACGATGGGCCCGAGTTCCAGTGGGGACAGCCGGAGAATTGGAGTGATGGTGAGCAGGATGACTGACGACCTCGAGCCGATCGCGCCGTCAAACGCTGTCGAACTGCACCTCGACGCGATGAAAGACGGGTCTGCCGAATGGACCCAGACGAGCCACAAGAGCGACCTACGGGCGTTCGTCGAGTGGTGCCGCGATGAGGGCGGCATCGACAACATGAACGAACTGAACGGCCGGCATCTCTACCAGTTCCGCGTTTGGCGTCGCGAAGGTGGCTATTCGAATGGGCAGGACGAGGAGATCGCTAAGAAGACGCTCCACTCGAATCTCACTACGATCCGTGCGTTCCTCCGATTCTGTGGCGACGTGGAAGCCGTCCCGGAGGATCTGTACCTCAAGGTCCCGCTTCCGGACCTGTCTATCGGTGACGAAGTGAGCGACAGTAAGATCGTTCCCGAGCGGATTCCGCCGATCCTCGAGTACCTGTCGCGCTACGAGTACGCGAGCCGCGATCACGTCATGTGGACGTTGATCTGGGAAACCGGCGCTCGACTTGGCGGACTCCGCGCGATCGATCTACAGGACTGCGAACTCGAAGGCCGCACTCCGGGAATCGATTTCGTCCATCGGCCGGAGACCGAGACGCCGTTGAAGAACGACGGTCCGGGTGAGCGGTACAATCGGATCACCGAAGAGACCGCGCGGATGGTGCAGGACTACATCGATGGGCCGAGAGCGGATGTAACCGACGACCACGGTCGCGATCCGCTTATCACGACGAAGCAGGGCCGGGTGAGCCGGAGCTGCGTTCGCGATACGTTCTACCGGTGGACACGGCCGTGCCACCGCGGTGAAGAGTGTCCGCACGATCGTGATCCCGAGACCTGCGAAGCGATCTCCCACACGCACATGAGCAAGTGTCCCTCGAGCCGGTCGCCTCACGATCTCCGGAAGGCGAGGGTCACGAAGTATCGGAACGACGGGGTACCTCGAGGCGTCGTTTCGGATCGGCTCAACGCTTCGGAAGAGATTCTCGACAAGCATTACGACCGTGCCAGCCGGCGCGAACGAGCAACCCGACGCTGGAAAATAATCAACAAGTAATTACCATGAAAACTGCAAGCAAGCGGAAAGAAGTTACTCGTGCGGCGAATCCCTGTAGCGCCCATCCGTTTTCCGAACGCTTCGAATCCGATAGACGGTGTAGTGTTGCTTATAAACCAGTGGGTAGTTCTGGAGGCTGATTTCGTTCGACGATCGAACGAGGGTCGGCTCGTGAATGTCCAACAGCCGAGCGCGAGCGTCCCAGAACGACCAGTACTCAAAGCCGGCGATAGGCCCGAAGTCCTGCTTGTGGGCGTCCTTTCGCATCCCGACCATATCGTGGAGATGGTCCTGCGCCCGCCCGTCGTTGTGGCTGTCCTCTGGATCTACATCGGTGGTGTTCCCTTCGTGGGGGTGCAACTGGTTCGCCCGGAGTCGCTCGCTCTCGATCCGTCCTTGCATCTCGGTCAGCACGTCGTGGCGGCCGACCAAACTCGTACTCGGCGACGTGGACCCTGTAGACCGTGATGTCGACTGAATCTGATTTCATGTTCGTCCAGTACCTCTTTAGAAACGTTAGCTCGATCACCGACTGCAATCATTGGCCACTCTTGATTCAGTGCATAAGTGATCCCGCCTCGACGGAATGCATGGGGACTCAAACTCGAAGGGCATTCAGACGCCTGATCATACGCAAGAGCAGGACATTCCTGAAGGTCTCGCCCATGGGGACACTCGTTGGTAGACACACAGGGACGCGTATACCGATAACAGTCCCCCTGAATTGTCGTAGTATGAGCGCGACCATTCGGAGTGGAAAGGAGAGGCTCGCGCCCATGCTCATCAGCTACTGAAGACCGAGGGAGACGGTGGTGCGGAGATCGACCCACAGTACGGCTTTTCCACGCCGAACGCCGACAAGATTCCGGGGGACTCGAACCGGACCACGAGGTCGAACTCCACATCGCTGATCCTGTGCCTGAAAACCACGGCCCCTGTTCCACTTCGAACCGACTGGACTGGCAGTAGAGGAAGGTGACATCGTCCAGTTCACCTTCACGACTCCCGACCACACGATCACGGCTTACCATCCCGGCCACGGGTTCCAGCAGCGGGTTCCGGATGACGTGCCGCCGTTCTCGTCGCCGGTCGTAAACGCTGGTGGAGGCTGGCTCTACCAGTTCGAGGAGGAGGGCCTGTACGATCTGTACTGTGCCCCGCACCACCCCCTCGGAATGACGATGCGAATCGTCGTCGGAGAACTCGATGAGGGGGACGAACCGGAGTACGAGGACACGTTCGAGGGCACCGAGGATCCGCCACTCTTGCCTCCGTTTAGCAAAGAGATGCTCGAGGAGGAACTCGAAGTATTCAGTGAGCCTGGCAAAAACGTCCGTTCCGAGTGGGTGTGGCTCACGCCAGCGGAGGTTCTCGATACGGAGGTACTCGACCCCGGGCAGATCAAAGCAGAGGGCTCAGTCCCGTTCAGTGATGTCCTCGACGAGATCAGCCGTATTGAGACGAGTCACGGCCACGAGTGAATGTGGCTCACCGTCGCTTTTTTCCGACGATCCGGGCCCGGATGGCGTGGCATCCTGGTTTCTCAGCACAGACGTGTGAGCGATTCTCTCCATTCTCTCATTCCATCTTGAGTTGTGCTGAATGCGTGGCCTCGACTTTCTCGACACAGGGGTGCTCTATCCCGCAATTATCCAAGAAAATCGTCGATCTCGCTCGACGAAATCAGCCTATCTGGTCGGATTATGACCACGAATAGCGAACGTCTATCGCGGGAAGGGTGCCTCTCACCCTCCCATCTTCTGCCGGCTGTTACCACAGCTTAGAACCGCTGCCTAATCTGGGAGGTGGTACCCGAGCAAGCGGCCCAGGCCAGATAGACCCTTAAAGACCCAGTGTGGGGGACTCACTGCGTATATGTCCTCCTCGTGTTCCGTCGTCAGCATCGCTACCAACACGACATCTTTGAAGCCCTCCGGAGGCAATGACACCCCCTGCTTCGTGACGAGCTGATGGAACCGCCGGAAGAACGCCTCGTGCTGTAGGGCGGGCTCGTGGACGTTTCTGATCTCGACGGGGGTCGCGTTCCTGAACGTATGGGCCGTGCCTGGAGGGACGGTGTGTTCCTCACCGGCCGTTACCTCCATCCATTCCCCGTCCACGTACACTTCCAGCACGCCCGAAACCACTTCGTAGCGCTCCTCGGCGTGCGGATGGGTGTGGACGAACGGGCCGTCTTCGGGGACGTCTTCGATCTCAAATCGCATTTCCAGCAGTTCCCCGTCCGTGTCCGCTGTCGAACGCGTGATTTCCCAGCGGCCAGGGAAACCACCCCAATCGAGGACGCGATCCTGCTTGCCGCGATCTACTGCCGTCATGGCGTTCCCCCCGTGGTACACTCGCTGTTCGGCATCGATTTGCTTGTCATGGTCGTTCGTCACCTCCTGTGCCATCCGTTCCGCCGCTTGTGTCGCCTCGAGGCACCTCCACGGAACGGACGCCACAGTGCCGGATTGTGCTCTGATACGAGCAGCTAGTGGTAGCACTGAGATCGACTTATGTATTAGGAGAAGAACAGTTCTCTAACGGAGCCAGACGTATCCAGATTACGAAACGACGGTGTCAGACCGTGGCTCCCGATCGAACTCGACGATGTTCATCTCGTCGTCAAAGGTGAGAGTGAACACCGTCGTTTCGACCTCGATAGAAAGCGATACGCGGAGAGGCTCCATCGAGACGTTGGTCTCGACGTTGTTCTGTAGCAGTTCGATGGCGTCGTCAACCGCCGGTGAGTCGATGTTCAACTCGGGATTGCCGGTCAGTTCGGTCGCCAAGACGAGACCAGTCGCAAACATCTCGACCGGTAACCGCTTGGCGAATCCACAGGTGTTACACCTCATATCTGCCCAGACCGGAAACGGCGTTCCACAGGTGTCGCAGGCGTCCCTCCCATCACGTTCGTGCACCTCACAGACCGTCACCGACGACGAGATCGGCCCTGCACACTCCCGACAGATGCCGTACATTAGATACGTTATGTCCAGAGCACACCGATAGAGTCCGGCTGCGAGCGCTTGCTCTGTGTTTCGGGTCGTCAGCCCTGCTGCCGGATAGTTCGTGAGGAAGAGCGTCCCCGTTGGAGCTTGATCGCCGAACAACCCATCACACTCGGTGCAGCCGACTCGCAGCCACTGATCTTCGTAGGTGGCCGCAACGGTTGCCCCGCACAACGGGCAATTCTCGTCGAGTTCCTGAGAGAAGTCGAGGCTCTCTGCTCCAGAAACGGCTATCACCGTTCTGGCGATCTGCTTTCCTGCACTGCTCAACCGGTATCCGTCGTCAGTTCGGCGGACGAAGTGAGGAGCGAGTTCCGAGAGGTGGTAGTTGAACTTCCCGTTATCATCGACGTCAACCTCGTTTTGCAACTCGGAATACGACACCACTTCGGCAGCATCAGAGCCGTCGTCGTACACGTGGGCGGCACCCGCCCGCCAGAGCACGCGGATGATCTCTAACCGGATTTCGTTCCCCAGAATGGCGAAGGCCTCGTCCGGGGAAAGCCCGTCTAGGTCGAGATCGGGAGTGAACCGAGCCTGAGTCATGGTACCAATACACACTACAGACTCATTAAACGC
This sequence comes from Natrinema sp. LJW11, assembly GCF_056135975.1. Taxonomy (NCBI): domain Archaea; kingdom Methanobacteriati; phylum Methanobacteriota; class Halobacteria; order Halobacteriales; family Natrialbaceae; genus Natrinema; species Natrinema sp. LJW11. The sequence continues at coordinate 329,767 of NZ_JBWBDM010000002.1, read as the reverse complement.
ACCTCCAGACCGTTCGCGGGAGGCTGAGAAAGGTGCAAGAACGCCCCTTGTATTCAGCAAGACTCGGTCGAGCTATCGTACTGCTGTCAAGAATGGCGTGCTGAATATCGAGAGTATAGTCAGCAATCGATCAGGATTCGAATCGCGGAAAGACTGAGAAGAGATTCGACTGGGAGCGTACAATCGTCTCTGTTATTCCGCTTCCATTTCGCTCATCTTCTGCAAGAGGTGGTCAAGGGCGTGGCTATGCTCATCTTGTGGGCTGAACAGGACGAACTCGACACTCTCGTCCTCCGTGAAAAGCGTGTGTCCGGGAGGCCAGTAGACGGCCTCACCCGCCTTGTTTACTTCTTCGGTCCCGTCGGCGTATCGGACATGAACTGCGCCGTCCACGATGTATCCCCAGTGGGGGCATTGGCACAGGTCGTTTTCCAGCCATTCAAGCAGTCCTGTGACGTCGACACCAGCAGAGGTACTGTTGGATTTTGCGCCCGGTGAGGTCGTTGAGGTTGTCGATATCCTCCATCTCGCACCAGCGCAGGAAGTGCTTGAGGCGGTACCTGTGCGACTGAATCGAACTCTCAGCGAGTTCGGCTTCCTTGTCCGTGAGGTACAGCTCGAGTGCTGTCTCAGGATCGATTGGCTCGAGACTCATAGTCGTGGGTCGCGAACCGATAACGTGTCGATCTGCACTCCGGGATTCCCTCCGTTCATCAGACCGAACGAGAGGGATTTTGAGGGAGCCTGAGAACCTGTGAGTCTGTAGCGCCCATCTGAAATTTGCGCGGTCGGAATCCAACACCCCGTAGCGGAGCGTTTTACCAGCTCGCCGCCGGGCGCGCAAGAGTTCAACCATCTTTTGCACGCGGGTCCGGCCCGTCATGCGAATCCCTCGAGAGTCACCGACCGAAGCGAGAACGAAAACGCTCCAGCTAGAACCGGCTTTTCAGTACTATCGGTGGTGCGTAACTGTGAATGAACAAGCTCACCGCCTCGAGCCCGTCACGCCGACTGAACGCCCGATGCGCGGTCGTCGTATTTCTCGTCGACCGCCGGCAGGGTGACCGAGAAGGTCGAGCCCTCTTCGGGTTCGGAGTCGACCCAGATCTCGCCGCCGTGGCGTTCGACGATCCGCTCGCAGAGCGCGAGGCCGATACCGGTGCCGGCGTGTTTCTCGTGGCTGTGGAGCCGGTGGAACACTTCGAAGATGCGCTCCTGGTCGTCCGGCTCGATACCGATGCCGTTGTCCGCGACGGACACCGTCCACTCCGCACCGTTTCGCTCCGCTGAGACGTGCACTCGAGCCGGCCCCTCGCCGCTGTACTCGATCGCGTTCGACACTAGATTCTGAAACACCTGGCGCAACTGGGCCGCGTCGCCCTCGACGCGGGGGAGTGACTCCGTCGTAATCTCGGTCTCGTGACCCTCGATTTTCAGCTGGAGGTTTTTGCGAACGTCCTCGAGGACGGCCTCGAGATCGACCGGTTCGAACGGATCGCCCCGCGTCTCGACGCGCGAGTACTCGAGCAGCCCCTCGATCATCTTGCGCATGCGGTCGGCCCCGTCGACGGCGTACGCGAGGAACTCCTCGCCGTCCTCGTCGAGCTCGTCACCGTAGCGCCGCTCGATCAGGGTGAGATAGCTCGAGACCATCTGAAGCGGTTCCTGGAGGTCGTGTGAGGCCGCGTAGGCGAATTGCTCTAAGCGTTCGTTGGACTCCTCGAGGTCGTCGATCAACGCCTCGAGTTCCTCTTGGTACTGCTGGCGCTCGATCGCCTCCGCGAGGACGTTGGCGACGCTCTGGACGAAAGTGACGTCCTCCTCGGTGAACCGTTTGCTGTCGGTGTCGTGCGTGCCGAGGATTCCCCAGGGGTCGTCGGCCGGACCGATGATGGTACTGATGCCGCTGCGGACGTCGTGACTCCGCAATAACTCGGGCCCGCTGAAGCGCGATTCCGTCGTGAGGTCTTCGACCACGATCGGGCGGTCGTTCGCGAGGGTGTACGCCGCCTGGGAGTCCGCTTCGACGGCGGACACCGTCGCGTCACCGACGAGGCCCTCGGTCCACCCGACGCCCTGGCGGAGCAGGAGTTCGTCGGTCCCCTCGTCGAGGTCGAGCACTTTGCAGTACTCGTTGTCGAGGACGGTCGCCACCTGTCGGGCCGCGTCGTGCATGAGCTCGTCGAGGTCGTCGGTCTCGAGGGCGAGCTGGCCCAGATCGGCCACGACCTGTTGCTGCCGGGCTCGCCGTTCGAGCTCTCGTTCGCGCTCTCTGCGCTCCGAGATATCGCGGCCGATACCCGCCAGCACCGGATCGCCCTCCGGGGTCTCGAGCCTCGAGGCGGCGAACTCGTAGGGGATGGATGCGCCGTCACTGGTGTGAAGCGCCGCTTCGAACTGGAGGTTTCCGGTTTCGAACCCCGTCTCGATCGCGTTCGTGACCGTCTCGTCGTCTCCGTCGACGAAGTCCGTCGCGTTCATCGACTCGATATCCGAATCCGAGTAGCCACTCACCTCACAGAGGCTCTCGTTCCACCGCTGCAACGCGCCGTCTTCCTCGAGCACGTAAAAGATGTCGTGGATGGCGTTCAGCACGTGGTCGGTGTAGGTCCGATAGTGTTCGAGACGTTCGTTCGACTCCGCGAGTCGGTTGTTGGCGTGCTCGAGCCGCTGGACCGTTTCCTCGAGTTCCGACTGAGCGAATTGTAGCTCCCGATTGCGGGTTTCGAGCTCGCTCGTTCGCGTCTTGGCCTCCCCGTCGCGGATTCCGGCGGCGAGCCCGGCGACGCTGGCGAGCGCCGTCAGGATGAGGATCGTCGCCGCGTCGTCGACGATCTCACCCGGCTGGAGGCTGTACACCAGGAGGACGCCGAACATCACCCCGAACCCGCCCAGACACCACGCCGCGATCGCGTCGTGAAACTCGGCGTGGATATCGAACGCGGGCAACCGATAGCCAGTGTAGACGAGGACGAACCCGGGGCCCGCGACGAGCAGCGTGATGATGAGAATATTCTCGATCGGGGCCCCCGCAGCGACTCGGACGAGCGCCCGCCCCGTAGCGAGCACGACGTACAGCGCGCCGAGCGCGATGATGATGGTCCTCCCACCGACGACGGAGATGGCACGGTTCCAGCTGACCACTGGTACCATTCCGGCGACCGTCACCATTATAATTTCGCTGGAGGGCGCGGTAGCGAGTCGGCTGCGGGGAGAAACCGATCCCTGAACCGTACCGGCCTCGAGGGTTCTGGTATCGAACTGGGGGCAGCGAGGCGGACCGTCCGACCCGCCGCGCTCGAGGGTCGCCGCGAGTTACTCGTCGACGTCGAGCCACGACCGGAGCCCTTCGATGACGGCCGCGGCGATTGCGTCACCGATGCGATCGGGCGACTCCGAGAGGTCCCACACGTGGTCGCCGCCGCGAGAGACCGTCACCCAGTCGACGTAGTCGTGACGGTCCAGTTCGAGCAGGAGGTCCTCAAGCACCGTCTCCTCGAGCTGGCAGCCGAGCGCGGTCTCGATCGAGTCGGTCAACTGCGTCGTCGTCGCGAGAACACGGTCCTCGGGCCCGGTATCCGCGATCGCTGGCGTAGCGGTCGGTATCGATGGGGATGGCGGTCGATCGGTCATTCTCGCCACTGGTTGTGGTGGTGATAGTATAATTCTGGTGGCAGTCGCCGACCGCTGATCCTGGGTCCGAACGGCGTTCGTTTCCACCGGTCGTCGGCACCGACCGCCGCCAGTCGCCCGCTCACTCGGCGGCGACGAGCTTGTAGCCGCCGCCGTCGGTATCGATATCGGCGTCGGACTGGTCCTCGCCGTCTTCCGGCGGATTCGGCGCGCGTTCGGCGTAGTAGATGTCGCCGTCGATCACGCGCGGCGTGCTCGTGACCACGCCGTCGTTGTCGACCTCCCAGACGAGGTCACCGGTGCGTTTCTCGAGCGCGTAGAGCGTGGTGTCCTTCGAGCCGACGAGCACCCGCTGGTCGCAGACGGTCGGACAGCCCGTGATCGCGAGGTCGGTTTCGAACGACCAGTGTCGCTCGCCCGACTGCGCGTCGAGCGCGTACAGGTTGCCGTCGTGGCTCCCGACGAAGACCGTGTCCAGTTCGGGATCGAGCGCCGGCCCCGACATCACCAGGTTCCCCGTCTGGAACGACCAGTCTTCGGTGCCGTCCTCGAGGTTCACCCGGTAGACGTTGTGGTCCCACGAGCCGAAGTAGGCCCCGCCGTCGTAGGTCGCGATCGGCCCCTTGATCTCGCTGTCGTTGTCGTCTCGGTCGGCGGTCTCGAACGACCAGGCGAACTCGAGGTCGGGGTAGCGCCACCCGTAGAGGTTGCCGTCGTTCGATCCGCAGACCAGATGGCCGGAGTCGGGATCGATCGCCGGGGTCGAGTGCGGGTGATCCGTCGGCCGCCCCTCGGGGTCCTCCCAGACGACCGATCCGTCCGCCGCGTCGACCACGAACGTGCTTCCCTCGGGATCGTAGTATTCGACGGCGATGACGATGTTGCCGTCGTGATAGAGCGGGCTCGAGCCGATGGCGTCGCCGAGGTCGTTTCGCCAGTCGATGTCGCCCGTCTCGAGGTCGACGGCGTAGAGCACGCCGTCGTACGCGCCGACGTAGGCGCGGCCGTCGGCGATCGCAGGGGTTCCGTGGATGCCGCGGCTGTCGGTATCCGTCCCGGTGCGCCAGCGCTCCGTGCCGTCGGCGTCGAGGGCGACGAGGTACCCCGTATCGCCGGGGAAGACGAGACCGCCGTCCGGCAAGGGAACGGCGCTGGCCTTCGCGGCGCCGTGGGAGCCAGTGTTGAGTCGGTCGAGCCGCCACTCCCGTTCGACCTCGTCTGGAACCGTGGCGTCGGGATAGTACCCCCACCGCTCGAGGGAGTGCCTGAACTGGGCGACACCGTCGGGAACGGTCTGCTCGAGGCCGGTGTTCGCCATGGGGATTTCGTCCGTTCCGCGTTGGCCGAGACAACCGGCGAGTCCGGCGGTCGCGACCGCGGCGGTGCCGACGGCCTGAAGTATCCGACGCCGACCGTGTGCCGTCTCGAATCGCCCGCCGACGGCACGTGAATCGTCTGTCATCGTCACGACGGTCTCACTCGAAGGGTACCAGCTTTGTGTTCTTCGCGACGGGCCTCCGTGACGATATGCCGTCAGCTGTAACTGCGCGTAAAATCACTCGAATCCGCCGGTCAGAGTCACCACACCGGCTGAGGGGCGACCGGCGTCGACGCTGCTCGTCCGCTCGCCTCGAGCGACGCGTCACTCGTCGGGCAGTTCGTTGATGATGACGATGGCCTCGCCGTCGATGACCGTCTCGTCGTCCTCGTCGACGACCGTGGTGTGCAGTCGGTAGCGATCGCCGCCGAGATCCTCGACGATCTCGCACTCGGCGGTGACCGCCTCGCCGATCCGAACAGGCCCTGCGAACTCGAGGTCCTGAGAGAGGTAGACCGTCACCCCGGGGAGGCGGGCCAGCGCGGCACTGATCGTGCCGGCGACGAGCGTCCCGTGGGCGATCCGGCCACCGAACTGGGTGTCCTCGGCGAACTCGGGCTCGAGGTGGAGTCGGTTCGTGTCGCCGGAAACCTGTGCGAACGCGGTCACGTCGGCGTCCATAATCGGCTTGCGAAAGCGGACGTAGTCGCCGACGCCGAGGGAGTCGTAGTCGTCGGTCGACCGTTCCACGACCCAGTTCTCGTCGCCGAACGCGACCTCGACGGCCGGCGTTGACGTCGACGTGTCCGCGTTCGGCCGGGCGGATGACGCCTCGTCGGAGCCCGTAAACCCCATCGCCGCGAGGAAGGCGTTGTTGGCCTCGACGTAGCTGTTGAAGACGTGTTTCGAGATGCTTGTCCAGTGCTCAGCTGCTGGAGCGGAGTCGACGCTGTCGGTATCCGTACATTGACTACTCATTGATTTGAGTCTGGGTCGGAGTGTCGTTCGAGTGACCTGCCGATGCCGTCCGTGCGTACCACGGTCGCTGCCTTCGGGGTATCGCCAAAACATGTTGGACTGCTAACCGTGACTCTCGTGAGCGTTGACGGGCGACTCCGGACGGCGATCGGTGCCGACTGCGACTGACGGTATCCCCGTGCGAGCGATTCACCGAAGCCGTCCGGCGAATCGGTTTCGTCAGGGAGTGGCCGCCTCCGCAGCGAGTCGTCGCCTACGCGGCGGGGAGATCCTCGAGAAAGTCGGTCGCCGCCGCGTTGAACGCTCGCGGCCGATCCCGATTGACGAGATGGCCCGACTCCGCGAGCTCGAGTTGCGTGCCGTCGTCCACGGCCGAGGCGATCTGCCGGCCCTGTCGCTTGACCAGCGGCGCCTCCTGCTCGCCGTGGACGACGAGCGTCGGCGTTTCGATGCCCGATAGCTCGGGCGGATCGTACCGGTAGAGCGCGTCGAATATCTTCCGAAACTCGGCCGACGGGATGTCGCCGACGTCGTCGATCGCGTCGGCCCTGGTCTCGGGGTCGACCGACAGCCACCGTTCGCCGGTCGTCGCCTGGATCGAACACAGCATCGAGCGGAAGGTCCCCTTCGACCCCGAGAACGACAGCGACGTGGTGAGCGCTGGCATCGGCGACCAGAACGACTTCACTCCCGTCGGCAACTCCACGGGGGGCATCGACCGTACCGCGCCGCCCAGAATCGCACCCGCCGTGTCGTCCGAATGCCGGTCCAGATACTCCTGGACGACCATCGACCCCAGCGAGAGTCCACAGAGGATCGGCCGTTCGATCTCGAGTCGCGAGAGCAACGCCTCGAGGTCGTCGGTGAAGAGGCCGATCGAGTACCGATCGGGCTCCGTTACGCCGGTGTTGCCGTGGCCTCGCACGTCGAGCGTGACGACCCGATAGTCGTCGGCGAAGCGTTCGATCTGTGGCTCCCAGGCCGTCCCGTCCATCCAGCCGCCGTGGACGAACACCAGCGGCGGTCCGTCACCGGTCGTCTCGTACCAGATGGTCCCGTCGTCGAGTTCGAGTTCCGCCATACTCTGTCTGGGGCTCGCTCGCTCTTACAATGACTGGTTGCACCAACTCACTATAACGAGCCGACTGAGCCTCGCTCGCTCTTACAATGACTGGTTGCACCAACTCACTATAACGAGCCGACTGAGCCTCGCTCGAGTCGCCGTCGACACTCAGTTCCCGCGGTTCGCCGTCTCGTCGGCCGCGCGTTCGGCGGCCGTTCTGACGGTCTCGACTGACAGCGATTCGAGGGCGACCAGTTCGCCCCCGGTTTCGCTCGCGACGAGTTCCGAGAGGCCCGCGCGGGAGTCGTCGCCGGCGTCGACGACGATCACTCGAGTGTCGCCCGTCGCGAGCGCTCGAGCCGCGGTTCGCGTCGCCTCGGTCGGACTCCCGTCGGCGACGTTCGCTCGGCCGTCGGTGACGAGGACGACGACGGAGGCCTCGGTGTCGGCGCGCTCGAGGACTCGTCGCGAGGTCTCGAGACCTGCCGGCAGCGGCGTCCGGTCGCCCGAGGGGAGGTCCTTCAGGTGGCGAGCGGCCAGCGAGACGCTGTCGGTCGGTGGGAGCAGGACGTCGGCGTCGTCGCCGGCGAAGGCGACGAACGACACCCGATCGCGGTGTTCGTAGCTGTCGCGCAGGAGTTCGAGGACGACGCCTTTCGCCGTTCGCATCGCCGGCCGCATCGAGGCGCTGGCGTCGACGGCGAAGACGATCGTCACCGACGTCTCGCCAGTCCTGACCGATCGCCGGAGATCCCGCTCCGCAACGCGGGACTCGCCCCGAGAGGCAGCCGATCGGACGGACGCCGCGGCGTCGATCGATCCCTCTCCCGAGGCGGGTTCGGTACGGACTCGAGCGCCTCGGTTGTCAGTACTCGGTGCCGTACTCGCCCGCGAACCCGTCGCCGTCGCACTCCCGTTTTGCTCGGCCGTCGGCGTCTCGAGGTCCGGTGCCCGCGCCTCGCCGACGCCGGCCCGCTGCTGGCCGGGGACCAGCGGTTGGGCGGTTTCGTCGTCCCCGTCGTCTCCGCCGTCCTCCGGTGACTCGTCAGATTCCGAATCCCCCTCGCTCGAGTCGTCGTCCGACTCGCCGTCGCCGGTTTCGGCGGGCGACTGGTTCGCCGACGCCGGTCGCTCGCCGTCGTCGGATCGGCGTTCGGAATTCGAGTCGTCACCGGTTTCGGACTCGTCGCCTCCGGAACCCTCCTCGTCGCTCGAGCCGTCACCGTCCGCGCCGCCGTCGTCCACGTCGCCATCTCCGGGTTCGTCCCCGTCGCGGGGGTCCGACTCGGCTTCCTCGTCCGTGCCATCCTCACCGCCCTCGCTGTCACCGTCGTCCGCGTCGCTTTCGCCGTCTCCGTTTCCCCCGTCCGACGACTCCTCGTCGAACCGGTCCTCGAGCAGGTCGTCGAGATCCGGTTCGTCCTCGAAGGGGGTGCTCCGGAGGCGGTGGGGGAGCGCGTACGTCGCGGCCTCGTGGATATCGGGCTCGATGACGGTCTCTCGGCCCTCGAGCGCGGCCAGCGTCATGGCGGTTCGTGCCGTCGCCACGTCGCCGCGGTGGCCGTCGACGCCGGCCTCGAGGCAGAGTTCGGCGATCTCCGCTTTGAAATCGGGCGGGAGATCGACGCTCGAGAGGCGGTCGCGGGCCGCGGCGAGCTCGTCGCGCAGCGTCTCGACTTCGTTTGCGTACTCCGTTTGCGGATCGCGAGCGCCGCCAGCGCCGCCGTCGGCCTCGAGCGCGCGGTCGATGATTTCGACGCGGTCGTCGATCTCGCGACAGCCCTCGACGGTGGCCTGCAGGGCGAAGCGATCCCGCAGTTGGGGCCGGAGGTCGCCCTCCTCGGGGTTCATCGTCCCGACCAGGGTAAAATTCGCGGGGTGAGAGACGCTGATGCCGTCTCGCTCGACGGTGTTGACGCCGCTCGCTGCCGAGTCGAGGATCACGTCGACGAGGTGGTCGTCCAGCAGGTTGACCTCGTCGACGTAGAGGATGCCGCGGTTCGCGCGAGCCAGCAACCCGGGGTCGAAGTCGGCCTCGCCCGCCAGCGCGTCTTCGACGGAGAGGGTGCCGACGACTCGGTCTCGAGTCGCGCCCAGCGGAAGCGTGACGAGCGGGACCGGTCGCGTCTCGGCCGGCAGGTCGTCGGCGTCGCGTTCGCGGCAGTCCGCACACTGCAGATCGGGATCGTCGGGCGAACAGCCGTACGGACAGTCGGCGACGGCTCGCTGCTCGGGGAGGAGTTCCACGAGTGCCCGAACGGCGGTCGTCTTCGCGGTTCCTTTCTCGCCGACGATCAGGGCCCCGTCGAGGCCGTCGTTCGCCGCGACGGTCAGCAACACGCGTTTCAGATCGTCCTGTCCGACGATCGCCGGAAAGGGGAGTGACGACAGCTTTTTGCCCCCGGCGTTTGCAACCATACTTGCGCTAATACAATCAGGGTTTAAAAGAACGATGACACGGATCGGGATCTACACTGCGACGGAGAACGAACTCGGCTCGATCGGCCGGGCCGCACGGCGCCTCGAGGGGGTCGAGCTGGTCGTCCGCTCGGAGAGCGACCTCGCCGAGGAGGCCGACGTCGAGGAGTTCGTCGAGGAATTGCGCGACGCCGCGGCGGCCGTCTTCTGGCTGCACGGTGCCGAGGACAGCATGCCGGGCTACGACTACGCGACGGGGGCCCTCGAGGAGGCGGGCGTCCCGCTGATCGTCAAGGCGACGGGCGACGCCTTCGCGTTCGAAGATACGACGGTTTCGACGGCCCACCGAGACCGCGTCTACGATTACCTCGAGAAGGGCGGGACGGTCAACACCGCGAACCTGTGTCGGTTCCTCGCCGCCGAGTACGAGGGCCGGGATGTCGAATACGACGAGCCGACGGAACTCCCCACCGAGGGCGTCTACCACCCCGATCATCCGGGAATCGAGTACGAGGAACTGCTCGAGACCCACGACCCCGAGAAGCCGACGGTCGCGGTCTGGTTCTACGAGTCCCACTGGACCCACGAGAACACCCGGTACGTGGACGCGCAGGTCCGGGCGCTCGAGGAGCAGGGGGCGAACGCCCTGCCGATTTTCTGTAACCCGGCGACCGATACGGAGGAACAGGAAGACGCCGAATGGGTGACCGACAACTGGCTGCTCGATGACGACGGGAATTCGATCGTCGACGCCGTGCTCTCCTCGTTCATGTTCTCTCTCTCGATGGACGAACGCGGCCGCAGTGCCAGCGACGAAGGCAGCAGTGCGGAAGACGTCTTCCTCGATCGGCTCGGCGTGCCCGTTCTGCAGACGGTCACCACGATGCGCTCCCGATCGCGGTACGAATCCAGCGACACGGGCGTGATGGGCTTCGAACTCGCCCTCTCCGTGGCGCTGCCGGAGTTCGACGGCAACGTCATCACCCATCCCATCTCCGGCAAGGAACGCACCGACGACGAGGCCGGCATCGGCTCCGCGCCGAAACACCACTTCCCGATCGAGGACCGGATCGACCACGCGACCCGATTGGCGGTTAACTGGGCCGAGTTGCGACACACGCCCAACGAGGACAAACAGGTCGCGGTCGTCCTCCACAACTACCCGCCGAGCGACGACGGGATCGGGACCGCGTTCGGCCTCGATAGTCCGGAGTCGACCGTGAATCTGCTCGAGGAACTCGAGGCCCGCGGCTACGATTTGGGCGACGAGATGCCCGACAGCGGGCAGTCGCTCGTGGAGAAACTGACCGCACAGCTCACGCTCGAGGACCGGTGGGTCGCGCCCGAGGACGTCCGTGACCTCTCGGTCGACGTCGTTTCGCCGGACACCTACGAGCAGTGGTTCGCCGACGCTGACGAGCGCTTTCAGGAGAATATCATCGAGGAGTGGGGCGAGGTCCCCGACCGCCCGTTCGCGATTCCGGGCGTCGAGTTCGGGAACGTGCTCGTCACCGTCCAGCCCCCGCGCGGGTTCGGGATGGACCCCTCGAAGGTCTACCACGACTCGAACCTGCAGCCCCCGCACGATTACTACGCCTTCTACGGCTGGCTGCGCAACAGCTTCGAGACCGACGCGGTGGTCCATCTGGGCACGCACGGCAGCCTCGAGTGGCTCCCCGGGAAGACCGTCGGGCTCAACGGCGAGAGCGCGCCCGACCAGTTGATCGACGATATCCCGAACGTCTACCCGTACATCGTCAACAACCCCGGTGAGGGGACGCAGGCTAAGCGCCGATCCTACGCCGCGATCGTCGACTACCTCACGCCCGTGATGCGGAACGCGGGCACCTACGACGAGCTATCCGAACTCGAGGAACTGGCGAATCAATACCGGGAAGCCGGGATGGAAGACGCCCGCGCCGACGACGGCGAGCACCTCGCGGACCTCATGCGCGAGAAAGTCGAGGAGCTCGATCTCGCCGTCGAGTTGGGTATCACGGGCACGATCGACGAGAAGGCCGACGTCCGCGGGCCCGACGAGGCCGGCTCGACGCTCGCCGAAGGCGACGTGGCGGGCGACGAGGTCGACATCGACGAGCTGGTCGAACGGATCCACGAGTACCTCACGGACGTGAAAACGACCCAGATCCGGCTGGGTCTGCACACGATGTCCGAGCCGCCGAAGGACGAGCGCCTGACCGAGTATCTGGTCGCCCTCACTCGCCTCGAGAACCCCGGCGCGCCGAGCCTGCGCGAGAGCGTGGCTGGCGCGCTGGGCGTCGATTATCAAACGATGCTCGACTCACCGGGCGAGTATGCCGAGGACCTCGGGATGACCTACGCCGAGGCCGCGGACGTCGTCTACGAGACCAGTATCGACCTGATCGAAACGCTCGCGGAACACGACTTCGACATCCCGGTCTCGGAGCGCGAGGCCGGCCCCGACGACGAAGTCAACGTCAACCTCCTGATCGTCGACCTCGAGACGATCGGCGACGGGCGCGCGAAGTCGGGAGCCCACAACGATCTGCGGAAGGCGCTGGCGTACATCTGCGAGGAAGCCCAGCCGCGAGTTCAGGGAGCCGAAGACGAGATTCCCAGAACCGCGGACGCCCTCTCGGGCGAGTACGTTCCCCCCGGCGGATCGGGCGCGCCGACCCGCGGCGGCGTCGACCTGCTGCCCACCGCGCGGAACTTCTACACGCTCGACCCCCGCAAGGTTCCCGCGAAGGCGGCCTGGCAGGTCGGGAGCGAGGTCGCGGAGGGCGTGCTCGAGCGCCACCACGACGAAAACGACGAGTACCCCGAAGAGATCGGCGTCGTCGCCTGGGGGACACCGACCGTCAGGACTCGGGGCGAGACGATCGCGCAAGTGCTCGCGATGATGGGCGTCGAGCCCCAGTGGACCGACGCGGGTCGGATCGACGACGTCGAGCCGATCCCGCTCGAGGAACTGGACCGACCCCGCGTCGACGTGACGACCCGCGTCTCGGGACTCTTCCGCGACGCCTTCCCGGCGGCTGCGGGCGTCATCCACGACGCCGTCGATGCGGTCGTCGACCTCGACGAACCACACGAGATGAACTACGTGAAAAAGCACGTCGAGGAGGAGCAGGCGGAACTCGAGGCGGAAGAGGGCCTCGACGAATCCGACGCCCGCAAGGCCGCGAAACACCGCGTGTTCACGACCCGACCCGGCGGCTACGGTGCCGGGACGAACAAGGCCGTCGACGAAGGCAACTGGGACGACCGCTCGGACCTCGCCGAGGTCTACGTCCAGTGGGGCGGCTACGCGATGGGCTCGAGAGGGCGCGTCTCCGATGCCCACGCGTCCTTCGAGCGCCGCCTCTCGAGCGTCGACGCGACGGTCAAGATCGAGGACACGATGGAGCAAGACGAGTTCGACTCCTCGGACTGGTACGCCTTCCACGGCGGCTTCATTTCCGCCGTGAGCGAGATCTCCGGCGAGGAACCGGCCTCCTACGTCGGCGACTCCTCGGATCCGGACAACGTCGACGTCTACACCAACGAGGAGAAGGTCCGCAAGGCCATGCGCTCGCGCGTGCTGAACCCCGACTGGCTCGAGTCCATGGAAGAACACGGCTACAAGGGCGCGGGCGACCTCTCGACGACGGTCGACGTGACGCTGGGATGGGACGCGACGACCGGCGTCGTCTCGGATACGCTCTGGGAGGAAGTCGCCGAGAAGTTCGCCTTCGACGAGGATCGCCAGGACTGGATGCGCGACGTGAACCCGTGGGCGCTCGAGTCCATCACGGACACGCTGCTCGAGGCGATCGATCGCGACCTCTGGGACGCCGACGACGAGACGGTCGATCGGCTTCGAGACCTGAACCTCGAGGTCGAGGGCGACCTCGAGGCGCGGACGACCAACGAGGCCGTCGGTGCGGAGGTAGTCAACGATGACTGAACGAGAATTCGAGAACGAGTACGCCGATCTGGGTGCAACGACGCAGAACGCGATGGATATCGCGGAGACGAGCATGGACATCGTCCGGCAGTTCGTGCCGGACGAGACGCTGGCCGACCGAATCCGACAGAAGTCGGTGCACTCGATGGGCGACATCGAGTTTCAGCACCTGATCGAGTTCACCGGCAGCGACGCGCTCGGCGACGACGAAGACGCGCCGGTTCGGGCCGGCGCTCGAGCCGTGCTCGACGAGGCGACCATCGTCACGGACATCACGATGTCGAAGGCCGGCATCACCGGTCGCGGCCACAACTGCGAGAAGCGGAAAGCGATCGGGAACGGCGCGGAACTGGCGGAGGAAACGGGAATGACCCGAACCGCGGCCTCGGTGCTCGAACTCGACAAGCAGGGCGTCTACGACGGCGCGATCGCGACGATCGGCAACGCGCCGACGGCCGCCTTCGCGCTGGCGGACTGCATCGAGGACGGCACTCGCCCGGCGGCAATCGTCGCGACCCCCGTCGGCTTCGTCAAGGCCGAAGAGAGCCGGCAGCGCATCCGCGAGGTCAGCGAGAAGTACGACGTTCCGGCGATCACGAACGTCGGCCGTCGCGGTGGCAGCGGACTCGCCGCCGCGCTGACGAACGAACTGATTCACGTCGCGAAAGACGTTCGGACCGACGACCTCGAGTTAGAACTCGAGGCCGAGACTCGAGCGGCCCGGAATCGCGACGCGACCGAGGACGAATGAGCGACGAGTACGACCTCGAGAGCGGGCCGGACCCGGCGACGTTCGCCGCGGCAGAGCCGGAGCCGGACATCGACGAGGAGACGGACGACCCGGTCTACGCCGTCGGCGTCGGGCCGGGCAATCAGGAGTATCTCACTCCCCGGGGCGAGCGGGCGATCCGCGAGGCCGACGTCGTCGTCGGCTTCACGACCGTCGTCGAGTTCGTCGAGGAGCTGACCGACGCCGACCTGTTGACCTGCGGGTACAAGGATGAAGCCGCGGCGCTCAAGGAGTTCGGCGAGCGCGTCGCCGCCGGCGAGTCCGGGACCGCCGTCGCGATGGGCGACCCGAACCACTCGGGCTACCAGTTCGTCGGGAAGGTCCAGGACGCCGTCGAACGAGAGGATCCGGGGATCCCGGTCCGCGTGATCCCCGGTATTTCCTCGATCCAGCTGGCCGCCAGCCGCGCCCGGACGCCGATGGAGGACACCGAGTTCGTCACGCTCCACAAGAGCGGCGACCTCGAGGCGGACATGGACCGGATCGCGGCCGCAGCGACGGTCGATGAGCGGCACCTGCTCGTGCTCCCGCGACCGTACGACCGGATGCCGGGAGATATCGCGAAATTTCTGCTCGAGGCGGGCGCTGAACCCGACCTCGAGGCGCTGGTGCTCGAGAAGCTGACTCACGACGAGGAGCAGGTCCACCGGTTCACGCTGGCCGAGCTGGCCGAACGCGCCGGCGGGACCGGGAAGGACGAGACGCCGTTCTCGGATCTGGTCGTACTCGTGGTTCGACGGTCAGTCGCGCCGACGTCCTCGGCGTAGCAGCATCGGTTTCGGTACCGGAATTCGTCGCGGGCTTCGGCGACTGTCATCCATCGACTGCCGGTCGACCGAATCGGTCACGCGGTGGAGCGCCGTTCTTCCGGGACCGCCCACCCGAACTCGAGCCAGGCGATACCGAGACCGAACAGTACCATGCCAACCGCGTCCGTGGGAGTGCTTCCGTGGGCGATGATACTGATTGGCGAACCGAAGAGGAAGACGAGCGGGATCGCGGGCGCTCCCGATCGACGCAGGAGGACGGCGATCGCGAGAACTGCGACGAGGTTGCCGACGGTTCCGAGAAGTGCCAGGATGCCGGCGACGCCGTCGATCGGATCCGTAAAAATCACCTCGACGACCGTTGCAACGCCCTCCTGTTGCTCGGTAGAGAGACCGTTTGACTCGCGGAGCAGGACGGCCGTCGCGATGCCGGCAATCGCTTCGAACGCGAGGTAACAGACGAGATAGATTGCGACCCCGATTCGCCCGACCGCCGCGATGAGTCCCTGATAGCCGGTCAGTAGCAGGTACAGGGCGGCGCCGAGCAAACCGAACAGTGGAAGCAACATGGCATGAACGATGAACCACGTGTCCGCGATCGGTGCGAGGGTCGTAAACGGTTCGTCACCCGCTGTCGGATGGAACCACAGCACGATTGCGAGGAGGATCGGTGTCCCCAAGAGGACGAGCCATCGGCTTACGAGCCGTAGAAACGGTTCCCGTGTGCCAGGTCCAGTCAACCATATTGGTTTTTCATTTGTCATTCGGTCGGACGATACTATTCGACAGTCGCTCATAAAACCCAGGACGGCGCGCTACGGACGGTCTCCTAAGGCCGTCGAACGAGATCCAGCCTGCTCTCCGTCACGGACGATTGCCCGCCGAAAAATCGTCCGATCGCTACTCGTCTCCTTCGTATTCTCGCAACACCGATGACACGGTGTTCGACACTTCCTCGAGCGCGACGGCGTTGGTCTTCCTGAGAGTATCGTCGTCCCGTGCCTGACCCAGGTGTCGGAGCGCCTCGCGAAGGTGCCGTTCGGTGTCGGTTCCGTTTGCTTCACTCATGGTTCGAGGGGACGGTCGTAACCGACTCGAGCGGTTAAGTTCGTCGGTGGGGTGAATCGATCACTCGAGGGCGTCTCGAACCGCTGCCCGCCGTTCGGCGAAGGTCGCGTCGTCCAGGACGGGCGCGGACGACTCGAGGTCCACAGCCGCCTCGTCGGACAGTTCGATCCAGGCCCGACAGCCCCGGTAGCTCCCGCGTTCCTCGATGAGTCGCGGCGACTCGAGTTCGGAAACGCGGAGCAACAGCACTCGCAGGTCGTCGTCCGGATTGTACTTGTCGCGGAGTCCCTCGGGCGTGTAGACGTAGTGGCGAGCGAGGGTAGCGAGGTCGTCGCTCGAGACGGTGTACTCCTCGCGGACCTCGGCGACGGCGCGGATCGGAACGCCGTCGTCCGGTTTGGCGCTCGCTCGATGGTAGTACGCTTCGTATCCGGACTGGTAGCGACTCGGTTCCTGATGCGTGTAGGCCGGATAGAGCGCGAACCGGTCGGCGATCGGTCCGGGGTCGAGGGTGGGATGTCGAACGAGCACCGTCTGGGAGCCGTCGGCGAGGGCGGTGACCACGCCGGCGCGCTCTTTGAGTGCGGGAACCGCGGTCGTCGATTCGATCGGACTCATTCGTTCCCGTCCAATGCGAACCACTCCCAACTGCGTTTCGACTCTTCGTCCGAACAGTCCTCTCGTCCGCCCGTCTCGGACGATTCGAGTGCGTGAACGATGCCGCCGTACTCTCGGTGCCACCGACGCATTCAAGTCTAATTGTCCTCACTCAATTACAATGATGTTTGTGGACGCTACGGTGACTGCGGACGAACGGATCGCTGAGACGATCGAGCGCGTCCCGGAGCGGCAGCGATGAAGGGGTTCGTGCTCGGCGGCGTCAGCTCCGGCGTCGGAAAGACGGTCGCGACGCTGTCGATCATTCGGGCGCTCGAGGACGCCGGCTACGCGGTCCAGCCCGCCAAGGCGGGGCCGGATTTCATCGATCCGAGCCACCACGAGGCGATCGCAGGGCGTCCCTCCCGCACGCTCGATAGCTGGCTCTGCGGCGAGGACGGCCTCCGCCGGAATTACCGCCGCGGCGAGGGCGACATCTGCATCGTCGAAGGCGTGATGGGGCTCTACGACGGGGACGGCTCGAGTACCGCGATGGTCGCCGAAGCGCTCGAGGTTCCCGTCGTCCTCGTGGTCGACGCGAAGGCGGGCATGGAGAGCGTCGCGGCGACCGCCCTCGGGTTCCGCGAGTACGCCGACACTATCGGCCGCGATATCGAGGTCGCCGGCGTCATCGCCCAGCGGGCCCACGGCGGTCGCCACGAGCAGGGGATCCGGGACGCCCTACCCGACGACCTCGAGTTCTTCGGTCGAATCCCGCCGAACGCCGACCTCGAGATTCCGGACCGGCACCTCGGCCTCGAGATGGGCGAGGAGGCGGCGCTGCCGAACGCGGCGTTGCGCGAGGCCGCCGAGTCGCTGGCGGCCGAACGACTGGCGGCCGTCGCGAGCGAACCGCCGACTCCCGAGTCGTCGCCGCCGAGCGCCGCGAGTGCGGAGTCGGTCGACGCGACGATCGCCGTCGCCAGCGACGCCGCGTTCTGTTTCCGGTATCCCGCGACCGTCGAGCGGTTTCGGGAGCGTGCCGAGGTAGTCGCGTTCTCGCCGGTCGCGGGCGACCGCGTCCCGGATGCCGATACGGTCTACCTGCCCGGCGGTTACCCCGAACTCCACGCCGCGGCACTCGAGTCGGCCGGCACCCTCTCGGAGCTCGGCGACCTCGCGGCCGACGGATTGCCGGTGCTCGGCGAGTGTGGCGGACTGATGGCCATGAGCCAGTCGCTGACGACGGTCGACGGCGAACGGAACGAGATGGCCGGCATTCTCCCTGCAGACGTCACCATGCACGACCGCTATCAGGCGCTCGATCACGTCGAACTCGAGGCCGCCGAGGGGACGCTGACGGCGAGCGCCGGCGAGACGATCCGGGGCCACGAGTTCCACTACTCGAGCGCCGACGTCGACGGCGACGCCCGCTTTGCCTTCGAAACGGTCCGGGGCGACGGCATCGACGGCGACCACGACGGGCTGACGGAGTACGACTCGCTCGGCACGTACGTCCACGTCCACGCGGAGAGCGGGGCGTTCGATCGATTCCTCGAGCGCGTCGATCCGGCCCGAACGGAGTGAACCACGCGACGATATTCACGGCTACTGATACGCAGTCAAATAGTTAACACGAACGGCAACGTACCGTGACTCGCATGTCCGAAACCGTCCACCGACTCGAGCCACTGGAGCGCAGACCGCTGACCGACCGCACCTGTCTCGTCACGGGATCCTCGCGCGGGATCGGGCGCGACATCGCGTTCGAACTCGCCCGCTGTGGCGCCGACGTCGCGGTGAACTATCGATCGACCGAAGACCGCGCCCTCGAGGTCACGGAGACGATCGAAGCCAACGGCGAGACGGCCGTCCCCGTCCAAGCGGACATCTCCGAACCGGCTCAGGTCGAGCGGATGGCCGAGACGATTCGCGAGGAACTCGGCGAGATCGACGTGCTGGTCAACAACGCGGGGATCACGATCGATCGGAAGTTCGAGGACATGACCTACGAGGACTGGCAGACGGTGATCGACGTCAACCTCAACGGGACGTTCAACTGCACGAAAGCGTTCTACGAGGACATCAAGACCTCCGAGCACGGCCGACTGATCAACATCTCGAGCGTCGTCGGCCAGCAGGGCAACTACGGGCAGGCGAATTACGCGACCTCGAAAGGCGGACTCTTCGCCTTTACCCGGACGCTGGCACTGGAACTGGCCAGCCACGGCTCGACGGCCAACTGCGTCGCCCCCGGCTTTACGAAGACCGATATGCTCGAGAAGGTTCCGGAGCGGGTCCAGGAGAAGATCTGCGAGGACATCCCGCTGAATCGGTTCGCCACCACCGAAGACATCGTCGGGATGATTCGGTTCCTGACGAGCGATTACGCGGAGTACATGACCGGCCAAGTTATCGGGATCAACGGCGGGATGGAGTGGTAGCGACGGCGCGAGCTGAGGTAGTATTGACTCTCGAGCGGTGATTTTCACGTCGGAGCGAACGCCCGGAGAGACCAGTGGATAAATCCTCATGAACTAGCAACCCGTTTCATTCACCACCATTCATAATGTGGGGTGTGATCGTGTGACGCATGCCGATCGACTACAGTACCCATGAGAAGTCGTTCGAACTCTATCGGAAGGGGAAGCAAGAGGGAACGTGGGACCCGGACGACTACGATTTCTCGGCGGACAGGGAAGACTGGGAGCGGTTTACCGAAGCGGAGCAACACCGGTTCCTCGCGACGTGTTCGGGGTTCTACGACGGCGAAGAGGACGTGACACGGACGCTCGCGCCGTACATGATGGCGCTCGACGCGCTCGACAACGAGGAGATGCCGTTCGACACGGTCCAAGAGGAGATGTACCTGGCCCAGCAGGTCTACGAGGAAGCCAAGCACACCGACCTCTTCAGTCGGTACTTCGAGGAGGTGTTCGAAACGCAAGACACCGAACCGTACCGCGAAGGCGGGTATCAGGAACAGGGGTACAGCACGGATAATCTGTACGACACCGCCGACGAGTTGCTCGCGGCGGTCAACGGCGGCGACCAGCGGGAACTGGTGTACGCACTCGGCGAAGCGTACCTGAACTACATGGGAATCATCGAGGCCCAACTCGCCCGCGGCGGCTACCTCTCGTTCGATCAGATGATCGAACTGAAAGCCGAGGAGATGGGGCGAGACGTCGTCCTCGAGTCGTTCCAGAACGCCATCGGCAACGTTCGTCAGGACGAGACCCGCCACATCGAAAACGGCCGCTGGGTGATGAGCGGACTGGCCGAGGCCGAACCCGACATCGTTCGAGACGTCTACGAACCGCGCATCGAGGAATACGTCGAGAATCGCCTGTTGACCGACACCCAGATGGAAATGCCGTTCGAGGGGTACGACCAGCGGAAGATCGGTAAACAGACGATGCAGTACCTACAGGACACGATCGACTACATCGGGGCCGATCGATTCGACGAGTACAGCGACGTAAAACGAGTCGTCCGCGATCAGCGTGCTGCTGACTGATCCAGCGACCGACTTCGGACTGATTGAGCTTCAGTTTTCGTTCGGCACTCCTAGCGACTGTGCCGACAGCAGCCGTCGGTGCGGCCTTTCGCTCCCTGCGAGAAATAGCGGTTGCACTACTACAACCTCAAATGCGCAATCAAGATTGGTCTATTCCAAACAAAATTGTTTTAGGGGCGGGCTCTGTTCGAACGGATGATGCCACCCATCGCGCTTCCACACGACGCGAAGGCCGGACCGACCAAGTCGGAGGTCCGCGCCGTCGTCCGCTCGAAGCTCGCGCTCGAGTCGGACGACCACTTCGCGGAGGTCGGCTCCTGTACGGGGGCCGTCACCATCGAAGCCGCACAGCGAGCCGGGCGGGTGACCGCCCTCGAGCGGAAACCCGAGCGCCTCGAGACGACGGAGCAGAACCTCGCGGCCAACGAGGAGTCGGTACGGGCCGATGTCGAACTCCGCAACGCGGAAGCGCCCGAGGGACTGCCCGAGGACGCCGATGCGCTCTTTCTCGGCGGGAGCCGCAACTTCGAAGCGGTGCTCGACCACGCCGTCGAGACCGAGATCGACCGCGTCGTGATGAACGTCTCGCGGCTCGAGGTCGCCGGCAAGGCGACCGAAGCCTTCCGCGAGCGCGGCCTGCTCGAGGAGGTCGTCCAGTTTCAGGTGAGCCACGGCTACGAGCTCGCCGGCGCGACGAGTTTCAACTCGGATAACCCGGTGTACATGCTGGTCGGGAGCGCGACGCCTAATGCGGACGGAGACGACGAGGACGGCGGCGAGAAAGTCGCAGCTGACGGGAGCGGAGGGAACCCCCAATGACGCTGTACGGCGTCGGACTCGGTCCCGGCGAGGCCGACCTCGTCACGGTTCGCGGGAAGGAGGTCCTCGAGAACGCGGACGTGGTCTACTCGCCGGGCCGCCTGTCCAGAACCGTCGCGCTGAAACACGTCGACGAGTCGAAGATCGGGGACCTCGATTTCCCGATGACGAAAGACGAGGAGAAGCTGCGGACGGCGTGGAAGGCGGCCGCGGCGGAGATCGCTCCGAACGCCCGCGACGGCGACGTCGCCTTCGTGACGCTGGGCGATCCGAACGTCTACTCGACGTTCGGTCACCTGCGCCGGACGATCGACGCCTTCCATCCGGACGTCGAACTCGAGATCGTCCCCGGCGTGAGCGCGGTGACGGCCTTCGCGACCGCGATGGGGGTCGAGATCGAGGCCGGTGCGGGGCTCTCCTTGCGGGAAGCTGCCGGCGGGGCGAGCCCGACCGGTCCCGATCGGATGATCCTGTTCAAAGTCACCGACGCACCGGGGACCCACGAGGGGCTCCTCGAGGCCGGTTACGACGTCACCTACGGCCGACGGCTGTTCATGGAACAGGGCGAGACCGTCGTCACAGACGACCCCGCGGAAATCGACGAGCGCGATTACTATACGCTCGCCTACGCCGAGAAGGAAGGTCTCGAGGTCGAGCAGGCGACGGCCGCCTTTCAGACCGACGACGAGGCCGGGTCGGACGAGACGACTGCAGACGGTGAGCCGGTAACGGACGGCGGAGAAGTAGTCGAACTCGAGCACGCTGAAGGCTGCGAGGGCGGCGACTGCGGCGGGCACCGCGGAGGACACCGATGACTGACGAAGATACGCCGAACGACCCGCAGGACGCGATCGACTCCCAAGGCGAGCGTCGCCGCGAGGAACTCGACGACCGGATCTTCGACCACAGCGCCGGCGACGAACAGGAGGGGATTCCCTTCGTCGGTGCCGGTCCCGGCAACCCGCGCTTGCTGACCGTCGCCGGGAAGGAACTGCTCGAGGAGGCCGACCTCGTCGTCCACGCTGGCTCGCTGGTCAACAGCGAACTGTTGGACGAGTACTGCGCTCACGCCGAGTTGGTCAATTCGGTGGGCAAGGACCTCGAGGAACTGATTCCCCTCATGCGGGACGCCTACGAGGACGGCGACAACGTCGTGCGGCTCCACAGCGGCGATCCCGCCATCTACGGCGCGGCGCTCGAGCAGATGGACGCGCTGGAACACGAGGGCGTTCCAACCCACTTCGTGCCGGGCGTCACGTCGGCCTTCGCGGCTAGCGCGACGCTGCGGACCCAACTGACCCTCAACGAGGTCTCGAACCACGTCGCGTTCACCCGACCGCAGGGGAAGACGCTGACGCCCGAGGAGGACCACATCTCCGACTTCGTGGAGATGGGCGACGTGACGACCTGCATCTATCTCGGGACCCACGCGGTCCGGGATACGATGGATCGGCTGCTCGCGGACGAGCACGACCCCGAGACGCCGGTCGCGGTGATCTACCACGCCTCCTGGCCGGACGAGGACGTGATCATCGGCTCGATCGGCGACATCGCCGATAAAGTGGAGGAAGCCGGATACCGAGCATCGGCGCTGGTCGTCATCGGCGACGCGGTCACGGGGGCGGGCTACGAGCGCTCGTTCCTCTACGGCGACTGGGCCAATCGAGGATCGTCGGGGGAGTCCGGCGAGACGGAGGCGAGCGATGACTGAACTGCAGTACAGTGACCGCAAACACGGTGAAAGCCCCCAGCCCTGTCGACTCGGGGGGCTCGCTGTGATCCTCGATCACTCCCGCTGGTCGTTCCCTGCGGTTCTTGCTTCGCCCGCCGTCGCCGACAGGGCTGGCCCCTTTCAGTCCCACCCCCGCGGTGGTCTGGACGGGTCGATCGGACGTGGACGGGACGCTTTCGCTACGATGGAGGTTTCAACATGAGTTCAGGAACTGAGAACGCGGATACGACGGACGATTCGGGATCGGATTCCGGCGGCGGCCACTGTTCGACGGCGGATTCGGACGGCGAGGTCGCAGAGGAGATCGCGATCATCTCCTTCGGCCGGAAGATGGACACCGCCGAGGAGATCAAAGCCGAGATCGGCGATCGCTACGAGGCGATCGACATCATCGAGTACCACGGCGACGTCTTCGAGGAGCACTGGGGCGAGTACGACTGCTTCATCGGCCTGATGGCCTCGGGAATCGCGATGCGGAAGACGGCCCACCTGCTCGACGACAAGTGGGAGGACCCCGCGATCTGCGTCGTCGACGAGGAACTCACCTGGGCCATCCCGATCACGGGCGGTCACCACGGCGCGAACCAGGTCGCACAGGATCTCGCGACGATGGGCGCCGTCCCGGCGATGACCACGGCCTCCGAGGCCGCGGGCAAGCAGGGCGTCGAGTCCCGCGCGAAGGCGATGGACACCCACGTCGTCAACGGCGACTCGACGGTCAAGACCAACCTCGCCGTGCTGGACGACAATTTGGGGCCAGTCGAGCGACTCGAGGGCCCGAAGGCCGTCCTCGTCGGTGACGACGTGACGGTGCTCAAGCGGAACAAAGACGACGGCGTCGTCCTCGGAACCGGTAGCGTTTCGGGGGCCAGCAAGGACGCGTTCCTCGCCGCGTGGGAGGAAGCACTCGAGCAGACCGACTACGACTTCGACGACGTGGAGTTCGTCGGCACCGCGACCCGAAAGGATGACGAGGAGGGGCTGCTCGAGGCCGCCCAGGAACTGGATCTCGGCGTGGTCGCCTTCGACAAGGAGACGCTGCTCGAGCACGAAGGGCCGACGCCCTCGAAGTCGAAGGAGCTGATCGGCTGGCCCGGCGTCTCCGAGGCGAGCGCCATCGCGGGCGGCCGCGAGCAGGAACTGGTCCTCGAGAAAATCGGCTACGAAAACGAGGTTACGGTGGCGATCGGCCGATGAGTACCGAGGATTCGGCCAGCACAGAGGGCGGCACTCCGGACGACCACGGCACCCTCTACGTCGTCGGCATCGGCCCCGGCCTGCCCGATCACATGACCAAGCGGGCCAAGGAGGTCATCGAGTCCTCCGAGGTCGTCATCGCCTCGAGTCTCTATCAGGAGTTCCTCCGTGACGACGGCACGCTGCTGCCGGAAGCGGAGACGGACGATGACGGCATCGCGACTCGAGCGGACGGCTTCGAGCAGGAGATCGTCCGCTCGACGATGGGCCGGCAGATCGAACTCGCCCGCGCGGCGTTCGACCACGTCCGGGAGGGAAAGGACGTGGCCCACGTCTCGGGTGGCGATCCGTCGGTCTACGGCAAGTCCGACCTCATCTTCAAGATGGCCGAGGAGGACGACGCGACCGATATTCCGATCGAAATCGTCCCCGGCATCACCGCCGCGCTCGGCGGGTCGGCCAACGTCGGCGCGCCGCTGTGCAACGACTTCTGTACGATCTCGCTGTCGGACAAGTGGCGCGGCTGGGACGAGATCGAGGAGAAGCTACGCGCGGCGGCGATCTCCGACTTCGTGATCGTCCTCTACAACTGCTGGCGAAATTACGAGAAAGCGGTCGAGATCGTCCGCGAGGAGCGGACCGACGACGCCTACGTGGCCATCGTCAACGACGCCGGCCGGGAAGACGCCGGCCGCAACGGCGAGAGCCAGTACATTACGACCCTCGGCGAGGCCGCCGACCACGACGACAAGGTTTCCGGGATGGGCACCTCGCTGATCATCGGCAACCACGAGACCGAGACCTGGCGCAACGACGACCGAACGTACCTCGTCACCCCGCGCGGCGGGCGTGACGTCGACGACTTCTGAAACCGCTACCACACACCCATGAGTACGGACACCAACGCGGACGCCGACGACGAATCGACTTCCAAATGCGGGGCTGCCTCGAGCACGGAGACTAACACCAGCGAGGCCAGTACCGATAGCTCGAGTTCGAAATGTGGCGCTTCGAGCAGTACGGACGACTCGAGCGGTTCGAAGTGCGGGGCCTCCTCGAGTTCCAGTTCCTCGTCTTCGTCCTCGAGTTGCGGTGCGAGTTCGGACGATGACGGCTCGAACGAGCAGGAGGTCGGCTCGACGGTCGATGACTTCGACGCCGACCCCGGCCAGCTGAGCGCCGTCGGTCTCGGTCCCGGCCATCCGGAGGGGATGACCGACCGCGCGAAGACCGCGCTGCTCGAGGCCGACCACATCGTCGGCTACACGACCTACATCGATCTCATTCCGGACGAGATCACCGAAGAAGCCGACGAGCTGTACGACACGCCCATGTGCGGCGAAGTGTCGCGAACTGAGGAGGCCATCGACCGCGCGCTCGCGGGCCACGACGTCGCCATCGTCGGCAGCGGCGACCCCAACGTCTACGCGCTGGGCGGGCTCGCACTCGAGATCCTCGAGTCCAAGGGCGCGACGGCGTCGATGGTCGACTTCGAGGCCGTGCCGGGCGTCCCGGCGGCCCAGTCCTGTGCGGCCCGACTCGGCGCACCGCTGGTCAACGACACCGTCTCGATTTCGCTGTCGGACCACCTCGTCCCGATGCCGGAGATCGAGTCGCGACTCCACTCCGCGGCCAAGGAGAGCTTCACGATCACGATCTACAACCCCTGGAGCCGCAAGCGCCGGGAGAACTTCGAGAAGGCCTGTGAGATCCTGCTGGCCCACCGCGACGCGGACACGCCCGTCGGTATCGTCCACGGCGCCGGCCGCGACGACGAGCAGGTGATGATCACCGAACTCGGCGAACTCGAAGACCTCGGCGAGAGCGAGATCATCGACATGACGACGACGATCGTCGTCGGCAACGAGGACACCTACGTCTGGGACGACCGGATGGTCACGCCTCGGGGCTACGAGACGAAGTACGACTACTGAGCGCGATTCGGAACACATCCACAATGCCACGATACGAAGTTACCATCGAGAAGGACGCCTGCGACGGCATCTTCGCCTGCCTGACCCGCGACCCGCGATTCGTCGAGGGCGAGGACGGCCTCGCGACGATCGATCCCGGCGCGGATCCGGTCTACGACTGCGAGGGCGAGGTCACCGACAACGCCGAGCGCGTCGTCGCGACGTTCGACGACGACCGCATCGACGAGGCCCGGCAGGCGGCCGCGGCCTGTCCGACGGACGCGATCATCGTCGAGGAGGTGGGCGAATGAGCGACGCGGAAGCCGCGACCGAGATCGGAATTCCGTCCGATCCGCTCGCGGGCCACGCCGCGACGGCGTACTTCTGGGGTCACGTCGCGGGCAGCGGCGATGTCTCCGACGACGGTATCGAGGTCGTCACCAACGACGAGGCGTCCGCACAGGTGCTCGCCGCGATCGCGGGCGGCGACCTCGAGCACGACACGACCACCCGCGACTACGCTCACGACACCTCGATCACGCGCACCGAAGACGAGTACACGCTCTCGATCGGCGGCGACGAGTCGGGCCTTCTAGGCCGCAGCGGCGCGCTCGGCCTCCCAGTCGACGGTCGCGGGAACTACCGCTTTGGCGCGTTCTCGAGCTACGATCGGGAACTGCTCCGCGGGCTGCTCGAGGGCTGTGGCACGATCTGCTTCAAGTCCTCGAGCGGCACCGTCGGCATCTCGTTCGTCCACGACGACGAAGACCTGCTCGAGTTCGCGCGCGAGCTGATCGCGGAGTGTCCGGTTACCGCGCCGATGGGCGACCTCTCGGAAACCTCCTCGGGCGGCTACTGGTTCGGCGTCGACGACGACGCCGCGCCCGACTTCGGGGCGTGGCTCTACGAGAACTGCGAGGAAACCGGCCTGTTCGCGCCGAGTCGCCGCCGCAAACTCGAGAAGAGCCTCGAGCAGGCGTCGGCGTACGACGGCGACGAGACGTAGTACACCATAATCGATGAGCACTCCCGACCAGACCACGCCCGCGACCGCAGCCGGCTTCGACGACGAGGCCGTCCTCCTGATCGGCCACGGCTCCCGGCGAGAGAAGTCGAACGAACAGGTCCGCGAACTGGCCGCCGCCCTCGAGTCCCGGCTGGGGATCCCGGTCGACGCCGCCTTCCTCGAGCTCGCGGAGCCGGCGATCGACGAGGCCTTCGCGCAACTCGCGCCCGTCACGTCGCAGGTGACGGTCGTCCACTGCTCGCTCTTTGCCGCGAGCCACGTCAAGAACGACGTGCCGCTGGCGATCGAGCAGGCCCGGGCCGAACACGACCTCGAGATCACCAACGGCGCGCATCTCGGGGTCCATCCGGCGATTCTGGACTTGCTCGACGACCGCGCCGCGGCCGTCGAACGCCAACTGGGCGTCGACCGCGAGGAGGACGACGTCGCGGTCGTCGTCTGCGGTCGCGGCTCGAGCGATCCGGACGCGAACGGCGACGTGCACAAGCTGGCCCGGCTCCTCTACGAGGGCCGCGAGTTCGACCGCGTCGAGGCCTCCTTCATCGGGGTCACGGAGCCGACGCTCGAAGAGAGCCTCCACGGGCTCTCGAAGCACCGGCCCGACGCGGTCGTCGTCCTGCCGTACATGCTCGGCGACGGCGTCCTCACCCAGCGGGTGCGAGACTGGACCGCCGAGTTCGACGAGGACTACCCCTATGTCGACGCCCTGGCCGGCGACCCGCTCGGCACCGACTCCCGGCTGCTGGACGTCTTCGCCGACCGCTGGGAGGAGGCCCGCACCGACAGCGTCGAGATGTCCTGTGACACGTGCAAGTACAAGGTCGACCTCGAGGGCTACGAGGAGGACGTCGGCGGGGCCCGCGCCATGCTGCGCGCGCTGGCCCATCAGGAGGCCCACGCCGACCGCGACGATATCGACGACGAACCGCACAGCCACGACGCGCCCGAAAAGCACGTCGCGGTCTGTACGAACCAGACCTGTGCGAAGATGGGATCGCCGGCGGTCCTCGAGCGCCTGCGCCAGGAAGTGCGGGACTCGGCGCACTGCGACGCCCGCATCACCCGCTCCTCGTGTCTCGGACGCTGCGGCGACGGGCCGATGGTCGCGGTGTATCCGGACGGGATCTGGTACGGCGACGTCGAGGACGACGACGCCGAACGGATCGTGGCCGACCACCTCGATCGGGACCGCATCGTCAGCGACCTCGTCGATCAGACGCTGTAGCACCGAGACGAAACCAGAATTCGATACCCGAAATTCACTATACACACCCATGAGCTGCTACGAAATCGAAGCGCTACGACTCGGACTGATGACCGTCCTCGGCGTCGGGGACGACAGCGCCCGCGAGCACGCGGAGAAAGAACTCGAGGGCCACCTCGAGGGGCCCATCCAGGGCCTCGCGGAGGCCGACAGCCTCGCGGAGATCGAACGCCACCTCGACGCTGCGCTGGTCGACTTAGAGGAGGAGGTCGCATCGATGGACAGCGACGATCCGGAGTTCGACTACACGCGGGGCCGGCTGCTGGCGGTCCGCGATGCCGAGCGGGCGATCCAGCGGCTGCGCGCGCAGGGTGAGAGCATCGTAGACGGGCTGGGCGACGCCCACGACACGCTCCACGAGACGTTCCCGGTCGAGGAGTGACGATGAGCGAAACTGCACCTGAAGCCGAACGCGCGGTGGAGTTCCGTCGGGTCCCGCTCGGCGAGATCGAGACGGCCCGCAGCCGCCACATGTGGACCCGATCCGCGGTCCACGTCGCGGAGGACGGCGGTCTCGTCGTCACGGGGACGTGGGACGGAACCGTCACCGCCCGCGACGTCGACTCGCTCGAGGCCCGGTGGTCCGTCGATCATCCGGATCACGCGGTCGGAATCGCGTCGCTCGAGGCCGGTGCCGCTGATCGTGCGGACGCGATCGTCGTCGCCGGCCGCGGCGAATCGGGAACGATTGCGGCCTACGACGCCGAAACGGGCGACCGGCGCTGGCGGTACGACACCGCTGACGATGTCGGCGAGGCCGTCAAGGAGACCGTTTTCTACCTGCCGTACGTCGTCGCGCTCGAGACCGGAACCGACGCCGACGGCAACGAGCGATTGTACGCCGCCGCGCGACGCTACGAGCGCGACGGCGAGACCCGACGATGGCACAGTACCGTCTACGCGTTCGACGCCGACGGCTCGGTGCGCTGGACGGACGAGACCGACGCCTCGCCGATCGCGCTCGATCTCGATGCGGCGGGCGAACGGCTCGCGATCGGGTACAACCGCTGTATGGGCGAACACGACACCGGGCTGGTGGTCCTCGCGGCCGAATCGGGCGACCTCGAGTGGACGTGGGACCCCGGAACGGACGGCGACCGCCGCGTCGGCGACGTTTCTTTCGACGGGGACTCGATCGCGGTCTCGAGTCACGGCGACAAGCGCGGCTACCTGCTCGGACCCGGCGGAGCCGAGCGCTGGCACGTCGATCTCGCCGTCGAGACCGAGATCGAGGGCGAGACGCTGTACGCGTATCCGAATCACGCGTACGCGAACGACGGGCGGGTGGCGTTCGTGACCGGCAACACGTACGCGGTCGAGAGCCGCGAGACCGAGAGCCGACACCCGAACGAACACCGCATCGCCGCGTTCGACGCCGACGGGGCCCTCGTCTGGGACGACGAGGTGCGCGGCTTCGTCCACGGGCTGGCCGCCACCGGTGGGCGGCTCGTCGCCCCCTGTGCACAGAACTTCCGCGTCCGCGATCCGGAGACGCACGCCGTTCGCTGGTTCGACCTCGAGTCCGGCGCAGACGGGCTTGAGCGCTTCGACGGGATCGCGACGGCGGCCGCCGTCGGTGGTGGCACGATTGCCGCCATCGAGGAACCCGTCGAGTACCACGACGAGGGCGAAACGCGGGGCGAGTACGCGCTTCGCGTCGGCTCGCTCGAGTAACGCGGCCGATCGGCTCGGTCGTCAGCAGGATTTTCTGCCCCAACACGTCCAGGGAGTCGCATACGCAAGGCCAACCCCCACAACGCTCTCTCTCGTCTATGTTCCCGTATAATGACCGAGGATCTCGCATCCGACGGCGCCGAGGAACGTTCGGATCTCGACGGAGCCGAACAGGCCTCGAGCCGTCACGACGAAGCCGAGTTACCGGGAGGACCACGCCGGGTACTACCCGACGGCGGGCAGGCGGAGATGGAAGAATCCGACGCCGACCAAGACGACGACTCGAGCGAGGCTAACGCCGACGAGGCGGCCGAGAGCGACGAGTCTCAGGACGCCGAATCGGAATCCGAGGAGGGAGACGAAGGCGCATCGTCCGAGTCGGGAGACGAAGCGGAAACAGAGGAAGAGTCGGGCGATGACGGGGATGCTACGGAAGAAGCCGAGGACGAAGCGGAATCCGAAGACGAAGCGGAGACCGAAGACGAGTCGGCAGAAGAGCCGGAAGTAGCAGCCGAGAGCGACGGCCAGGATGCGGGTGAAGACGAGGGCGAGACGGAGGAAGACGAGTACCACGTCGAGGGTGCCGACGAGGTCTACCAGGGCGACGACGCGTCGGGCGTCCTCCACCTCGACCTCGACGGGCTGTTCCTCGATCTGCTCGGACTCGAGGTCAACCTGGATCCGGTGACGCTGGATGTCTCGGCGCGACCGGGCGGGAACAATCTGCTGGGGAATCTGCTGTCGGCGGTGACGGGACTGCTGGACGGCCCCGGCGCGATGATCGACAAGGCGAAGTCGCTGCTGAGCAAGCCGATCGAGTTCGTCAAGAACCTGCTGAACAAGCCCGTCGAAAAGCTCACGGGGCTCTTCGGCGGGGACGAGGAGGCGAGCGAGTCGGACGCCGAGGAGGAAGCGGCGTCCGAAAGCGAAGACGAGTCCCCCGGTCCGCTTTCGTCGGCGGTACAGCGTCTGAAGGACGGGGTTATGGGGGCGGCGAGCTGGGTGAGAGAGAAGCTAGCCGGACTCGCTCCGAGCGTCCCCACCGAGGAGATCGTCTCGGCGATCGTTAGCGCGGTGCTCGAACAGCTACTCGAGCAACTCGAGCCGGATCGGGACGAAGAGAGCGGTGAACAGGCGGAGCCGTCACAGGCGGAGGCAGCATAATGAGCGACGACTCACTCACACAGCGGGTCGATACCGAGAAGATCACCGACAACATCGACGTCGACGAACTGGTCGACGGAACGCAGTGGGAAGACGAGATCGACGGGGACAAACCGCTCGGTGAGGCGTTGGGCGGACAGCTCGGCGCGATCGTCGGGCGGGCGATCGGCGAATCCCTCGGGCGGACGATCGGGAACATGGTCGTCGACGAACTCCTCAGTTCCGGCGAGGAGGAGGATGAGACGGACGAGGAGTCCGACGAAGAAAGCGCCGAAGACGGCGAAGAAGACGATGAAGCAGACGAGTCTGCGGACGAAAGCGCCGAAGACGGCGACGAGTCCGACGACGAAGACGGCGCGGACGAGGAGGATGCGGAAGAGACCGACGCCGAGGGTGGCGACGAGAGCGCCGAGGACGACGCCGACGAGAGCGAGTCTCAAGGCGACGACGAATCGGACGCGGCGGACGACGAATCGGAGCAGACGGCTGAAACCGAGGAATAAGACCGTGATTCAGGGAACGCACTCGGCTCCACGAACCGACTCGAGGTGGTCGCCGTGAGTAACGAGTCAGGACTGAAGAGTATGGTCGCCGACGAGGTCAGCAACCAGATCGACGTCGCCGATATGCTCGGCGACGGAAGTCTCGAGGACAACATCGACGGCGGCGAGGTCGGCGCTTCGGTCGGTCGCGAGTTCGGCGAACGGTTCGGGCGCGAAGTCGGCGCGGCAATCGGTCGGGAGGTCCACGAGACGATCGCCGCGGGCGTCGACGAAGGAAAGGAACTCGACGAGATCCGAACGGATCTCTCGGCGGCGATCAAGGACGCCCTCCGCGAGTCGGTCGCGAACGTGGAGGGCCGCGACTCGCTCGAGTCGATGGCCAAGGGCGTGACCGACGGCAGCAGCCTCGAGGGACTCCTCGACGGCGTCGGAAGCGACGAGAGCGACGACGCCGACGAGGACGAATCCGAGAGCGAGGAACAGGCGGAACCCGAGGACGAGGAGCGGGCGGACGAAACGGACACAGCGGAGGACGACGACACTGAAAGCGACAAAACGAGCACGACGGAGTCAGTCAAAGAGGCCGCCGAGACGGCCAAAGAATCGGTCGAAGGAGCTGCCAGCAACGCCAAAGAGACGGTTAGCGGAGGAAGCGAGGACGGCGAAGAGACGGGCGACGAAAGCGAAGAATCGGCCGACGAAGCCGAATCGGCCGACGCGGACGAGGATGAGCCGTCCGTGGAGGACCTCGAGGACCTCCGGAAGGACACGCTCGAGGACTTCCTCGGCGTGATGTCCTACAGCGATCTGCAGTCGGTCGCAAAGGACGTCGGCGTGAAGGCGAACCTCAGCCGAGAGGAGATGACCGACGAGATCATCGAGACGGTGACGGACGAGGAGTCCGACTCCGACTCGGACGAGGAGTCGGAAACGGAAGCGGAAGCCGAGTGACGACTGCCGGGGACGAGACGATCGACTGCGCTCCGTGGCTCCCGACCCGACGACCGCGCGCTACACGGCGGCGATATCTGAAAGCCACAAATGAGCGACTCACAACTCCACGATCGAGTGCACGAGGTACTGGACGAGGCCGACGCGTTCAGCGGATCGATCGTTTCCAGCAGTGACTCGGATAGCGAGGGCGACTCGAGCGATGAGAGCGAGTCGGCCGAGCGGGATCTGCTCGAGACCGCTCGGGAGGCGAGCGACCTCCTCGAGTCGGCCGACCCGGACGAACTGCTCGCGGCGGTCGGCCTGGACACGCTCGAAGACGGATCCGAACCGGATTCGATCCCG
Organism: Natrinema sp. LJW11; assembly: GCF_056135975.1. Taxonomy (NCBI): domain Archaea; kingdom Methanobacteriati; phylum Methanobacteriota; class Halobacteria; order Halobacteriales; family Natrialbaceae; genus Natrinema; species Natrinema sp. LJW11. Next base: position 297,095 of record NZ_JBWBDM010000002.1, on the reverse strand, counting down.
GACGCTATCGCTCGCGGCGAGCAGGAGAACCTCGAGGACCTCCAGCGATTGCTCCACCTCGCGAACCTCGCCGACCGGGCCGACGACGATAGCTTTGAAGGGGCTGTCGGTGATCTTCAAGAAACGATGAGTGAACGGGCCGAATCCGATGCCGAAGAAGCGGCGGAAGCGGAGCGCAACGTCGACGAGGACGCGCCGGACGACGAGTCGACGGCTACCGAGGACGAAGCGGCCGAGGCGGAAGCGGACGAGGCGGCCGAGGCGGAAGCGGACGAGGCGGAAGCGGACGAGGCGGAAGCGGACGAGGCGGCCGAGTCGGATGCGGACGAGTCGGCTGACGATCTCGGAGACCGTCTCCGATCGTCGATGGGATCCTCGTTCGAGCAGTTCGGCGACGACGTCCAGCAGCTCAAAGACCGGCTCGAGTCGGCGAGCGCCGGAAGCTCCGATAGTGATACCGCAGGCGACGTCGAGGACGCCGACGCCGCCGACGAAGCGACAGCCGGTGACGTAGCGGAGGAGGCGGACGCTGACGAGGACGACGAGGGGCTCCTGGGAGCGGGTCTCGGCGGCGACGAGGATCGTGGAACGGCATCGGGCGGCCCCAGCCGCCACTCGACGATGGCACCGCCACCGTCCAAACGGGCGGATATGCGCACGACGACGCGGTACTCGACGATGCCGGACAAGCACTGAGAGAGCGCTCCCGTTCGGCCTCGAGATGAACGATATCGAGACGAAACGAGACGCGCAGTGGCTGTTTCCCGCTGAAGCCTTATCCTGCTACTCGTCGACGCCACCTGTATGACGAGACACATCAGCGAAACGCAGGTCCGCCACTGGCTGGACGACACGGCGATCCGAAACGTGACTCCCCACACCGACGAGGACACCGAATTCAATTTCCAGGTCGAACTCTCGCAGCTACCGGTCCACGTCGTCAAGGAGACCGAGTTCGGCCCGGTTCGGATCGTCGGCCGGAGCGGGTTCGACACCGAGCGGGCCCGAAACCTGCTCCGCGACGATCAGCGACGCGGCGAGTTGCTCGAGTACGTCGGGCCAATGCTGGCGGCGACACCGGGGTTCTACACGTTCCTCGATGAGGACGGCGTCTCCTGCCAGTTGCGCGAGGCGGAGACGGTCCAGGTGGAGTATCGGGTCTATCCGGACGGTGCCTCCCAGCAGGCGCTGATGAACGGGATCATGTCGATCGCGACGAGCATGCGCTACGTCCGCAACGTCGTGGTAGCGGTGGCGCAGTCCGACTAGTTCCGACCGAGCGTCGATCGGGACGGTCGCCTCGCGTAACCAATTACGGTCACGTTTTCATCCGTATCGAGCACGAGAGCGCCATCGATAACCACTGTCGGGTTCCCTGAACGGTACGTTTATGTCGCTGTATTCCATCGTTGTTCCCTATATGGAATATCGACGACGAGAGCTACTCGGAGCGAGTGCGGCGGGGATCGCCGCGGCCGTGGGCGGCTGTCTCGGGCGCGGGAGCGACCAGGGTGAGGGATCGATCGCCGGCGAGGAACTCGCGCTCGCGACGACGACGAGCACGGAAGCGACGGGACTGCTCGACGAACTCAACGCGGCCTTCGAGGAGCGCTTCGGGACGCGCGTCGCGCCCAATGCGGAGGGGACAGGTGCCGCGATCCGCTCCGCTCGAGACGGTAACGCCGACGTTATTCTGGTTCACGCTCGCTCGCGCGAGGACGAGTTCATGCAGGAGGGGTACGGCGTCAACCGGCGGGATCTGATGTTCAACGACTTCGTAATCGTCGGTCCGAGCGACGATCCGGCGGGCGCGAGCGACGCCGAGGGTGCGGCGGCCGCCTTCGAGGCTATCGCGAGCGCGGAAGCGGCGTTCGTCTCCCGCGGGGACGAGTCCGGGACGCACACCAAAGAGCTGGTTATCTGGGAGGAAGCCGGCGTCGAGCCCGGCGGCGAGTGGTACCAGAGCCTCGGGTCGGGGATGGGCGAGACGCTGACCCACGCGAACGAGGCGGGAGCCTACACGCTCTCCGATCGGGGTACGTACCTCTCGCGGGACGACATCGACCTCGAGATACTGGTTCAGGGCCCGATCGAGGACGGGCCGGCGCTGCTCGCGAACCCCTACGGGATCATGGCGGTCAACCCCGAGATCCACTCGAACGTGAACTATCAGCTCGCGATGGCCTACATCGGCTTCGTGACGAGTCCCGACGGACAGGAGGTCATCGAGGACTTCACCGCGAACGGCGAACAGCTGTTCTATCCCGAGGCCCTGTCGGAGAATCCGAACTTCCAGCAGTACGTGCCGGAGGGATGGCAGCCGGACTCGTCGGACGAGTGAGTTCCACTCTGTACGCCTGCCCGGTCCATTTCACTCTCAATGCCATTCGACGCCCTCTCCGATCCGACCTATCTCCGGAGCATTATCCGAATATCGCTGACGGTCAGTCTGACCGCCATCGTGTTGAGCACCGTTGTGAGCCTCCCGGTCGCCTTCGCCGTCGGCTTCGCGGATTTCCGCGGAAAGCGGTTCGTCACTGCCGTCATCAACACCGGAATGGGCTTTCCGAGCGTCGTCGTCGGACTCCTGGTCTGGTACGTTCTCTCGAATCAGGGGCCCTTAGGAACGCTGAACCTCATCTATACGCCGGAGGCGATGATCGTCTCGCAGTGCGTCCTCGCCGCGCCGGTCATCACCGGCGTCGCACTCTCCGCGGTCGAGAGCGTCGACGACGCCGTTCGGGACGCCGCCTACGGCGTCGGGGGGACTCGAGCCGACGTCGCACTGATCACCCTCAAGGAAGCACGATACGGCGTCATCACCGGTATCCTGGCCGGCTTCGGCCGCGCGATCAGCGAGGTCGGTTCCGTCCTGATCGTGGGCGGCAACATCGCCTACGCCGACGGGACTTCGAAGACCCGGACGCTAACCACGGCGATCCAGTTCGAAGTGCGAAAGGGCGAGTTCGAGACGGCGCTGCTCCTCGGTGTCGTCTTACTCGTCCTCGTCTTGGTCGTCAACGGGGTCGTCCTGCGGCTCGGGGGTCGATAACGATGCGGCTCGGTGGAAGGGGAACGTCGATGCGAGCGCACGCGACGGGGGTGACCCCCTCGTGAACCTCGAGCTGGAGCACGCGTCCTACGGCGTCGACGACACGGACATTCTGGACGACGTCTCGCTGACCATCGAATCCGGCGAGATCGTGACGGTGATCGGCCCATCGGGGGCCGGCAAGACGACGCTGTTACGACTGGCCGCGCTGTTCGAGCGGCCGACCGACGGTGTCGTCCGCTGTGACGGGACGGATCCGTGGTCGCTGTCCCGAGAGGAACGACTCGAGTGCCGCCGCCGGATCGGCATGGTCTTCCAACGGGCGAGCCTGTTCGAGACCTCGGTGGCGCGCAACGTCGATATCGGCCGGCGGGTTCGTCGGCCGTGGTCGCAGCGCATTCGGGGATTCGTTCAACGACACGCGGACCGGTGGATCCGGAGCGCGCCGGCGGTCGACGATCGGACGCTCGAGGCCCTCGAACTCGTCGGCCTGCAGGACGCGTGGGACCGCGACGCGGGCTCGCTGTCCGGCGGCGAGGCCCAGCGCGTGTCCTTCGCCCGCGCGCTCGCTTCGGGGCCGGACCTGCTGGTGCTCGACGAGCCGACCTCGGATCTCGATCCGCGGAACACGGCTATCCTCGAGCGGGCGATCGGACGCGCTCGCGAGCGCGATCACGGCGTCTTGCTCGCGACCCACGACATGCACCAGGCCGAACGGATCTCGGATCGCGTCGCCTTCCTGCTCGAGGGCGAACTGGTCGAGGTCGGCCCGCCGGAGCGGATCTTCGACGATCCCCGCGACGAGCGAACCGCACGGTTCGTCAACGGAGACCTGTTGTACGATGAAAACGAACTTCTCGCGTGAACGCAAAGGGCGACTCGAGCGCTACGGACACGGCTGCGCGTCGGCCGAGCCCACCGCGTGATCCACCGATGACCATGGAAAGGGAGTTCGACCCCTACCTGCGGATCGACGACGTCGCCGTCGATCGCAGCGATATCGCGATGTTGCGCGCGATCGACGAGTGCGGCTCGCTGTCGGGGGCCGCCGAGGCCCTCGAGCGATCCTACCCCCGCCTCCAGCAGCGGGTGGTGACGCTCGAGGAGGCGATCGGCCCCCTGGTCGAGCGCACTCGCGGCGGGGCCGACGGCGGCGGCAGTTCGCTGACGCCGACGGCGCGGGAGCTGCTGGCGCGGTTCGATCGACTGGTCGCGGCCTACGAGGGCGTCGCCCGCGTCGACGAGACGGTGCTCAGGGGTGCGGTTATCGACCGCGACGGGGAACTCGCGACAGTCGAGACCGATGCGGGGGAGGTTCTGGCGGTCGTTCCGGTCGACGCCGCGACCGTCTCCGTGACGATCCGCTCCGACGCCGTGAGTCTCCACGCGCCGAGCGACGCGCCGCGAGCCGAGGGGACGAGCGTTCGGAACCGGTTTCCGGGGACCGTCTCGTGGCTCGAGGCCGGCGACGCCGTCGCTCGGGTGGGGATCGACCTCGAGAACGCGGACGGTGGCGACGGCGGGATCGACACCGAACTCGTCGCGCTGGTCACTCGGCGGAGCGTCGAGACGCTGGGACTCGAGCCCGGTCGATCGATCGTGGCCTCGGTGAAGGCGACGGCGGCGCGCGGTGTCGGGATCGAAGATCGCTCGCGGGAGGATTCTGGCGACTGACGGTGCTTCGAAGGCCCATCGGCCGTCTCTCTCGAGACTCGAAAACCGAAATTATCGCTCTCCATCGACACCGATTTCGCTCTCGAACTGTGCGAAGAAGTCGTCCATGAACTGTCGTCGCGAATCGCCGAGACGCCGTCCCGGCGCGGTATACAGCTCGTTTAGGCGCTCCTGGCCCCACTCCCGAAGGAGCGCGATGTCGGGACGGTCCGACGAATCCGCTCCGGACGCCGATGCATCGTCGATGACCGCGTACTGTTCACCGGCTCTGCCCGAGCGCTCGCCGACGATACAGGCCATTCGAACGATACCGCGCGCTCCAGCGGCGTCTAACTTGTCCGCATCGAAGAGCAGTTTGGCCTCGAGCGTCTCCGGTTCCGGAGAACTCGCCCGAATACTGTGCGCTCGGATGCAGTGCGTGACCGCGTCGATTCGATCCGCCGTCACGCCGTCCGTCTCGAGAAGCTCCGCGGCTTCGGCCGCGCCCCACTCGTCGTGATCGTCGATCGCTCCCGTTCTCTCCCGCGGGCGACCGATATCGTGCAACCATGCCGCCGCGGAAAGCACGGCTCTATCGACCTCGCTCTCGCAGTCCGCTGCTAACCGAATCGAGACGTCTCTGACTCGGGCGGCGTGGAACCGATCGTGCGCCGGAAGAGCGTCTTCGTAATAGGGCTTCGACAACTCTCGAGCGCGGGGACCCAATTCCTGCGACATCAACAGACGATGACAATTTGACGGGAAATAACCGTTTTGGAGCTTTCGGACGGCACTCGGACGGGGCGTAACCACGTCCGATGACGCCGCCTCTCGAGCCCCAACGCTTTCTCGAGGGAGCACGTACTGCCGTTCGTGTACGATTCCATTCTGGTCGCGACCGACGGGAGCGAGGCCGCGGCGACCGCGGTCGATCACGCGATCGCGCTCGCCGAGCGCTTCGACGCGCCGCTGTACGGGATCGCGGTCGTCGACGAGCGCACCGAATACGATACCGGCATCGTCGATCCCGAGGAGGCGACGCGACAGCTTCGAGAGCGCGCGGCGGGCTGGCTCGAGGAACTGGAGGCGACGGCGACCGAGGCCGGCGTGACCGTCGAGACGACCGTTCGATCCGGCGTTCCCCACGAGGAGATCCTCGACGACGCGGCCGATCGGGACGCCGGGGCGATCGTGCTCGGTTCCCGCGGCCGCTCGTCGTTCAGGGGGGCGCTGCTGGGTAGCACCGTCGACAGAGTCGTCAGGATCGCGGACCGGCCCGTGCTGGTCGTCGGTGGCGAAGGCGAACGGGCCGATCCGATCGAACGCTGAGTCCCCACGCGACGCCGGCGGGGACGGCATCTCCGGGCGACCGGACCGAGGGAGAACATTTACCTCTGCTGTCGTATGAGATAGTCATATGTCACTGCTCGTTCCGTTCGACGGATCGAAGTTAGCGACGAAAGCGCTCGAGCGGGCCGCCGCGTTCGGCGACCTACTCGACGAGGAACTCGTCGTACTAACGGTCATTCCGGACGATGCCGAGTACGCGCGCGATCGCGGCTGGATCACGCAGGGCGAGCCGTTCGATCCGGATGCGATCGCGACTGGAATAGGGGGGCGGGCCGAGGAGGTCGCGCCGGAGGCGACCGTCCGGATCGAGCGGGTCAGTTCCGACGAGCCTACCGCGACGTCGACGACGAACGTCGTCCGCGAGATCCGACGGATCGCCGGCGAGATCGAGGCCTCCGTCGTCTTCATCGGCTCCGAGAACGCGGGCTCGGTCATCGCGCCCCAGTCGAGCGTCGGGAGCCCGGTCGCGAACGACCACCGATACGACGTCTACGTCGTTCGCGAACCCGGTCACGAGATCGATCCCGAGGAGATGGCCGATATCGATTCGACCCGGGACGATCTCTGATCGGCTCGGGGAACGTCACCTCGAGCAGCGGGATCGAGATCCGCCTACTGCGCGGCGATCGGGAGGAACGTTTATTCCCCTGACTGACCACCGTTCGGACGATACATGGTCGAACGGAACGGGCCGGATCGAGACGCGTCCGCACCGACCGGCTCCCCCCACAGTCCTCCCGACTCCTTCATCGAGCAGGCGAACGTCACGGATCCGACGCTCCACGAGACGTTCGAGACGGACTGGCCGAACTGCTGGACGCGTGCGGCCGACCTCCTCTCGTGGGACGAAGCGTACGACACCGTCCTCGAGGCGGAGGACGCCCCGTTCTATCGCTGGTTCGCGGACGGTCGGCTCAACGCCTCTTACAACTGTCTGGATCGCCACCTCGAGTCGGGACGCAAGAACCACGCCGCGATCCGCTGGGAGGGGAAACAGGGCGAGCGCCGGACCTACACCTATCGGGATCTCTACGTCGAAGTCAACGAGTTCGCGGCGGCGCTGCGCGACCTAGGCGTCGCGGAAGACGACGTCGTAACGATTTACCTCCCGATGATCCCCGAGTTGCCGATCGCGATGCTGGCCTGTGCCCGGATCGGTGCGCCCCACAGCGTCGTCTTCGCCGGCCTCTCCGCGGACGCGCTCGCGACGCGGATGGACGCCGCGGACAGCGAGTACCTCGTCACCTGCGACGGCTACTACCGGCGGGGCGACGCCTTCAACCAGAAGAGCAAAGCCGATAACGCCCGGATCGACCTCGAGCAGGACGTCCGAACGGTCGTCGTCGACCGGCTCGGCGACGACCTGCCACACGTCCTCGGGGACGGCGAGTGGGACTACCACGAGCTTCGCGACGAGTTCGCGGGCGAGACGGTCGAGCCGGTCTCGCGCGACGCGGAGGACATGCTGTTTCTGATGTACACCTCGGGGACGACCGGCGAGCCGAAGGGCGTCGTCCACTCGACGGGGGGCTACCTCGCTCACGTCGCGTGGACGACGCACGCCGTCCTCGACGTCAAACCCGACGACACCTACTGGTGTGCGGCCGACATCGGCTGGATCACGGGTCACTCCTACATCGTCTACGGGCCGCTCGCGCTGGGGACGACGACCGTGATGTACGAGGGGACGCCCGACTATCCCGACCGGGACCGACTCTGGGAGATCGTCGATCGGAACGCCGTCGACGTCTTCTACACCGCGCCGACGGCGATCCGCGCGTTCATGAAGTGGGGCTCGGACTACCCCGCGCGCCACGACCTCTCGTCGCTACGCCTGCTCGGTACGGTCGGCGAACCGATCAGCCCCCGGCCCTGGAACTGGTATCGCGAGCACATCGGCGGCGGGGATTGTCCGGTCGTCGACACCTGGTGGCAGACCGAGACCGGCGCGGTCACGATCTCGACGCTGCCGGGGATCGACGAGATGAAACCCGGTTCGGCGGGGCCGCCGCTGCCGGGGATCGACGCCCGCGTGGTCGACGCGCAGGGCGAGCGAGTGGCTCCCGGCGAGGCCGGCTATCTCACGATCGCGCGTCCGTGGCCGGGGATGGCGCGGACGCTGTACGATAACGACGAGCGGTTCGTCGCGGAGTACTGGCGGCGGTTCTCCGATCCCGAAACCGACGACTGGCGGTACTTCAGCGGCGATACGGCCCGGATCGACGAGGACGGATACGTCACCGTCCTCGGCCGGGTCGACGACGTGATCACCGTCTCCGGCCACCGGCTGGGGACGATGGAGATCGAGGGCGCGATCGCCGACGTCGACGGCGTCGCCGAAGCCGCCGTCGTCGGCCGCTCGAGCGAGACCGAGGACACCGAGATCTACGCGTACGTCAGCACCGAGAGCGGCCGCGACTCCGACGCGACGATTCGGCGGGCGATCCTCGAGAGCATCGAATCCGCGATCGGCCCGATCGCCCGCCCCGCGGAGTTGATCTTTACGCCGGAACTGCCCAAGACCCGTTCGGGCAAGATCATGCGCCGCCTGCTCGAGGACGTCGCCAACGGCGAGGAGCTGGGTGATACCAGCGCGCTCCGCAATCCGGAGATCGTCGGCGAGATTCAGGCCGAGATCGGCGACGAGAGCGAACTCGACTGATTTCATTTCGTAGAACCCAGTATCGCGAAACCGCGCCTATCCGCTCTCACCCATCTGATCGGGCGAACGATTACGAATATCGATGAGAGGCGATACAATTATGTTCGCGTCTCCAGAACGAGCGAACCATGAGCCTCGAGGGGGGGACCGAGACGGTACTCGAGCGTCGGGAGTACGAGTCGCTGCTCGACGCCGCCGAAACCTACCGCGAGGCGCTGGTGATCCGGCTCTGTGGCGACGTCGGGCTCCGACCGCCCGAGCTGACGCGGCTCACGATCGGCGATATCGAGCAGGTCCGGATCGATCCGCCGCGGTACCTGATTCGGGTGTCGACCGACGACGGCGCGCGGGACCGGACCGCGTATCTGCCGACCCGCGTCGAGCGCGAGCTCCGACGGTACGCCCGGAGTAACGACCTCTCGAGCGTCGACCGGATCTTTTCGGTTACGCCCCGTCGGCTCCAGATGCTGGTCTCTGACGTGGCCGACCGAGCGAGCGAACTATCCGACGAGGTCGGGCTCTCCGACGCCTCCACGAGCGACCTCCGGCAGTACTTCGCCCACACCGCCCTGGTCGAACACGACGTGAACCCCCGCGTCGTCAAGACCGCGGGCGGCTGGCGCAGTTTCGAGGCCCTCGAGTCCTATCTGCCCGAGCCGACGGACGCCGAGATCGTCGACGCGTTCGACGCCGTCGAACGACCGTCGGGGGCCGATCACGGCCGATCGGGCGGTCGATCCGGGCCGGTGGTGGGCGACGACAGCGTCATCCGCCTGTTGCTGGCCGCGAGCGACCGATACGCGCTGCTCCGACTCGACGCGGACGGCTACGTTGAACGCTGGAATCGCAGCGCGGCCGCGATGTTCGGCTACCGGGCCGGCGACATCGTCGGCACGCACGTCTCGACGTTCTATCCCGACGCCGCGGTCGAGGACGGCGCTCCCGAGCGGGCCCTCTCGCAGGCCCTCGAGGAATCGGGCACCGAGACCGACGGGTGGCGCGTCCACGAGGACGGGTCGCAGTTCCGCGCGACCGAGGTCGTCTCGCCGCTGCGAGACGATCGGGGGAACCACCGGGGGTTCGCCGTCTTCGTCCGCGACGTCACGGCCGCACACGAGGAACTGGCGACCGCGCGCGAGCAACGCGACGAGCTCGATGGCCTGTACGCCGTCGCCGACCAGCACCGCGCCGTGACCCACGCGTTGCTCGATTCGACCGACCACGCGGAGATCGAGACGGCGACCTGTGAGTCGCTCGCCGACGGCCGAGCCTACGAGTTCGCGTGGATCGACCGCGCGACGGTTTCGGACCGCCGCAGCGAGTGGCGCGCGTCCGGCGGGATCGATCCCGACGCGGTCGAGCGGGTCGTCCCCGACGAATGGGACGACGGGGAGCCGATCGCCGACCGCACAAACGCGAACGCGGTGTCCGACGACCGCTACGAGGAGCGGACCGTACTCGTCGCGGACGACGTGACGGCGACGCTCGAGGCCAATGCGTTCGAGAACGACGCGTTCGAGGGAGCAATCGCCCGGATCCCGCTGGCGTACGGCGATACCGTCTACGGGACGCTCTCGGTCGCGACCGAGCGCCCGGCGGCGTTCGGCGACGACGAGCGCGCGTGGCTCGCGACGATCGGTCGGCAGGTCGGCTACGCGATCGCCGCCGTCCGCCGGCGGAACCTCCTGCTGTCCGACCGGGTGACCGAACTCGAGGTCGTCTGCCGCGACGATCGGTCGTTCTTCGTCGACGTCTCCCGCCGACTCGACTGCCGGTTCGAACTCGACTCGCTGGTCCCGATCGACGAGTCGACGCAGCTCTACTACGTCCGCCTCGAGGACGCGTCGCCGGCCGACGTCTTCGACCTCGCCGACGACGAGCCCGGGATCGAGGACTGTCGGCTGGTCGAGACCGACGAGGACGGCTGGCGCATCGAACTGGTCGTCGACGGCTCCTGTCCCATCGTGACGCTCACGGAGTACGGCGTGACGGTTCACGAAGCGGTCTTCGAGGGCGGAACGGCGACGATCACCGGCGATTGCGCCGTCGACGCGGACCTTCGGACCATCGTCGACGGCCTCCGGTCCGCGTTCCCCGAGTCCGAACTGGTCGGAAAACGCGAGACCGAGCGGGCCGTCCAGACCGCCCGCGAGTTCCGGGAGGGGCTCGAGGATCGACTGACGGACCGGCAGGAAGCCGCGCTCCGGGCGGCGTATTTCGGCGGCTACTACGACTGGCCTCGGGAGAGCACGGCCGAGGAAGTCGCGGACGCGATGGGCGTCTCCTCGCCGACGCTGCACAACCACCTGCGGAAGGGCCAACACGAGTTGCTTCGGACGTTCTTCGACGACCCGGGCGAGTAGTCACGGCGTCGCGAGGGACCGTCACCCGTTCCGATCGGGGCTACGTCTCTAGGGGCGTCGTTCTATCCGCCCTCGAGCGGCTCGTATGAAACGCCGCTTCGCGGGAGATCGGTTCGTCGCGCTCTCGATTCGGCCCGTTCGAGCGAGCGACGACCGGGTATCAGCTCCTAAAACAGTCAATATATGCTAGGCCCCCTTCTGCGTGTGGGGTCGATTTTGCACAACTAGAGGCCCTCTTTACTATGCTAGTGAGAGATTGATTGGGTGTACCATGTCACAGGACAATGCCGATCTCGAGGCGCGACTCGAAGAACAGGAGGCGTTCGACCCGCCCGAGTCGTTCGTCGAGCAGGCAAACGTCACCGATCAGGGGATCTACGAGGAGTTCGAGGAGAACTGGCCGGAGTGTTGGGAGCGTGCCGCCGACCTCCTCTCGTGGGACGAGGAGTACGAGACGGTTCTCGAGGACGGGAACGCCCCGTTCTACGAGTGGTTCACCGGCGGCGAACTCAACGCGTCGTACAACTGCCTCGACCGACACGTCGAGGAAGGGCGGGGCGACAGCGTCGCCATCGAGTGGGAGGGCGAACTCGGCGAGACGCGCACCTACACGTACGACGAGCTGCTCGACGAGGTCGAGGACTTCGCGGCGACGCTGCGCGACCTCGGCGTCGAGGAGGACGACATCGTCACGCTGTACATGCCGATGGTTCCGGAGCTGCCGATCGCCATGCTGGCCTGTGCCCGCATCGGCGCGCCACACAGCGTGGTCTTCGCCGGCTTCTCGGCCGACGCGCTGGCCACCCGGATGAACTCGGCCGACAGCGAGTACCTCGTCACCTGCGACGGCTACTACCGCCGCGGCGACGCGCTCGATCACATCTCGAAGACCAACGAGGGCCTCGAGGGCGTCGAGCACGAGGTCTCCGACGTCGTGGTCGTCGACCGACTGGGCGACGATCTCGATCACGAGCTCGCGGACAACCAGCACGACTACGACGACCTCGTGGCCGACCACGAGGGGTCGACGGTCGAGCCGGTCCCGCGCGACGCAGAGGACATGCTGTTCCTGATGTACACGTCGGGGACGACCGGCCAACCGAAGGGGGTCAAACACACGACCGGCGGCTACCTCGCGTACACGGCCTGGACGAGCCACGCGGTACTGGACATCGAGGCCGACGACACCTACTGGTGCTCGGCCGACATCGGCTGGATCACCGGTCACTCCTACATCGTCTACGGCCCGATGGCGCTCGGCACCACGAGCGTGATGTACGAGGGGACGCCGGACTACCCCGACAAGGACCGGCTGTGGGAGATCGTCGAGAAGAACGGAGTCGACATCTTCTACACCGCGCCGACGGCGATTCGGGCGTTCATGAAGTGGGGCTCGGAGTACACGGAGAATCACGACATCTCGAGCCTTCGCTTGCTCGGTACCGTCGGCGAGCCGATCAATCCGCGCGCGTGGAAATGGTACTACAAGCACATCGGTAACGAGGAGTGCCCGATCGTCGACACCTGGTGGCAGACGGAAACCGGGGGGATGATGATCACGACGCTGCCGGGAGTCAACACCATGAAACCCGGCTCGGCGGGGCCGCCCCTGCCGGGGATCGACGCCCGCGTGGTCGACGCGCAGGGCGAGGAGGTCGACGCCGGTCAGGCCGGCTACGTCACGGTCAACAACCCCTGGCCCGGCATGCTTCGCACGCTGTACGACAACGACGAGCGGTTCCTCGAGGAGTACTGGCAGGAGTACTCCGACGAGGCGGCCGACGAGTGGGTCTACTTCCCCGAGGACGGCGCGAAGATCGACGACGACGACTACATCACCATTCTCGGCCGGGTCGACGACGTGATCAACGTCTCCGGCCACCGGCTGGGGACGATGGAGATCGAATCGGCCGTCGTCGGCGTCGAAGGGATCGCCGAAGCCGCCGTCGTCGGCGGCGACCACGAGGTCAAAGGCGAGGCCGTCTACGTCTACGCCATCCCCGAAGACGGCTACGAGGACCGACACGCCGAACTCGAGGAGAAGGCAATGGCGGCCGTCCTCGACTCGATCGGGCCGATCGCCAAGCCCGAAGAGATCATCTTCACGCCCGAACTCCCCAAGACGCGCTCGGGCAAGATCATGCGCCGCCTGCTCGAGGACATCGCGAGCGGGAACGAACTCGGGAACACCTCGACGCTGCGCAACCCGGACGTCGTCGACGATATCGCGGAACAGGTCGAAACGGACTGAAGCGGTCCGTTTGGAACTATCTTTCAACTGGACGAAACAAAGACACGAACCGAAACACGATACACGAAACCATGTCAGACAAAAACAGACACGATACGAACGACGATACCCGCCAGGTAGCGACCGACGGTGGGATGAGCGACGTCGAGCGCGAACGACAGATCGACTATATGGACGTCGAGATCAACCTGTTGAAGCCGGCGACCCCGTTCATGCGGGATCACCTGAAGATCATCTGGATCGGCTTCGGAATCTGGGTTTTGACGACGTTCGCACCGATCACGGCGACGCGTCTCGCACCCGGTCCGATGACGCAGACGATGCCGTTCATCGGATTCCCGCTCCACTACTTCCTGCTCGCGATCGTCGGGCCGGGTGCAGCGCTCGTTCTCTCGGTGTGGTACGCGCGCAAGCGCGATCAGATCGACGAGAAGTACGGGATCGAACAGGGCGTCGCCGAACCGGAGACGACCGACACCGACTCCGTCCCGGACGACGCGGCCGCGACTGACGGAGGTATCGACGAATGATCGACGGCGCACCGATGCTGGCGGATCTCGCGATCGGAGCGATGGAGACGATACCGTTGCAATCGAGCGAAGCACTGCTTCCGGAGGACTTGAACGTCTCGTTCAAACTGCTCCCGGCGATCATCGTCATCGGGATGATGGGGCTGTTCATCGTCGCCGGCTTCATGTTTCAGGTCGCCGACACGGACGACATGTGGGTCGCCGGTCGGTCGATCGGGAACATCGAGAACGGGATGGCCATCGGGGCCAACTGGATGTCGGCTGCGACGTACCTCGGAGTGGCCGCGACCGTCGCGATTTCAGGAGTATACGGCCTGGCGTACGTCATCGGCTGGACGACGGGCTACTTCATCCTGCTGATCTTTATGGCCGCCCAGATGCGGCGGTTCGGGAAGTACACCGCGCCGGACTTCGTCGGCGACCGCTTCAACTCCGACGCCGCGCGCGCCCTCGCGGCGCTCACCACGTTCCTGATCGGCTTCGTCTACGCGCTCGGTCAGGCTCGCGGGATGGGGCTCGTCGGACTGTACATCCTCGGCGACTGGTCGGCGATCACCGGCGGCGCGCTGTCCGCCTACCAGACGATGATGGTGATCTTCATGGTCATCACCGTCGCCTACCTCTCGCTGTCGGGGATGCTCGGCGCGACCAAGAACATGGTCTTGCAGTACGTCATCCTCATCGTCGCCTTCCTGCTCGGACTGGTCGTGACCGGCTGGTCCGGCGGCTTCACGACGGTGCTCCCGCAACTCGAGTACGGGATGATGATAGAGAGCCTCGGGAGCGAGTTCTCCGCCCCGTTCGCGGGCGGCAGCTACTACCTGTGGGTCGCGACCTGTTTCAGCCTGGTCTTCGGGACGTGTGGACTGCCCCACGTGCTGGTCAGGTTCTACACGGTCAAGAACGAGCGAGTCGCCCGCTGGTCGTGCACCTGGGGGCTGTTCTTCATCTCGCTGCTGTATCTCAGCGCGCCCGCCTTCGCCGCCGTCGGGACCGCCCTGTACGGCGAGGAGGTCGGTGCCGTCTACGGCGAGCCCGGCATGACCAGCGCGGCCGGTGACGTTCTCGTCGTGTTGGCCGCACAGCTCGCGGGCCTGCCGTCGTGGTTCGTCGGCTTCGTCGCGGCGGGCGGCATCGCCGCGGCCGTGGCGACGACCGCCGGCCTGTTCATCGCCGCCTCGTCGGCGATCTCCCACGACATCTACGCGAACATCATCAACGAAGACGCGACCCAGCGCCAGCAGGTGCTCGTCGGTCGCCTGAGCATCATCCTGATCGGTCTGCTCACGATCGTCTTCGCGCTGAACCCCCAGCAGCCGATCGCGGCGCTCGTCGGGTTCGCGTTCTCGCTCGCGGCCATCGTGCTGTTCCCGATGTTCTTCCTCGGTCTCTGGTGGGAGAACACGAACCGACCGGGTGCGCTCAGCGGGATGACGACCGGCATCATCGTCTGGTTCATCCCCATGTTGAACGAGGGGAACTTCGGCCTCATCGACGGCGGACTCGGCATCGACCTCATCTCGACGTGGATGCCCGCCATCGGCTCGGCGCTCGTCGGCACGCCCATCGTGTTCGCGGTCACGATCATCGTTTCGCTCGTGACCAGTGAACCGCCCCTCGAGACCAAACAGATGGTCCGGCAGTGTCACAGTCCGGATCCGATGCCGAGGGACAAGACCGCGGCGGACATCGTCGCCGAGAAGAACCGAGACGGAAACGCACCTGCGGACGACTGACCATGTACGAACGAATACTCGTTCCCACTGACGGGAGCAACGTCGCCGAGGCAGCGGTCGACCAGGCGATCGACATCGCCACGAAATACGATGCGGAGGTCCACTCGCTGTTCGTCGCCGACACGGACGCGATCGCGTACGGGTTAGGGACCGAACAGGTCGACCGGATCAGACAGGGACAGTTCCAGGGGATGACCGAACTGCGCGAGGACGCCGAGGCGGCGACCGGCTACGTCACGGACGCCGCCGAGGCGGCCGGCCTGACCGCCCACGAGCGTCACGCCGGCGGCCAGCCCCACCGGATGATCGCCGACTACGCCGAGGACAACGACATCGACCTCATCGTGATCGGCAGTCACGGTCGCTCCGGCGTCCGCCGGGCGCTGCTCGGAAGCGTCACCGAGCGCGTGCTCCGCTCGACGACCGTCCCCGTACTGGTCGTCGACTACGACGACGACTGACTGGGACGCACAAGACTGACGGCCGACCGACTCCATTCTTTCGACATGACACGACACCAAACCCCACGGACAGGAGGAGTATCGCGATGAGCGTCGTCGATCGCCTGCGCGAACACGTCGAGGAAAACGGGACCGGTATGGTCTACGATCTGCTGTTCGCCGTCGTCTGGGTCGCGATAGTGAGCTTCCTCTTCGATTTCGTCTTCGTCGACGCGCCCAGATGGGTCTTTTACATGTTCATGCTCGCCGGCATCGTCGCCTACTTCGGCTTCTTCTTCTCGCTCGGACAGGCGAAACAACGGTAAGGACGGGCGGCAGTCCCGATTCGACGCGCGATCGCCGGTAGATCGCGTCTCACCGCGCCGGTAGATCGGTACGGCAAGCCGTCTCAGTCGTCCTCTCGAGCCGCGACCGCCCGCTGTCGCAGGCGGAAACAGAGGATGGCGACACCGGCGAAAATGATCGGTGTCAACAGATCCGACGCGGATCCTGACAGGGCGGGCCGTACGGTCATTCCGGCCATGACGGCGAACAGCAGCGCCAACAGTCCGGCGATCGGAACGACGAATCCCTCCGTGAACGTCGACCACCGCTCGTCGTTCGGCTCGTTGCTCATACCGGTCGTAAGTTGCGTGCTAACTAATATCCATGCATTCTCGCGCTCCCGACCCCTCGAGCGCCCCGGTCCGTCGACTCTCGTTTCCCCTCGTTCACCGGGGCCGCACGGTCGACGAGCGGTCGCCGGCGGAGAACTTACTGCTCGTAGAACTCGCCGACTTCGGCGTCCGGGAACGCCGGCGTCGCGGCGGAGACGTACTCGAGCGTTCGGTCGCCGGTGTTCTCGAGGCCGTGTTCGGTGTTCGCCGGAATGTGGACCAGCTCGCCGGCCTCGACCGCGCGCTCGTCGTCGCCGACGGACATGATACCCTCGCCGGAAACGATGACGTAGACCTGTTCCGGATCGTGTGCGTGTCGGACCTGCTGTGCTCCCGGCTCGACGTCGACCCAGGTGATCGTCAGGTCCGTCTCCGAGGCGCTTCGCTGCGAGTGCAGTATGTGAGAAACGAGTCCGTCGTCTCGACTCAGCGCCGGCGCGTCCGATTTACGCATCGATTGCATGGTAGTAGAACGGGCGGGTGGGACTATAGTAGCCACTGAACGTCACTGCGTACCCGATCGCACGACAGTTGTGTGATCGGTGTGTAAATCGCTTCAGTTGTCACTGTATGCGTTTCTGACTGATCAATCGCGACGCTACTCGTTCCAGTACCCCGTCTCGTCGTCGATGCGGTAGTAGCCCTCGAGCGACCGGTCGTCGCGGCCGCCCGGCGGCGAGCCGACGTAGACGCCGAACTGGTTCATTTCCGGGTAGACCGTGATATCCGGCTCGTTCATCGTCGACATCGCCAGATATCGGAGCGCGTCCTCGCCGTCGTTGACGACCCTGTGGCCGCCGCGTTCGTCGGCGGGAAAGGTGGCGTAGTCGCCGGCTGTCAGAGGCTCGAGGCCGTCTTCCGTTTTGAGTTTGCCGTCGCCCGCCAGCACGTAGATCGCCTCCTCGTTGGCCGTGTGGTAGTGGTAGGGCCACGACCGCATCCCGGACGGGAGTTCGTAGAGGCTACAGCCGAGGTTCGAGGCGTCGACGGCGTTGGAGAGTTCCTTCCGGCGGAACGCCGTTTGCTCTTGATCATATTCCTTCCAGTCAACGGTCGACTCGTTGATCTTTTCCATACCATTTGTTACTCACATCAATTATGTATAATTTCGTGGTGTCCTCGAGCGTCGTGGGTGATTCGCCGTTTAGTAGTCGTGAGTATGGAACAGTGGGTTCTGATGAAAATACGGTGAAAGAAGCGTCCTGCTATCGTGGCAACAGGGAATCGCCACGCCCTCCCCAGCCGATTTCTGCTCACGGGCGTGCAGCGCCCGTTCGCATGGTTCGCGGAACCGGAGGTTCCGCGCTAACGCTCGTTCGCTCTGCTCACTCGCTCATCCACTGGAAGACGCTTCGCGCCTTCCAAGCCTTCGTTCGCAAGACTCACGAAGACCTCGCGCAGTATCGGCCGCCGCCCTCGCTTGCACTCGGACGGCCGCCAGCGCGCGCCACCGCACACCGGCTGGCCGGTCTGGAGTGAAACATAGTTCATATATCCCGAGTGAATCGCCGCACTGGCCGCAAACGGGCCCGGCACGCCGAAAACGAAACCCCCTAACCGCCGCCGAGAGAGGGTTCGAGTATGCACGACGATAGTGAGGTCGCCGTCCTTCGGCTCGGCCACCGTCCCGGTCGGGACGAGCGGATGACGACCCACGTCGGCCTGACTGCACGGGCCTTGGGGGCCGACCGCGTCATCTTCCCCGATAACGCCGGCCAGTCGCTCGAGACGGTCGCGGACATCACCGACCGGTTCGGCGGCCCCTTCGCGGCCGAACTGACCGATTCGCCCCTTCGGATCATCCGGAACTGGGAGGGACGGGTCGTTCACCTCACGATGTACGGCGAGCGCGTTCAGGACGTGGAAGCCGATATTCGGACGGCCCACCTGTCCGAGGGTGAACCGCTCTTGCTCGTCGTCGGCTCCGAGAAGGTCTCCTTCGACGTCTACGAGGAAGCCGACTGGAACGTCGGCGTCACCAACCAGCCCCACTCCGAAGTGGCCGGGCTGGCGGTCTTTCTCGATCGGCTCTTCGAGGGCCGGGAACTCGAGCAGGAGTGGGCCGACGCCGATCGCCGCGTCGTTCCGATGGAGACGGGCAAGCGCGTCGAATCCGCGGATTCGGAGTCCGATTCGGACAGGGACCCCCGTTCGAACGGCGAGTAGTCGAGTGATTTCGAGGCTCTTTCTCAGCGGTAGCCGGCCGGTCTGAAGAGCCGAAACGGGCGGAAAAGTCGGCTCCTAACCGTTCCCGCGAGACTCCGGACGGCTGCGGTGGCTCCCATCTCGTCCTCGTCGATCGCGTAGCCGTTACCGGTCCGTTCGATCGCTCCCGATTCGCCGTGGATCTCGAGGAGGCGCTCGAAGTCCGCCTCCATGAGCCCGGTTCGGTCACAGAGCTCCGCCTTCGTCAGCGGGCGGTCGGCCTCGCGGAGCTCCTCGAGGAGCCAGCGGCTGTGGAGGGCGGCGAGGTGGACCTCGTCGTCCGTCACGTCCTCGTCGGTGTCCCTCGAGCGGTCGGTCCGCCGCGCGTACAGGCCGTCGAGACAGATCCAGCAGCCGATGGCGAGCAGCGACCCGCCGAACCAGTGGCCGCCTTCCCGCAGTTGGACGGATCCAGCAGCGACGGCGAACAGCCCGAAACCGAGCCAGGCGAGCGCCGGATCGACGTCGTAGCTGTCGAACGCGCCCTCGAGAAGCGGCGCACCGATCGCGATCCCGAGGAGCGCCCCGATGACGTTCGGGTCGACCTCGAGAAACGAGAGAACGGCGGCGAGGCCGACAGCAGAGACGATATCGGAGGGCCCGATTTGGTCGCGGATCCAGGTGGCGAATTCGGAGGCCATTTATTGGGGATAAAACAGGATCGCTACTAAGTGTATCGCTCGATCGGCGGGGCCGTGCGCGTGATCGATCGATTCGCGAACCCGGACGTGTCGCCGGTTAGTTCCGCACTCGTGGTGTGAGATGGATACGATTTTAAGAACGGGCTTCGGTATCACAAGTCATGGATCTGGAAGCGGTCGATCAGTCCGTGCGGGAGGGCAACGTCGCGAAGCTGTTCGACCAGACCGCCGCACAACACGGGGACGCACAGGCGATGGAACACCACGGTCGCCGCTGGACCCACGAGGAGGTCCGCGACTGGACCGCCGAACTCGCCGGCGGGTTCCACGATATCGGTCTCGAGCCCGGCGACCGACTGCTGCTCTTCTTGCCGAACTGTCCGCAGTACCTCGTCGCCTCGATCGGCGCGTTCAAGGCCGGCGTCGAAATCTCGCCGGTCAACCCGCAGTACAAGCGCCGCGAAGTGGCCTACCAGATGGAAGACACGGACGCGAGCGCGATCGTGACCCATCCGGCGCTGCGGGAGGTCGTCGATCAAGCGATCGAGGATGCCGGGATGGAGCCCGAAATAATCACCATCCGGAGCGAGGACTGGCCGCGGGACGACGCGGACCGCGCCTTCGAGGAACTGCGCGGCGAGCCGACGCTGGTCGATCGCGATGACGACGACGTGGCGCTGCTACCCTACACGTCGGGGACGACCGGCGATCCGAAGGGCGTCCAGCTCACGCACGAGAACACCCGTGCCCAGCTCATGTGGCCCCTGACCGCCTCGAACGTCGACGTCGAGCCCGAGGAGGTGCGCAGCCTCACGTGGCTCCCCCTCTACCACATCACCGGCTTCACCCACACGGCGCTCCAGCCGCTGGTCGGCGGCGGCCGCCTCTACTTCCGCAGCGCCCTCGAGTGGGACGCCCGGGAGTGCATGCGACTCATCGAGGACGAGGGGATCACCCACTTCGTCGGCGTGACGACGATGTACGCGGACATGGTCGAGTCCGAGGAGTTCGGCGAGTACGATCTCAGCAGTCTCGAGTCGGCCTCCGAGGGCGGCGCGAAGCTCTCCACTGCAGTGCAAGAACGGTTCGAGGAGACGGCGGGCGTCGACATCTCGGAGGGGTACGGACTCACCGAAACCCACGGCGCGACCCACACCCAGAGCGGCTCGACCTTCGGCCTGAAACACGGCACGATCGGCCAGCCGCTCCGAATGACCGACTCCAAGATCGTCGACGAGGCCGGCGACGAGGTCGCGCCCGGCGAGGAAGGCGAACTCGTCGTCCGCGGCCCGCAGGTCATGAAAGGGTATCTCAACCTGCCCGAGGCCACCGAGCGGGCCTTCACCGAGCACGGCTACTTCCGAACCGGTGACATCGCCCGCCGCGACGGGAACAACTACTACGAGATCGTCGACCGGAAGAAACACATGATCAACACCGCCGGCTACAACGTCTACCCCAGCGAACTCGAGAACCTCCTCCTCGAGCACGAGGCCGTCGCGGACGCGGCCGTCGTCGGGATTCCGGACGAACGACGCAACGAGGTGCCCAAGGCGTTCGTCGTCCCCGCCGCCGGCGTCGATCCCGGCAGCGACGTGACCGCCGAGGAGCTGACGGAGTTCTGTCTCGAGGAAGTGGCTAGCTACAAACACCCCCGCGAGATCGAGTTCATCGACGAACTCCCGCGGACGACGAGCGGGAAGATTCAGAAGTTCAAGCTCGAGGACGGCGAGGAGTAACGCGTCGAATCGCCGCGTCGAGCCTGCAGCGTTGGGCGCTCGCTGTGCTGGGCGCTCGCTTTCCACTCACCCCGTCTCGTAGTACCGGACACCGTCTCTCGTCTCGGACGATACTCGGCCCCGATTTTCGAGCGTCCCGAGCGCTCCGATCGTGTCGAGCACCGGAGCCATGTGCCGAACGTCGCCGACGCGCTCTTCGGCAATCTCCAGCGCCGTGGCGGGTTCGATCGCCGCGGTCGCCGCTCGCGTCTTCTCGAGGAGCGCGTCGAGTCGGTCGCGCGTCGCGCCGACGGTCCGCTGGGGATCCTCGAACGTCGGGCCGTGGCCGGGGAAGACGTGCGTGGCGGTCGCCTCGGTCAGCCGATCCATCGCCTCGTAGTAGGCGTCGACGGCCTCGTCGGCACCCCGATCGAGCCCGACCTGAAAGGCCCCGGCGCGGAACGGCTCGATGAGCGCGTCGCCCGAAAAGAGGACCGTCGTCCCCGCGACCGTCGTCTCGAAACACAGGTGATCGACCGCGTGGCCCGGCGTATAGAACGATTCGAACGTCCGATCACCGACGGTGAACGTCGCATCGGGTTCGATTGCGCGGGCGGTTTCCGGGTCGACCAGCCGCCGATCGCGGTGCAGCTCCCCGAGTTCCTCCTCGACGACTTCCGTGCGCTCGTCGCCCGCGTAGCCCGCTGCCGTCGCCATCTCACGAAAGCCCTCGCGGGCGGTTTCGAGATCGCGATCGACTCTGGACAGCCCGGCTCGGGGGACGTGAACCGTCGCGCCGGCCGCTCTGAGAGCCGGTAGCTGCCCGATGTGGTCGCTGTGAACGTGGGTCACGAAAACGTGGTCGATATCGGCCGGCTCGAAGCCGACGGCCTCGAGTCCTTCGCGTAGTTCCGCCTCGCCCGCGTCGTCCGGCGCGCCCGCGTCGATCAGAATCGGTTCCGGCCCCTCGAGGAGGTAGGCGGCGACGTGTTTCGGTGGCCAGGGAACGTCGAACTCGAGGCGATGGATCCGCGAGAGAGCGTCGTCGGCTCGAACGGGGCTGCAAGAAGCGTCGGTAGTCATTATCCCCAGAAGTGCGATCCAGCTTCATAAACGTCGCGTCCGAACGCGCAGCCGACGGTCGGATTCGTCCGTTCGAGGCATAAATCGCCTCTATCTGCCCGGTGTGCGTTTCGTCGAACGGTCTCTCCGAGAGCGAAGGGAAACGGAGTCTCGGCCCAGCGCGATACCGAACCGCCGGATCCCGACTCGGTGGAGCGGGGCACTTGACAAGCTTTAATGGCTCCATGCCGTTACATGGGGGTAATGGCTTTTGAGGACCTGCTCGAGGATCCGGTAATCCAGAAATATTTGCACGAGCTGGTCGGTCCCAAGGGGATGCCCGTCGCTGCGGCACCGCCGGACGGCGAAGTGACCGACGAGGAGCTCGCCGAGGAACTCGACCTCGAGTTGAACGACGTGCGGCGCGCGCTGTTCATTCTGTACGAAAACGATCTCGCCACGTATCGGCGACTGCGCGACGAGGATTCGGGGTGGCTGACCTACCTCTGGACCTTCGAATACGACAACATTCCTGAGAATCTAGAAGAGGAGATGTACCGGCTCCACGAGGCGCTCGACGACCGCCGGGAGTACGAGCGCAACCACGAGTTCTACCTCTGCGAGATCTGTTCGATCCGATTCGAGTTCGGCGAAGCGATGGACTTCGGCTTCGAGTGTCCGGAGTGTGGCTCGCCGCTGGAATCGATGGATAATGACCGCCTGGTCAACGCGATGGACGACCGCCTCGCGTCGCTCGAGGACGAACTCAACCTGGACGCCTAATGGTCGTACTCGCAACCAAGCTGTACGTCGAAGGCGACGCCCGAGAGCGGTCGCTGGATTCGCTGCGATCGCTGGTCACCAACGAAATCGGCGAACTCGACGTGGAATTCGAGATCGGGATTCGCCACGACGATTTCCCGTCGGTAACGATCGAGGGCGACGACGCCACCGTCGCGCGCAACGTCCTCCGCGAAGAGTTCGGCGAGATCGTCCCCGACCTCGAGGCCGGTGAAACGTACGTCGGCACGCTCGAGTCCTGGGACGACGACGGGTTCGTCCTCGATGCTGGACAGGGCGACGGCGTCCGGATCCCGACCGACGAACTCGGGCTCGGTCCGGGGTCGGCGACGCAGATTCGCGATCGGTACGGGCTCGTTCAGCATCTGCCGTTGCAGTTCGTGTACGGCGGCGATGCGAACGGCGACGATGACGCCGACGTCGCTCCGTCCCGGCTCGCCGACGCCGAACAGGATCGGCTCTACGAGTGGACCCGCGGCGACGGCCGACTCAACGTCAACAGCGCGACGCGAGCCGAGGTTCGGGCCACGCTCAACCGCGCCGGCCACGCGCAGGACTACGTCACCGTCGAACGACTCGGGCTGCTCGAGCAGAGCGTCATCTGTACCGAAAACACCGACCCGCCGGGACTCCTCGCGAGCGTCGGCGAGTACCTCCCGGCCGAACTCCGCTGTGTCGTTCCCTAGTATGAACCGCCGGCTCGCTCTCGCGACGATTGCGGCCGCGTTGTTGATACTGGGGGCGGGCTGTTCGGCGTTCTCCGGTGGGATCTCGGACGAACAACTCGATCAGGAACAGAACTACAGCGACATCCGCGACACCGACGCCGACGTCACCATCGCGCTCGAGGACGGAAACCTGCTCAGCGATGGCGAGTTCCGTGCCGTCTACGATCTGAGCGGGACCGACGAACTGGAGCTCTACCGATCGACCCTCTTCAGCGACGAACCGCTGAACATCCACAGCGTTCGGTACTGGTATCCGAACGGCACCGTCGTCACGGGCTCTGAACTCGAGATCGAACAGGGCGGGTCGATGACCACCGTCCAGGTTCCCGACGGGGACGGCACGCTCGCGTTCTCCGGCGAGGCCGGGCGCAAGACGTTCCAGCAGCCGGCCTACGTCGCGGGCTCTTACGAGGTGCTGGTTCCCGAGGGGCATCGGACGTCGAATTTCCTGTTCGGCGACGTTTCGCCGAACGGGTACGAGCGCACGATTGTCGACGATCGGGAGCGACTCTACTGGGAGGAGGTTGACGAGGACAGCACGATTTCGCTTCGATACTACCTCGCGCGTGACATCCCGCTGTTCCTCGGTCTCATCGGAGCGGTCGTCCTCATCGGCGGCATCGGGATCGGCTACTACTACCGCCAGGTCAAGCGACTCCGGGAGCAACGAGAGGAGTTCGGCGTCGACGTCGACGACGATTCCGACGGCGGGCCGCCGGGACTCCTGTAGTCAGTTCGCCGTCGCTTTTCCGAACGGCTCAGTGTTTTCTTCGCTCCGGTCGGGACGGCCGCTCAGCCGTGTATCGTTCGTTCGTCGAGCCAGACGACGTCCGAGCCGTCGATCTCGAGTCGGCCTTTGACGTGGGTCGTGTTCGTCTGTGGCGGCTCGAGCGCGGCCGTTCGGACGGTTCTGGTCGCCTCGACGTGGTCGACGAGCCAGCTGTAGTAGCGGTCCGTCTCGTCGGTGACGGCGAAGACGAGCAGTTTCGGCTCGTCGACCCGGGTCGCCGTTCGAAACGTCGATCCGAACACTCGCGGGAGATCGACCACTTTGACCCGTTCGCCGGAGACGGTGATCGTCCCCGCGTTCCACGGATCGGCGGCGTCGGCGAGGGACGCGTCGTCGGCGACGCCCAGCACGGAGGCCACGGACT
Organism: Natrinema sp. LJW11; assembly: GCF_056135975.1. Taxonomy (NCBI): domain Archaea; kingdom Methanobacteriati; phylum Methanobacteriota; class Halobacteria; order Halobacteriales; family Natrialbaceae; genus Natrinema; species Natrinema sp. LJW11. Next base: position 272,072 of record NZ_JBWBDM010000002.1, on the reverse strand, counting down.
CGGCCCTGACGCAGTATCGCCGCTCCTCGAGGTCGAACGTGAGGACGGTCACGCGTTCGTCAGTATCGTTTCCGCGGTTCGACGCCGATCCCATTCTGTCTGAGGCATGGCCGGTCGGAAAATAAGTGTTACGATGACCTACATATTATCTCGAGTATGGGATTGGCTGGGCGGAATTACCGTGATCCCGACGTGAGCTCGCGGGGGTGACGGTCGCCATAACACCAACTGAAACGATTTACACACTGATCGTAACGCTGCCGCGCGATCGGATGTACAATAACTTTCAGTGGCTACTACCGTTTCATTCGTATTATCGCGGCCGTACGCTGTTGGCGAACCGACCGCCGTTCCAGCCGCGGAATCGAGACCTGAGTAGGTGTTCGACGATCCAAACGACCGCACAAAGAATCGCCAGCAAGCCGGGGACGACGAGCGCGGCGATACCAGTCGGAGAGCCGAAGACGAGCGCGCGGATGACGAGCACGATCCAGAACCCGAACAGCGCAAACGGAGCGACGATACCGGATGACAGTAACGCGACGAGCGGGATGGCAGTTGCCGCTGCCACTAAACACCCGGTTATCAGGCTCTCGATCGGTCCGAGCCCGAGAGAGACGCCGGCGAGGATGGCCGTCGTAGCACCGAGGAGGCCCCCGAGGCCGACGGCGACACCAATGGACGTGACCTGCGATAGCGGCAGTGTTGGTACTCGGCGAAGCTGCTGGTCTCCGAGACCGTATCCACGTCGGATCGCGAACTCGCCGACGCCAGCGACCAGTAGCAACGCGAGCCAGACGTACCACGAATCGGCGTACTCATAGACGTAAAACGGTCCCTCTACGATATCGGTACTACCGAGTTCTCCCACTCGCTCAGGGGCGGGCGTGATAATCTCGACGAGCGCGACGCCGATCAGTAGTGTCAGGAACCCGATCGTCGGCGCGATCAATCCCGTTCTGACCGAGAGCAACACCGGGAGAAATCCGAAGACGAATGCAGTGGCCCCCACGGAGGCGAACCCGATGGTCGTCTCGACCAGTGGATACTCGAAGTGGAACAGGAGGCCGACGACGATGACCGCGTTCGCGAGCCCACCGAGGCTGGCGAGTGCGAATGCGGTTTCGTTTGGGCGATTCATACCAGACAATTCAACGGGCTACTGGAGAGGAAATTTTTCTCGAGTCGTTCACGTGCGATGTGGCGAGCGATGACCGGCGTAGTGGTGGACCGTAACGAGAGGAACCGTCGCTTATCGGATCAGTGACGATCATCATTTATTATATGAACGATACGGTATAACTATTTTGTGCGGTTGGAGAATAATTGTCGGCCGCCGACGTTGTTGCTCCGGTATCGGCCTAGACGGGAAAGACGGATAGCCTCACTGCTTTGGAAAGATATCGGAATTGAATCACTGAATTACGTAGGTTGCTGATCGCGTTGATTCCGGTCCGGATGGCTTGGGAACGACGGAAAGAACGGAAACCACAATGGGAAAGCAGTCATTCTCGAGCCGAGTACTATTACTCCGGATCCGGTCGACAAACAGTGTTTGCGAAACGGGATACTGTCCAATCAACTGACTGTCAAAGTAGAGTCAACGTTTTAGTGATGGGCGCTGATACACGAACGAGACCATGGCCCCGGACCTCTCCGAGAAGCTCCTCGGAATCGATATCGACGACGCCGATCGCACCCGCGATTCGGACGGCGGGGACGACGAGCAGGAGGAACTCCGCCAGTTCGTCTTCGTCGGCGTCGGCGAACACCGACTCGCGCTCCCGGTCGACGCGGTCAGAACGATCACCGAACCACCGGCGGAGCTAACTCGCGTTCCGCGCGCACCGCCCGCGATTGAGGGGCTGATGGACCTCAGGGGAGAGATCACGGCCGTCATCGATCCGCGAGTTCACTTCCCGGTTTCCGAATCCCGCTCGGGCCGCGAACGACTGCTCGTGCTCGATCGCTCGAGCGACCGACAGTCGGCGGCGATCCGCGTCGACGAGGTGATCGGCGTCGAGACCGTCCCCGAAAGCGACGTGATCGACGCGGACACCGTCGGTGCCAGTGAGCTGTCGGGCGACGCCCTCGACCACCCCCTGGTCCTCGCACTCGTTACGCAAGAACGGAAACCGGAACCGGAGCCACGCGTCGGACGCGTGAGCGCGGACGGATCGACCGACGACGGTGTCGAGACGCCCGGAGCCGGAGCGGCAGTCAGTGGCGGCGGTTCCGCGGCCCTGTCGTCGGTTCGTCGTTCGAGCGGCGGCGTCGGCGAATCGGTCGGGGAGACGTTCGAGATCGAACCGGACGAGGACGCCGGCGACGACGTCGATGAGATCGAGCGGGGCGATTCGACCCAAGAGATCGTCGTCGAAGCGACCGCGCTCGTCGATATCGACCGGCTGCTGTTGGCGTCGGGAAAGCGGTAAGACTGCTGCGAACCGGTGGTTTCCGATCCTTTGCTCTGAGTGGGGTCTCCGGGGCGGAATCGACGTTTATCACGACTGATAATCGAGAGACAGCATTTATGGTAGTTGTATCTCTACGGACGTTTGGTGTACTACTGAATGTCGACAGGGGTGCTCATCGTGGACGACTCTCATTTTATGCGGAACCTATTGCGGCAGATCCTGGAACAGGATTACCGCATTCTCGGGGAGGCGTCCAACGGAGCAGAAGCCGTCAAACTGTACAAAGAACACGACCCCGACATCGTCATGATGGATATCGTGATGCCGAAATGCAACGGCATTAAGGCGACCGCGGCGATCAAGAAAATCGATCCGGACGCCCGCGTCATCATGTGTACGAGCGTTGGACAGCGTGAGAAAATGAAACTCGCCGTGAAAGCTGGTGCTGACGGCTACGTGACGAAACCGTTCGAGGAGCCCAGCGTTAGAAAGGCCCTCTCAGACGTCGTCGCGGCATGACGCGAGCACTCGTTGTCGACGACTCGAGGTTCATGCGGACAGTCATCGGCAACGCGCTCGAGACGGCCGGCTACGAGGTCGAAACGGCGGCGAACGGCGCGGACGCTGTTGAACTCGCCGGGACCTTCGATCCGGACGTCGTCACGATGGACGTCGAAATGCCCGAGATGGATGGCATCGACGCCGTCGAGCGAATTATGGCGACGAGCCCGACCATGATCATCATGCTCAGCGTTCACACCGAAGGCGGTACGGAGGCCACGCTCGACGCCCTCGAGCGCGGTGCCGTCGATTTCCTTCACAAGCCCGACGGCTCCGACTCGCGCAATATCGCCCACCTCACGGACGAAGTCGTCGCGACGGTCGACGAGTTCGCCGAGGCGAACGTCTCGTCGGTCGCGCTCGCTCGCGCTACCGCGGCGGCACACTCGACCCGGTCGGGACGCGCCGGCGGCCCGGGACACGACACCGTGACCGGAAACGCCGTCGCGGGCGGCGGATCCGACGCACAGCTTCGTCACGACAGCGGGACGACCGGTCCCGACGCCGCTCCCGATATCGGGACTGCGCACGCCACCGACGAAGCGGCCGAACAGGTCGCCGTCGACGGCGAACGGGCGGAGGCACCGACCATCGTCCTCGGGGCGTCGACCGGCGGCCCGAAGATCGTCGAACGACTGTTCGAACGCCTTCCGGCCGCTCTCGAGGCGAAGCTGCTGGTCGTCCAGCACATGCCTCCCGAGTTTACGACCCGGTTCGCCCAACGACTCGACGCTCGGAGCGCGTACGACGTCACCGAAGCCGCGGATCGCGATCGGCTCGCGGCCGGCGAGGCCGCGGTCGCGCCGGGAAACGCCCATCTCGAGGTTGCGAACAACGTCGGCGGCCGCCTCCGCTTGCGACTCGACGACGGCGATCGGGTCCACGGCGTGCGGCCGGCGATCGACGTGACGATGGAAAGCGCCGCCGAACGGGTCTCCGACGCGCTCTGTGGCGTCGTTCTGACCGGGATGGGGCGCGACGGCGCGGCCGGGATCGAGGCGGTCAAAGCCGCGGGCGGCCGGACGATCGCCCAGGACGAGGCGACGAGCCCCGTCTTCGGCATCCCTTGTCGGGCGATCGAAACGGGCTGCGTCGACGCGGTCGTTCCCGCCCACGGCATCGCCGACGCGATCGTCGACGCGTTCACGACGGACGGTGAGACCGATGACTGATTATCTGACAGACTTCGTTCAGGAGAGCGAAGAACGAATTACGGAACTGAACAACGCCTTGCTCACCCTCGAGCGGGATCCCGACGACGAGGAGGCGATGGAGAACATCTTTCGAATCGCCCACACCCTCAAAGGGAACTGCGGGGCGATGGGGCTGGATGCGGCCAGCGACCTCGCCCACGCGATCGAGGATCTGCTCGACGCCGTTCGCGGGGACGAGATCGACGTGACGCCGGAGCTCATGGACGTCGTCTTCGACGGCGTCGACGAGCTCGAGACGTTGGTCGACGAAGTCGCCGCGACCGGCGAGATCGAGACGGATCCGTCGGCGACGATCGAGGCGCTTCGAACGCACCTCGAGGACGCCGAGAACGAGGCGGCAACCGGACTCGTCGCGCCCGCGACAGACGAGATCGACGACGTGTGCTCGCGGTTCGATCCGCCGGCCGACGACGGTCACGATGTCTATCTCGCTCGACTTTCGATCGCCGACCGAGAGGGCGTCAACAACGGCGAGCTGGTCGTCGACGCGTTGATCGACGCGTTCGATCTGATCGGGACCGAGCCGCCGCGCGAGACGATCGAGGCCGCGGCGTACGGCGATCAGTTCGACGCCGTTTTCGCCACTGCGGTCGGCGAGAGCGCCATCTCCTCCGGTCTCGAGCCGGTCGAAGAGGTCGATGACTTCGAACTCGTCGACGTCTCCGATCGGTTCGAGACGGCCGACGAGGCGGCGCCGACGGCGGATCGGTTCGCGGATGCGGCCGAACGGGCCGACGACATTTCAGCCGAGGAAGCTCAAGATCTCGAGGTCGACGACCTTCTCGACGAGTTCACCGAGTTCGACGATTTGGACGAGATGGTCGAGGACGTCGGTGACGACGAACTCGAGGTCTTCGAGAACATGGGCGAGGCCGGCTCGTTCGACGACCTGTTGGACGAGGGCGATCTCGACGACGAACCGGGAGAACCGCCCGCAACGCCCCTCGAGGACGACGACGCGTCGACCTTCGACTCGGAGACGGCGACCGACGACGGTCCCGCTGCTGTCGGGACGGACTCGGCGTCCGAAGACGATGACGTCGACGACGCCAGCGCGGTCTTCGACGAACTCAAAGACGAGGTCGAAATGGTCGGCTTCGACGAGTTGCAAGACGAGCTCGCGGAACTCGAGTTCGACGAGTTCGACGACGAAGACGAGGTGGGTATGGACGAACTCCTCGGCGAGGACGTCGACGACGACGCGTTCCTCGACGGCGAAGAGCCGTCCGAGAGCGCGGTCGACGACATACTGGTCGATGCGGAGTCGGAGGAGGCCGTCGCTGCGAACGCGGCCGATGACGAGGACGAGACCGATGCACCCGGTGTCGACACTGCGGCGGCCGCCGGCGCGGACGCGGACTCGGTGGCGGCTGACAGCGACCTCGAGACGGCGATCGAACCCGACGAGGAAGTGACCGCCGACGATAACGCGGCTGGCGGACCGGACGGCGAGATCGAGGCCGAGCCCGCGTCTGATCCGGTCGACGAGTCCGAACCGACGGACTCGACACCCGACGTTTCCAGCGAGGGCCCGGTTGATGCCGCCACAGCCGAGGACGACGCGACGGCCGACGAGGGTCCCGATGACGCCGTCGCGAACGAACACGTCGTCGACGAACACGTCGCGGACGACACGGTCAGCGACGATACCGATGAAACTGACGCTGATGGAGTCGATGACGATACAGCCGAAAGCGACGGTTCCACCCTCGAGACCGACGAAACCGGGTTCGAAAGCGGCGACGGTGTCGAGAGCGGCGATGGTCTCGAGTCCGCGCCGGACGATGTCGAGCAAGACACCGCTGCGGACGATGACACTGTTGCCGACGATTCCTTCGACGCTGACGTCGACGCGGAGTTCGAGCCGACGGCGGCATTCGGCGACGACCTCGAGGAGTCGACGGACGACCCGGACCCGTTCGAAGGTGATGATTCGGGGGCGTTCGACGACGAGGCGTTCGATGGCGAGGACGAGGGGCCGTTCGACGACCCCGCGACCGAGTCGGTCGACTCCGACGCGGACGACGACTTCGAGGGCGAGTTCGGAGACGTCCTATCCGAGGACCTCGACGACGAGGCGTTCGCCGGAACCGCCGAGTTCGACGTCGGCGGCGTCGACTTCGACTCGCCCGCCGCGTCCGGGGAAACCGACGACTCGAGCGGTCCGTCGGCGGCGTCGTTCGGCGACGATTCGGCCGATTCGGACGCCGACGCGGACGATGAAGCGCCCGTACGGATCGTCGACGAACCCGAATTCGAGCGTTCGGAGATCGATATCCCCGAGACGAGCGATCGGCCCGATGCAGACGCGGAAACCGACGAAATCCAATCGGTCAGGGTCGACGTCGAACAGATCGACTCGCTGCTCACGCTCGTCGAGGGACTGGTGACGAGTCGCGTCCGACTCCGGCACGCGGCCGAGGCCGACGACGACGGCGATGCCGCTCTCGAGACGGAACTCGACGCGCTGTCGGGCCTGACGACCGATCTACAGGAGACGGTGATGGACATCCGTCTGGTGCCCCTCGAGACGGTGACGAACCGCTTGCCGCGGGTCGTCCGCGACATCGCCCGCGAGCAGGACAAGGCGGTCGAGTTCGAGATGACCGGCGAGGACGTCGAACTCGACCGGAGTATCCTCGATCGGATCGGCGATCCGCTGATCCACCTGGTCCGCAACGCCGTCGACCACGGGATCGAACCGCCGGAAGACCGGGATGAAGCCGGGAAACCCCGCGAGGGGACCGTCGAGGTGCACGCCGATCGCGCGCGCGATCGCGTGACGATCACGGTCGAAGACGACGGTGCCGGACTCGATCCCGACCGGCTTCGCTCCGAAGCCGTTGCGTCCGACGTCCTCGACGAGGAGGAGGCGGCGGCGATGCCCGACGACGAGACCTTCGACCTCATCTTCCGTCCCGGCCTCTCGACGGTCGACGAGGTGACCGATGTGAGCGGTCGCGGCGTCGGGATGGACGTCGTCAAGCGGACGGTCGAAGATCTGGACGGCACGGTCTCGATCGACAGCGAGGACGGCGAGGGGACGACCGTCACGATGCGGCTCCCGGTAACGGTCGCCATCGACGAGATCCTGTTCGTCGAAAGCGGCGGCGAAGAGTTCGGCGTCCCGACCAAAGCCGTTCAGGACATCGAGTCCGCCGGGGCGATCGAGACGGTGGACGGCGAATCCGTCCTCCCCGGCGACGGCAGCGATTATCCCGTCGTCTCGCTGGCCGACGTCCTCGAGACGCCGACCCCCGGCGCGAACGGCGATGGGATGGTCGTCCGGATCCGGGGCGAGGTCCGCGACGTCGCGTTGCTCTGCGACCACGTCCACGGGCAGCAGGAGGTCGTCGTCAAGCCCTTCGAGGGCTTCATGAGCGGCGTGCCGGGGATAAGCGGTGCGACGGTTCGGGGACGGGGAGAGGTAGTCAACATCCTTGACGTGACGACACTATGAACGAACGCAACCACCCAACCCTACGGAGGAATCCATGACGATGATGGTCGACATTCGAAAGCTGAGCTTCATAAACGAAATGGCGAAAGTCGGGACGAACGGCGTCGCCGATAACATGAGTAAACTGACCGGCGAAGACGCCCAGATGGAGGTGACCAAGACGAACTTCATCGACGTCGACGACATCGGGTCTCAACTCGACGGCGGGAAGCGAGTCGGCGTCCGCGTCCGACTGCTGGACCCGCCACACGGACACATCCTCATTCTCTTCCCGGAGGCGAGCGCGAAGAAGATCACGGCGATCATGCTTCGCGACGTCGTCGACGACATGGGAGACGTCTCCGGTAAGATGGCCCGCAGCGCCGTCGAGGAGATGGGGAACATGATGGCCAGCGGCTTCATCGACGGCTGGGCCGACGTGCTCGGGCGCGCGATCGATATCGCCGCCCCCCAGCTCGTCTACGCGCCGACCGGTGACATCGTCACCCGGACGGCCGGGCTCGGTGGCGACGACCTCGCGCTGTTCTTCGACTCGGACCTGTCGGTCCCGAGCTACCAGATCGAAGCCGAGATCTACGCGTTCCCCGATCTCGAAGAGTTCGTGGAAATGGTCAACGGCATCGAAGTCCACCCCGCATGAAACTCGACGTCAACGCGCTCGGCACGTTCTACCGAATGGCCCGAGAGGGGGCCGGCCTCGCGGCGGGCCGACTCACGCACATGCTCGGCGTCGAGACGCAACTGGGCGTGACGAAACTCAACTTCATGCGGGGCCAAGAGATCCGGCGCGATTTCGAGGATTCGACCGAGAAAGTCGGGGTCCGGGTCAAGCTGACCGGCGCGATCGAGGGCTACTCGGTCGTCGTCTTCGAGCGCGAGAACGCGTTCCGTATCGTCGAAACGCTGCTCGCGGAAGCGGACCCCGACGCGGACGTCGACGCCGACGTCGGCGAGGTCACCGAGTTCGACGAGATGACCGAAAGCGCCGCGACCGAGGTCGGCCACATCATCAACAGCGGCTTCATCGACGGCTGGGCCGACGTGCTCGAGGCGGTCATCGACGTCTCGACGCCGGAGTTCGTCGAGGGCCGATCCGCCGAGCCGTTCTTCGGAGATATCGACGAAGCCCCGGGCGACGACGATCTCGCCTTGCTCTTCCAGAGTCGAATCGAGACCGTCGGCACCGAGGTCGGATTCAGTCACTACCTCTTCCCGAAACGCGAGTCGATGGCGACGCTCCTCGAGCGACTGCGAACCAGCGAGGGCATCGAGTACGACAAACTCGACGGCTTCGATCGGATGGCCGAGCGGGGTGCCGAGGAGGTCGCCAAGACGGCGACCACGCTGACGGGGATCGACACCAGCGTCGAGATCCGTCGGCTCAACTTCGTCTCGCTCGAGGCGATCCCCGAACAGGTAGCGAACGAGAAACTCGTCGGCGTCGCCTTCGAGTTCGACGGTATGCCCAGTGGCTATCTCCTCTTCCTGTTCGACGAGGAGTCGGCCCACGAGATCGTCGACGCGATGGTTCCGACGGAAGTGGATGAAGACGGCTTCGGCGAGATGGGGACCAGCGCGATCAAAGAGCTGGGCAACATCATGGCCAGCGGATTTCTGGACGGCTGGGCGAACGTCCTCGATACGACGATCGATCACTCGCCGCCGGAGTTCATCCACGATATCGGCGCGGCGGCCGTCGACCCGGTGATCATCCAGCTCGGCGAGAATCAGGACTTCGCGTTCGTCTTCGACACCGTCGTCATGGCCGACGGCCGCGAGTTCGACTGTGAAGTGTACGCGATCCCCGACGAATCGGATCTCGAGCGGGCGCTGAACAACCTCGACGTCGATCGGATCGAGGAGGCCCCGACGACGGCGGAGTTCCAGGAAGTCGATACCACATGAAGACGTACGGCACCGAACCGGGCGCACCGACGCCGGTCCAGGTCGGCATCTCGGAACTGGTCGTCAGTGACGGCGACGACACGCTCAAATCCTACGGGCTGGGTTCGTGCCTGGCCATCGCGCTGTACGATCCCGGATCGGGAATCGGCGGCCTGGCACACGTCATGTTGCCCGACGGCGACGCCGCGGATAACAGCGACCGAAAACCCGGAAAGTACGCCGACACGGCGATCCGCGCATTGCTGCGCCGGATGGTCGAGCAGGGTGCTAACTACACCACCGTCGAGGCGAAGATCGCCGGCGGCAGCGATATGTTCGAGTTCGAGAGTTTCGGCGACGGTGTCGGCCAGCGAAACATCGCCGCCGCGAAGAGCGAACTCGAGAAACTCGGCGTCCCGCTCGAGGCCGAAGATGTCGGCGGCGAATACGGTCGGACCGTCGAGTTCACGCCGGGAACGGGAACGCTCACCATCAAGTCCTCGGACGGCGACAACGGAGTGACGGAACTGTGACCGGCGACGGCGGTGGCGAGACGGACGCGACCGCCGACGGCGCTGCCGGCACCGGTTCCGACGCTGCCGATGGGGAAGCGGTCGCCGATGACGACGCGTTCACCGCCCTTCTCGAATTCGTCGAGGACGAGCTGGCGTTCGCGACGAGCCACTACAACGACAGCTATCTCGACCGCCGCGTTTCCTCCCGAATGCGGCGCACCCAGAACGACAGCTACGCGGCGTACTTCGAAACGCTTCGCTCCGATCCGGACGAACAGGACGCGCTCCTCGAGGCGCTGAGCATCAACGTCACCGGGTTCTTTCGCAACCCCGACGTCTGGGCCGGAATTCGGACGATCCTCCGACGGCTCTCCGAGACCGGGGACGCGGTCCGGGTCTGGAGCGCCGCGTGTGCCGACGGCCGGGAGCCGTACTCGGTGGCGATGCTCGCCCACGACGATCCCGAAATCGACGAGTCGGCCGTCTCCGTCCTCGGGACCGACATCAGTTCCCCGGCGCTCGAGACGGCGCGCAACGGCGTCTACGAGGAATCGCGGACCATCGATCTGGACGAGCAACTCTCCTTTCTCGACGACTATCGCCGCTACGTCGACGTCGACGGTCGGACCTACCGGATCGGCGACGCCGTGAAACGATCCGTCCGCTTCCAGCGCCACGATCTGATCAACGACGAGCCGAAGTCGGGGTTCGACCTCGTTATCTGTCGCAACCTGTTCATCTACATCGACAACGCGTACAAGGAGCCGATGCTCGAGACGATCGCGCGGTCGCTGCGGCGGGACGGCTACCTCGTTATCGGCAAGGCCGAGACGATCCCGCCGACGCTCAAGTCGGCGTTCGACGTCCGCGAGGCGCGCCTGCGAATTTACCAGCGAGAGGGCGACGGTTCGAACGCTGAGCGATCCGACCGGCGTCCGAACCCGAACTCCGAGTCCTAACGACCGTTCGAACGGCATCGTGACCGAGCCGTCGGCCTCGGGCGGCAACCGATAGTAACCGAGACGGGTTCGCGAGTTGGAAGACAACCAATCGTTACATGTTGGTCCGCCGAATACGTCCGACGAATGCCTTCGCTCGACCTCGATGCGTTCGTCACCCGCACCGCGGCGGTGGTCGATGCCTCGCCGCTCACCACCCTGCGGGAGACTCGAACGTGGCTCGTCGAGCCCTTCATCGAGACGCTCGGCTGGGCCGTCCGCGCCGAGTCGTGCGTGACCGATCGGCTCGTCGACGACGTTCGTCTCGAGTACGTGCCGACCGTCGACTCGGTGCCGGGCCTGTTCGTCGCCGCCGAGTCCGCGACTGACTCGCTCGAGGAGTCGCGAGCGAACGCTCTCAGCCGGGCGATGGCGTGGACGGGGGTCAACCGCGCGATCTACACGAACGGCCGTCAGTACCTCCTGTTGGCCGGCACGACCGCCGTCGAATACTATGCGCTCGAGCGCGCGGAACTCCCCGCGAACGAGTCGGTAATCGCCGACTATTCGCGGGCGGCGGTCGGACAGCGACTCGGACGACACACTCGGGGCCACGTCGCCAGACGGCTCGCGGTCGAGCGGCCGACGCTCGTCGAGTCGATCGCCGACGAACTCGCGGACGACACCGCGCAAGGTGAGCTCTACGCCGACGAATTCGAAGCAGCGGCCGACAGGTTCCTCGATCAGCTCGTCGTCGCGTTCACCGAGGACGGGGGTGCGTCGCCGGACGACGACGCGGACGTCTCGATCCGGTTCAGCGAGTCGACGATCGGCGAGGGCGAGCCGACGAGCGAGCGAACCGTCGACGTGGACTCGAGTGCGGATACCGATCTCGAGAGCGAAGCGGACAGTCCGGTTGCGACCGGCAGCGCCGACCGATCAGAGCACCCCGCCCGAGATGAGGACGGGGACCCGACCCGGACGAGGGCCGATACGGAGACGGACGACGACAACCGCCAGGAACGTGAGGGCGACGCGGACGGCGAATACGTCGTGCGATTCTTCAACGATCGGGGTTCGATCGGCGCGATCGGACACTCGACGTCTGCGGGGGCACTCGTGGAGGCCGCCGACTACCTCCTCGAGCGCGGTCTGGCCGGCGTCGAACTGCCGTGGTCCCCGGAAGACGGCGATCGGACGCTTCTCAACGCTGATCCCGTCCGCGCCGACGGTTCACCGATGGACGCCCCGGAACGACTATCGAACGGCCTCGTTCTCGAAACCGCCGGTGACGTCGACGAGCGTGCCGCTCGCGTCGAGGTACTAGCCGCTCGAGCGGGACTGCGAGCGATGCTGACCGGGGACTGGGAGTAACGGAGCAGCCGTTTTGTCGGCCGGTGATCAGCCGGCGGTCAGAATCTGGATGTCGGCCTCGACGACGGTAACGATGACCGTCATATCGGACCCGCTGGGATCACACGTCGCCTGGGGGTATCCGTTCCAGTTCGGTTGCTCGAGCGTGGCCTTCCACGCCCCGTCGTACTCCGTCTCCGTCACGTCGATCGAAACGTTATCGACGTTCTCTCGAACGTACGTTTCCCGGTTCTGACTGACGATCCTGAACTCGGCGTTGCCGCTGCTCTGGAGGGACCGATTATCCGCATCGATCGCAACGAGCGAGATGATCGCCCGATCGTCCGAACATTTCAGTTGCGGCCGCTCGAGAACGACGCTCCCGCCGTCGTTGCTTGACCGAACGACGCCGCCACCCTCGTAGGCGATGGTGTCCGAACCGGCTTCGTAGTCGAACGTGCCGAGGTCGATCGCGCTACCGGTACTCGAGTTTCGAGTGACCTGATCGCCGATATACGTCCCGTCGACGGAGATATTCACCGCCGTACCGCCGGTACCGGTCGTTACGGTCCCCTCCCGAAGCGAGAGTCCACTCGTCCGTCGCTCGATCCCTCCGGATCGCAACACGTCGTTGAAGTTGTTCGCCAGCGTCTCCATCGCCCGCTCGGCGTTCCGAAGCTGTTCGCCCTCCTGATAGTCGGTCATCGACTGGAACCCGACCGTCGACAGCAAGGCGACGGAGGTGAGGATGGTCGCGAACACGAGCACGAACGCGATCATGTCCGAGACCGCGCGATCGGTGGTCGCCGTTGTCGGAGTCGATTGCCGCCGTGTTCGTCTCATTAGCGTCCCTCCGTGATCGAAAGTTCATCGTCGCTGCTGTCGTAACCGATCTCGATCAGTCCGCCGGTCGCTGCGTTCTCCGTTCCGTCTACGCCAGCATCGATTTTGACCGGGACGTAGACGACGGCGTCGACGCTGTCCGCCGTCAATCGGAGACAGTGGTTCGAATCGTCGAGCAGTGGGGCCTGCGAACAGGTGTCGTCCTCGAGCAGGTCGACCGTATAGCGCGTTCCCGCCACCGTCCGCGGATGGTCGGTCGTGACCGTGACGTTGTCGGTCGTCGGGCCGCCGATCCGATCGACGTTTCCGATCTCGTCGGCGAGGCGCTCCCCCACCGTCTCGAGGGACGTCGTGGTGCTACTCTCTTTCTCGGCGTCTAGCATGGTTCCGGCGCCCGTCAGCAGCATGCCGATGAGGATCGTCGTGATCGCGATCGAGAGGACGTGAGCGACCGTAATCGAGACCGCACGATCGTCGCGGTCGAACTCGAGGCTCATGTCGAATCACCGTAGACGGAAACGGTCTGCGTTCGCTCGTAGGTGACCGCGTTCGATTCGTAGGTGACGGTGACACCGACTTTCCATGCCCCGGCACTGCTGGAACCGAATACGGAGTTGAGCAGTCCGCTCCCCTCAACGACGATATCGTACGTTCCAGCCGCATTACTGTCGCCGTCGATCTCGAGATTCGCCGTGTTAGACGGCTCTAACAGCGTCCGGTCACAGTTCCCCGATGTCGTTGCGTTGATCGCGCCGGTGACGAGATTGATTCTGGCGTTGTCGTTCTCGACCCTACAGGTGTTGCCCGAAACACCAGTTATCTTGAAGCCGTTCGAACCATCGATCGTGTCTTCTTCGATTGTCACCGATTCTCCGGTATCCATCTCGTCGATCGTGATCTCTCCCGTTCCGTCTGACTCGAGGTCGAACTCGAGGTGGCCGACCGTCTGATTGATCGTGACCGCCGTGTTCGAGACGGACTGATCCGTCTTGACGCTCGCAGGTTCGGCAACAGCGATCGATCCGATGTCGACGATCGACGACCTGCTCGAGGCCGTTATGTTCCGATAGTCGCTTTCGTAGGTGTCTTCGATCACGTCCTCGAGCGTGCTTTCGTACGTACTGTCCCACCCGCGGAGATTGCCCCGATGTGCGATCCCGCCGATCCCCTGCTCCAGTTCGTACTCGACGACGGTCGCGTCGGACCCGCTCTGACCGGCCGAATCCGGCGCGAGCGTCTCGGTGTAGGCGGCACCGTTGAAGATGACGACGAGACCGAGGATGATGAACGCGAGCGCGATCGCACCGATGAGGATGATCTGTCCGCGATTTCGATCGCGATCGCCGCGGCGACCGTCGACCTCGCTACGGCGGCCCGTGATCAGGTGGCGGTCGCCTACCATACGACCACCCGAACTTCCACGACGTTGTACACCGGATCGTCGCCGCCGCCACTGTCGGCAGGCGGAATCGGGTACTCGATATCGTCGTCGTTGGCGGCCTCCTCGAGAGTAATCCCGTCGTCTCTGCTCCCCGGTGCCGTCAGGGTATCGTTCTCGTACAACGTGACGGTGTAGCTCGCAGTGTAGGCTTCAGACGACGGATCGCCGTTATCGACCATCTGGTGAGTCGTCAAATCGCCGTCTTCGTCCTCGGCAACGAGTTCGACGTTGTAATACCGGCCGGATTGACCGAATCGATCGTAGAGGACCTCTCCGAGCACGAAATGGTCCTCGAACTCGGTTTCGTCGTAGACGTCGTCCGGTTCGGTCAGTTCAGCAGCTCCGTGAAACCGATCCTCACTGGCGTTCCAGTAGCGGATCATATACGAAAGCGATCCGTTCTCACCCTGTCCGTGGCCCGTCGCGGCGACGGTCAACGTGTCGGTGACCTCCTGCTGGAGTTGCGGTTGCACCGATCGGTCGACACCGCCACCAGTCGACGACGTGATCACCGCCGACTGCAACGCGAGCAAAAGCGCCATCAACACGATCATCGCACCGATGAATCCCTCGAGGGTGTAGGCCTGACCGCGGTCAGTCTCCGCCTGTGGTGAGGTGTTCGACCCGATCATCGTCTCACCACACCCTCACGATCAGTCGACAGGCGGGCGTACAGTTCTGCTCCACCGCGGGACGAACGTCGGGACCGGGTTCGACCGTGACGATGCGCGTAGTAGTAGCGGTGGGCTGATCGTCGTGTCCCTCCCCGGCAGTCCAGTTCCCGGTGTCGCCGATCGTGGCGTTAGTGTCGAGGCCTCGGACGGTGACGTTCACCCGATCGATCGGATTCCCGTTGCTCGACCGAAGCGCGAGTTGCGCGGTCAGATTGTCCTCTGACGCGTACGTATCGATGAATCGCGTCGCGTTGATTTCGTTCGGCGTTCCCGTCGAGACGTCGTGAACGATCCGATCCGCGATTCGATCCGCCTGTGCTCGGTCCGCCCCGTTGATCGACGAGTCGTGTTGCGTCGCGACCGTCGGTAGAAACGAGAAGACGAAGGCGATCGCCAGCAGGAAGACGCCGATTCCGACGGCGAAATCCTGCGTTGTCTGTCCTCGTCCGGTCAACCGGATCGAAATCGTTCTCGGCCGCCTCGCCGATCCCGGACTTCGTTCGTTCGTTCGTTTCCCGATCATCTTAGGCCACCAACATCCAGCCGATGAGTGCGATCGACGACAGACCGATCGCGTACTTCAACCCGCTCAACAGGTCCGCATCCCGGATGTATCCACAGATGAATCCGGAGATGATCGCCTGCAGCGTTACCGCGTGGAAGAACAACACCGACAGCATGTCGACGTCGATGTTCTCGCTGAGGTTAGCACCCTCCATTGCGCCGCCGCCTGCGCCGCCGGCACTGGCCTCGGTACCGCTACTGCCGGCGTTGAGACCCGCCATCGTGTCGATGAACTGCGTCTTGAGGATCGCGATCACCGCCAGCACCGTCATGAACGTCATGATGATGATCACGATCTGCATGCGGGTCCGGGACTTCCGTTCGCGTTCGATATCGTCGTGGTTCTCGCTCGCAGTCGCGGCCGTCCGGAGCACGTCCGAGATCTGGTTCGACGCTTCCTGGGCCTCGGTGATCAGTCGAGTCGTCCGGGCGAGTCGCGGAATGTGGTACTTGTTGTTGAATTCGATGAGCGCCTCCTTCAGGCTCGTCCCGTAGTTGACCTTCGTGTGCATCATCTCGAACTCGCGAGCGAGTTTTCCGTTCGTGGTATCGGAGACGGACTTGAGCGACTCGAGCAGGGTCAACCCGGTATCGTTCGAACTCGAGAGCTTCCGCAGGTCCTCCGAGAGCTTGTTGACGACGGAATTACGGTGGCGAACGTTCCACTCGCGGAAGATCGAGAGCGGGATCGCCGTGATGTAGAGGGGGAGATAGACGTAGATGAACGTCCCCCAGATCGGCCTGTCGAGCATCCCCTGCCAGGAGGTGGGAGCCGACCCGGTTACCATGGCCGTCACGACGATGACCAACACCATCGGCACGGTCAACGCGAGCGTAACCAGAGGATTATCTCGGAAGAAGAGGTGTGGCTTCCGCAGCACTTCGATCGTCTCGTAGGTCCCTTCGCGGTTCTTGACCCGGTCGAAGACGCTGTGCTCGCCGGTAAACTGCTCGACGAGTCCCAGGCTCAGTAACCCACCGTTCTGCCCGGTTTCGGTCCGCTTGCTTGTATTTCCCATCGAGAGGTAGCCGTCGCCGGGCTCGTCGTGTTTGACCGTCGAGACGAGGACGAGAAACCCGACGCCGATCATCGGAATCAGCCCGTAGACGACCATGTAGAGCATCTGGTCCGTCACGTTCGCGTTGGGAATCATCTTCATGACGACCATGATGATGATCAACAGGAGCGGAAAGAGCGACAGCGTCATGTACATCTCGCCGAAGAGCTCGAGCGTCTCGAGGGTGAGCTCCTGTTCCTGCTTCGCGGTGCGCATGTGCTTTTCTTTCTTGTCCTCGAGAAAGCTCTCGATGTCGCCGCCGCTGTTGACGATCGAGAGCATATCGGTTAGGAACTGCGAGAGATCGTCGCTGGGCGTCTGGAGCGCCTGTTTCCGGATCGCCGTTCGGTAGTCGATATCGAAGTACTCGGTCTCCTTGACGATGCTCTGGAACTCCTTTGCGACCTCGCCGTAGGTGTCGTCGGCCTGGGCCATCGCCTCGATGATCTCGAGTTGATTCAAGCCGCCGACGGACAGGGCGTACATGAACGAGACCGAGTCCGTCATCAGCATGTTGATCTCGCGCTTGCGGGCCGAGGCGCGCGAGTAGGGAATCGCGACCATCGAGCCAAAGCCGATCGCGAAGCCGATCGAGCCGAACACCAGCCCGGTGAAGAAGACGACGGCCGGTACCCGAAGCAGTTCGATGATACTGAGGAGGAGTCCGTGACCGACCGGAATTCCGATAAGCGCCTCGTTCGAGAGGAGACCGATCGCGAAGATACCGTAGCCGAGCATCAGACCGACCAGCCAGAGACTCAGTCCGCTGATGACCCCGATTCCGATCCCCCGTGAGAGGTAGAGTTCGACCGTATCGCTCATCCGGGCCTGGGCGAGCTTCGTCTCGACGTCGGCGACGAACTCGCTGTCTTCGCTAAACAGGCGATCGTAGATCGGGTAGAACCGGTCACCCAGCGCGTCGGAGCTGGCCGACACCCCAGAGCCGCCACTGTCGTCAGTTTGCAGACTCATGCGTCGTCCTCGTCGGTTCCGTCTTCGGTGCCGTCCGCGTCGGTTTCGTCGTCGAATATCCCGGTGTTGCCGTCCGTCGGTTCGTCGCCGGAATCCGTCTCGTCGTCTCTGAAGATCGACCCGTCGTCACCCGTCTCGCTCCCGTCGAACAGCGACCCGTCCTCATCGTCGACTCCGTCCTCGTCGTCGCCGAAGATGGAGTCGGATCCGCCGCCGAAGATGGAGTCCCCCTCGTCGCCACCGGTTGCGGCGTCGGTATCCGTCTCGGCGGGGGTATCAGGTTCGGGATCGGTGGCATCGTCGGGTTCGGTGGCGTCGTCGATCGCCGCCGGCTCGCCGGTTGCCGCCTCCGCGTCGTCGTTCGCGTCGCCAGCCCCGTCGTCTCCCGGATCCGAGGAATCGTCATCGATATCGATCGTCGGCGGTTCGTCGACAGGGGCTCCCGCTGGCTGGTCCTCGCGCTCCGAGGGATCGCCGTCCGAACTATCGGTCGGCGTTTCGTCAGCCGCGGCGTCCGTCGCCGACGGTTCGGTGTTCGACTCGGCCCGATCGGAGGCCGACTCGCTGTCGACGTCGATCGTCGGGGTCTCCGGTCCGTTCGCGTCGCTCGAGGTCGGCGGAGTGGGATCCGGCTCGTCGTCGGACGACTCCGGATCGAAGATCGAAGCGAGGTCGTCCTCCGGGAACATCGAGTCGAAGCCGGAGGTATCCGGCTGGGCGGTCGTCGTCTCCTCGCTGCCCTCCGTTCGACCGGCGTCGGGAGCATCGAGTTCGTCGATCGTCTCGCCCATATCGTCGAACAGCCCGCCCAGATCGCCGTCCTCGGCGTCGTCGGTCGGGAGTACCGTCGACTCGTGGTGGGCCGAGTCCGCTCCCTCGCCGTCTGCTCCCGCGGGCGGACTCGAGGCAGTCGACCGATCCGTCGTCGTCTCCGTCACCCCGCCGGCCGCCGGCTCGGGATCGGCCGTCTCCGCTTTCGAGGCCAATTCGGTATCCGCCGCAGTCGCGGGCTCTGAACCGCTGTTCGAGGCGCCGGCGCTGCCGGGTTCGTCGGCAGTGCGTGCCGGCTCGATTGCGGTCGACCGACCGCCGGCGTCGGACGGTGCGTCCGACGTGGTTGCATCGGTTGGGGGAGCGCCACCGGTCGCGGCGTCAGTCGCGCTCGCGGCGGCTTCGTCGCTGTCACCTTCGTCACCGATGGCGAACCCCGTCTCTTCGCTGAGCCACGCCGGTTCGTCGCCGTCGTCTTCGTCCTCGACGGCGAACGCCGACGAGCCGGTACCGAGTTCCCACTCGTCCTCGTCGACGGTCTCGTCGACGTCGCCGGCGAAGTCGAACTCCTCGCTGTCGGCGCGGTCGACGTCGATCGTACTCTCCGTTTCGACGTCGCCGAGGGCGCTCGCGAGGCCGCTCGGGATCTTCCCCCGGTACTCCTCGAACAGGGACTCTTCGGCCCGCTCGAGGAGGTCCATCGAGAGGTTGTACGTCTCGCTGCTCGCGTCCGGGCGCGGGACGAGTTCCTCCTTCTCCGGGTCGACGTCGATCAGGACGCTCTCCATCTCGCGGAGGTCCTCGAGACTGTCCTCGAGTTGCCCGTTCGCGATGAGAGTGAGGATCGTATCCGGATCGTTGATGAACGCCTGCACCGTCGCGGCGACCTCCGCGTACGTGTTCAGCCCCTTCTTGATGAGATAGGCGAGAATCACTTCCCGCTTGAACAGCTCCTCTTGGAGTTTCTCGTTGCTCCAGCCGCGGTCGAACTGGATCTCCTCTAACGTGTTCGAGTCCCCCATCTTGAGGTACTCGTCCGTCTCGGCCTGCCACTGATAGACGTCCTGGACGTTGATCTCGTCGTGTTCGGCCTCGTAGTGGTTGATCTCGGTCAGGGACTTGTTCCGGCGGACCTTCCGGCCCTGAACTCTGGTCTGGGTCTGGATCGAGACCAGATCCAGCGCCGTGAACATCGTCTTCGAGACGTTGATCGGGTCCGTGGTGAACCGCTTGAGAACCTCGTCGACGGAATCGGCGTGGAAGGTGGTGTAGGTGGTGTGACCGGTCGACATCACCTGGAACAGCGTTCGCCCCTCCTCCCCGCGGATCTCGCCCATGACGATGTAGTCGGGCCGCTGGCGCAACGCGGCCTCGAGCAGATCGAACTCGTCGACGTCGCCCTGCTCGTCGTCGGCGAACGAGGGACGGGTGACGCTGGCGATCCAGTTGCGCTGGGGCAGTTCGACCTCGCGGGTGTCCTCGATGGAGACGATCTTCGCGCTCGAGGGGATAAACAGGGAGACGGCGTTCAGCGAGGTCGTCTTCCCGGACGCGGTACCCCCGGCGAAGATCAGGCTCTTGTGGTTCTCGATGGCGAGCCAGAGGAACGCCATCTCGTCGAGCGAGAAGGTGTTCCAGTTGATGAGGTCGATCGGGGTGAACGGGACGTCCTTGAACTGACGGATGGTGTAATTCGTCCCGTGAGCGGACACCTCCTTGCCGAGCGTGAGCTGTGCACGCGAGCCGTCCGGCAGCGTCGCGTCGACCTGTGGGAGTCGCTTGCTGATCCCCTTCCCCGAACGCTGCGCGAGTTTGACGACGAAGTCGTCGAGTTCGTCCTCGCCGTGGTAAATATTCGAGATGATCTGTTCGTACTCGGAGTGGTAGACGAAGACCGGCGAGTTGTAGCCGTCGACGGAGATGTCCTCGACGTTGATGTCGTGTTTGATGCCGTCGATGCGCTCGTACCCGATGAAGTCCCGCTTGAGCAGGTAGAGCAGTTTCTCGACCTGGTACTCGCTTAACGTGTCCGGATCGTCCGCGAGGATCGCCGGTTCGGGTCTGACCTCGATCCCTCCGAGTTGACTCGGCCCGGTCTCGGCTTCCTCCTCGTCTTCGTCGTCGAGAAGTCCCCGGAGCGTCTCGAGGATCCCCTCCGAGGTGTCACCGGAGGTCGCCTCGAAGAGATCGTATCGCTTGAGAAGCCGCCGCGTTTCGTCCTCGATAACCGTCCGTCGGCCGTCTTCGGTCGCTTTCTCTTTGATGCCGTCTTCGGAGTACTTGATCGCCGTCCTGAGTTTGCCCGAGAGGAACTCCTGGAGTTCGTTCTCGATCTCGTTTTGGTACGGCTCGATCATGTAGTACTTCTTCTCGTTTTCCTTCTCCGAGTGGAAGATGACGACGTAGGCGTAGGGTTTGTTCACCCAGTAGCGCTCGATCTCGCGGAAGTGGGTCTTCTTTTCGAGCGGCACCGCTTTCTCGAGATCGTAGCGATTGGAGACGGTGGTATTGCCCGCAATCGTCGAGAAGAACTCGTCTTCCTCGAGGTCCTCCTGAACGTTGACGGTCCGTTCCTCGACGAGATCGTCCAGTTCCAGCGCGGCGTCGTTGCCGGCCGCGAGGTGCCCTTCTATCGTGTCGGGATCGAAGCCGAGGGCCTCCTCCTCGTCGTGGCGGACGATCTCCCCGTCGTCGTCTCGCGGGCGACTCCCGTCGTCCTCGTAGTAATACTCCCACTTGTAGTGTTCCCAGGTCCAGGTATCCTTGACGACCGGCGTCGTTTCGGGATCGGCGTACTCACGGAAGCGTTCCCAGAGCGCGTCCGCGTTGTCACCGGCGGTCGGCAACACGTGGTTCGCGAGGTCGTCCGGATGGTGGCCGAGATACGCTTCCGGGTCGAACTCGACCCGATTCCAGTCGTCCCCGTTGGGGACCGTCGTCCCGACGTCCTCGTCGGTGTCGAGCCCGAGTTGATCGTCCGCGTCGGCCGGCTCGGGATCGTCCGGATACAGGACGGACACCTCGTCCTCGTGCCCGTATTCCTCCATAAATTCTTCCCACGTGTACGTCCCGACGCGGATGGCCGAGTTCGAGCTCGGCTCCGACTCGTGGGCCCGTTCGTCCTCCGACCCAGGGTCGGACGCCTCCCCCTCAGAAAAGTCCCCGGCATCCGACTGGTCGGCCTCGTCAATAGCCATTGCAGCTATCCAAACAGTCACCCCTCAAAAAATTCATCCGCCCATTACCATTTCTGATAATTCTGCGCGTGCGGGTTTTCGACCGTTTCTGCGTCGTTTCGTGGTCTCACGTGGCTCGAGGTTCCGGTTAGCCGGGTTTCAGACGGACTGGGATACGTCATTTCCGATGCAACTACGCCCCCCTGTGATCGCTCCGGTAGATCGGTACAACAGACCGTCTCAGCGTCTAGGTAGGGGTCGTTCGATCTCGCTCGTCTTTGCTGGGGGGACCTTCGGGATCGCACCGCTCTTTTAGGGGTACGTCCTGAGTTCCACCGCCTCTTTCGGGCGTCTCGGCGCTGCGGCGATGAGTACCGGATTCGGCGTGATGTCGCGTAACTCGGAACGGTTCTTCGGTGAACAGATACATCAGGCTTATATCCGCACTTTTCCCTGTTTTCAACGTGATTGTCAATGCCAACCAGCACGCGTGACGGATCTTGCAGTGACGGTCGGAACCGTACCGACCTGTTCGAGACGCGTTCGGCTCCCTCGGCGACGGAGGACGGACTATTCGACCGTCTCAGGCGGTGGTGATCGTCGATGACGGAACTGACGCTCCGACCGTTCTTCTGGCGGCCGACGAACCTCTTCCCGGAGACGCGACTCGTCTCGCGGACGCACGACGGTATCGTCGAAAGCTCCTACGGCGAGTTCGGGGAGCGCGTCCGATCGCTGCTCGCGGCGCTCGCCGACCGCGGCTTCGGCCACGGCGATCGAATCGGGACGTTCGGCTGGAACCATCACCGTCACCTCGAGACCTACTACGCTGCACCCCTCTCGGGCGCACAGTTGCACACGATCAACGCCCAGCTCGGCGACGAGGATATCGCCTACATCGTCGACGACGCGGCCGACGATATCCTGTTCGTCGATCCGGGCGACCCCTTCGAGACGATCGAACGGCTCTGGTCGGAGCTCGACGTCGAGCAGGTCGTCGTGATGGGCGAGACGGTTCCGGAGACGGAGATCGACGCCGTCGCCTACGAGGATCTCATCGCTGAGTACGACCCGATTTCGGAGAGTGAGATGCCCGGTCTCGAGGAGGAGTACCCCGCCGGAATGTGCTACACCTCGGGGTCAACCGGCCGGCCGAAGGGAGTGGAATACACGCACAAGATGATCTACGCCCACGCGATGATGGTCATGACCCCCGCCGGGCTCGATATCAGCGAGCGCGACGTCGTCATGCCCGTCGTGCCGATGTTCCACGTCAACTCCTGGGAGTTCCCCTACGCCGCGACGATGGCGGGGGCGACGCAGGTCTACCCCGGTCCGTCACCGAGCGCGGCGGACCTGCTCGAGTTGATCGAGCGCGAGGGCGTCACCATGACCGCCGGCGTGCCGACGGTCTGGATCAACCTCCTCGAGCACGTTGACGAGCACGGCGGCGACCTCTCGAGTCTCGACCGGATCGTCGTGGGGGGGAGCGCCGCGCCCGAGGAGATGATGCGCCGCTACGACGAGGAGTTCGACGTCACCGTCGAACACGCCTGGGGGATGACCGAGACGATGAGCATCGGCTCGGTCTCGAGACCGAAGGCCCGCATGGCCGACTGGGACCCGAGTCGCAAGTACGAGAAGCGTCGCAAACAGGGACTGCTTTCGCCCGGCCTCGAGATGCGCGTGGTCGACGACGCGGGCGAGGAAGTGCCGTGGGACGGCGAGTCGGCCGGCGAACTGTGGGTCCGCGGGCCGACGGTCATCACGGAGTACTACAACCGTCCGCAGGCCAACGAGGAGGACTTCGAGAACGGGTGGCTGAAAACGGGCGACATCGTCTCCGTCGACGAGGACGGCTACATCGAGGTCGTCGACCGCGCGAAGGACGTCATCAAGAGCGGCGGCGAGTGGATCTCCTCGATCGCGCTCGAGAACGCGCTGATGGCCAATCCGGACGTCGTCGAGGCGGCGGTGGTCGGCGTGCCCCACGAGAAATGGCAGGAGCGACCGCTCGCGACCGTCGTCACCGCCGAGGACGCGGATCCCGACGAGGACGGACTTCACGATCACTTGCAGGAAACGCTCGAGCAGCCCGACTGGTGGCTCCCCGACGAGATCCGCGTCCTCGAGCGGATTCCAAAGACGGCGACCGGAAAATTCGACAAGCAGGGCCTGCGCGAAAAGCTTGATGTGGGCGACGACGAAACGGAGGAGCGATGAACGATCTCTTCGATCTCGATGGCCGGGTTGCGGTTGTAACGGGCGGCGGACGCGGCATCGGCCGCGCCATCGCCGTCGAACTGGCGAACGCAGGGGCAGCGGTCGTCCCGAGCGCCCGCTCGACGGACGAGATCGAAGCCGTCGCGGCAGAAATCGAAGACGCGGGCGGTGACGCAGTCGCCGTCCCGGCGGACGTGACGGATCCCGACGCCGTCCGAAACGTCATCGATGGAGCCGCCGCCGAGTTCGGCGGCGTCGATATCGTCGTCAACAACGCCGGCTTCAATCCGGACGACGCGCTCGGCCGGCCGGAAGACGTCGATACCGAGAGCCTCGACCGCGTGCTGGATGTCAACCTGAACGGCGCCTACGAGGTCACCCACGCGGCGGCGGACCACCTCCTCGCGAGCGACGGCGGGTCCGTCATCAACGTCGCCAGCGTCGGCGGCCTGGTCGGTCTTCCGCGCCAGCACCCCTACGTCGCCTCGAAACACGGGATCGTCGGCCTCACGAAGAGCATGTCCCTGGATTGGGGTCCGGAGGTGCGAGTCAACGCCGTCGCACCGGGCTACGTCTCCACGGAGCTAACCGAAGAGCTCGAGGGGAACGAACAGCTTCGACAGTCGATCATCGACCGCACCCCGCTCGATCGGTTCGCCGATCCCGAGGAGGTCGCCGGCCCAGTCGTCTTCCTCGCGAGCGAGGCTGCAAGCTACGTGACCGGCTCCGTGCTCGCGGCCGACGGTGGCTGGACGGCGCGATAGGAGTCGCTCTTCTGCGCGTTCGAACCGATTACGTTCGGCCGATCTCGGTTTCCATCAAAAATCACGGGGATAGTTGCGACCGCGTGGTAGTTCTGGGAACGCTTAGTTTTCGACCGGGGCTATCTCCGGTATGCGATACAATGACACTGGCCGAGCACGCGAGGTCGCCGAGCGTGCCAACGCCCTGATGGAAGCGGTCGTCCTCCCGATCGAACGCGATCGAGCCGGCGGAATGGCCGTCTCGAGTGGCACCGTCGCGGAACTGCGCGAGGCCGCTCGCGAGTACGACGTCTACGCCCCACAGATCCCCGAGGAGTACGGCGGGATGGGACTGAGCTTCCGCGATTCGCTTCCCGCGTTCGAGGAAGCGGGCCGCAGCCTCCTCGGCCAGGTCGCGATGCGCGTCGACGCGCCCGACGAGGGGAACATGCACCTCCTCGAACTGGCCGGCGACGACGTACAGAAAGAGACCTACCTCGAACCGCTGGTCGCGGGCGAGATCAAGTCCGGATTCTCGATGACCGAACCGATGCAGGGTGCCGGTTCGGATCCGAAGATGATCCGGACGACGGCCGAAAAAGACGGCGACGAGTGGGTCATCGACGGCCACAAGTGGTGGACGACCCAGGGCGTCGAGGCCGACGTACTGATCGTCCTCGCGCGGACCGACCCGGAGGCCCACCCCTACGAGGGCTGTTCGCTCTTTCTCGTGCCGGCGGACGCCGACGGCGTCGAGGTCATCCGCGACGTGCCTCACATGGGCGGGGGCGGTCACGGCGTTTCCCACGCCGAAATCCGGTACGAAAACGTTCGCGTGCCCGACGAACACCTGCTCGGCGAACTGAACGCGGGCTTTACCCACGCTCAGGAACGCCTTGGGCCGGCCCGACTGACGCACTGTATGCGCTTTTCCGGCATGGCCCAGCGCTCGCTCGACATCGCGAAAGCCTACCTCAGCGAGCGCGAAGGGTTCGATTCCACGCTCTCGGAGAAGCAGTCGCTTCGCCATCGAATCGCCGATGCCGAGGCCGAACTCCACATGGCCCGAACCGGAATCCGGGACGCCGCCGGCCGGATCGCCGCCGGCGACGAGGCCCGCGTCCCCGTCTCGATGTGCAAAGTGTTCACCGCGAACGCCACCCAGGAGGCCGTTGACCTCGCCGTCCAGTGTTGCGGTGCGAACGGGATCGGGAAGGACCTCCCGCTGTCGGACTTCTACGAATCGGTCCGGCAGTTCCGCATCGTCGACGGCGCCGACGAGGTCCACCGTCGCGTCATCGCTCGGGCCGCGTTCGAGGACGTTCCCGAAGCGGAACTCGAGCCACTGACTCGCTTTGGCGATCCGAATCGAGAGCGACGAACGGAGCGCTGACGACTCGCTTGCGACCGGCGGTTCTTCGTCGCAGTTTCGATATCCAACTCCGCGTGCCTGTCGCTCACATGGAACGATCGTCTAGGACGACAGGACGTACCCGGCGGGCTGGAATGGGCCCGAGACCGCAGCAGCGTCACCGCCTCGAGTGGCCGCCGTAGTGGTTCGAGACTATCTCCTGCATCGCTGACTGAGTTTCGAATGGGCCTCGAATCTGGTTGTACGGAGGAGCAGCGTGGTGGGATTCGAACCACGCGAAACGGTCGCGTTGCGTCTTCTCTAATTTGAATCCCGCAGATCCGTTATGGGCTTCGCTGCCGCTCAGCACGATAACGGGCGTGGCGGGATTCGAACCCGCGATCAGAAGGTTAGGAACCTTCTGCCCTCTCCGCTAGGCCACACGCCCCGGCGGGAAAAGAACGTTAGTTGGTTTCCGTTTCGGTTTCGGCGTCGGTGGCCGTCTCCTCTTCGGAGGTCACGGGCTCCGTGTCGACGAACTCCTCGTCGGTACTGTCGTTCTCGTCGACGTTGGCGCTACCGCTGCCGTCGCGCATTTCTTCGAGTTCCGTTTCGACTTTCTCGCGGCCCTTCTGGAACTCGCCCATCGCCTCACCGGTCGACCGTGCCAGCTTCGGGATCTTGTTCGCCCCGAAGAGCAAGACCGCGATGATGAGAATGATTGCGAGTTCCGGAGGCCCCATGCCGCCGGGGATGAACAGCGGTGCAATTTCGGCTACCATCTCTATGCGTGGCTTACCCGCTGGCAATTATAACCTTTTTGGACCGCTTAGGTAAACAAGACACCGCGACAGTCCGTGTGAGGACGAGATTCGTCGAGAATGATAGTGGCTCACACTGAACGGGAGAAACGCGTCGGTTCGTTCCACACCGCCATCGCGATCTCCAATCGTTCCGCGAACGAAACTGTCTTTCCCGCTTGTACAGTATTGTCGACCGATGGTAACGACCGGCGATGCTGCACCCGACTTCACCGCACCGCTCGCAAACGGCGACATCGAGGAGTTCACGCTCTCCGAGCGCCTCGAGGACGAGGCACCGATCGTCCTCGCGTTCTTCCCCGGCGCGTTCACCGGCGTCTGTACGACCGAGATGTGTACGTTCCAGGACCGCCTGGCCGCGTTCAATGGATTAGACGCCACCGTCTACGGCGTCAGCCGGGACTCGCCGTTTACGCTCAACGAGTTCCGCGAGCAGAACGGCCTCGAGTTCGGTCTCATCAGCGACTACAACAAGGAGATCATCGACGACTACGGCATTCCGATGGACTTCGCCGATCTGGGCGTCTACGGCGTCGCTAAGCGCTCGGTGTTCGTCGTCGACGCCGACGGCGACATCGCGTACTCGTGGGTCAGCGACGACCCCGGCGTCGAACCCGACTACGACGAGGTCGAAGCCGCCGTCGAGAACCAGTCCTGACGCTGCACCGAGAACCCGCGTCGAGAACCGTTCGATCCGCAACTGTCGCAGGGCTTTTTTAGTCCGCAACCGACGTACAGTTATGAGCGATTCTCCCGCCGACGAGGGTTCCCGCCGCGTCTACTTTCCCGACAACGATCACGACTTCCCCGACGAGAAGCTGAACACCGTCCTCGAGTTCATCGACGACGACGAGGAGATCACCGCGTATCTCGAGGCCCAGAACGTCAACGCGGTCGACCGAATGCAGTACAACGATCACGGCACGAAACACATCGAGATCGTCCGCAACCGGGCGCTGTGTCTGTACGACCTGCTCAAGGCGGGCGACGTCGACTTCAACGGTGCGCGCCAGCAGGGACTGGCCGAGGAGGACGAATCGGTCATCATCGCGCTCGCGGCGACGATACACGACGTCGGCCACGTCGTCCACCGCGACAGCCACGCCTACTACTCGATTCCGCTGGCCGCGGACATCCTCGACCGAGTGCTCCCCGAGTTCTACGACGTCGGCGACACCGTCCGGATGAAAGGCGAGATCCTCCACGCGATCCTCTGTCACCACACCGCGGAAACGCCGCTGACCACCGAAGCGGGCGTTATCCGCGTCGCCGACGCCCTCGACATGGAGAGCGGCCGCTCCCGGATCCCCTACGAGTACGGCGGTCGCGGCATCAACACCCTCTCGAGTCAGGCGATCAAGCGCGTCTCGCTCCAGCCCGGCGACACCACGCCCGTCATGGTCGAGATCGAGATGACCAACGCCGCCGGCGTCTACCAAGTCGACAACCTGCTCAAGGCCAAACTCGAGGACTCCGGCCTCGAAGAGGAGATCCGGATCGTCGCGCTCAATACGAACGAGAACCACGAGCAGCTGGTCGAACGGATCGAGCTGTAAAACGAAGTTTTACGCTGCGTGCGGTCGCTTCGCGACCGCACTCGGTAAAAATTCGATTAAAAGCACTCCTCCTTCCGTTCCGAGCGCTTCGCGCTCTCCACATCAGTCGTCAGCCCGCGAGCGCCGCAGGCGCTCGCGGCGGGTATCGGGTACCTGGCTGCCCTCCCCCGGGTCGCGAGTTCCTCGCAGCGCTCGGAACTCGCTCCCGGCCATTCGAATCAGCTGATCTCTCCTCAAGCGAGTTCGTACTGCCCGTCCGCTCGCTCGAGATGGCCGCGATCCCGAAGCGTTCCGGTAATCGAGAGGACCGTCCCTTTCGTGACCGCGAGGTCGTCACAGAGGTCTTCGGCGGTCGCGCCGCCGCTCGCGGCGAGATACAGGTAGACGAGTTTCGCTCGAGCGGAATCGAGATCGGTCGGTACCGAGACGGCGAGGTCGGTCGTCGCTGGCTGCGTCATACTTCCACGTCTCTCTTTCGACGATAATAAACCCTTCTTACAACGATCGTCGAAAATCTGGCGACGTGACGCCAGCCATCATTGTCGATATCGTGTACGCCAATCGTCGATCCCGCGACGATACCAGTTGTCGACCGCTCGAGCGACTGTTCTTGGGTATAGGCGATTGTCGTGACCGGGGCAACGATAACTGTTCGCAGGACGGCTACAGGTGCTCGCTGGCCGGTGTCCGATAGTATAACTTACGGTCGGCGATATGGGAAACCCAATGTCGACGCAACTCACCGTCATCGCGCTGCTGACCGGACTGTTGACCGGGGCAGTGTTTCGATTTTTTAATATCCCCATCCCCGCCCCGCCGGAGCTCCCCGGTATCATGGGCATCGTCGGGATCTATCTCGGTTACAAAGTTATCGAATACGCCGACGTCGGCGTCGACCTCCTCGAGACGCTCGGGCTGTAGCGTTCGAGCGGCGTGAGTCGGCCGCACTCAGGCCGCCGACCCGGTGCTGAAGAAAAGCCGCATGAGAACCCACAGGACCATCAGAAGCGCCGCGGGCGCGAACACCATCGCCACGAACAGCAGCGGACCGGCCAGGACGGAGTCGCTGGCGAGAGACGCGACGATGCCGAGCAGCGGAACGGTACCCATAGATTCGCCATTCGCCGGGATGGGTATAAACGATTCTACTCGAGACGACGGCCGAATCGCACGCCGAGAAATCGGAAGCGACGCCGCGGTCAGTAACTGCGCTCTTTCGGCTCGTAGGTCTTGTTCTCGCCCTCGAGGATCACGGGCCGATAGAAGATCGAGGGTTCGCCGTCGTCCCACGAGATGAGCGTGTGTTTGAGCCAGTTCTCGTCGTCGCGGATCTGGTTCTCCTGACGCCAGTGAGCGCCGCGGAACTCGTTGCGCACGAGCGCGCCGAGGGCGATCGACTCGGCGACGTCGATCAGGTTTCGCGTCTCGATGGTCTGCTGGAGGTCGGTGTTGAACGTCCGCGACGGATCGTCGACGTAGACGTCCTGATACTCCTGGCGGCACTCGCGAATGAGCTTCAGCGCCTTCTTGACGCCTTCCTCGGTCCGGAAGACGTTGACGTTGTCCGTCATGGCCTTCTGGAGCTTCGCACGGATCTCGGCGTGCTGGACGCCGTCGTCTTTCTCCATCAGATGGTCGACGCGCTCGCGGGCCGACTCGACGGTCCGCTCGAGGATGCCCTCGGCGTCGGCAGTGACGCCGCCATCTGCGGCGACGCTTCCACTGGTATCGAGTCCCGCTTCTCCCGGAGCGACCGGGAGTTCGGTGTCGGTTTCGTCCTCCACATCGTCACCGTAGCCGGTCCGGATCTCGGGTTCGCCGAGGTCGTCGCCGGCGGCGTGGCGGCCGGCGCGCTTGCCGAAGACGATCAGTTCCGGCAGCGCGTTACCGCCCAGCCGGTTGCCGCCGTGGACGGAGACGCAGGCGCACTCACCGGCGGCGTAGAGGCCGTTGACGCAGCTCTCTCCGTTCTCGTCGACCTCGATGCCGCCCATCGCGTAGTGCTGGCCGGGCTTGACCGGCATCGGCTCGACGAGCCCGTCGACGCCCTCGAAGTCCTCCGCGAGGTGCAGAATGTTCTCGAGACGGTCCATAATCCGTTCCTCGCCGAGGTGGCGCATGTCGAGGTGGACGTACTCGTCGTCGACGCCCCGTCCCTCGTTGACCTCGGTCAGTTCGGCGCGGGCGACGACGTCCCGCGAGGCGAGTTCACCGGAGTTGTTCGCGTAGCCGTGCTCGAACATGAACCGCTCGCCCTCGTTGTTGTAGAGGATGCCGCCTTCGCCGCGGACACCCTCGCTTATGAGCACGCCGGTCGAGGGCAGCGAGGTCGGGTGGAACTGGATGAACTCCATGTCCTCGAGCGGTGCGCCGGCGCGATAGGCCATCGCGTGACCGTCGCCGGTGCAGGAGACCGCGTTAGTGGTGTGATCGAACGCCTGTCCGGGCCCGCCGGTCGCGAGGACGACCCCGCCGTTGGCCTTGAAGCCCTCGATCTTCCCGGACTGCACGTCGTAGGCGACGACGCCGTGACACTCGCGGTCGTTCGGATCCGGTTCGTCCGTCGTCGCGAGGTCCATCACGTACCACTCGTCGTAGACCTGAATGCCGCGTTTGACGACCTGCTCGTACATCGTGTGCAGCAGGTGGTGTCCCGTCTCGGCGCCGGCGTACGTTGTCCGCGGAAACGAGAGTCCGCCGAACGGTCGCTGCGAGACGCGGCCGTCCTCCTCGCGGGAGAACGGCATCCCCCAGTGCTCGAGGTTGATCGTCTCTTCGGGGGCGTCCTGGGCGAGGGTCTCGACCGCCGGCGCGTCGCCGAGGTAATCCGACCCCTTCATCGTGTCGTAGGCGTGGAGTTCCCAGTCGTCGCCCTCCCGGAGCGCGGCGTTGATTCCGCCCTCCGCAGCACCGGTGTGGCTGCGGACGGGGTGGAGCTTCGAGACCATCGCCACGTCGGCTCCCGCTTCGTTTGCTGCGATCGCGGCTCGGAGGCCGGCGCCGCCTGCGCCGACCACGATGACGTCGTGTTCGTACATAGTTACCAGAACTTCAGGTTCTTCTTGACCGCTTCCCGCTTGAGCTCCTGAATGTGCTCGGTGAGCGGGATGTCCTTCGGACACACCTCTGTACAGGAGAACTGGGTCTGGCACCGCCAGACGCCGTGTTCCTGCTCGAGAATGCGGAGTCGGTGCTCCTTGATCTGCTCGCTTTCGCGGTCGTCCATCGCGAACTTGTAGGCCTTGTTGATCGCCGCGGGGCCCAGATACTCGTTGTCGCCGGCCGCGATGTTACACGAGGACATGCACGCGCCACACCAGATACACCGCGAGGACATCTTGATCTTCTCGCGGTTTTCGGGGCTCTGGCGCTGCTCTTCGAGGTCGTCGACCGCGGGCGTCTCCCCGTCCTGGAAGTACGGCTCGACCGTGTGCATCTGGTCGTAGAAGTGGTCCATGTCGACGACCAGGTCCTTGACGACCTCCTGGTGGGGCAGCGGCTCGATGCGAACCGGCTGCTCGAGGTCGGAGATCTGGGTCTTACAGCCCAGTCGCTGCCTCCCGTTGACGAAGAAGGCGTCGGAGCCACAGACGGCCTGCCGACAGGAGTGGCGGAAGGTAAGCGAGGAGTCGTACTCGTCGCGGGCGTACATGACCGCGTCGAGGACGGTCATCCCCTTCTCGAAGGGGACGTGGAAGTCGTCGAATCGGGGTTCCTGCTTCCCCTCGACTTCGGGGTCGTAGCGGAACACCTTGATGAGGACCGTCTCTCCATCGAGTTCGGCCTCCTTTTCGGCGTGTTCGTCGACCATCCCGTCGTCTTTGTCGTCGAGTCGGCGCTCCTGGGGCGACTCGGCGCCTTTCATCTCCGGGTCTTTCGGTGCTTCCTGGCTCTCGGGTTCGGCCTGTTGCGTGCTCATATTAGATCATCCCTCTCATTGCGAGTGCGACGTAAACTCCCTGCGCGACGAGCGCGACGCCGGCGATGACCAGCACCGCCAGCACGACCTTCTTCTGGGTCCCCTCGAGGCCCTGATTGACCAGCGCGTTGTAGACGCCGTTGACGCCGTGGAACGCGGCGGTGATCAGGAACAGCACCATCGTGAGGAAGTAGCCGATGTTTTGCATTCGGGCTTCGGTGCCCAAGAAGGTTACCTCGTACGCGTGGTTGACGAAGTGCAAGAGGAAGAAGTGGAATGCGAGAACGACGACGAGGAACGCGGCGGTGACGCGCTGGAGGAACCAGCCGGTGCCGCCGGGCGTAAAGGAAGAGTACCGTTCCGCCATTAGAATGACACCCCCGTGAGGAACGTGGGAACGCTGGCGACGGTGATCGCACCCGTCAGCACCAGCGAGGCGTAGAAACTCTTGTCCTGGGAGTCGAGTCCGACGCCGAGATCGACCATCAGCAGGCGGAGGCCGTTCAGAATGTGGAAGACGGCCACCGCGAGCAGACCGATCTCGAGCAGGCGGACGAGAAACAGGCCCTCGAGCCCCTGCAGCGTCGCGGTGTACACGTTGACCGCTTCTCCGTCGACCATCGTCGTTTCGCCCTGTGCGCCACCGA
Source organism: Natrinema sp. LJW11 (assembly GCF_056135975.1). Taxonomy (NCBI): domain Archaea; kingdom Methanobacteriati; phylum Methanobacteriota; class Halobacteria; order Halobacteriales; family Natrialbaceae; genus Natrinema; species Natrinema sp. LJW11. The sequence continues at coordinate 238,971 of NZ_JBWBDM010000002.1, read as the reverse complement.
TAGAGGTACTCAACACGGCGATGTGGGTGAACAGGTAGCCGATTAGCACCCATCCGGTGAACTTGTGGAAGATCCACGCCCACATGCCGGCCGAGAACTCCTTCCAGCGACCGAAGTCCTCGATGAGACCGCGATTGTAAGACTGACTCATACGCTCATGTGGTGCGTTAGACCGCGGGGGTATAGAAGTTACTTTTATCTCCTCCATCCGGCCATTCGTGCACGGGACAGCCGCCAGAACCAAAGCGGGTTTTCCCAAAGTCGAAATCGGTTCGGGAGCGCTCCCTCGGGTGTCGACTTCTCGGCGACAGTCGGGAACTTCCCCTTCCGAACTGTCGTCCGTCGTTTCGGCGCACCCGTAGGGTGGTCGGAGTTTCGTCCTCAACCCGTTCCGTGGATCCCTCTCAGAGATCCGATCGCGAACTCTCCGTCGTCCGCTCGCGCTCGAGAGCCGTGAGCGTGTCCGGCGAGAGGCCGACCAGATGACAGAGCGGGTTCCCCGGGTAGACGACCGGATTCTCGAGGACGCCGACGATGAGGCCGGTGAACGGGGCCTCGACCGTGACGATGTCTTCTTCCTCTTTGAACGGGTTCGTGATCGTACAGATCACCTCGCCCTCCTCGACGAGCTCGCCGCGACCGCGTTTCATGTCGACGATACCGCCGGCGTCCGCGCGGAGCCAGGTCTTCTCGTTGTCGTCGTCGATGATCGTTCGCCAGCCGGGCCAGTGAACCGACGACTTTCGGTGACAACCGAACTCGGCGAGGACGCTCGCGACGCCGGTGAGCGCACGATCGATCAGTCGGCGCTGAAATCGGTGGGCCTCGCCCATCTCGACTGTGATCGTTGGGATATCGGCTTCGGTCGCCTCGCGGCGCAACGTCCCCGACGGTCCCTCGCCGGCGATGATAACGTTCGAACTGAACGCCATGGCGAGTCGGCCGACGTCCGACCGCTCCATGTTCGCCCGGACGTGGAGCATGTTCGTTCGCCCTCGCGTGGAGGTGTGGAAGTCGAGTCCGAGGTCACAGGGTTCGATGAAATTGGTGAATATCTGGTGTGCCATTCGTCTGGCACTCGTCGACCCCTCTCGACCCGGGAACGATCGGTTCAGGTCCCGGTCGTAAATCGGCAGATACCGCTCCTGTGCGAGGAAGCCGGGAACGTTCATCACCGGCAAGCAAACGAGCGTCCCGTGGAGCACGGAGTGGTCCCAGTCGTGGGCGACCTCGCGAACGACCTCGATTCCGTTGAGTTCGTCGCCGTGGGCCGCCGCCGAGAGAAAGACCGTGGGCCCGGGATGTTCGCCGTTAATCACCGTGACGGGGATCCTGACGGGATCGCCGAGATACGTCTCGCTGATGCCGTAGCGAATGTTCGCCGATTCGCCGGGATCGACCCGGCCGCCGTTGTAGGTAAAGGCCTCGGCCATCGTCTCGGATCCGTCCGTTCGGTCGGGTGGCTCGCTCGTCGTCGCGTCGTCGCTCATATGACGTGCTCCGGCGGCACCACCGTGAATGTTCTCCCTTCAGTCTTGCCGATCAGTTCGCGTTATATCCTTTCGAGCGGTTCCATACTTCCTTTTCCGGAGAAAAAACGGTTTCCCGCCGACTCGGTCAGGCAGAAGCTGGGACCGTGGGCATACGTTTTGTATCTGGCTGTACTACGGACAGCCATGGAAATTCGTGAAGCAACTGACTCGGACGCTGCAGCGATTCGCTCGATCGCACACGACTCGCTCAACTCCACGTACACGGCATTTCTCGAGGAGGAAACCATCGACGAGGCGATCGACCAGTGGTACGGCGACTCGCTCGCCGACGAGCTCGCTGACGATCGCTCGCTCTTTCTGATCGTCGAGCGCGACGGCGAGATCGCCGGCTTCTCGCAGAGCGAACTGGTCGGCCAGCAGGCGAACACCGGCCACTTGCTCTGGTTGCACATCCATCCCGATCACCGGGGCGACGCGACGGGCGTTCGATTGCTGGTCCGCACTCGCGAAGCGTTACTCGAGGAAGGAGCGGACGGAATCCAGTGCTTCGTTCTCGCGGACAACGAGGGCGGGAACGAGTTCTACCGATCCCACGGCTTCGAGCGGGCCGGCCAGCGCGAGGTCGAGATCGGCGACGAAACCTTCACGGAAAACGTCTACGTCGAGGTCGACCTCGAGGACGACGGCGAGTGGGGAGCGATCGACGAAGTCACCGCCGACGGCGAAACGGTCTACGTGAGCTACGGGGAGGCCGCCCGCGGGACGAGGTCGCCGTTCTACACGGCCTACAAGAGCGAGGATCGCCACGACCGCTACGCCTGGTTCTGCGGGAACTGCGACTCGATCGACAACGCGATGGACGCGATGGGTCGGATCGAGTGCAACAACTGCGGCAACCAGCGCAAGGCGACCCGGTGGGACGCGTCGTACCTCTAGCGGAGTCGTCTCTTCCGTCTCCGATCCTGTTCTCCTCTCCGGTGGTTTTCCCCGCTGACGGTTGACTCCACTCCCGGTTCTGTTGACAGCGGTAGTGAGACTCTCGTTTCGCACCCTCAACGTGCACTGCCGGGGAGCAACGTTTCACTCCGGACCGATCATCCGGCGTGCGGTGGCGCGCGCTTGCGGCCGACCGAACGCAGTGAGGGCGGTCGATACCACTGCGCGAGGGATGAGCGAACAAAGTGAGCGAATCGGTTGGGGAGGGCGTGGCGTTTCCGTGTCGCCACGATAGCAGGACACTTCTTTGATCGAACTCACTGCCGAACACCCTGCTCAGTAGACTACCTCTATTGAGTGTACGTACTGTGAGAAGTCAGCAACACGATCCAGAACGATCCACCGCTCGAGCCAACCGTCTCTCGAGCCGACCCCATTCCGACTCGTACGGTCTGCTGTCAGTCAGTGCCGGCGCGAGCGCGATCCGGCCTGCGTTCGCGCCGGGGCATCGGTACAGCAACCCGTCTCAGGCGTGTTCGTCGACGAACGCTTCGATCCGATTGAGCGCCTGCCGGAGCTCCTCGAGCCCGGTCGCGTAGGAGACCCGAAGGTGGCCCTCCCCGCTCCCGCCGAAGACGTCGCCGGGGACGACGGCGACGCCCTGTTCGCGCAGGACGGCCTCGGCGAACTCCTCCGCGGTGAACCCCTCGGGAACCTCGGGGAAGCAGTAGAACGCGCCCTTGGCCTCGAAGACGTCCATGCCGATCTCGCGAAAGCGCGAGAGGACGAACCGTCGCCGGCGATCGTACTGATCGACCATCTCCCGGACGTCGTTCGCACAGGAGTCCAGGGCCTCGAGCGCGGCGTACTGGGCCGTCGTCGGGGCCGACAGCATCGTGTACTGGTGGATCTTGTTCATCGCGCCGATGGCGTCGGCTGGCCCGAGCGCGTACCCCAATCGGAGCCCCGTCATCGCGTGGGCCTTCGAGAAGCCGTTGAACACGATGGTACGCTCGCGCATCCCCTCGAGGGTCGCGATCGAGGTGTGCTCACCGTTGTAGGTCAACTCGGCGTATATCTCGTCGGAGAGGACCGTCAGATCGTGCTCGCGGGCGAACTCGGCGATCGGCTCGAGGTCCTCGGCGGGCATGATCGCCCCCGTCGGATTGTTGGGGTAACAGAGGACGAGCATATCCGCGTCGGCCGCGCCGGCGTCCTCGAGGCCCTCGACTGTGAGCCGGAAGTCGTCCTCCTCTCTCGTCGGGACCGGCAACACGTCGCCGCCGGCGAAGATCACGCCGGGTTCGTACGAGATGTAGGAGGGCTGGGCGATTGCCACCGTATCGCCGGGATCGACGAACGCCCGGAAGGCCAGGTCGACCGCCTCGCTCGCGCCCGCCGTGACGATGATCTCCTCGTCGGGATCGTAGCCGAGGTCGAATCGGTCGGCGACGTAGTCGGCGATCGCTTCGCGGAGTTCGCGCTTGCCCCGGTTGGCCGTATAGGAGGTTTTTCCCTGCTCGAGGGATGTGATGGCGGCGTCGCGGGCCGCCCACGGCGTCGCGAAGTCGGGTTCGCCGACGCCCAGCGAGATGACCTCGTCGCGTTCCTCGGCGATCTCGAAGAAGCGCCGAATACCCGATGGCGGGACCGTCTGCACCCGGTCTGACAGTTCGAACGTCATGATCAGGGTGAAAAGGAGAGCCGGTCGTCGCCCTCGCCGTCGCCGAGTTCGATCCCGTTCTCCTTGTAGGAGGTCATCACGTAGTGCGTGACCGTCTGGGTGATCTCGGGGACCGGTGCGACCTTCTCGCTGATGAACTGCGAGACCTCGCGGATGGAGTCGCCCTCGACTTCCATATCGAAGTCGTAGTCGCCGCTGATCAGCCGCAGTGCTTTGACCTCCGGGAATCGTGCGAGACGCTCGGCGATGTCGTCGTAGCCCGTCTCGCGGTCGAGCGTGACGTTCAACTCGACCTCGGCGCGGACCCGCTCGTCTTCCAGTTTGTCCCAGTCGACGACCGCCTGGTAGCCCCGGACGAGGCCCGCCGCCTCGAGTTCCTCGATGGCTGCCTCGACCTCGCGCTCCTCGAGGTCGGTCATTCGCGCGATATCCGCCGTGGAGTAGCGCGCGTTCTCACGAAGCAACTCGAGCACCTCGCGTTCGCTCATACCGCTTGGAAGCGCGAGCGCGAGTAAAGTTCTAACGTTGTTCGGCCGGCGGGCCGCGGCGGGTCCGGAGTGCGCCGACTCCCGTCGGGATCGGCCCCGAGACGCGCCGTCTTCCCGCGGGACCCCGTTGGGTGGCACTCGAATTCGAAATCGCACGACGTTGGTCGTCGCGGGGGCTCCCGCCGCCCGTCCCGCCTTCGATTCCGGTCCGCTGCGGATCGCCGTGGGAGCGCAGACGTCCGACTTCGATGGCGGACTTTATTACCAGTACACCGGAACGGACCGATACGGTTCGAGGTATCTATGGACGATTCGAGACAGCCGCCGTCGATCGAGCGACTCGAGAGCTTCTTCGAGGAGGAACCGCGAGAGTGGCTCGTGACGTGGGTCGAACGACTCGCTGAGAGCGACGCGGGGACGCGAAAAGAAACGCTCCGTACCTTCCGACAGTTCGCCGAACGGCAGCCGGCCGCACTCGAGCCCGTACTGCCGACGCTAGCGCTATTTCTCACTGACGAGGAGCGGTCGATTCGGTTGACGACTGCGAAACTGTTCGTCGCCGTCGCCGAGGCCGACCCCGACGCGGTCGAGTCAGTCGTCTCACCCCTCGCTGACCGGTTGGCCGACGACGACGAGTTCTACTACGTGCGCGCTCGGTCGGCGGAGGCGCTCGGCTACGTCGCGCGGGACCACCCGGAGGCGGTCGCTTCACCCGAGGTGGTGGCGGACCTGCGAATCGGGTTGTCGTTCGACGAACCCGAGGTGCGAGAGAAGTTGGCGAAAGCGCTCGAGTACGTCGCGCTGGGCGACCAGGACCGACTTCGTCATCACGTTTCGGACCTGGCCGAGCATCTCACCGATTCGAACGAGGTCGTCCGGTATCACCTCTGCACCGCGCTGGTCGCGGTCGGCTGTGCGTCTCCGGACGCGTTGTCCGAGAGCGCCGCTGCGCTGTGCGATCGGTTGGACGACGAGAGTCCCTACGTGCGGGGGCGGGCGGCCGAGGCGTTGGGGCTGCTGGCCCGGTCGGATTCGGACGTGACGATACCCGACGTGCGTTCGGCCGCGGACGACGATGCCGCGGCGTTCCTCGTCGATCGAGTTCAGTATGCGATCGACGAGGACGACGGGCCGGGAGATACCGTCCCCGACGAAATCGGGACGATACCGGGGCTCCGTGACCGAACCGACGAGATCGTCGACGAGATCACCGCTCCCGACGGCGGCGAGTGTCCCTCCTGTGGGCTCTCGCTCCCCGAGCCGGGACCGCCGATCTGTCCGCAATGCGGTGGCCCCCGCTGACGGGGCACGCGAATTAGGCCAGCCTAAAAACCGGAACGCCTTTATATTTTAGGCAGACCTAAATCAGTATGACCGGCGAACTGGGGGAAGCCGACGTACCGGCTCGACGAGAACGCGTGACGGACGGTGAGACGGGTACCGGAAGCGTCTCGGTCTCGGGACAGCCGTCGCGATCCGAGATCGGCGGGGAACCGCTCGACGGAACGACGGACCGTTCCTCGCATCCCACCCCGATCGGAGCAACCGCTGTGCCCCGACGATGAGCGGGAAGAAGTCGAACGCCGCGACGGGAGAGCCTGCGACGTCGCGACGAAACGAGAGACGGTTCGAGTGGCTCCTCGATCCGAAACTCGCCACGGTGGTACTCGGTAGCCTCGCCATCGTGTTCGTCGGCGGACTGATACAGGTGAGCTACGGCGCCTACTCGATGACGCACACCGAGGCGTGGCTCGCACTCTTCAACCCGAACGTGGTGTTCAACCCGCAGGCCTGGGACGCGTTCTTGCTCGGCGAGGCGATGCCCGAGATGAGCACCGAAAGTCTCATCGTCTGGAATATCCGCCTCCCGCGGGTGTTCGTCGCGGCCCTGGTGGGGATGAACCTCGCCGTCTCGGGGGCGATATTTCAGGCCGTGACCCGGAACGAACTCGCGAGCCCGTTCATCCTCGGCGTCTCCTCCGGGGCGGGGCTCATGATTTTGCTGACTCTCGTCGTGTTCGGGAGTCTGACGGCGTTCCTTCCGCTGATCGCGGCCTTCGGCGGGGCCGGTGCGTTTCTCATCGTCTACGTGATCGCCTGGAAGAACGGAACCTCGCCGGTCCGACTGGTGCTCGCCGGCGTGATCGTCGGAACGGTCTTCGGCTCGCTGCAGACGGCGCTGTTTTTCTTCGCGGACGATATCGGCGTCGTCCAGTCGGCCATCGCCTGGACCACCGGGTCGCTTACCGGGACCGACTGGGAACAGGTCCGACTCGTGCTCCCGTGGACGATCGTGGTCGTTCTCCTCTCCACTGCCGGATCGCGCCAGATGAACGTCCTCTTGCTGGGCGAGCAGACGGCGAAGTCGCTGGGGATGTCGATCGAGAAAGTGCGGTTCGCGCTCTCGGGGGTCGCGGTCCTCGCGGCGGCAGCCAGTATCGCCGTCGCCGGCATCGTCGGCTTCGTCGGCCTCATCGTCCCGCACATGGTCCGAAACCTGGTCGGGAGCGACTCGAAGAAACTGGTCATCGGCTGCCTGTTCGTCGGTCCGGCGCTGATGGTCGCCGCCGACGTGGGCGCGCGACTCGCGTTAAGTCCCACGCAGATTCCCGTCGGCATCGTCACCGGACTCATCGGCGGCCCGTACTTCCTCTATCTGATGCGAAAGCAGGAGAACATGGGTGAAATCTGAATGGGACGCGCCGGAACGGACGGGCGACGGACGGGCGAATTGAGCGAGACGATCGCCCATTCCTCGACTACGGTCGAATCGCTGATCGACGCGCTCTCCGGTTCGGAACTCACGGGACGGTACTCGAGTTCGGACGTGCCCGTCGTCAACGGTGCGGATTCAGACGGAAACGACGCGACAGGGGCCGAGTAGTGAGCGACGAGGAGCCCCTCGAGACGGAACTCGACGCCGCCCGCGAGCGTGTCTCGAAGCCCTTGATTCGCCTGTTTCGAACCTACGGCCTCGGGGAAGGACGGTGGCTCGCACTCGGACTGGTCGCCAGCGCGCTCGCGTACGGGTCGATCCTCGTGACACCGCTCGTTCTCGGAACGACCATCGATGCGGTGTTCACCGGCGAGGGAAGGTACGCGCTACCGCTCGTGCCCGGCGCGTGGCTGCCGACCGAGCCGACCGCGCAGTTCTGGCTTTCCGCGACCGTCATCGGCGTCGCGCTCGCCGGCGGCGCGCTCCTCCAGTGGGTCCGGGGCGTGGCGATGAACTTCTTCGCCCACGGGGTGATGTACACGATACGAACGGACGCCTACGAGAAGATGCAGCGCCTCGACATGACCTTCTTCGATAACAAGGAGACGGGGGAGGTCATGTCGATTCTGAACAACGATATTTCGAACCTGGAGGTGTTCTTCGATAACGCGCTGGGGGACAGCGTGCGGATCGGCGTGATCGTCGTCGGGATCACCGTCGCGTTGCTCTATACGAACTGGCAACTCGCACTGATAACTCTCGGGGCCGTGCCGCTGCTCGTCGCCTTCACCTGGTGGTTCGTCAGGGTGATCGCGCCTCGCTACGCCACCGTCCGCTCGACGATCGGCGATCTGAACACGCGAATCGAGAACGGCCTCAGCGGGATCGAACTCGTGAAGACCGCCACCACCGAGGAGTACGAGAACGGCCGCGTCCGCGACGTCTCGAGATCGGTGTTCGACGCACAGATGGACGTGTTGAAGCTGAGTTACTTCTACCGGCCCGGAATGGAGTTGATCACCGGCGCGGCGCTGCTGGCGACGTTCGTCGTCGGCGGACTGTGGGTGTTCTCCGGACCGCCGCTGTTCTTTTCCGGTGACCTCACGACCGGCGATTTCGTCGTGTTTATGCTGTTGACTCAGCGCCTAACGGGGCCGATGGCCCAACTCTCGAGCATCGTCGACTGGTACGAGAACGCGGCGGCGTCGGGCGAGCGTATCTGCGGACTGCTGGACGTCCCGGTCGGGATTCGGGACGCGCCCGATGCGGTCCCCCTCGAGGATGTCGACGGCCGGCTCGAGTACGACGACGTTCGGTTTCGCTACGAGGACGGTGAGCCGATACTCGACGGGGTCGGCTTCGACGTCGAACCGGGCGAGACGATCGCCTTCGTCGGTTCGACCGGGGCGGGCAAGTCGACGGTCGCGAAACTACTGTTGCGGTTGTACGACATCGACGACGGTGCGATCCGCGTCGACGGCCACGACGTGCGTGACGTCCGCGTTTCGGACCTGCGGGGTGCCATCGGGTACGTGAGTCAGGACACGTTCCTGTTCGACGGGACTGTGGCCGAAAACATCCGCTACGGGAACTTCGACGCGAGCGACGACGAGGTCCGGGAGGCCGCCGACGCGGCGGAGGCCCACGAGTTCATCCGGGAACTGTCGGAGGGGTATCAGACGCGGGTCGGCGAGCGCGGCGTCAAACTGTCGGGCGGTCAGCGCCAGCGGATCGCGCTTGCTCGAGCGATCCTCCGGGATCCCCCGATCATCCTGCTGGACGAGGCGACCGCCAGCGTCGACACGGAGACGGAGTACCTCATCCAGCGCTCGCTCGAGGAGCTGACCACCGAGCGGACGACGCTGGCCATCGCCCACCGACTGTCGACCGTCAAGGACGCGGATACCATCCTCGTCCTCGAGGACGGACGAATCGTCGAGCGCGGCACTCACGACGACTTGCTCGCAGCGGACGGGCTGTACGCGACGCTGTGGGGCGTCCAGGCCGGTGAAATCGATGCCGTCCCCGACTCGTTTCTCGAGACCGCCGCTCGAGAGGTAGTCGGCGACGACCTCTGATTTAGGCTGGCCTAATAATCGGTGGCTTTATGATGTTTTAGGCGAGCCTAAAAATACGATGGGAGACAAAATGAGCGGTGGCGGCCCGACACGGCGGGATTTCGTGACGTACGGCGGTGCGGCCGTCGGAAGCGGACTGCTGGCGGGTTGCTCGGAACTGGTCGGACAGGGGGACGCCCAAGGCACCGGGACGACCGGGGACGGATCGTACTCGGTCTCGATGGAACCGATGGGGACGGTCTCGTTCGACGAGGTACCCGAGCGGTGGGCCGCGTACGACGGCGGCTACGCCGATATGGCCGTCGCACTGGGGCAGGCCGACGGATTGGCCGGCGTGGGCGGCGCTGATCGCTACTACACGTATGTCTACGACGAACTTCCCGGCGTGAGCGTCGACGAAGACGTCCTCGAGCGGTATCCGGAGGTCCGAACCAAAGAGGAGTTCTACGGACTCGAGAGCGACGTGCACCTGTACGATCCCCAGATGCTGGTCAACTGGTTCGACTGGAGTGGGGAAGACGTCGACGAGATCGCGACCCGCGTCGCGCCGTTCGTCGGGAATTTGATCTTCCGCCGCTCCGACGAGTGGCACGACTACCGCTACTACACGCTGTACGAGGCCTTCGAAATCGTCGCCGAGGTGTTCCAGCAGCGGGAACGCTACGAGGCCTTCAGCGAACTCCACGACGAGTTCATCGCGTCGATCCAAGGGCGACTCCCGCCGAGCGATGACCGACCGGACGTCTTCCTCACGTTCGAGGGGACCGACGAGCCGGAGACGTTCTCGCCGTATCGACTCGACGACGCGGGGACGAGCAAGAAACAGTGGCGCGATCTCGGCGTCCACGACGCGCTCGCGGGGACGGACATCGACAATCTCAGCACTACGAACCGCGGCGAACTCGACTACGAGAACTTACTCGAGATCGATCCCGAAGTGATTCTCGTCCGCGGCCACGAACGAAAGTCCGCCGCGGAGTTCCGGGACGTCGTTCTCGACTACATGCGGAGCCATCCCGTCGGGAGCGAACTCACCGCCGTCCAGAGCGGCCAGGTGTATCGCGGCGGCTATCTCAACCAGGGTCCGATTCACAATCTCTTCCTGACGGAGCGAGCGGCGAAGCAACTGTTCCCCGACGAGTTCGGGGAGGTGACCGGCGACGGACGGCTCTTCGACCGACAGGCGGTTGCGGATATCATCACCGGAGACGCCGACGATGACTGAACACACGGACGGTACGGCTGGCGGACCCACACGCAGAGACACACTGAAATACGGCGGCGCACTCGCGGCCGGCGTTTCACTCGCCGGCTGCTCGGAGTTGGCCGGACGGGACGGTGACGGCGAATCCGGACCGTCCGATAGCGGGACCTACTCGGTGACGATGGCGCCGAGCGGAACCGTCGAATTCGAGGGGCCGCCGGAGAACGCCCTCACGATCCTCCCGCATCACGCTGATATGGCGCTCGCGGCCGGCCACGGCGACGCCGTGTCCTCGATGCTGTACAACCCCGAATACAACGACACGATGTGGAACACGTTCCTCGAGCGGCTCCCGGGCGTCTCCGTCGACTGGGCCGACCTCTCCGGAACGTGGGATCCCGACAAGGAGTTCCTCTACGAACTCGACAGCGATCTCCACCTCGCGGACCCCGCGTACATGACGAACATGTCGAGTTGGACGCGCGAGGACACCGAGGATATCGGCGAACGCGTCGCCCCGTGGTTCGGAAACACGCTCAGCAACGCGAATAAGGAACCGGCCGCGGAGTGGGCCGACGACTACGAGTATTACACGCTCTGGGAGATCTTCCGGCAGGTTGCAACGGTGTTCCAAGCGGAGGAGCGCTACGAGGCGCTCAAAGCCGTCCACAGTGAGATGCTCACGACGATCAAGGAGGACCTCCCGTCGGAAGACGGGCGGCCGTCGGTGGCGATGATCATCCTCATTCAGGGTGAAGAAAGCATGTATACGTATGCACTGAACGGCCCCGGCTTCCTGACCGCCCACACTCGCCCGCTCGGTGCACACGACGTTTTTGCGGACGTCCAGACCGAATCGACGGTTGACTATGAGGCCCTCGTCGAAGCCGATCCCGACGTTATCCTCTGTCTCGCAGGAATGTCGGAGGCTCGCCACGTGACGAAGACTCGAGAGCGGTTCCAAAACGACCCGGTAACCGAATCGGTGCCGGCGGTCGAGAACGACCGCATCCACACCCAGGGCGGGCGCAATCAGGGGCCGCTGATGAACCTCTTCCAACTCGAGATGACCGCCAAACAGCTCTATCCCGACGCCTTCGGAGAGTGGCCGACCTACTCCGAGGGGCCGTACCCCGAGATTCCCGAGGACGAGCAGCTGTTCGACCGCCAGCGCGTTGCGGACATCATCACCGGTGAGAACTAAATGAGTGACAACAACGACGGCACGACCGAAACGACGACGCGCAGAGATGCGTTGAGATACGGCGGTGCGCTCGCGGCCGGGACCGCCCTCGCGGGTTGTTCGGAACTGTTCGGACAGAGCGAGGAGACTGACCGGCCGTCCGGCGAGGGCTCGTATTCGGTGACGATGGCTCCGATGGGGGAAGTCACGTTCGACTCGCCGCCGGAAAGCGTGTTCACGCGGTTGACCCACCACGCCGGGATGGCGTTCGCCCTCGGACGCGGGGACGACGTCAACGCGATGCACGCACCCGACTACTACGACCAGCTCTGGAACCAGTTTACCGAACGACTGCCCGGCGTCACGCTAGACTGGACGGGGTTGTACTCCTCGTGGGATCCGGATAAGGAGAAACTCTACGACCTCGACAGCGATATCCACCTCGCCGACCCGGCGAGCGTGAACGCCCTCGATAGCTGGAGCACGTCGGATATCGATGAGGTCGGCGAGACTGTCGGCCCGTGGTTCGGGAACAAATTCAGCGACAGACACGACGAACCGCCGGCCGAGTGGGCCGACCGCTACGAGTATTACACCCTCTGGGAGCTGTTCGAAAAGGTCGCAGCGGTGTTCCGCGAGGAGTCGCGCTACGACGCGCTCGAGACGATCCACGCTGACCTGCTGGCAACGATCGAGGAAAATCTTCCACCGGAACCGGATCGCCCGACCGCGGTTCTGGCGGGGATGAGCGACATCGAGAGCATGTACGTCTACACGCTGGATACGCCCGGGTTTTTGATTTCGCACGTGCGCCCGCTCGGTCCGAATGGCGCTCTGGGTGACGACATCTCCTCCGGCGACACGATCGATATGGAAGGGATGCTCGAGGCCGATCCCGACGTTCTCTTCTCGCTTGGCGGGATGCACCCTCAAACCGATATGCCCGAAATTCGATCAGCGCTGCGGAATCACGCCGTCGGACAGCGACTCTCCGCGGTCCAAACCGATCGCGTCTACGCGCAGGGAGCGCGCTACCAGGGGCCGATCCTGAACCTGTTCCAACTCGAGATGACCGCCAAACAGCTCTATCCCGACATTTTCGGGGAGTGGCCGACCTACACCGAGGGTCCGTATCCGGAACTTCCGGAAGACGAACGGCTGTTCGATCGCCAGAAAGTCGCCGATATCATTACGGGGGAGCGGTGAATGCGCGCTCGAGAGTGGGCGATCGCGGGCGCGTTCCGCGAACCGTCGGACTACGACATCCCCGACCTGCCGTCGTGGCGAGTCCGTCGCAGCGAGTGTGGCGGCCTGGCGTTCGCCGACGGGGACGACGAGCCGTTCATCGCCGCCGACCAGCCGGTGACGATCAGACGATAACGACGACCGATGATACACACTACTACCGATACGACGTACGGAAGACGCGGCACCTCCGTCTCGAGTAGAGCAACTCCCGTGTGCGACACGAGCCCTACGGGAGCCGGTGACGACGCTCCCGACGTCCGCGAAGACGAACGGCGCGTTACCCGCCAGCGGATCCCAGATAGCAGGTTCAAACGATGAGTGCAATCGATACCGATCGAGCGGAGACGACGTTCGATCACGATATCGCCATCGTTGGCGGCGGCCCCGCGGGGTGTGCAGCAGGCGTCTTCACGGCACGGTACGGCCTCGACACGATCATCTTCGATCGCGGACGGTCTTCGATTCGGCGATGCGCCTACCTCGAGAACTACCTCGGCTTTCCGGCCGGGATCGACGTCGAGACGCTGTACGGGTTGATGCACGACCACGCCGAGGAGGCGGGCTGTGAGATCGTTTCGGATCTCGTCGAGTCGCTCGAGCCCGTAGACGACGGCGAGGGCTTCGGTATCAGCCTGCAGGAGGGAGAACCGGTCACGGCTCGTCGCGTGATCGCGGCCACGCGCTACGACGGCGAGTACATGCGCGGACTCGACGACGAGACGGCGATGTTCGAGACGCACGAACACGACGGCGAGGAACACGAGCACTTCGACAAGGGGTACGCCGAGAGCGACGGAACGACGCCGGTCGATGACCTGTTCATCGCGTCGCCGTACGGAGACACCGGCTATCAGGCGAGCATGGCCGCCGGACGCGGCACGCGGGTCGGGATCACCGTCGTCGAGGACGTTCGACGGGACGCGGGCTACCCCGAGGCCGTGGCGAACTACTACGACTGGATGCGACGAGAGGCGGAACTGGACGGCGAGTGGAGCGACCGGGATCGGTGGCGAACGTATTTCGACGACCGAGTGCCCGACGATCACGACCTCGAGGCGGATCGCCTCGCGGAGATACGCGAGCGGGAAATCGACCGCAGGCTCGAGACGTATCTCGCCGACGACGATATCGAACGGCGGATCGAACGCGGACACGAACGACTGCTCGCGCACGTCGACGACGACCTGATCGTCGAAGCGGCGCGCGAAATCGAAACCGAACGCGAGAACGGAGGGTCGTGATATCACTCCCGACGGTACGACGGCGGCTCCCGGAGCGCTGCCCGAAGTCGATGCCGTCCCACGGCCGCGCTCGAGCGTGAAGAAGCGTCGGGTCTGCGCGTCGGGCTTCGGATCCGTAGCGAACGTCCACACGTCGATCCACTACACGTCGATTCAGTGACCGATGACCGGGGCATCCCACTACCTTCTCGTTCTCTATCTCGCGGAACGGCGGGGCGCTCCACCGATTTCACCCGGGCGCGTCGCCGACGCGGTCGATCGCTCGCCGGCGGCGACGACGGAGATGCTTCAGCGACTCGAAAACGACGGCTACCTGACGTACGAACCGTACGACGGAGCGACGCTCACGGCCGAGGGACGAGCGACCGCCGACGAACTGTCCGAGACCTACGATACCCTTTCGCGGTTCTTTCACGACGTGCTCGGACTCGAGGAGTACGAGAGCGAGGCGATGGAACTGGCGGGAACAATCAGTCCGACGGTCGTCGACCGCCTCGCATCGACGCTTCTCGCCGAGACTGACGACCCGTCTGGAGAGACGGAGCGATCGCTCTCTTCGGTGCGATCGGACTCTCGTTGAGTCGGGACTTCGTTCTGCGACGCGACCGACGACGACCGATCGAAACCGCACTCTTTTTACTTTAGGTCTGCCTAAACAAAGCCAATGACCACCGGTACGCAATCGGACGCCGATCGTGACTCCGAACCGGATACGACATGCGGACCCGAGATATCGGTTTGCGAAAGCGGTCCCGACAGAGTCGTCTTCATCGAATCCGGGAACACGGAGGGATGGATTTCGAGCGACCACGTCATCGAATCGACTCGATAGCCCGTCGCCCGGCGACCGCGTCCCCGCCAGATCTGTCACGGTTTCGTTCAGCGAGTCCGTCGAACAGGAGTTGTCGAGAGAGCCGTCGGCGTTGGTCGATCGGAATTACAATATCGAACTGAACCGCTCGGAGCGAACGGCGAGAGACCACCCGGCTGCAGTCGACGGCGCCGAGTTACTGCGTCGCGGACTCGAGGACGAGGGTGTCGTCTTCGAGGTAGTGTTCGATGTGGTGGGTGTGTTCTTCGATGGTCTCGAGTTGTTCACGAAGCATCTCTCCCGTCGCGTAGTCGCCGAGCCCCTCCGCGAGTTCGATGTGCTGGCGGTAGCTTTCGATGATGTCGCCCATCATCTCGAGGTCGTTGGCGAGCGATGTCCGGACGTCGTAGACGTCTTCGTCCTCGGCTTCGACCGTCGCGTTCTCCACGAGCGTCGTCATGCTCGCGTGGGGAACGCCGCCGAGCGCCTGGAGTCGCTCTGCGAGTTCGTCGGCCGCGGCTTCGACGTCCTCGTAGACCTCCTGGAGGAAGACGTGGACGTCGAGGAACTCCGCACCCTCTACGTTCCAGTGGTGCTTGTGGAGTTGATGATAGAGGACGTACGCGTCGGCCAGATCCGTGTTGAGCGCGTCGATGATCTGCTCGGCCTTTTCCGTGTCGAGTCGAAGCGCGTTCGATTCGACCGTGTCCGCTTTCTGTCGAGTGGTCTTTTGCGTGTTCATCACGTCTCATACGTGGGATGGAAGCCTCTTATAACTTTTCAATTTACGAACTATTTTTCGCACTGCCTAAACTATCGGGACCACCCCGTCATACCCGGTCCGTCTCGATCGTTCCGGAGTGCGTTCGCGTCCGGCTACGAATCCCGCCCGAACTCGTGAGAACCGTTCCGCGGTCGGTATCGCTCGAGACGACCGATCGTCGGGGTCGCGAAGCGGTCGCGGCTCACGATCGCGATGTGCTCTCCGACGCGCGGCAGAAACTGCGCAGACAGCGTCGTAACCGACCCCGAGTCAGCGATAATTCTTGAACAGAAGCGCCCGGACGTCGTCTTTCGTCTGGACCTGTTCGCTCGAGCCGTCCGGGAGTTCGACGCTGTACCGGTAGTCCGCGGAACTCGATTCCTCCCACTTGTCGTCGTGGGTCTCGAGCAGGCTCATCATCTCGTCTAACATATCGTCGTCGTCGGCCGAGCCGTCTCCGTCCGTGTCGGCAGCCGAACCGTCGCCGTCCGCGGCCTCGTCGTCGGCTTCGTCGTCGTTCGCTTCCCCTTCGGTCACCTCGCTCGGTCCGTCGTCGCTCGGTCCGTCGTCGGCGTCCCCTTCGGTCTCTTCGTCCGACTCGGACTCCGGGCCCTCGCTGTCCTCGTCCCCGATCTCATCGGCCGTCGGCGTCTCGCCTTCGACGTAGGAGACCTCCTCGAGTTCGTGTGGATCGGTTTCGCCGTCGATAGCGGCACCGACGGACGCGGCGACGTCGTCGGTCGCCGAGGAGTCGAACTCGTCGGCGTCGATTTCGACGTCCTCGTCGAGATTATCGATCAGGAACTGGACGGCGTCGCGTTCGCGGACGAAGCCGTACTTGCCGACGACCGATTCGGAAATCTCCTCGCGGAGGTACTGGATGAACGCGTACTGTTCGTCGGTGACCTCGAGCGTCTTCATACCCTGTCGATGCGGCCGGGGGTACTAATATGTAAGTCGTCATGCGCGTCTCGCGACGTACTCCGGCGAGTCGGTTCAACGAACGTGACGATTAAGGACGAACGAGACGAAGCACCGATATGGTCATGAAAGAGTCCGAATCCAAACTCGAGGCCGGCGACGCTGCGCCCGACTTCGAGCTCGAGGGCGTCGACGGCGGGACGTACTCGCTCGAGTCGTTCGCCGACGCCGAGGCGCTGTTGCTCGTCTTCACCTGCAACCACTGCCCGTACGCGCAGGCGAAATTCGACCTGCTGAACGAACTGGCTGACGAGTACGACGACGTTTCGGTCGTCGGGATCAACTCTAACGACGCCGAGGAGTACCCCGACGATTCCGTCGAGAAGATGCGGGAGTACGTCGCCGAGGGGAAAGTCGACTACGACGCCTACCTGCGCGACGAGAGCCAAGCGGTCGCCCGCGAGTACGGTGCGGTCTGTACGCCGGACCCGTTCCTGTTCGAACGGACGGACGGAGAGTTTCGGTTGGCCTACCACGGCCGCCTCGACGACGCCCCGAACCCCGACGACGACCCGAGCCGATTCCCGATCCGCGAAGCGATCAACGCCGTGCTGGCGGGCGAGGCCGTCGACCTCGAGTGGCAGCCCTCCCGGGGCTGTTCGATCAAGTGGAAAGACCAGTAAAGAGCACACCCGCTGCTGTTTTCGTCGACTTCGATCGGACGACGGGTCGGTCGGCCCCAGACTTTAGTCGTCGGCTCCTGTGGGGATGGCGTATGACCCACGAACCACGAGGCAACGCGCTCCGCGAAACCCTCGAGGCCGGCGAGGTCGCGCTCGGCGTCCTCGAGAACACGTACAGCCCGACGGTGGTCGAACTCTACGCGGCGCTCGGCGTCGACTTCGTCTGGATCGACCTCGAGCACGGCGGGCCGAGTCCGCGGGACGCGGGCCGGCTTGAGGAACTGCTCCGCGCGGCTGACGTCACCAACACGGAGCTGCTGGTGCGCGTCCCCGATACCGATCCCTCGCTGGTCCGGAAGGCTCTCGACGCCGGCGTCCGGAACGTCTTTCTTCCGCGGGTCGGGAGCGCCGAGGAGCTCGAGGCGGCGGTGCGAGCGGGGCGGTTCGAATACGACGGGGAGCCCGGCCGGCGCGGCATGGCTAACCCGCGTGCGAGTCGCTGGGGCCTGACTGACGACTACGTGAGCGGCGAGGACGAGTCGGCCGTCGTCGGCGTCACGATCGAGACGGAGTCGGCGCTCGACGACCTCGACGACATCCTCGCGGTGCCCGAACTCGGCTTCGTCTTCATCGGCCCGCTCGATCTCTCGGTCTCGCTTGGTCATCCGGGTGAGTTCGATCACCCGGCGGTCGAGGAAGCCGTCGAGACGATCCGGTCGGCGGCCGTCGAGGCGGACGTTCCAGTCGGCGGACTCGGGTTCGACATGGACGACGTCAACGAGAAGGCCCGAAACGGCTATCAGCTACTGAACATCGGGACGACGACCGGCGCGTTGCAGTCGTCCGTCACGGGCTGGCTGGAGGACTACGAGGGAAGCTGATCGGTTTCACCGACGCTCCGTTCCGGCGGAACGTGATCGTGTCACGCCGTCGAAACAGCAGTACGGCGACGGTGTGGTTGCAGCTGCCGGGATGGTCTTCATAACTCCCGACTGAGTATCACCGGCGCCGAATGTTCCGTCTCGTATCGAGCGTCTTCCCGCTCCAATCGCCCCTTCGACCGGATCCGGTTCCGTGGCTACAAGAGACCTATCTGGCGTCGTTCGAGGCGAAACTACTCGCGACGTTCCTCCTCGTCGCGTTGCTCCCGCTCGGGATCGAGGTCGCCGACCGCGTTCGGCTCCTTTTCCGCCGCCGATACGGCAGGCAACTCGCCGAAGCGAGTTCCGTCCTCGTGCTCGCCGGGTTCGTCGTCGCTGCCGTCTACGTCTTCGGCGTCATCTGGCAGGTCACGTATCTCCTCAGGTATACGCTCGAGGCGATGCTGATCGATCGGTGGCTGGCCGCCCGGCAGCTGATCACCGCCGCAGTGATCGTCACCGCCTATCTCGTAGTGCGGTTCGTCAACCGCTCGATCGATAAGCTGTCCCAGACGAAGGCGATCACGAGACATCAGAGCGAAGTCGCCTATCACGTCGTCGACATCGGAATCGTCGCCTTCGCCGGAACCGTGTTGCTCACCCTCTGGGGAATCGATCTCACGAACATCTTCCTCGGTGCGGGCGCAATCACGGCGGTCGTCGCACTGACGGCTCGAGAGACGTTGACGGCCATGATCGCCGGGTTCATCCTGCTCTTCTCGCGCCCGTTCGCCGTCGGCGACTGGATCGAGGTCAACGAGACCACCGGGATCGTCACCGACGTCACCATCTTCACGACCCAGATACAGACGTTCGGCGACAAGCACGTCCTCGTTCCCAACGACAAGGTGACCAGCAGTCCGCTGACGAACTACTCGAAGAACGATCAGCTCCGGGTCGACGTCGACGTCGGTATCGATTACGACGCCAGCGTCGAGCGCGCCCGCTCCACCATCGTCGAAGGGGTCGAAGACCTCGAGGAGATCAAGAACGCACCCAACCCGCAGGTGATCGCCAAACGGTTCGACGACTCGTCAGTGGTCGTCGAGTGCCGCGTCTGGATCGGCGGTCCGACGATGCGTCGCAAACTCGACGCCCAGACGGCGGTGATCGAGGCGATCATCGACGCCTTCGACCGCGAGGGAATCACGATCCCCTATCCACAGCGGGTCCACGACACTCGCGACGAGCAGGGGTTCCGGGTGAGCGGTCCGAATCCCGACGAAACCGAACTCGAAACGGTCTCCGACTGAGACGGATCGCTGTAACGATGTACCGGCGCAATTCCGGAGTGGCCGGGGTGCGCCGGCAATGACTTCCAAGAGTCCGCACGAGAGCGCCGATACCGCCGCGTTCGACGGAAAGACTATCGCTGGACGGCCCGCCGGTACTGGACCGGCCACGCCGCCGCGGCGTCGTCCGGATCGCGCTCGAGGTCGCCGGCCGCGCGGAGTCCGAAGTACGGATCGCGCAGGAACTCCCGACCCGCGAACACGAGATCGGCCCGGCCGTTACGGACCAGCGCGTCGGCCTGTTCGGGTTCGGTGACGCCGCCGACCGCGCCGACGGCGACGTCGGCTCCCTCTCGGACCCGCTCGGCCAGCGGGACCTGAAAGTTCGGTCCGCCCGAAATCGCCTGGTCGGTGTGGATCCCGCCCGAACTGACGTCGACCAGATCGACGCCCAGCCCGGCGAGCGCGTCCGCCAGCCGCACCGACTGCTCGACATCCCACGACTCGCGGTCGTCGAGCCAGTCCGTCCCGGAGATGCGGACGAAGATCGGCTTGCCGTCGGGCCAGACGTCGCGGACGGCGGCGACGACCTCGCGGACCAGCCGCGTGCGGTTCTCGAAGCCGCCGCCGTAGTCGTCCTCGCGGCGGTTCGTCACCGGCGAGAGGAATTCGTGGAGCAGGTAGCCGTGGGCCGCGTGGATCTCGGCGATCTCGAAGCCGGCCTCGAGCGAGCGCTCGGCCGCTTCGCGGTAGGCGTCGATCACGCCCTCGATGTCCTCCCCATCGGCCCGTCGCATCGCCGGTCGATCGCCGTCGAACGGCGGGTAGGCGTCCGGTGACGGCGACAGGACCTCCCAGCCCGACGCGCCGGTCGGATCCGTCTCGTCCGGCGCGATCGGCACGTTGCCGTCCCAGGGCCGCGTTTTACTCGCCTTGTGACCCGCGTGGGCGAGTTGTATCCCCGGCACGCCGCCCTGGTCGCGGACGAACTCGGCGATCGGCTCGAGCGCGGCGGCGTGCTCGTCGCTCCAGATTCCGAGGTCGTGGGGCGTGATCCGACCGGCGGGATCGACGGCCGTCGCTTCGGTCATGACGATGCCGGCACCGCCTACCGCCCGGCTCCCGAGGTGGACGCGGTGCCACTCCGTCGGCAATCCGTCCGCCTCACAGGAGTACTGGCACATCGGGGAGACGGCGATCCGATTCGGGGATTCCACGTCGCGTAAGGGCAACGAAGAGAGCAAGTCAGTCATCGGTCGGTGTACCCACGCCGGCGAGAAAACAGCCGTGGAGGGAGCGGGGATTGCCGCCTCGAGCGAGGGCGGGGTCGAGGATCCTCCCGCAAGCGAGGGTGACTCTCGCCGTCGCCCGACGGAGTCCCACGGCCACTTATTCCGCCGGCGGTTCCAGTACGGATATGACCACCAACGGCCTCGTGCTGGATCGATTCGATGCCGACCGCCCCGTCATCGGGATGGTTCACCTCCCGGCACTCCCCGGTGCACCGGGGTTCGACGGCGACCGAGAGGCCGTTCGAACCCGCGCGCTCGAGGACGCCCGCCGGCTCGAGGCGGGCGGAATCGACGGTCTCATCCTCGAGAACTTCGGCGACGCGCCGTTCTATCCGGATTCCGTGCCACGGCACGTCGTGGCCGAACTGACCGCTATCGCGACGGCCCTGACAGACGCCGTCGACGTACCCGTCGGGATCAACGTGTTGCGAAATGACGCCACCGCAGCGGTTTCGATCGCCGCGGCCGCCGACGCCGATTTCGTCCGCGTAAACGTCCACGTCGGCTCCGCCGCGACCGATCAGGGGATTCTCGAGGGCCGCGCTCACGAGACGCTCCGGCTTCGCGACCGACTCGAGACCGACGTGGCGGTCATCGCGGACGTCCACGTCAAACACGCGACGCCGATCGGCGAATCGGATATCGGACGCGCAGCGCTCGAGACGGTCGAACGCGGGAACGCCGACGGCGTCATCGTCTCCGGTTCCGGAACGGGTGCCGAAACGCCGCTCGCGGCCGTCGAGCGCGTCGCCGGCGCACTCGCTGATGCGGGCCACGATCGGGACCCGGTGTTCGTCGGCAGTGGGGTAACGAGCGAGACGGTGGACGACTGCATCGAAGCGGGTGCAGACGGCATCATCGTCGGCACCGCTCTCAAGGAGGGCGGCGAGACGACCGCCCCCGTTTCCGGCGAGCGCGTCGCGGAGCTCGTGGCGGCCGCTCGAGCGGCGGGCTCGACCGATTGATCACCCATCGCAGCGGATACCCGACCGACGGAATGCGCTCTCAGCGCATTCGATCCCGGTCGTCCTCGATCCCTACGGGCCCGCGCTCACAGGCTCGTGAACATGTGATAGACGATCCAGAACAACAGGAACCAGACGACCGTCCGAAAGACCAGCTTGCTGTATACGTTTTTGACCGGTACACTGTCGTAGAACCGCCGTTCGGTCGCGAAGAGTCGCTCGAGGAGACCCCCTCGTTCGCCGTTCATGACGATGCCGCCGCTCGCCCGATTCGCCGAACTGCCGTCGTGAGCGGGTTCCAGCGCGTATTCGGGCCCGAAAGCGTCGTGGAAACAGTCCGGAGCGCTTCG
Source organism: Natrinema sp. LJW11 (assembly GCF_056135975.1). NCBI lineage: Archaea > Methanobacteriati > Methanobacteriota > Halobacteria > Halobacteriales > Natrialbaceae > Natrinema > Natrinema sp. LJW11. Next base: position 216,763 of record NZ_JBWBDM010000002.1, on the reverse strand, counting down.
ATATCGTCTCTTCGGGCGGCCGTCCGTCGAACCGTCATGCTCCTGGGTACCGATGCGCCACGTAAAAATGTGCTGTCGAAACCCGGGGTCGCTGTGCCGGGAGCGCTCGCAACGGGAACGTTCCAACGACGGATCGGTCACAGTGCCGACCGACGACCGCTGGACGGCCGACTCACGACGGGCGGACGATCGGTGCGAATCGATTCCGTCGTGTCCGGACCGGAAGCTTCGATTCGTCACGAAAGACCGCGCCGTCGAGGGCCGTTACGAGAGCAGTATCGCCGGATACAACACTCCCATCAGGTGAACGCGCCGCGCCCGCAGCCGAACCGGCACCATGCCGATCGCGGCCGCCGCGACGAAGATCGCGACGCCGACCGGACCGGCGAACAGAAACGAGAGCCCCACGAGAAGGGCGAGGACGGTGATCGAGACCGCCCAGTACGGCAGGCGACCGATCGCCTCGAGGTACGCGTCCCCAACCACGATCACGAGGACGAAACCGACCAGCCCCGCGAGGATGACGGCCGCGAGCAGAATCGGTATCTCGAGCGGGGCGTTCGTTCGGTCGAAGGCCACAAGCACCCCGGTCCGGGGCTGGCCGATGGCGACGAGCGCGAAGAGCGCGAAGATCGTGTTCGCGGTGTCGACGCCGCTCGTCGCGACGATATAGCCGCGGTCGCTGGCTCCGTCCGGAACGACGACGAGGACCGCGACGGCGGCGATCGCCGCCGTGATGCCCGGAAGATAGCCGACCGCGGCGCCCGCGAGCGTGCCCGCGATCGCCGTGAGTCCGACGAGTCCCCGCGACATCGCGATCCCGTCGCTCTCCTGAGGAGGGATACCGCTCCCGCGAACCGCGTCGATCAACACCGGCGCGCCGAAGAGGCCGGCGAACAGCGGTGCGAGCGTGCCGCCCGCCTCGAGCGGGGCCGCCGGCGAGAGATCCAGCGTGAGCGCGCCGAGCCCGGCTGCCAGCGCGAGCGAGAGCAGCCCGCCGAAACGGCTCCGCCACGTCGGTTCCGACGCGATCAGGGCGACCGCTATCATCGCCAACAGTAGCGGCAACTGCGCCCGTACCGTCGGGTAGACGGCCGTTACGCCCCGGGTCACGGGGACGGCCAGGGGTACCGCAGCGAGTACGGCGAGGACGCTGCCGAGCGCCGAGAGTCGGATCGCCTCGTAGCCGCGTCCCTCGAGAACCATTCGGTGGCCGGGCAGTGCAGTGACGGCCATCTCCGCGTCGGGGACGCCCAGCGCCATCGCTGGGACGGCGTTCAGGAAGGTGTGGACGACGCCGGCGGCGAGCATCGCACAGCCGACGAACAGCGGCGGACCGGGAACGGACGGTGCGATTCCGGCTAACAGGAACGCGAAGTTATTGGCGTGCAGGCCGGGAACGAGCCCGCTGCAACTCCCCAGTAGCGAACCGGCGAGGACCCACGCGAGAAGCTGGAGGGTCAGCGCCGGCTCGGTGACGATCTCGACTGGGGCGGCCATCGCGGACTCTGGCCGCGGCATCGTTTATATGCTCTCGGACCGGGGCTGCCGCTCGAGCAGGGGTGTTCCTCGCACCGAGACGGCGCGGCGTCGCCACTCCCCTTCGAGCCGAAAGAAAAATCGGGATTGCAACTCGTCGAAGCCGGAATCGACGTGCGCGTTATCCGAAGAGTTCGCCGAGACCCTCGCCGTCGGCCTCGTCGTCCTCGTCGTCGTCGTCCGTCGTGTCCGGCACGTCGCTGGTCTCTTCGGCTTCCTCGTCGGCCTCGTCGTCGCCTTCGTCGGCAGCGGCCTCGCCACCCGCGGCGCCGCCTGCGGCGGCTCCACCGGCGGGGACGGCGGCAGCCTCGGAGACTGCCTCGTCGATGTCGACGTCCTCGAGCGCGGCGACGAGCGCCTTGACACGGGACTCCTCGACGTCGACGCCGGCAGCGTCGAGCACGTTCGTCAGGTTGTCTTCGTTGATCTCTTCGCCCGATTCGTTCAGGATGAGTGCAGCGTATACGTATTCCATTGTTGGATCCTCTGTTAGTGGTCGTTATCCGAACATCTCGCCGAGACCGGCCGCGCCGTCACCGTCGTCTTCGTCGTCATCGTCGGTGTCGGCGTCCTCGGTCTCGGTCTCGTCTTCGGTCTGGTCGTCTGCCGATTCGTCTTCGTCGTCGGCTGCCGCCGGTTCGGCGGCCGCCGCGACGTCCTGAAGCTCGTCAGGAAGCGCCTCCTCGTCGTCGATCTGGGCCGCGATCGCACGCAGCTGTGCGTCGGCCTTGCTGACGAGGTCGGGCATGAGAGCTTCGTCCTCGATGGCGGCCTGCAGGCCGAGGCTCTTGGCCTCGCCCGTGGCCTTGGCGATGAGCGTCGGTGCCGTCGTCGCGGTCGGGAAGCTCGCGTTGAGCGAGAGGTTCCGAGCGCGGGCGGCGGCCGTCGACACGTCGCTCCGGTAGGCGTCGACGTCGATGTCGAGGTCTTCCGGATTGAAGAGCACGCCGTCGGCGACGACGGCACGGAGGTCGAGCCCGACTTCCTTGGGCTCGATACCGAGCTCGTTGAGGACGTTCGTCAGGTCCGCGGAGACGGTTCCGCCGGCCTCGAGGACCGTCGAGTCCTCCATGACCTGGATCGATCCCTCTTCGATGCGCGCGTTGGCGCCGACACCCTGAAGCTCGCCGACGAACGGCCCCGGATCGACACCGGTGTCCCCTTCGGGGATCACGATGTCGTTCGGGGCGACTTCGCCCTCGTTGATCGGTGCGGGCGTCTTGGACGCCTCGAGCTCCTTGTAAAGCGAGAACGGGTTCTCGTCGGTCCCGACGATACCCACCTGTCCCTCGATGTGCTCGACGAGGTCGCCGAGTCCGGCGTCCTCGAGCGCACGCGTCTGCAGGGTGTTGCGGCTGACGCGCAACACGGCGGTCCCGTGCAGGTCGCGACGCATGTCCTGGAGCTGCTTCGAGGGAATGCCGGCGATGCCGACGACGCCGACGCTCTCGTACTCGTCGATGATCTGTGCGAGCTCGTCGACTTCCTCTTTCTTCCACTGGGGAAGGTTCTCGGTTTTGCGTTCAGCCTGTGCGCTCATTCTAGGCCACCTCCACGGACGGACCCATCGTCGTCTTCACGTAGACGGCGTCGATGTTCTGGGGCCCCTTCTCGAGGTCGGCGTGCAGTCGGCGCAGGATGACGTCGATGTTGTCGCCGATATCTTCGGCATCCATATCTTCGGCGCCGACGAGCGTGTGGAACGTTCGTCGGTCGCCGGAGCGAAGCTGCACGGTACTTTTGAGCCGGTTGACTGTTTCGACGACGTCGTCGTCGGGCGCGAGCGGGTCCGGCATCTTCCCTCGGGGACCGAGAATGGTACCCAGGTGCCGGGCGATGTCTTGCATCATCGACTCTTCGGCGATGAAGAAGTCCGTCTCGTCGGCCATGTCCTTGGCTTCGTCGTCGTCCAGATCGGCCACGTCGTCCCCCGAGAGGACCTCGTCCGCCGCCTCTTCGGCGCGGACTGCGGTCTCACCCTCGGCGATGACGACGATGCGGGTTTCCTGGCCGGTTCCGGACGGCAGGACGATTGACTCGTCAACGCGGTTCGACGGTTCGTTCAGGTCTAAGTCGCGCAGATTGATCGCGAGGTCTACCGTCTCGGTAAAGTTCCGGTCCGGCGAGTCCTCGAGTGCGCGGGCTACTGCTGTTTGAATATCCGAATCTGCCATCGTTCACCTCCGTAGTACGCAGGGTCTGCTCCTACGGGTCAGTGAAACAGGCGATGCCTGTCTCCCTTGAACCAAGTGCCATCCCGGACTTAAACCCGTCGAACTGCGCGTACGCCCGAGTACCGGCCGAACGCGGTGGTCGCGTTTCTCTCACTCGCCTCTCATCGGTCGCGAGTAGTAGTTGTTTCTCACACGCTCGTCGACGCCCCCGTCACTACCGATCTTCAGTATGTATTCGTATAGAGAAAGTCATGACAACCGAAAGCTCTAATAGACGATATATCGTATTTGGTCCCTATGCGGCCATTAGACTTATATACGATGGTTGGGTCGCCGGCCCTTGATTCGGTCATCACGGTGTCGGGGCACGGGGGGACTCTCGAGGCGTATCGATCGATGGAGCCGATCGTTCGGGTGGGCGTCCAGTTCGCCGGGACGATGCTCGTCGCGATGGTGGTGCTCGGAATGCTCCAGAATTTCGGCGCGTGCTCAGTAACGAAATCACGGCGCAGCCCGATCATCTCCTGGTGTTTCGGCCTGCCGAGCCTGCTCGTCGTCGCCGGCCTGGCGAGCACGGGATATCTTCTCACGGATACGAGCGTCGGGATCTTCTTCGGGATTCCGATGGTGATTCTCGGCGCGACGGTCCTGCCGGTGGTGACGGCGATCGGGTTGACCGCGATCGGCCGGACAGTGGGCTCGCAGTTCGGTGCCGATCGGCTGTGGATCGGTGCTCTCCTCGGCGCACTCCTCTGCGGGGTCGCCGGTCTCTCGCTTCCGGCGACAGTCGTTCTCGCCGGCCTCGCGGGCGCGCTCGGACTCGGTGCGAGCGTTCGCGTCCTGTTCGGCGGCGTCGGGACGGCGCGACCGGACGACCGAACCGTTCCACCCGCGAACAAAATCTGACGCTCTCGGCTCTCGACCGCTGCTGGTCTCGACTCTCTCTCGTGGACGAATCGGCCGCGATCCCGATCAGTTGCGTCTCGACGCGGATTCCTCGCTCATCACGGGCCAGCCACGGGTCGTTGATTCGCTCTTCGACGACCGCAGTCAGCACTCGAGAGACGACTCGCTCCACCGTCGCTACTGACAGTCGCGAAAACGAAGATTCGATTTCGGCTCGCGGATTACGCTTCCGCGCCGTCCAGAAGCACGTCGTCGTACTCGCCGTTGTCGACGAGTTCCTTGAACTCGCGGGCGTCGTTGCCCTCGATGGTGACGCCCATCGAAGCGCAGGTGCCGACGACTTCCTTCGCGGCGTTGATCGTGTCGTAAGCGAGCAGGTCGGGGTGTTTCTGCTCGGCGATCGTCTTGACCTGTTCGACGGAGAGGTCCGCGACGAAATCCTTCTGGGGCTCGCCGCTGCCGGTCTCGAAACCGGCCTCGTCCTTGACGAGCGCCGCCGTCGGCGGGACGCCGACGTCGATTTCAAAGGAGCCGTCGTCGTCGTAGTCGACGGTGACGGGGACTTCGGTACCGTCGAACGCTTCGGTCTGATCGTTGATCTCCTGTACGACGGCCTGCACGTCGACGGGGGTCGGTCCGAGCTCGGGACCGAGCGGCGGGCCGGGGTTGGCCTGACCGCCCGGAACGAGCACTTCGATGGTTCCAGCCATACCCGTCACAACCCGTGCGCGAGTTTTAAGGGTTGCTAATTCGGGTAGTCATCGCCTGTGAGCGACTGACGTGCGACCGGTCGACTGGCCCTCGAGCGTCATTCGACGCTCTCCGCTCGCCACGTCGCGAACGACTCGAGGACGTCGTCCTCGTCGAATCGCTCGAGACAAGGCACGTCGTGAGGATGTAGATCGCGGACGCGTGCGACGAGATCGTCGTACGCTTCGTCGGTCGTCTTCGCGAGGAGAATCGCCTCGTCGTCGCGGTGGATCTCGTCCTCCCACCGATACGTCGAGCTCGTCGACAGTCGATTCACGCAGGCGGCGAGTCGCTCGTCGACCAGCGTCTCGGCGATGTCGCCGGCCGCCTCCGGCGGCGCCGTGATGTAGACGGTTGGCATGGATGAAGCGACGCTCGAGACGGGGAAAAGGGTGCTGTCACGGTGCGGGGAACGACCGTTCACCGCGTCCGGGTTGCCCGCGTCTCGTGGCGACCGGGTGTCAGGTTCGCTCAGCTATCCGGGCCGTCGACCGGATTGAACGTGCCGTTGATGTCCCATTCGTGAATGCAGTGTGGATTGCCGACCTGTTTCTCGCCGTCTTCGCGCGCGAGTTGCCACGCCTCGAGGTTTTCGTCCCATACTTCGCCGCGATCACACTCTTCGCAGACTCTCGCGGTCGGTTTTCGTACCTGTGCGCTCATTACCCAACCGTGAGAACTCGACACATATAACGGTATTCGTGTACGGCAAGTGCTGCCCCGCCGATCGGGCGCGATATCGAGTCTGAAAACCGGGGGTCCCGCTCTTGTACCGACCCTCGAGCGGTGGTCGACCGCTCGCACGGACTGCTGTCAGTCAGTTGCGGCGCGACCGCAACCGGCCCGCGATCGCGCCGGTACATCGGGACAGCAGACCGTCTCAGTAGACGGCGTCTTCGATCTCCTGACGGAGGTCGTCGAACTCGGCGAGGTAGTCGCGACGCTCGGCGCGCAGGTCCGCGAGCGCGTCCTCGTAGTCGTCGACGTGGTCGGGCACGTAGTAGTCCTCGATGTCGAGCCCCGGGACCGAGTCGGGGATCGTCAGGTCCGTTCGCTCGTCGTCGGTCCACTCGATGGTGCCGCGAGCGGCCTCGGTGAGGATCGTCACGGACTCGGTGACGCCGATATCCTTCGATTGCTCGCCGAGATAGCCCGTGTTGATGACGTAACAGTCGATATCGAGAATGCTGATCAGCTCGTGGAAGATGTTCCCCTCTTCGCCTTCCGAGCCGATGATGAAGGGGTTCGTTCCGACGACGCGAATCGACTCGCCGGCGCGCGCCGGGTCGCCCGCGCTGGTTTCGATCGACTCGCCGAGCATGAACGCGACGGCGGCCTGTTCCTCGTCGAGTTTGGCCACCGGCGGCATCAGCGGGTTTCGGGTGATGAAAAAGAGCTGGTCCATCCGGTCGAGATCGATCTCGTCGGCGGCGCTCTCGAGTTCGTCGCGCTGGACGGTCGCTCGCGAGTTAGCGGTGTACCGGTCCTCGTCGAAGTGGACGGTGCCGTCGTCGTCGACCGCGACGTTCTCGAGGATCGCCGACTCGGCGGTTGCGGCCTCGTAGAGTTCGGGTTGCTCGTCCTCGTCGAGGCCGATCGTTTTGATGAACAGTCCCTGCCCCTCGCTGCCGGCGACGGTGCCGTCGGAGAGGAGGCCACAGACGTCGTCCTGCAGCATAGCGGTTCCCTCCGGTTCCTCGAGCCAGCAGCCGTGGGAGGTCAGCGTGGACTTCCCGGTCGCGGAGAGGCCCATGAAGAGTTGCCCGACGGTCTGCAGGTCGCCGTCGTCGTCGCGGACGCGGGCGCGCTTGCTGCCCGCGTGGAGTCCGAGACCACCCTGCTGTTTGAGACGGTACATGAACAGCCGGAGGAACGACTTCTTGGCTTCACCGATATAGTCCGTACCGAGGACGGTCGTCACGCCGGTGTCGGGCAGGACTCGGATCTCGGTTTCGTCGTAGTCGGGCAGGTGGACGGTGTAGAGGTCGGGATCCCGTCCGTCGGACGGATCGAACAGGGACGCCCACGCGTAGGCGATCCGAGCGTGCTCGACGGGGACGAAGAGGCGACAACAGAAGGTCGCGTCCGGGTGGCGTCCCATCAGTCGATCGACGCAGAGCATCTCGCGCTCGCTCGCGATATCGATCGCGTCATCGACGAGTTCGTGATCGCGATCGCTGAACTCGTCGTCGACGGTGTTCTTCGTCCGATCCGCACTCCGCGAGCGGACCTCGCTGACGTACGACGCCGACCCGAACTCGGTCGTCGTTTCGTCTGGTTCGGCGAGTTCGCGGAGTTCCTCCAGCGACGGATTGTACCGGACGTTCGACGCTGTGGTCGGATCCGGAAGCTGACGGACCAGTGGACGGGACTCCGTCCCGGTTTCAGACATACACGTAATCCACCACCATCCTGATAGTTAAACGTGAGGATTTCTATCGTTGTGTGCTACGGACCCTCCAGGAACGAGGTGACACATGCTGTCTGTGACCCCGTAACGGACGGGAATACCCGATTTCGAACCCCCCACCAAACGACCCGTGTGCAGGAGGGTCACAAGTATTCAGATGTGAGATAATTCTCGGGGGTATCTCTCGAAGCACCCGATTTTCACAATTGGTACTGCGGGGGAAACGTCCAATAGGGTGGTTCGAGTCGTCGGGGGCATGCAGTACGGTCTCGACATCGGACCGGGGGCGATCCGGGTCGCCACCGACGCCGGCGACGGCCCGACGATCGAATCGATCCCGCCGATCGTAATGCCGGTCGACGACGCGACGCTCGAGGAGGCCGGGCTTTCGGGGGCCGGCAGCACCGTTCAGGCGGACGGAACGACGTACGCGGTCGGCGCTGCCGCTCGAGCGGTCGCCGATGCCGATGTCGGGGCCGCAAACGGAGAACCGGAGTCGCTGTTCGCGAGCGGCGTCCTTACGACGGAGACTGCGGTGGACGCGCCGACCGCTCTGGACGCGCTCCTCGACGGCGTGATAGGCGATGCGACGGACGGCCGACTCTGTTACGCGACGCCGGGTTCGCTCGCCGACGCGGCGGTATCGACCGACGCACACCGCGAGGCCGTCGAGGCAGCGCTGGCAGGGCGCGGGGTCGACGCGACACCGATCAGCAAGGGCTTCGCCGTCGTCTACGATCAGCTCGCGGCAGACAACTACACCGGGCTCGGAATCTGTCTCGAGTCCCAGACGACGAGCGCAGCGTTGGCGTACTACGGCGTTCCGGCGATGGCCGTGACGATCGCGAACGGACGCGAGTGGATCGTCGAGCGGGCGGCCGGTGAGACCGGGCACGCGCCGGCACAGGTCGCCGGCGTGCTCGAGGAGTTCACCCTCGATCCCGACGCGGCGGCGGGCGGGATCGAGAGCGCGCTCGCGGGAGCCTACGACGCGCTCGTCGCCGAACTGATCGACGCGATCCGAGCGGAAGCCGACGAGACCGACGTCCAACAGGGGCTTTCCGTTCCCATCGCGATCGGGGGCGACGGGACGATCGAGGGCGTCGAGTTCCTCGTCGGCGGTCGGTTCGACGCGGCGGCACTGCCGTTCTCCGTTCGGGGCGTTCGACTCGCTGACGATCCCGCCGAGAGCGCCGCTAGGGGTGCACTCGCCGCCGCTCGAGACGAGGTCGCGGCCGACGATACGGTCACCCGTTCTGCGTCACCCACAAACGGCGACGGGGCTGACGGGGTCCCGAACACCGCCGACGTGACCGCGGGTACCGAGGGAACCAATCGGACCGAACTCGCGTTCGACGAGGCCGCAGCCGGCGACGCGGCCGCCGATCGCGAGGACGACGCAATCGACCAGCTGTTCGACCGGCTCGCGAACCGCGACGACGAGGTCCGGTCCGTCCGCGAACGTCTCGAGGCGCTGTCCGAGGACCTCGAGTCCGTCGAGGAACGGACGGTCGCCGCCGACGAGGTGGACGAATTCGACGAGCGCCTCGTCGATCTGGCGGGCGACCTCGACGCCGTCACCGACCGGACGGCGACGATCGAAGCGGCGCTCGAGGAGGTGCGGACGGACCTGGAAGAATTCGAGGCGACCGCCGCGACCGAGTCGGCCCTCGAGACCGTCGAGGGAACCGCCTCGCAACTGAGCGACGACGTCGACGACCTCGAGGCGGGCATCGAGCGAACCGGGACGCGAATCGACGGGATCGCCGGCAGGCTCGAGGAACTAACGACGCGTCTCGACGACGTTTCGGGCCGCCTCGAGCGGCGTTCCGACCGAACCGACGCGCGCTTCGACGCGGTCGAGGCGACGATCGACGAGGAGATCGAGCGCCTCGAGACGACGGTTCGCGATCTCGATCAGACGATTTCGACGGCGACTGCGCAACTGAACGATCTCGAGACGCGCGCGGCCGGGACGGAGGCGGTCGACGGCCTCGCGGCGGACCTCGAGACCGTCGACGGACGGATCGACGGCGTTCGGGCGACGCTTGCGGGAGAGATCGAGATCCTCGACGACGACCTCGACTCGATCGTGGAGCGGGTCGACGACCTCGATGCCGGCGCGAACGAAACTGCCGTCACCGGATTCGAGGACGACGTGTCAGCCATCGCCGACCGCCTCGAGTCGCTCCGGACGGACCACGACGACCTCGTCCGAACCGTCGAGTCCAGTCCGGACGACTCCGCGGTGCAAGCGCTCGAGGAGGTGCGGACCCTCGACTCCGATCTTGACACCCTCGACGAGCGGGTGGCCGCGATCGCCGAGCGACACGCGAGTCTCGAGGAACGGATCGAAGCGATGGGGAGACGGATCGGAGAGATCGAATCCACCGGCGATCGAGACGACGAGATCGATGCGCTCCGGACGGAACTCGAGGTCGTTCGCGGTGAGGCGATCGCGACGCCGACGCTCCCGCTATCGATTATCGCCGGTGGCGGGGGAGCGGGCATCGTCGCCGGTAGCGTCGCTGCCCTCGCCGGAAACGGTGCGGTCGGGGCTGGGGTCGCCCTCGTCGGGCTCGTCCTGATCGGCGTCGCGGTGGGAATCGCCCGCTAACGGGTAGTGCGGTGGTCCGAACCGCTGACGCGGCGTCGCGGGGATCGGAAAAGGGAACCACTCCGACGGCATCGCTCGAGGGAGCAGACGTCGTACTGGTCGCACGGAACTCGGCTACTCGCGGACTAACTCGACGTTTCGCATCTCGCCGCCGCACTGCTGGCAGGTGCTGAGGAGTGCGTCACCGACCGTTTCCCGTCGGCCGCAGTGAATGCACACGTACTCCCGTTGCTCCTCGAGTGTCATGTGGTAACATACACATCGGGTTAAGTTAACTCTTTCCGTGCTAAAAGACCCATATATCGAGGTCGGCGACCTGACCGCGATCGCTGCCGCTCGTCGCGGTACGTGGGGCAGACTCAACGGAAACGATTCGAACCGATGAGCGTTGTACCATTGTCATTATATGCCATACTAATTGTAATAGATCCTAACGGACGAGACTTATATGATAGTTCCTGATAGACCCCGGTACCGATGACTGCCACTACGTCGACAGACTGGAGCGACCCGATCACCTGTCCGTTCTGCGGAGACGAGCTCGCGTCGCCCGGTGCCGGATTCATCGATCACATTCACGATAACGCCGAATGTGAGAACGGATTCGAACACTGGCGGGAGAACATCGCCGGCGATCTCGCGGGCGAATGGACCGGATGAGGCGATAGTCGATCAGCCGACGTTCGAGTCGGTTCGTTTTCCTCGCCTTCTCGATCCGACTACACTCTGATGAGTGCTCTACTTCCGTTTCCGTCCCGCGTTCCGGCCTCGACAACACAACGCGGAAATCCGGTCGGCCCGGAGCGGTCGTATGGGCTATCACACGTTTCCGGTCGATCGCGCGGACGCGCTCGAGGATCCCGGTCGGTATCGGTACTGTTCCCGCGAGGAGCTATTGGCGATGCTCGAGCCGTCGGCCGACGGCGTCGTAGCCGATCTCGGCTCCGGGACGGGTTTTTACGCGGACGACGTCGCACCGTTCGTCGACACCCTGTACGCCGTCGACGTCCAGTCGGCGATGCACGACCGCTACCGCGAGAAGGGGGTCCCCGAGGCCGTCGAATTCGTCACGGCCGGCGTGTCGTCGCTGCCGTTCGACGACGATCACCTCGACGGTGCGTACTCGACGATGACCCACCACGAGTACGCGCCCACGACGGTCGACGGCGCGGATACCGAGAGCGACGATCGCGGGTCGCTCGAGGAACTCGCACGGGTGATCCGTCCCGGCGGCCGACTGGTGACTGTCGACTGGTCGGCCGACGGAGACCCGGAGATCGGCCCGCCCCTCGAGGAGCGATTCGGACTCGACGAGGCGACGACCCAGCTCGCCGCTGCCGGCTTCGACATCGAGCTGGCCCGTGACCGACCGGCGACGATCGCGATCGTCGCAACCCGATAGGGGCGATATTACTGGACAATTGTTCAATAATTAATCGGGTTTGAAGATCTTGTGCCGCCTGAATTCGCCTAATATTGTACCAACACAACGTTCTTTTGTGGTACGGTGTCACACCCCACTATGGTGTACGAAGACCCGTACTCGCCGGACCGATCGCACTACGAGTGTCTGCGCTGTGGCCACCGAGAGACGACCGACTCGCTCGAATCCTGTCCGAACTGCGACGGCACCGTCCGCAATATCGCAGTGCCGCGGGAGTAGCACCGGTCCGACGGGCAACTCGCCGGTACGACTGTGTTCGAGGGTTTTCGGCACCAGTTCCGGGAGCGCGTGGTGAGTCGAAGCCCGCGAGTTCGATCAGTCGAAGTCGGGCAGATCCTCGGGCGGCTCGTATTCGGCCTCCCAGTCGACGTACTCCTCTTTGAGGATGACCGAAACGATCTGGCCGAACTCGGTGAGTTCGGCGTTGATCGAGGAGACCGTCCCCCAGGTATCGAGGTCTGGATGGTACTCACGGGCCTGCCAGTCCTCCGGAATGCCGGGCGCGTGATAGCCGACTCGATCGGCGAAGTCGTCCCAGAAGAAATCGAAACCCGCGAAGAGGTCGAGATCGCGAGCGATCCCGTACTCCCGCTCCTCGAGATCGGTGTCCGCGCGCCACTCGTCGAACGCTTCCGTCCAGGCCCCGTCCTCGAGAAACGCCTGTAGCTCCTCGCGACGGTAGTCGATCTCCTCGGCCCCGTCGGCGCTCACGGTCGCGTCCTCGTACTCGTTCGGGTCGACGAACTCCAGTTCCGGCGGCTCGGGGGGTTCGACCTCGAGTGTCATACGCGGTCGTTGGTCGGGTTACCGGATAAGAATTCCCACCTTGCGGTCGATCGGGGACGGCCGGTCGTCCTCGTGAGATGATGAGACGACGCGCTCGAGCGACGGCTGCAGCCCTGCTCGGCTCGTCACTCCCAGGTGTAGCCGAACTCCGATCCGTTGCGAAGGATGTAGTCGTTTTCCAGCACTTCGCTTACCGTCCGACCGAGCGAATCTAACTCCTCTTCGATATCCTCGACGTCGTCTTCGTCGAGTCCGTTGTGGGCCGCATCGTCCGGAACCGCCGGTGCGCGATAGCCAACGTCTTCCGCGGACTGATTCCAGTAGAAGTCGAACTCCTCGATCAGTCCGAGCTCGAGGACGGTCCGAAACTCGTCCTCGGCCATGTAGGTGTCCGCGGCCCACTCGTCGAAGGCGTCCGCCCAGGCGCCCGCTTCCAGAAAGTCGGCCAGGTCTTCGCGGCGAGCGTCGTCACCCGTTCGTTCCTCGGGTTCGTCGACGGCGTCGTAGTCGCCCGGGTCCTGCGGTCCACTGAGCGTCGGCGGGTCGGGGATCTCGACATCGAGTGTCATATCAGCCCGTTCGGTCGGCAGCGGTATGGGCTTTCCCGTCGAGCAGTCAGCTTCGTCCGTCGTATCGGTACTCGGCGACCAGGTGTCGACTCGTCGGCTCTGGGCCCCACGGTTCGGTGACGCGCACCCCTATCCAAACACTCAATCGCCGGCCGACCGTACGGGCGGACGATGACAGCATACGAGGCGGCGATCCTCGACGTCGACGGGACGATCGTTCGGGGCGAGGAGTTGCTCCCCGGTGCGACCGACGGTTTGCGCGCACTCGAGGCTGCGGGCTGTTCGCGCCTCCTCTTCTCGAACAACCCGACGCGCGGGGCCGACCACTACGGCGAGCAGCTCGCCCCGCACGGAATCGACGTCGATCCGGCCACCGTTCTCACCTCCGCGACCGTCTCGGCGGAGTACCTCGCGGCGACCCACTCCGGCCAGCGGGTCTACCTCGTGGGCAGCGAACGACTCGAGGCGATCCTCGACGACGCGGCCGTCGAACTGACGGCCGATCCCGACGCGGCCGAGGTCGTGCTGGGATCGTTCGACAAGGACTTCTCGTACGGAACGCTCTGGGAATCGTTGCGGGCGCTCGAGGGGGACGTTCCCTTCTACGGCACCGATCCCGACGCGACGATTCCGATCGACGAGGGGGAGATCCCGGGCTCGGGCGCGATGCTCGCCGCGATGGAAGCCGTCGCCGGCCGCGAACCGGACGCGATCCTGGGAAAACCGTCATCCATCGCGGCCGCGACGGCCATGAACCGGCTGGACGCCGATCCCACGAAGACCCTGGTCGTCGGCGATCGGCTCGACACCGATATCGCACTCGGGAATCGTGCCGGCATGGAAACCGCCCTCGTCCTCACCGGCGTCACCGATCGCACAGCCCTCGCCGCGGCCGACGTCGAACCCGACCACGTCCTCGAGTCACTGGCCGCGGTCGACACGCTCCTTTGAGATCGACTTCGTCTGCTATCGCCGCCGCTGACGGCCACTGCACACCTGCTCGCACGATACCGTTTCGATCAGCGAGTATCCCATTTCAGCGGTTACCAGAGGGACTGCTCGTCGGATCGACCGCCTCGCCGCACATTCAAGAGACATATTTATCCGTCATAGTCACCATAGAGAACATATGAGAGAACGTATAACGGCAGTGTTGCTTCGCGCACGGTACGCAGCGATCGGCGCGGCAGTCGGTGCGGCGATCGGTGGACTGTTCAGTCGAAACGCCGCGAGTACCGGCGGTGCGATCGGCGGCCTCGTCGGTGCCACGGTCGCGGAAACGCGCGGAACCCTCGAGGGCGTCCTCGACGAGGTCAAAGAGCGCGACCCGCGATCCGAACCGGTCGACGCCGAGTAGTTCGTTTTCGAGTCGTACGGCGATTCGGTGTGGCAGTCGTTCCGCCATCGAAAACCGCGTCTCGCCCTATCCCACTCGACTGAGCGTTCTGAGCGGTATCTTCATAGGGGTCGATCATCAGACACAAACCGTGATTCAGTCGATCGACGGTCGACCCACCGATAGCGAGCGGTCCATCCGCTCGCCTCTCGGTGGTCGGGAGATTCTCCTCGCCCTCGCCGGGATCTACATCGCATCTGCCGTTTCCCACCCCTTCATCGTGGAGACGGCTCGGGGAATCGACCTGGTAATCCTGATCTTGGTCGGCGGCCCGGGTGCCGTCCTTCTTTACGGAGGGTATCGACTGCCGCGAACCGACATCCGACCCGACGTGTTCGCCGTCGTCGCAAAGTGGTGTGTCGGCGGTATCGGGGTAATGCTCGCGCTGCTCGGCCTTATCGCGCTGGCCGCCGGACTTCGGGACCCGCTCCAGAATCTACTGATCCTCACCGCGATCGGGAGCGTCGCCGGGTTCGCCGCCGGGATCCACGACGCCCGCGCTAAATCGCGGGAGCTCGAGTTGGAGGAGACGATCGAACAACTCCAGACGGCGAACGAACGCTTGGAGCAGTTCGCCTATGCTGCCTCCCACGATCTGCAGGAACCCCTCCGAATGGTCTCGAGCTACCTGACGCTTGTCGATCGCCGGTACGGAGACGAACTCGACGAGGAGGGGCGGGAGTTCATCGACTTCGCGGTCGACGGGGCGGATCGCATGCGGGCGATGGTCGATAGTCTCCTCGAGTACTCTCGCGTCTCCACGCACGGCAGACCGCTCGAGCCGACGAACGTCGATGCGATTCTCGACGGCGTGCTCGAGGATCTTCAGCTCCGAATCGCCGAGACCGACGCGGCGATCACCGCCGACGATCTGCCGACGGTCACCGGCGACGGGGACCAGCTCGCACGGGTGTTCCGAAACCTGCTCTCGAACGCCCTCGAGTACAGCGGGGACGATCCGCCGACGGTACACGTCGGCGTCGAACGGACGGACGACGGCTGGCGCTTCTCGGTCGCCGACGAGGGCGTCGGGATCGACCCCGAGTACCACGAGCGAATCTTCGACGTGTTCGAGACGCTCTCGGCCAGCGATAATGTGCGGGCGTCCAGCGCAGGCGGGATCGGGCTCGCGCTGTGCGAGCGGATCGTCGAGCGCCACGGCGGCGAGATATGGGTCGAATCCGACGCCGGCGATGGAGCCACCTTCTATTTCACGATTCCAACGGCCGATACTCGGCAGCCGGCGTCCGACGCACCGTCCCAGCAGCGGGTCTCGGATGCCGATGCCAGTCCGAGCGCTCGATAAAGGGGACCGATGTGTCGCTCAGTCTGATCAACCGATGTGCGGTGGCGCGCGCTGTCGGCCGACCGAGTGCTAGCGAGGGGGCCGACGATACTGCGCGAGGTCTTCGTGAGTCTTGCGAACGAAGGCTTGGAAGGCGCGAAGCGTCTTCCAGTGGACGAGTAAGGGAGCGCAGCGACCGAACGAATCGGCTGGGGAGGGCGCGGCGACTCCCTGTTGCCACGATAGCAGGAGACTTCTTTTTCAACTACTCCCTCCAGAACACACCGTTCCATTCACACCCTGCACCGATCAAACCGGACGCGCCGTTGAGAGCACGCTCTTCGACCGTTTCCGCCGCAACCCGCGTTCTTCGAATCGACCGTTCGTCCCGACGGGGTCGCGATTGCGGGCCGCAGCGACAGTCGCCGCCGTGCGCGAGCGGTGGGTTCCCGATGACAGCCGACCGTTACGGCGGCCGCTCGAGCGAGAACCGGTCGTTCGTCCGCGCGTAGAGACTGCTTGCGAGCCGGCCGACTGCGTCGATCTCCCCCACGTCGATCTTTCCGTCGGTGGTGACCGATTCCGTGAGGTGGACGTGGCGAACCTCGCCGAGGACGAGCGTCGAGCCGCCGACGTCGACGAGGTCGTGGAGGGTACACTCGAAGGCCACCCTCGCATCGGCAACCCGCGGTGGATCGACCGCCGTCGAGTCGGCCCGTTCGAGGGCGGCGTGATCGAACTCGCTCTCGCCGGCTGGCAGCGTGGCGCTGGTTTCGTTCATGGCCGCGGCGAGGTCCTCGGTCACGAGGTTGACCACGAACTCGCCGGTGTCGCGGGCGTTCCGCGGGGTGTCCTTGAGTCCCTCGGCGCCGTCGACCGGTGCGAATAGCAGGATGGGCGGGTCGACCGACGCGACGGTAAAGAAGCTGTACGGCGCGAGATTGTCGACGCCGTCCTCGCTCCGGGTGCTGACCCACGCGATCGGTCGCGGGACGACCGCACTCGAGAGGATTCGGTAGAGGGGGCCGGCGGTTTCGTCGACGTCGATCTCGAGGGCGTCGGTCCCATCACCGACGCTCGATTCGTCGTCCGTCATCGCGGTTCCTCCGGCGATCGATCTTCGGTCGGCGTCGTAGGTGTCCTCCCGCAATCTACTAACACGATGTTATCCGGTTCGGAACCGAACTACTAAAACGGTTCGAGACGTAGCCGTGACCAGATACCACCGATGTCATCCCCGCAAACGAAATCCCGCGAGAAACACGACGACGCCTGCCCCGTCATCGCCTCCCTCGAGCAGATCGGCTCACAGTGGCGGCTGGCGGTGCTCCACGAACTGCTCGACGGCGAACAGCGCTTCAACGAACTCAAGCGTTCGACCGGCGCGAACGCGCGAACGCTCTCGCGCGTGCTCGACGACCTCGGCGAGATGGGCTTCGTCGAGCGGCGTCTCGAGGAAGACGCCCCCGTGGCCACCTACTACAGCCTCACCGACAAGGGCGAGTCCCTGGAGCCCGTGTTCGGCGAAATCGAGTGCTGGGCCGGCTCGTGGCTCGAAGACGGCGAACTCGAGGCGGAGTAGTCGAACACGTTCCCGCCGAGAAACGGAACGACGCGGACGAGTAGCCGCCGAAAAGACGTTTTCCGGACGCGAGTCGATCAGTCGTCGGTCTCGAGTTCGACCAATTCGAGGGGGCGGTCGAGGTGACAGACGTCGTGGGGCGGCTCGCCGATGATCTCTCGAATGCGATACTCCTCGTCGAATTCGACGCCGTCGGGTTCGCAGTACTCGTGGCTCGGACAGGCGACGTAGGGGCAGGGACCGGGGAGGCTCGTCTTGCTGCCGGCGAACGCTCCCTTGGACGTGATGTTCGCGCGCGTCGATGCGGGTTCGACCTCGACGGCGCGAACGCCGCCGTCGTGCATGGCGCACTCGAGCGTCTGGGCGTTCTCGCGGATATCGGTGACGCGGTACTTCGTACCGTGCTCGAGATTGAGACACTGACTGCGGTAGGGACAGCCGGCGCAGCCGTCGGCTTCGCCCTCATAGACGAACTCGGTTCCCGGTTCGGCCAGCCGGGAGCCGACGAGTGTAACGGTCGACATACCCACGCGTAGTTGCCACTGGCGGTTAAGCGTCACGTCCCGGCGGTCGGTCCGCGGTATCACGGCGAGGGGATCGACCGGAGTGTCGCGGCGAGAGATTCGAACTCGAGAGCGTTCAGTCCGCGCTATCGCCGCCGATGAGGTCGTCGAGGCGGTCGAAGTACTCCTCGCGAGGGACCTGATAGAGCGATCGGTAATCGATTTCGCCGTCGTCGAACCGGCGGGCGAGTGCGGTAGTCCGTTCGAGGGCCGCCTCCCGGGTCGGAAACCGCAACGTCTCGCCCGAGACGTCCGGCTCGAGATAGAGGGTGACGAACCAGTCCGCGGAGTCGGCGGTGTCGGCGGGGTTGACGCCGGGGCGGCGGGTCCGCTTGCCGTGGGTGAGATACAGCGTCGGCAGACAGGGTGCCGGGAAGTCCGCGCCGTTGAAGACGTCCGGTCGGTACGCGAGGACGAGCCGGCCGTCTTCCCCCTGGCTCCAGACGGTCCAGCCGTCTGGAAGCTGCGAGCGGTCGACTCCACCGTCCGTCCCCGAACCCGACATGGGAGTCGGTAGGACTGCCGGCCCTATAGTAGCCACCGAATCGGTAAGCGCCCACCCCGTCGAGACCCGCGTGACAAACCGGCGGTGGAAGAGCGCGCGCGAGCAAACGTGGACGTTGCAGGCCGGTGATTTATCCGGTCGACTGCCGAATGTGTGGTGTGATACCGACCACCAATATAGACTTCTGGCAGTATTTACCTGCAATAAACTTCTGATAAATACCTTTTGGGGCTAAGGCTAAGTACCTGGATTACTCACTCATTAAATACTATCGGTATCCGTTCGGCGGACCGATCCACTCCGCGCCCGTCCCCGGCGCACCGTTGTCCGCGGCCAGCGGGGTCACCGCACGACATCGAGTGGAAGAGACGACACATGACACGCAATATAGCCGCCCGCGACGGAGTCGCGCTCCGCGAGAATCCGCTCGAGGAGGCCGGCGAGTACGACGCGCTCACGCCGGGTGACGCGACGCGACGGATTCCGACTGTTCGGCCACGAGACGCCTCGGTCGGTCGAGCGACGTCCGCTCACGTCGTCCGCAGACGAACGGACGACTGCACTGCAGACGGGAGAACCCCGCAACTGGCAATGATACCATGACCGGTGACATCGAGACACTCGAGCAGCTCAGTACGGATTACCAGGAATCGATGCCCGCAGACCTGCGGGAAACCAAGTCCTTCGACTGGTACCTCGAAGCGGTGTACGAGGACCCGAAGATCGCCCGCAACGCCCACCAGCGCGTCGCGGACATGTTCGACTACTACGGCACCACCTACGACGAGACCGAAGGGGTAGTCGAGTACCAGCTCGCGAGCGAGGACCCGCTGGGCGACGGCGAGAACACCTTCTACGGGAAGGTAATCCACCAGTCGATCCACGAGTTCGTGAACAAGGTCAAATCGGGTGCTCGACGCCTCGGCCCCGAGCGCCGGATCAAGCTCCTCCTCGGTCCGGTCGGCTCCGGGAAGTCCCACTTCGACAAACAGGTCCGCAAGTACTTCGAGGACTACACGCTCAGGGACGACGGCCGGATGTACACGTTCAGGTGGATCAACCTCTGTGACGTGATCCAGGACCAAGACCCGGCCGACGACACCGTCCGGTCACCGATGAACCAGGATCCGCTCGTCTTGCTCCCCGTCGAGCAGCGCCAGCGGGTCATCGACGACCTCAACGAGAACCTCGACGCGCCCTACACCATCCAGAACGAACAGGCGCTGGACCCCGAAAGCGAGTTCTACATGGACCGGCTGCTGGCGTACTACGACGACGACCTCCAGCAGGTCCTCGAAAACCACGTCGAGATCGTCCGCTTCGTCGCCGACGAGAACAAGCGTCAGGGCCTCGAGACGTTCGAGCCCAAGGACAAGAAGAACCAGGACGAGACGGAGCTGACCGGCGACGTCAACTACTCCAAGATCGCCATCTACGGCGAGAGCGATCCGCGCGCGTTCGACTACTCGGGGGCCTTCTGTAACGCCAACCGCGGCATCTTCTCCGGCGAGGAGTTGCTCAAACTCCAGCGGGAGTTCCTCTACGACTTCCTCCACGCGACCCAGGAGCAGACGATCAAACCCAAGAACAATCCGCGGATCGACATCGACCAGGTGATCGTCGGCCGGACGAACATGCCCGAGTACAAGGACAAGAAGGGCGACGAGAAGATGGAGGCCTTCAACGACCGCACCAAGCGGATCGACTTCCCGTACGTCCTCAGCTACGAGGACGAGGCCAGCATCTACGAGAAGATGCTGAGCAACGCGGACGTCCCCGACATCAACGTCGAGCCCCACACCTTGGAGATGGCGGGCCTCTTCGGCGTCCTCACGCGCATCGAGGAGCCCGACACCGAAACCGTCGAACTGCTCTCGAAGGCCAAGGCCTACAACGGCGAGATCGACGAGGGCGACGACATCGACATCAAGAAGCTCCGCGAAGAGGCCGAGGCGACGGCCGAGATCGGCGAGGGAATGGTCGGCGTCTCACCCCGGTTCATCGGCGACGAGATCGCCGAGGCCATCATGGACTCGAAACACCGCCAGCGCGGGTTCCTCTCGCCGCTGACGGTGTTCAACTTCTTCGAGGAGAACCTCGAGCATCACGGCTCGATTCCGGAGGACAACTTCGAGAAGTACTACCGCTACCTCGAGACCGTGCGCGAGGAGTACAGGGAGCGAGCCATCGAGGACGTCCGCCACGCGCTGGCCTACGACCTCGACGAGATCCAGCGCCAGGGCGAGAAGTACATGGATCACGTGATGGCCTACATCGACGACGACACCATCGAGGACGAGCTCACGGGCCGCGAGCAGGAACCCGACGAGACCTTCCTGCGCAGCGTCGAGGAGAAACTCGACATTCCCGAAGACAGGAAGGAGGACTTCCGACAGGAGGTTTCGAACTGGGTCTCCCGCCGTGCGCGCGAAGGTGAAGCGTTCAACCCGCAGGACAACGAGCGCCTGCGCCGCGCGCTCGAGCGCAAACTCTGGGAGGACAAGAAGCACAACATCAACTTCTCCGCGCTGGTGAGCGCCAACGAGTTCGACGACGACGAGCGCTCCGCGTGGATCGACGCGCTGATGGAACAGGGCTACTCCGAAGGCGGAGCCAAAGAAGTGCTCGAGTTCGCCGGCGCGGAGGTCGCCAAAGCAGAGATGGAAGACTAACATGGCACGAGGAACCGACTACGTCCGCGACGCCGACCGCGCCCTCGAGGAGACCTACGAGGAGCCGATGCACCTCGCGGCGTACGTCGACCGCATCTTCGAGAACCCCTCGATCGCCTCCCACGCTTCGAAGTACCTCCTCGAGGCGATCGAGGCCGCCGGCACCCGGACCGTCGTCGAAGAGGGCGAGGAGAAGGAGCGCTACCGCTTCTTCGACGATCCGCACAACGACGGCGAGCACGCGATCCTCGGCAACACCGAGGTGCTCAACGGGTTCGTCGACGACCTGCGGTCGATCGCCGCGGGCCGGGCGAAAGACGAGAAGATCATCTGGTTCGAAGGTCCCACGGCGACCGGCAAGTCCGAACTCAAACGGTGTCTGGTCAACGGGTTGCGCGAGTACTCGAAGACGCCCGACGGCCGCCGCTACACCGTCGAGTGGAACATCTCGACCGCCGACGCCGGCGAGCGCGGCCTGAGCTACGGGGGCGACGCGAGCGCCGGAGACGAGCAGAACTGGTACGAGAGCCCGGTGCAGGCCCACCCGCTGTCGGTGTTCCCCGAGAACGTCCGCGAGGACCTGCTCGAGCGTCTCAACGCGGAACTCGACGATCACGTCCCCGTGCAGGTCGACGCGCAACTCGACCCGTTCTCCCGGGAGGCGTACGACTTCCTCGAGGAGCGCTACCGCCGGGAGGGCGAGGAGGAACTGTTCTCGGCGATCACGGACGAGGCCCACCTCAGGGTGAAAAACTACGTCGTCGACGTGGGACAGGGCGTCGGCGTCCTCCACTCGGAGGACGACGGCCCGCCCAAGGAGCGCCTCGTCGGCTCGTGGATGCACGGCATGCTCCAGGAACTCGACTCGCGGGGCCGGAAGAATCCCCAGGCGTTCAGCTACGACGGCGTGCTCTCGCAGGGCAACGGCGTCCTCACCGTCGTCGAGGACGCCGCCCAGCACGCCGACCTCCTGCAGAAGCTGCTGAACGTCCCCGACGAGCAGTCGGTGAAACTCGACAAGGGGATCGGGATGGACGTCGACTCCCAGCTGCTGATCATCTCGAACCCCGACCTCGAGGCCCAGCTCAACCAGCACTCGGATCGCAACGGGATGGACCCGCTCAAGGCCCTGAAGCGCCGGCTGGACAAACACCGCTTCGGTTACCTGACGAATCTCTCGCTCGAGACGGAGCTGATTCGCCGCGAGTTGACCAACGAGACCTCGGTCTGGGAGGCCGAGAGCTACGACGAACTCGAGGATCGGATCCGCGCGCCGGTGACGGTGACGGTCAAAGGCCAGGACGGCCGGACGCGGACCCAGGAGTTCGCGCCCCATGCCATCGAGGCGGCCGCGCTGTACGCGGTCGTCACGCGACTGGACGAGGAGAACCTCCCGAACGGGCTCGATCTGGTCGACAAGGCCCGGATCTACGATCAGGGCTACCTCCAGGAGGGCGATACCCGCCGGGAGAAAGACGAGTTCGACTTCGACGACGACGGCAACGACGGCGACCACGGCATTCCCGTCACGTACACGCGCGACACGCTCGCCGAACTCCTCCAAGCGGATCTCGACCGCCACCACGCGGAGCTGTCGGTCGAGGACGTCGTCATGCCCCGCGACGTGTTGAACGCCATGGTCGAGGGGCTGGCCGACGCGCCGGTCTTCTCGACGGGCGAGCGCTCGGAGTTCGAGAACCGCGTCGTCCCCGTGAAGAACTACGTCTACGACCGACAGGAGTCGGACGTCATCGAGGCCATCATGCACGACAAACGCGTCGACGAGGAGACCGTGGCCGAGTACGTCGAACACGTCTACGCCTGGGAGACCGAGGAGCCCCTGTACAACGACCGCGGGGAGCGCGTCGAGCCCGACCCGCTGACGATGAAGCTGTTCGAGATCGAGCATCTGGGTCGGTTCTCCGAGGCCGAATACGAGGGGAACCTCCCCCGCGAGAGCGTCCGGAACTTCAGGCGCGAGAAGGTCATCACCTCGCTGAACCGCCACGCCTGGGAGCACCGTAACGAGGATTTCTCCGTCGAGGACGTCGATCTCACCGCGATTCCCGTGATCAAGACCGTCCTCGAGAGTCACGACTGGGACGACGTCGAGCGGACCTTCGAAGACTTCGACCCGCGACAGTGGAGCGATCCGCCCGGCGGGACCGAGACGGAGGCGGTCAAGGAGGGGACGATCGAGACTTTGGTCTCCCTCTTCGGCTACTCCGAGGCGTCGGCCGAACTAACCAGCAGACACGTCATGGGACAGGTGAGCTACAGATGGGACTGAGAGACGACCTCGAGCGATTCCGCGAAGTCGGCGAGGAGCGCCGCGAGGACCTCGCCGACTTCATCCAGTACGGCGACCTCGGGCAGAGCCGGCCCGGGGAGATCAACATCCCGGTGAAGATCGTCTCGCTGCCGGAGTTCGAGTACGATCAGCGCGACAAGGGCGGGGTCGGACAGGGCGAGGACGGCACGCCCGACACCGGCCAGCCGGTCGGCCAGCCCCAGCCTCAGCCGGGCGACGACGACGGCGAGGACGGCGACCCCGGTGAGGAGGGCGGCGACCACGAGTACTACGAGATGGACCCCGAGGAGTTCGCCGAGGAACTCGACGAGGAGCTCGGCCTCGACCTCGATCCGAAGGGGAAGAAAGTCGTCGAGGAAAAGGAGGGCCCGTTCACCGACCTCACCCGCTCCGGTCCGAACAGCACGCTCGACTTCGAGCGGATGTTCAAGGAGGGGCTCAAGCGCAAGCTCGCGATGGACTTCGACGAGGAGTTCCTGAAGGAACTCTGTAAGGTCGAGGGGATCGAGCCCCGCGAGGTCTTCGAGTGGGCCCGCGGCGAGAGCCTGCCGGTGTCGATGGCGTGGGTCGAAGAGGCCTACAGCAACGTTCCGGACGACGAACGCGGCACGTGGGCCTCGATCGAGGAGGTCGAAAACGAGGTCGAGCGCGAAAGCGTTCAGCAGAAGATCCGCCGCGAGGGGATCAAACACGTCCCCTTCCGTCGCGAGGACGAGCGCTACCGCCACCCCGAGATCATCGAGGAGAAGGAGAAGAACGTCGTGGTCGTCAACATCCGCGACGTCTCCGGCTCGATGCGCGAGAAGAAGCGCGAACTCGTCGAGCGGACCTTTACCCCGCTGGACTGGTACCTGCAGGGCAAGTACGACAACGCCGAGTTCGTCTACATCGCCCACGACGCCGACGCCTGGGAGGTCGAGCGCGACGAGTTCTTCGGCATCCGCAGCGGCGGCGGCACGAAGATCTCGAGCGCCTACGAACTCGCCGACCAACTGCTCGAGGAGTACCCCTGGAGCGACTGGAACCGGTACGTCTTCGCGGCGGGCGACTCGGAGAACTCGAGCAACGACACCGGCGAGCGCGTGATCCCCCTGATGGAGGAGATCCCGGCGAACCTCCACGCCTACGTGGAGACCCAGCCCAGCGGGAACGCGATCAACGCCACCCACGCGGAGGAGCTCGAGCGCCACTTCGGCACCGACGCCGAGGACGTCGCGGTGGCCTACGTCAACGACGAGGCGGACGTGACCGACGCGATCTACGAGATCCTCTCCACGGAGAGTGATGACAATGAGTAATTCGGACAGATTCCGCAAACAGGCGATCGCCAGCGATCTCGAGGAACCGGTCGAGGAGGCCAGAAACCTCGCGGAGAAGCTCGGCTTAGAGCCCTACCCGGTGAAGTACTGGATCATCGACTACGACGAGATGAACGAGCTCATCGCCTACGGCGGGTTCCAGAGCCGCTACCCCCACTGGCGGTGGGGCATGCAGTACGATAAGCAACAAAAGCAGGGCCAGTACGGCGGCGGGAAGGCCTTCGAGATCGTCAACAACGACAACCCCGCCCACGCGTTCCTCCAGGAGTCGAACACGATCGCCGACCAGAAGGCGGTTATCACGCACGTCGAGGCCCACTCGGACTTCTTCGCGAACAACGACTGGTTCGGGATGTTCACGAGCGGCCGCGCCGACGAGGACCAGGTCAACGCCGCGGCCATGCTCGAACGGCACGCGCGGGCCATCGACGAGTACATGTCCGATCCAGAGATCGACCGCGCCGAGGTCGAGAAGTGGATCGACCACTGCCTGAGCCTCGAGGACAACATCGACCAACACCAGGTGTTCAGCCGACGCCTCGACATCGACGGGCCGGCCCGCGAGGAACTCGACGAGGACCTGGCCGAGAAGTTAGACGAACTCGAGCTCTCCGACGAGATCAAAGGGGAGGTGTTCGACGAGGCGTGGGTCGAGAAACTCGAGGGCGAGGACGTCGCGGCGAACTTCCCCGAGGAGCCACAGAAGGACGTGCTGGCGTTCGTCCGCGAGCACGGCAAGCAGTACGACGCCGAAGCCGGCCGGGGCGTCGAGATGACGGAGTGGCAACGCGACATCCTCGACATGATGCGCGCGGAGGCGTACTACTTCGCCGCCCAGAAGATGACGAAGGTGATGAACGAGGGCTGGGCCGCCTACTGGGAGTCGACGATGATGACCGACGAGGCCTTCGCCGGCGACGACGAGTTCCTGAACTACGCCGATCACATGGCGAAGGTGCTGGCCTCCGGCGGCCTCAACCCCTACAGCCTCGGGATGGAGCTCTGGGAGTACGTCGAGAACACGACCAACCGGCGGGAAGTCCTCGAGGCCCTCCTGCGCGTCGAGGGGATCTCCTGGCGGAACCTCACCGAGGTCGTCGACTTCGACGAGGTGCTCGACCGGCTCGAGCCGCCGAACGCAATCGAGACCATCACCCCCGAGACGCTCGATCAGCTCGAGGACGTTCCCGACGAGTGGGTCGACCGCGAGGCGCTCGAGCGGGCTCGAGACGGTGAGATCGACGTGTCGAAATACCCCTGGAAGGTGTTGACCAACGAGGGAGTCGCTCGCCGGCACTACTCGCTGGTCAAGCGCCAGAACCGCGGCTTCCTCGCGCGGGTCACGCAGAACGAACTCGAGCGGATCGGCCGCTACCTGTTCGACGATGCCCGCTATTCGTCGGTCGCAGAAGCGCTCGAGGACGTCGACTTCGCCGCCGGCTGGGACCGGATGTTCGACGTTCGGGAGAGTCACAACGACGTAACCTTCCTCGACGAGTTCCTGACTCGGGAGTTCATCACGGAGAACAACTACTTCACCTACGAGCACTCGCAGGCGACCGGGCAGTTCCACGTCGCCAGCGACGCGGCCGAGGACGTCAAGAAGAAGCTCCTCTTGCAGTTCACCAACTTCGGGAAGCCGACGATCGCGGTCTACGACGGCAACTACAACAACGCGAACGAACTCCTGCTCGGCCACCAGTACAACGGCGTCATGCTCGATATCGGACAGGCCACGGAGACCCTCAAGCGGATCTTCGAACTCTGGGGACGGCCGGTGAACCTGCTGACGATCGTCAAGGAGATCGACGAGCACGACATCGAGGTCGCCAAGCGACGGAATCGCGAGCCCGAAGCCGAAGAGCAGGGTAAACTGATCCGGTACAACGGCGAGACGGTGACGACGGAGGACGTGCCGTGGGAGGAGGTCGACCATCTCGCGGCCGACGACGTCGACTACGACACCAAGCCCGAGGAGTGGCTCGCTTAGGGACGCTCGTCGACCGGCCCGTTTCGCGACTCTCGACGAACGGATCGCGCCGGATCGAGCGATCGATACGTCGAGCCCGAGCGACCTGCGTTCGATCTCGAGCGCCGATAGTTCGACTCCGAACAGCTCGTAATTCGACGTTTTATCGCCCGAACAAAGGCTATTTGACCGTCATTCGGCCAGAATGCTTTTATAGACCATCTCCAATGCAGGAGACGATGGATGGGGAATGGGACGAGGCCGTCCAGCCCCGGGGCCGGGGGGCCGCGGGGGTCGATCTACCGTCGCTACTCGCACAACTCGACGAACAGGAACCGGCCGAACAACGGGCTGCAGTCCGCCGAATCCGCACTGCGATCGACGAGCGCGGCCAGGCGGCGGCGTACGTCCCGACGGTTCCGAAACTCCGGACGCTGCTCCGGCGTCCGGCGATCGATTTCCGCGATGATATCGCCGCCTGTCTCGCCGATCTGGCAGCCGAAGCGCCGACCGATGTCGCGCCCTCTGCCGGATCGATCGTCGCCGTCGCCGTCGAGAACGCCGACGAACCGATGGCGGAGGAGTTACTCCGATGTCTCGCCGCTGTCGCGGCCGAGCGGCCGGACGTGATGGTCGAGCACGCACCGGCGATCACCGACGTGCTCGAACGGCGAAACGGCTCCGATCGGTGGGGGATCCGCATACTCGCGCACATCTCCCGGGAGGACCCGGCAGCGATCGAACCGGCCGCATCGGTTCTCAGCGGTGCGCTGGCGGGGGACCCGATCGAAAACGGGTCGCCCGCGCTCCGAGCGCTCGGCCGACTGGCGCGCTCCGACGCGGCGCTGCCCTCCCTCGAGTTCGTCGCAGAGGCCGCCGCGCTCGCGGATCACGACGACGCGCCGTTGCGATACGACGCGATCGGCTGTCTCGGCGACGCGGCTCGGCGCGATCCCGCCGCAGTCGAGGCGGTGTGTGCCGACCTCCGGCCGGCGCTGTCCTGCGACGATCCCGATACTCGCGCGATCGCGGCCGTCGCGGTCAGCCGCGTCGCCGCCGGCGTCGAAACCGCAGTCGAACCGGTTCGCAGCCAGTTACTCGAGTTGCTCGCGGACGACCACTCGCACGTGCGGGCGAACGCTTGCGTCGCGCTCGGCCACGGCCGCGTCGACGCGGCCGTCCCGCGTTTGCAGACCCTCGCGAGCGAGGAC
Source organism: Natrinema sp. LJW11 (assembly GCF_056135975.1). Classification (NCBI taxonomy): domain Archaea; kingdom Methanobacteriati; phylum Methanobacteriota; class Halobacteria; order Halobacteriales; family Natrialbaceae; genus Natrinema; species Natrinema sp. LJW11. The sequence goes on along the minus strand of NZ_JBWBDM010000002.1, from coordinate 188,755 downwards.
CCGGCTCCGAACGTGCGCGACCGCGCCGCGTGGGCCGCGACGCAACTCTCGTAGGGACGTGCCGGTTCGCAGTGCGGACCGTAACGCAGTCTATTCTCGCGGCCGTGTCGTCGCGCATGGCGTTTTCCGTCGAAACCGAGTCGCGGCTGACGACCGTCGACGTGACCGATCGCATCGCAACGGCCGTTCCCGACGACCTCGAGTCGGGAGCCTGCACGGCTTTCGTCGAGCACACGACGGCCGGCCTCGTCGTCCAGGAAAACGAATCGCGGCTTCGCGGCGACCTCGAGTCGTTCCTGAGAGACCTCGTTCCGGACGTGGGCCACGCGCACGACGAATTAGACGGCAACGCGGACTCGCATCTGCGGGCCGCGCTGATCGGTCCGGACGCGACGATTCCGGTCGAGGACGGAGAGTTGGCGCTGGGGACGTGGCAGTCGGTGTTGCTCGTGGAGTGCGACGGGCCGCGAACGCGGACGGTGTCCGTGACCACCGTCGGCGACTAATTGCTGGCTGCGCGGCGCAACGCGCCGCGCTGCTGGTCGCTCGCGGGGACACTCCGTGCGACCTGACCGCAGCGGGACGTCCGTCACCTGCATCGAGCGGTCACACGTCGATCGGCCGATCCGCCGAAACGTACTCGACGCCGCGGCGGGCGAGCAGCTTCGCCACCGCTCGTCGTTCGATCGTCCACGCGTGGACCTCGAGTCCCACCGCCGTCGCCCGCGACGCGACCCGCGTCGCCAGACAGCGCCAGTAGCTCGCCCCGATGACGTCGCAGTCGAGTTCGACCGCCGTCGTGACCGGCGTCTCGAGGTGCCGACTGACGAGCAGCCCGATCGGTCGATTCGGGTCGCGGTCGCGAATCGTCCGCAGTTCGGAGACCAGAAACGAGGTGAGGACGACGCGGTTGGCGAGGGCCGCGCCCTCGAGAGCGGCGAGGACGTCCGCGGCGATGCCGGACTCTTTGAGTTCGATGTGGACCTCGACGGTCGGCGGAAGGACCTCGAGCATCGCCGCGAGGGAAGGTATGCCGTCACCGGACCCACACACAGAGCGAGCGGAGAGTTCCTCGAGGGAGGCGTCCGCGACGGTCCCGGTGCCGTCGGTGACGCGGTCGATCGTCTCGTCGTGAACGACGACGAGTTCGCCGGAGCCACAGCGCCGAACGTCGAACTCGACGGCGTTAGCGCGGTCGGCCGCGGATCGAACGGCACTGATCGTATTTTCGGGGGCCGTCGCGGCGAATCCTCGATGCGCGATGAGCCGCATACTGTGTTCATCGGGCCTCGACGACTTTATTCGAACGTTCGTTCGCAATCGTCGCCTCGGAGCGATCGGTACCGCTCGAGTCCCAAATTGTGTAGCGAGTAGCCTTAACCGAGTCCCATCACAAGGGAGAATTGATTACTGAATTGCATGAGAAAGTAAATAATTTGGCAGTTCTACCGCCGCTATGAGCGGTCGACGCGACGAGCCGATCGACGTACTCCTCGTCGAGGACGACGACGATGACGTCCGCCTCGTTCGGGAGGCGTTCGCCGGATTGGCGGTCGAGTCCACGATTCGCGTCGCCGACGACGGCGCGGCGGCGCTTTCGCTCCTCACCGGCCGCGACGGCGAGCCGCGGGTCGTTCCGGATCTCGTCCTGTTGGATCTTGACCTCCCTCGGATGAACGGCCTCGAACTCCTCGAGGCGCTAACGGCCGAGCCCGAACTCGCGCGGCTCCCGGTGCTCGTGTTGACGCGATCGACGGACCTGGCGGACGTTCGCGCGAGCTACGATCTGGCGGCTAACGCGTACCTCACGAAGCCGACGGAGCCGACGGAGTACGCGGAGATGGCGGAAGCGATCGCCGAGTTCTGGTTCCGCCGAGCGGCCCTGCCGCCGACCGATTCGTAACGGCGGCCCGTCTCCGCCGTCGACCGATCGCCGACGGCCCCCGCCTTTGATGCGAGCGGGCCACACACTGTCTGGTATGTCAGTCCAGACCGAGTTCGACATCGACTTCGACGGAACCGTCGCGGTGATCACCGGTGCCAGCGGCGCGCTCGGCAGCGCCGCCGTCGATCGCTTCCTCGAAGCGGGCGCGACGGTCTGTGCCGTCGACGTGGTCGCGCCGGACGACGAGGACAGCCTGCTCGAGCGCGACCCCGCCGACGAATCGGAGTTCGAGTTTCACGAGGCCGACCTCACGGACGAGGACGACGTGGCAGGCCTGATGGAATCGATCGCCGACGACCACGGTCGGATCGATCACTTGCTGAATATCGCCGGAACGTGGCGCGGCGGCGATCACGTCGAGGACACCGATCTCGAGGAGTTCGAACTCCTGCTAGACGTCAACCTGAAGACGGCGTTTCTCGCGTCGAAACACGCCCTGCCCCACCTCCAGGATGCGGCGGGATCGATCGTCAGTATCAGCGCGCGGTCCTCGCTCGAGGGCGGCGAGGGCGACGGCCCCTACCGGATCACGAAAGCTGGTATTCGACTGCTGACGGAGACCCTCGCCGAGGAGAACCGCGGGACGGTGCGGGCGAACTGCGTCATGCCGAGCGTGATCGACACGCCGATGAACCGGGAGATGATGCCCGACGCGGATCACGACTCGTGGGTCGACCCGCTCGAGATCGCGGACGTGATGGCCTTCCTCTGTAGCGACGGGGCGGCGGTGACGAGCGGAGCAGCCGTGCCGGTCTACGGCGAGGCCTGAATCGGCGAAAACGGACCGCAGTTTAGCCGAGGATACCGCTGATCGCCTCGTACGCACCGATCGCGTTCAGTCCGAGGATTACGACCAGCGTGACGATGACGGGTACTCGAAGGGCCCAGATCCAGGCCGTTCCCCACCCGCCGAGGTTTCGGATACCTTTGCCGAGTTCCTCGAGGCCGATATCGGTCTTGACCCAGCCGATGTAGATGGATAACAACAGTGCTCCGAGGATGAGCAGAATGTTGTTAGCGAGTTCGTCGTAGACCGTGAGCCACGAGAGGCTTCCGTCATACGCGACGGGAACACCGAAGAGGAATATCGCGGTCCCGATGAGAAGAGTCGCCGGGACGCGATCGACGCCTCGTTCGTCGATCAGGTAGGAAACGACGACTTCCAGGATACTGATCGCGCTCGAGAGCGCCGCGATGGTGACGGTACCGAAGAAGATCGCTCCGAGAACGCTGCCGAACGGAATGTTGCTAAACGCCTGCGAAAGCGCGATGAAGATGAAACCCGGACCGTCGCCGATTGCGACGATTTCGGCGACATCGAGGTCGCCAGAGAAGAGGACCGGGAACGCGACGAGCCCGACGGTGAACGCGATCGCCGTGTCTAATCCGACGATGATGACGGCGTCTTTGGCGAGGTTACGGTCCTCTCCGAGGTAGGATGCATACGTGATCATCACACCCATCCCGAGCGAGAGCGTGAAGAACGCCTGTGCGGCTGCTGCGGGTAAGATACTAGTCCAGTTCGCGGCAATAGTACCCAGGTCGGGTGACAGGTAGTACGCGTAGGCTTCCCCGGCATTCGGGAGCGTTCCGGCGTAAACTGCCAGGCCGGCCAGCAGGATGATGATCGCGGGAACCATCAGCTTCACGGAAAATTCGATACCGCGCCGGATACCGAACCCGACGACGGCGATGACGGCCGCCATGAAAATCGCGTGTGTGAGAACCGACATCATTCCTCCGGTTGTTGCTCCGAACTGCGCCGCACCGTCTGCGGCATAGTTCCCTTGCAGTCCGTAAACGGTGTACTGCAAAACCCAGCCAGCGACGACGCTGTAGTACGAGAGGATAACGAAGCCCGCGACGATGAACACCCATCCGATCCGCTGCCACGAACTCGTGCCGATCTGTTTGAGCGCACCGACGGGATTCCGATCCGTGTACCGGCCGACAGTGAACTCGACCAGAATCACTGGGAACCCGATGACCGCGATCAATGCGAGGTATACGACAAGGAACGCCGCTCCGCCGAACTCACCGACTTGATACGGAAATCTCCAGACGTTACCTAATCCCACCGCACTGCCGACCGCGGCGAGGATGAACCCGGTTCTCGTTGCCCATGTTTCGCGTTTTACCATGGTTTATCCCTTTCTCACCATGCCTTAAAACCTTACATTCGATGTTTATATTCAGTATTTCCTCCTTTCACCCCCACATGCCATATTCCATGCCATATTTATTGACGAATCGGAAATGTAGGGCGTGCTACTCAGCCACAATGTGAACGTACCCCACACTTGATGATCGTCGGATCGTTCGACCCGTGCCTTGGCCTCGTCCGAACGGCGGTGTCGCCGGTCGGCGACCGTCCGTGTGGCACGACAACACTCGAACCCTCATGGGAAATAATACGAGTTACAGAACGTTTTTTATTCAGGTGACCGTTGCCCCGGGCAATGAGTCGACACGGGAGGGTTCACCTATGACGATGGAAGATCGCATCGACGAACTCGAGGAACTCCGCGAAGAGGCCCGCAAGGGCGGTGGCGAGGCGCGGATCGAAAAACAACACGACAAGGGGAAGATGACCGCCCGCGAGCGGATCGACTATTTCCTCGACGAGGGCACCTTCACGGAGTTCGACCAGCTCCGGACCCACCAGACGAGCCAGTTCGGGATGGAGGAGAAGAAGGTGCCCGGCGACGGCGTCGTCACGGGCTACGGCGAGGTCAACGGACGGACCACGTTCGTCTTCGCCCACGACTTCACCGTCTTCGGGGGCTCGCTGGGCGAGGTCTTCGCCGAGAAGGTCTGTAAGGTCATGGACATGGCGATGGAGGTCGGCGCACCGGTCATCGGACTCAACGACTCCGCCGGGGCCCGCATTCAGGAGGGCGTCAAGAGCCTCGCGGGCTACACCGAGATCTTCCGCCGGAATCAGGAGGCCAGCGGCGTCATCCCACAGGTTTCGGGGATCATGGGGCCGTGTGCCGGCGGCTCCGTCTACTCGCCGGCGATCACCGATTTCATCTTCATGGTCAAGGACACCAGCCACATGTACATCACCGGCCCCGGGGTCACCAAGACCGTCACCGGTGAGGAGGTCTCCCACGAGGAACTCGGCGGTGCGATGACCCACTCCAACAAGACCGGCGTCGCCCAGTTCGCCTGCGAGAGCGAGGAGCAGGCGCTCGACGATATCAAGCGGCTCCTCTCCTATCTCCCGCAGAACAACGTCGAGGACCCGCCTCGAGTCGAGCCGTGGGACGACCCGGACCGCCGCGACGACCAGCTCAAAGACATCGTTCCGCCGAGTCCGCAAAAGCCCTACGATATGACAAACGTCATCGACAGCGTCGTCGACGAGGGCTCGTTCTTCGAGGTCGCGGACAACTTCGCGAAGAACATCGTCGTCGGTTTCGGCCGACTGGACGGCCGCTCGGTCGGCCTCGTCGCCAACCAGCCCCGAGTCAACGCCGGCACGCTGACCGTCGACGCCTCGATGAAGGGGTCGCGGTTCGTCCGCTTCTGTGATTCCTTTAACATCCCGATCGTCACCTTCGTCGACGTCCCCGGCTACATGCCCGGCACCGATCAGGAACACCGCGGGATCATCCGTCACGGCGCGAAACTCCTCTACGCGTACGCGGAAGCGACCGTTCCGCTGCTGACCGTCATCACCCGGAAAGCCTACGGCGGCGCCTACTGCGTCATGGCCTCCAAGAACCTCGGCGCGGACGTCAACTACGCCTGGCCGACCGCCGAGATCGCCGTCATGGGTCCACAGGGTGCGGTCAACATCCTCTACCGCGAGGAACTCGCCGAATCCGACAACCCGGACGAACTCCGCGACGAACTCATCGACGAGTACCGCGAGGAGTTCGCCAACCCTTACACCGCGACGGACAAGGGCTTCCTCGACGACGTCATCGTCCCGACGGAAACCCGCCCGCGACTGATCGACGACCTCGAGATGCTCGAGACCAAGCGCCAACAGAACCCCGACAAGAAACACGGCAACATCCCGCTGTAGTCAGATGACATCCCAGCAACAGACGACGGCCGACGACGGCGGACGAGCCGACGGCGACGGGAACGGCGAGAGGGCGGCCGAAGGCGACGGCTCGACCGGATTCGACACGGCCCTACCCGGCGACGTCGCCGTCGACCTACCCGACGACGCCGACGAGGACGAAGCCGCGGCCATCGCGGCCGCGATCGGTGCCCACCTCCACGATCACGCGCTCGCGGCCGCGGCGGCGGCGGCTGATGGCGAAGAGACGTGGGACGACAAGCGCTGGGCGTTCGCCGGCCGAGTCCGCGCACAGCAACACCGTACCGTCCGCGTCCCGCGCGATGCACCGACCGATCCGTGGTCGGCCGCAGGCCGAACGAAACAGTTCTGAACGCGCTCGATGCACTAGCTTTCGGCCCGTGCTCCTCCATGACGATGCGTCCGAGCGATCACGAGCGGACGAGCACTCGAGCTGAGAGATCCGTGGACTCGAGCGGGTGGTAAGTGTGAGAAGCGAGACAGAACCGCGCAGCGCTACTCCGAATCGGATCCCAGTTCGGGTTCCGGTTCAGCTTCGTCTTCCGTCTCCGACATGGTGATCGGCTCGTCGGCCGCCATTCCCACGTCCTGTCCTTCCTTGATCGCTCGAGCCTGCTCTTCCATCGCTTCGACGTCCATCTCCGCCTGTTCGTCGATCTCGCCGATGATGTCCGCGATGTCGTCGAGGCCGATCAGCTCCCGGGTCTCGTCGTCGAACTCGAGACTCTCGAGGTCGGTTCCGTTGCCCTTCACGTCGCTGCCGGAGAGGTGCTTGCCGTAGCGGCCGACCAGCGAGGTGAGCTCCTGGGGCATGACGAAGGTGGTCGACTCGCCCTGGCCGATCTCGGCGAGCGTCTCCATCCCCTTGTCGATGACGGCGCGCTCGCCCATCGATTCGGCGGAGCGCGCGCGCAACACGGTCGAAATCGCGTCACCCTGGGACTCGAGAATCTGGCTCTGTTTCTCCCCCTGGGCGCGGATGATGTTCGACTGCTTGTCACCCTCGGCTTTCTCGACGGCGCTGCGGCGTTCGCCCTGCGCCTCGAGGATCATCGCGCGGCGGCGGCGCTCGGCGGAGGTCTGTTCCTCCATCGCGCCCTTGACGCCGGCGGAGGGCGTCACCTCGCGGACCTCGACCGATTCGACGCGAATACCCCACTCGTCGGTGGGCTCGTCGAGCTCGGTCCGAATCCGCTCGTTGATCATCTCGCGCCGGCTGAGGGTGTCGTCGAGTTCCATGTCGCCGATCACGGCGCGCAGCGTGGTCTGCGCCAGATTCGAGACCGCGCGCTGATAGTCGTCGACCTCGAGGAACGCGCGTTTGGCGTTCATCACCCGAATGTAGACGACGGCGTCGGCGGTGACCGGCGAGTTGTCGCGGGTGATCGCTTCCTGCTGGGGGACGTCCAGCGTCTGGGTTCGCATGTCGAACGTGTAGATCCGCGAGACGAACGGCGGGACGATGTTCAGTCCCGGCTCGAGCAGTTTGCGGTACTCGCCGAAGACGGTCAGCGCGGCCCGGTCGTAGGCGTCGACGATCTCGACCATCTGCCAGACCGTGATCACGACGAGGAGGAGCCCGATCGCTCCGACGAGGAGCAACGGCTCCTCGAGCACCGATTGGGATTGCATCGGACCGACTGCGAACTCGTACATTGTGCGTTCTAGCGGTCGGAACCGGATAACGATTGCCCATAACTAGCATACGACGGTCCGTCGCATGCGAGTCGAGTCAGCCTCGATTCACCGAGCGCTGCTCGAGGCCGTCGGTTCGTCGCTCGGTGGTGTCGACGATTCGCGCCTGCGGGTCGCTCGGGACCGGCGGTCGTGTCCGGAGTCGGCGTCGTCGACTGGCAAAATATGTCGCGTTCTCGAATCCGTTGCGAAAAAGTAAGGTAGGGCCCTCACGACTGTTTCCACAGGAATGTTCAGGAAGGTTCTCGTGGCAAACCGCGGGGAAATCGCAGTCCGCGTTATGCGAGCGTGTGAAGAGTTGAACATCGGAACCGTCGCCGTCTACTCCGAGGCCGACTCGGACTCGGGGCACGTGCGCTACGCCGACGAGGCGTACAACGTGGGGCCGGCTCGCGCGGCCGACTCCTATCTCGATCACGAAGGGGTCATCGAGGCCGCCCGGAAAGCCGACGCCGACGCGATCCATCCCGGCTACGGCTTCCTCGCGGAGAACGCGGAGTTCGCAGGCAAAGTCGAAGATGCCGACGGGATCACGTGGGTCGGTCCGTCCAGTTCGGCGATGGAATCGCTGGGCGAGAAGACCAAAGCCCGCACGATCATGAACGAGGCAGACGTCCCCATCGTTCCCGGGACGACGGACCCCGTCACCGACCCCGAGGAAGTCAAAGAATTCGGCGAAAAACACGGCTATCCGATCGCCATCAAGGCCGAAGGCGGCGGCGGTGGCCGCGGGATGAAGGTCGTCTGGGACGAAAGCGAGGTCGAAGACCAACTCGAGAGCGCCCAGCGAGAGGGAGAGGCGTACTTCGACAACGACTCGGTCTACCTCGAGCGCTACCTCGAGAAGCCCCGTCACATCGAGGTTCAGATCGTCGCCGACCAACACGGTAACGTGCGCCACCTGGGCGAGCGCGACTGCTCGCTGCAGCGACGCCACCAGAAGGTCATCGAGGAGGGGCCGTCGGCGGCCCTCTCGGACGAACTGCGCGAGAAGATCGGCGAGTCCGCCCGTCGCGGGGTCGCCGCAGCGGATTACACCAACGCCGGCACCGTCGAGTTCCTCGTCGAAGAGGAACCCGGACGGGACGGCGTCCTCGGTCCGGACGCCAATTTCTACTTCCTCGAGGTCAATACGCGGATCCAGGTCGAACACACCGTCACCGAGGAGATTACCGGCATCGACATCGTCAAGCGACAGATCCGGATCGCCGCCGGCGAGGAGATCGATTTCGCACAGGACGACGTCGATATCGACGGCCACGCGATGGAGTTCCGGATCAACGCCGAGAACGCGGCCAACGACTTCGCGCCCGCGACCGGCGGGACCCTCGAGACCTACGATCCGCCGGGCGGCGTCGGCGTCCGACTCGACGACGCGCTTCGGCAGGGCGACGAACTCGTCACCGACTACGACTCGATGATCGCGAAGCTGGTCGTCTGGGGCGAGGACCGCGACGAGTGTATCGAGCGCTCGCTGCGCGCGCTCCGCGAGTACCAGATCGAGGGGATCCCGACGATCATCCCGTTCCACCGGCTGATGCTCACCGACGAGGAGTTCGTCCAGAGCACGCACACCACGAAGTATCTCGACGAGGAACTCGACGAGACGCGCATCGAGGAGGCCCAAGAACAGTGGGGCGGCGACATCGGGGACGGCGGCGCGAGCGAGGACGAGGACGACGCCGTCGAGCGCGAGTTCACCGTCGAGGTCAACGGCAAGCGCTTCGAGGTCGAACTCGAGGAACACGGTGCGCCGGCCATCCCGACCGGCGACGTGTCCGCCGGCGGCCAGTCGAGTCGACCGGAGCCGGCGGGCGGCTCCAGCAGCGGCGGTGAAACCGACATTCAGGGCGACGGCGAGACCGTCGACGCCGAGATGCAGGGGACGATCCTCGACATCGAAGTCGAGGAGGGCGACGAGGTCGCGGCCGGCGACGTGCTGGTCGTCCTCGAGGCCATGAAGATGGAAAACGACATCGTCGCCTCCCAGGGCGGCACCGTCACCCAGATCGCCGTCGGGGAAGGCGATAGCGTCGACATGGGCGACACGCTGGTCGTTCTCGAGTAACGCGATATCGGACGCGCCCACCCTCGCCGCTGGTGTCGCGCTCGATCGATTCGGATTCGCTTATCCGTTCCTTCGAGGTACGGCGATTGCAGCGACCGCTGTGCGGTCCGGCTCGAGCCGCGAAAATCGGTAGCTCGAACGGTGACGGTTCACTCCCCGCTCGAGACGCCGCGCGTCTCGCCGTCGGCGTCGTCCCAGGGGAGCGGCCCGTCGTACCCCTCGGGAACGAACGGACAGAGCGGATCGCTCGCGAGCGGATCGCTGGTACGGGCGAAGGCGCGCGAGCGGCTGCCGCCGCAGACGTAGCGGTACGGACAGACCCCGCACTTGCCCGAGAGTTGGTCACGATCCCGCAGCGACTGGAACAACGAAGAATCCCGATAGAGCTCGGTGATCGGCCGGTCCCGGACGTTGCCCGCGGATTCGGGGAGGAAGCCCGAGGGGAACACCTCGCCCGTGTGACTGACGAACGCGAAGCCGTCGCCCGCGACGATACCGGTGCGGCGCTCGATGCCGGGGGTTGACGTCCCGTCGCCGTCGTCCGCTTCGGCGTCCGTTCGCCGTTGCTGTCGTTGCATCGCGACCCGCCGATACTGGGGCGCTTCGGTCGTCTTGACGCCGAAGGGCTCCGTCTCGCTGACCTCGGCCAGCCACTCCATCACCGCGTCGGCTCGCTCGGGAGCGACCGGCTCGAGGATCCGTCCGCGACCGACGGGGACGAGGAAGAAGACGCTCCACATGACGACCCCGATCTCGGCCAACAGGTCCCGAATCGCGGGGAGTTCGTCGACGGTCCGTCGACACACCGTCGTGTTGACCTGGACGGGGAGGCCGGCCGCTCGAGCGGCTTCGACGGCTCGAAGCGTCTCCTCGAAACTTCCGTCCTCGCCGCGGAAGGCGTCGTGAGCGGCGGACGAGGCGCCGTCGAGACTGACGGCCATCCGTTTGAGTCCCGCGTCGACCATCTCCCGAATCCGCTCGGCGGTCAGCGAGCCGGTCCCGCTCGGCGTGATCGTCATCCGCAATCCGAGGTCGTCGCCGAACGCGATCAGCTCCTCGACGTCGTCGCGGACGAGCGGGTCGCCGCCCGAGAGGACGACCAGTTGACCGTCGCCGAACGCCGCCGCTTGCTCGAGCAGCGCTTTTCCCTCCGCCGTCGAGAGCTCGTCGGGATGGCGCCGGGGCTGGGCGTCGGCCCGACAGTGATCACAGGCGAGCCCGCAGGCCTGGGTGACCTCCCATATGAGGACGAACGGCCGCTCGGACGTCTCGAGATTGCCGGGGCGCATAGCTGATGCTGGGGTGCCGTCCGACCGAAAACGTCCCCTTCGTTCCCGTCGGTCGGGAAGACGGGAAGATGTTCGACGGATCTGCGCGGTGTTCCCGTGCGCCGGGAGGAGCGGAAACGACCTTCGGTATCGTCTCGAAGGTCACGATATGGTCGAGAAAGCACGCCGATCACCCGTCGAGAGCGACGAGCGAGGGAACCCGACTCCCCAGTGGGAGGTGTTCCTCCGCGACGAGGCGGGCGAACCGATGCGCCACGTCGGTAGCGTCGCCGCTGCGAACGCCGCGGACGCGCACGAACACGCCGGCCGCCTGTTCGGCTGGTACGCCGCCGACGTCTGGCTCTGTCCGGCCGACGCGGTCGAACGGTACTCGACGCGCGGGCTCACCGCGGCGGTCGAGGACGGGACGACCGAGGCCGTCAGGGACGGTGCCGACCGCGAGAACGCGATTGACGAGGGCGGCGGGAGCGAGGAACCGCGCGTCTACGAGGAAACCGAGGGCACGCCGGAGGTGCGGGACGCGTGATCTCGATCAGCAAACTGCTCTGCGATCTCGACGCGGAGGGCGACGGGCTGCGTTACGACGCGGCCGAGGGCTCCGAGAAACCCCAGATCACCGACGAGAAACAGCGCCGGCCCGTCGTCGTCTGGAACACGACCCGCCGGTGTAACCTCTCCTGCTCGCACTGCTACGCCGGGGCCGAGACCCAACCTGCGACCGGCGAGTTCGCCACCGCCGAGGGGCGGGCCTTCCTCGAGCAACTGGCCGACTTCGGCGCGCCGGTCGTCCTCTTCTCGGGCGGCGAGCCGCTCGTTCGCGACGATCTGGTCGAACTCGTCTCGGACGCGGCCGATCTCGGCCTCCGGCCGGTGCTGTCCTCGAACGGGACCCTGCTCACCCGCGAGAAGGCCGCGTCGCTGCGGGACGCCGGCCTCCAGTACGCCGGCATTTCGGTCGACGGTCTCCCCGAGCGCAACGACCGGTTCCGGGGCGAAGACGGCGCGTTCGACGCCGCCGTCCGCGGCATCGAGAACTGCCTCGAGGTCGGACTCAAGACCGGCCTCCGATACACGATCACCGAGGCCAACGCGCCCGACCTCGAGGGGGTCGTCGACCTCCTGGCCGAGAAGGGGCTCGACCGTTTCTGTTTCTACCACCTCGATTACGGCGGTCGCGGGGCCGAGATCGTCGACGCCGACCTCGCGCCCTGCGAGAAGCGCGAGGCGGTCAAGCGGGTCGCGGACCTCACGCTCGAGTACCACGACCGAGGGGAGGAGATCGAGACGCTGCTGGTGGGCAACTACGCCGACGCCGGGTTCCTCGTGGAGTACGCCCGGGAGGAGTTCGGCGAAGCGAAGGCGCGAGCGGTCTCCGACCACCTCGAGCGAAACGGCGGCGACCCGACGGGCGAGCGGATCGCCGACGTGGACTATCAGGGGAACGTCCATCCGACGCAGTTCTGGCAGGGATACAGCCTGGGGAACGTCCGAGACCGTCCCTTCGGCGAGATCTGGACGGACGAGTCGAACCCGCTGCTCGAGGCGCTTCGAAACCGCGAGGAACACCTGAAGGGCAAGTGTGCCGACTGTCGCTACCAATCGATCTGTCGCGGTGCCTCGCGGCTACGCGCGCTGGCGACGACGGGGGATCTCTTCGCCCCAGATCCGCAGTGTTACCTTCGCGACGACGAGATCCGCGGCGAGGGGAGAAGGGCTGCTAGCGGCGGCGCTGCGGACTAATCGCTCTCGAGTCGCGGGTTCGAAACGAGGCGTCGAGACCGGCTCGGCGGACGCGACGCCGTCTCGACTCGACGGACGCGGGTCCCCTATCCTCGAGAGGTCGGTTTTGCGGGAAGCTGACCGAGGCACTGACGGCAGTACGTGTAATACTGATCGTTCTCCGTTCCGCAGAGTTGACAGGTCACCGGTTCGTCGCTCGTGTGCGTTCGCGTCCCCATCGATTGCGTTAGTGAACGGAATCGGATATCGACCCGGCTGACGATTGCAAGGAGCAGCGGGCCGTCCTCGGATCCCCGTTTCTCGTGAGAGAGTTCCCTCCCCGAGACGGTCACTCGCCGCCCACGTGGACGCGAGTCACGTGCCCGCCGCAGCCACACCGGTCGACGTACTCGAGACGAATCCCGTCGAAAGCGGCCTCGAGTTCGGCCCAGAGATACGTCTCGGGATGGCCGTGGTCGCCGTGGGTGACGAGGTTGACGTGGAAGCCGTCGGCCGTCGCGTCGATCGCGTCTTTGGCCTGCTCGAGGAGGAGCGTTCGGTCCGCGGCGTGTTCGGGCCCCTCGAGGTTCGCCGACCACGAGGCGTCGTGCTGGCTGCGCGTGACTGGTTCGACGCCGGAACCGTCCTGGGTCATGGTTCCGACTCGACTCCGAACGCGCCTAAGGGCTGAGCCGAACGGGTTCGGTCCAGCGGTCATCGGCGCTGCCACGGGCCCGGGTTCGCCGCTATCGGCGCTGCCGTCGGCCCGGCTATCCGGTGTCACTACTATCGTCGCCTCGAGAGCGACGGCCGGCTCAACAGCAGAATATGAACGGGTAGAGCAAGGCGACGCGGTCGTCGTCCGTCAGCTCCGCCTCGAACCCGCCGAGGTGTTCGTTGAACCGGCCGTTGATGCAGACTCGAGCGTACGGCCGAGTTTGCTCGCCCTCCGGATTCTTCCGCCACGTGCCGGGCAAGTCGTCGGGCACCGGTGCCCAGCCGCTGTGGGTCGCGTCCGCTTCGGTCTCGGCGATGAGCATGTCCTGAAGGTCGTACTCGGCGAAGAACGACTCGAGGAAGTCCCGAAGTCGATCGCCCGCAAAGGTGAACTCGAGTTCGTGCGTCCCGACCGCGTCGCGGACGTGACCGGTACAGCGGACGGTGACGGTCGTCGTATCGGCATCGCGGTCGGTTGCCGTGTCGGAGTTTCGGTTGGTCGACGACTCTGTCGCTCCGCTTCCCGTCGCGGCCGGTTGCTGGTCGACTGACGTCGCTGGGTTGGCGTCCATCGTGGATCACGGTACGACCCGAGCGGGCAAACGCTCCCTTCCGAACTTGTTCGGGGCGAACGGGACGGCCGCCGGGGACGAAGCGCGAGACATGAACGGAATTCCTGGTGGGTTACGAACCGACCAGCAGCCCCCGATGGCGATCCCGTTGCGGCACTTCGTGCTCGCGCTGGGGTTCCTCGTCGTCGGAGTCGGCGGGAGCACCGTCATGACCGCTGCGACGCTGCCCGGACTGGCGGGGCTGGCGCACCTCCATCTCCTGGTAGTCGGGTGGGTCGCGGTGACGATCATGGGCGCGATGACCCAGTTCGTCCCGGTCTGGTCCGGCGTGACGATCCACTCGAGACGCCTGGCGATCGCTCAACTGTGGCTCGTTACGGCCGGACTACTCGGCTTCGCCGCGGCCCTGCTCGCCGGCGCGCTCGAGTGGCTCCCGGTCGGCGGGGCGCTCATGGTGGCGGGGATCTGGACGTTCGTCTACAACGTCGGCCGCACGCTCGCACGTGCGCGCCCGTTCGATTTCACGGAGCGACACTTCGCGTTCGCGCTCGCGTGTTTCGGGCTCGTCGCCCCGTTCGGGCTCCTGCTGGCGGTCGACTTCACGACGCCCGCGTTCGATTCGGTCGCCGTCTCCCGGTTCGACGTCCATCTCTCTCACGCGACGCTCGCGCTGTTCGGCGCGCTGCTCGCGACCGTCGTCGGCGCGCTCTTTCAGCTCGGGAAGATGTTCACGCAGGCCGAGCCGGACCAGTTCGGCGAGCGATTGCTGACCATCGAGCAGTACTGTTTCCCCGCGGGGATCGTCGCGCTCGCACTCGGGCGGGGACTCACTATCGAGCCGGTGGCTCGAGTCGGCGCGATCGCGTTCCTCGTCGGACTCGCCGCGTTCGCGATCGTAATCGGACGCCTCCTGGCGGGTGCGACGGTCGAGCCCTCGCCGATGATCGACCGCTACCGGGTCGTCGTGGTGGCACTGCTCGCGTGGATCGTTCTCGCCGCCCCGACGTGGTGGGCCGATCCGATCGCGTACGGATCGCTGTTCGGTCACCCCGACGGACGGGAGTTGTTGCTGTTCGGCGTCTTCGGTTTCGTCGTCATCGGCTCGCTCTACCACATCGTTCCCTTCATCGTCTGGATCGAGCGCTACAGCGATCGGCTCGGCTTCGAACAGGTGCCGATGATCGACGACTGCTACGACGACCGACTCGAGCGGGCGGACTTCTGGACGACGCTCGTCGGGTTCGGGGGTCTTTCCGCGGCCCCCCTCGTCGGATTGCCGTCGATCGCTGTCACCGCGAGCGGCGTTCTCGCGACGATCGGCGTCGCCCTGTTCGTGACTAACGTGTTGGTGACGATCCACCGGCACGGCCCGGACGGGATCGCGGGCGTGCTCGCGAGCGCGCTCGGATCGGAGGCGGAGCCGGCCGCGGCGGGCGATGAAGAGTCCGATATCGGCGTTTCGCCGGACCGGTAGCCGAGGCGACCGTCTCGCGGCTACTCCTCGGGCGAGATACCGACCTCCGGCTCGTATCGCTGGGACTCGATCGTCGATACGACCAGTTCGCCGTACTCGGCGGCGGTCAGTTCGCCCGCGTTGTACTCCGCCGCGCGGACCGTCTCGACCGTCGCCGATCCGTACGACGCGGGCGCGTCGTCGAGGATCGTCGCCCCCAGCGCGACCGCGTCGTAGCCGGCGTCGATCAGCGCCGCGTAACCGCCAGCCAACAGGGCGATGTCGTGGATATTCCCCTCGTCCTCGCGATCCGTGTTGACGTACTCGAGCGTCAGCACGTCCCGGTCGCGTTCGACCGATTCGACGGCCATCTCGTACTCCTCGAGCGTCGACGCTAACCCGTCGGGATCGGCGATATCGGCGCTCGCGAGTTCCGGAATCCGCTCCTCGAGGATCGCGCTTCGCTCCTCGACGGGCAGGCCCGGGACGTACTCCGAGACCGGCCACTCCGTGTTCTGTGGAAACTCCGTTCCCATCTCCTCGATGCAGCCGGCGAGTCCGACGGCCGCGACGACGGTCCCGCCCCGCAGGAACCGCCGCCGCGTCGATCTCTCGCTCCCTTCGGTCGAGGAGTTTCGAGCCATGGACGTGGACTCGCCGTCCCGGGGCAAATGGCTTCGTTCTGCAAACGCCGGCACGGAGATAAAGGGGCGATTAGTCGTACGGAAAAGCGCTAACGGATGGTCCTCGAGCTGTACAACGTCGGTCTGGTCGTCCTCGGTATCGCACTGTTCGGCGTCGCCGTCCTCCCGCGGTTCGTCTCCGACCGCGCGGTCTCGATGCCGGTGTTCTTCGTCGCCTTCGGCATGCTCGCGTTCGGGCTCCCGATCGGGCTCCCGCCGCCGGATCCGCTCGAGCAGGGGACGACGACGGAGCACCTCGCGGAGCTGGGCGTCATCATCGCGCTGATGGGCGTCGGGCTGAAGATCGATCGGGTTCCCGGGCCGCGCGCGTGGGCGTCGACGTGGCGATTGCTCGCGATCACGATGCCGCTGTCGATCGCCGGCGCGGCGCTGTTCGGTCGGTGGGTCGGTCTCGGCATTCCGACTGCGATGTTGCTGGGTGCGTGCATCGCGCCGACCGACCCGGTGTTGGCGTCGGAAGTTCAGGTCGGCGGTCCGGGGATGGGCAGCGAGGAGGAAGGCCTCGAGGAGGCGGCCGGCGGGGAAGACGAGGTACGGTTCGCGCTCACCTCCGAAGCGGGGCTGAACGACGGCCTCGCGTTCCCGTTTACGAATCTGGCGATCGCGACCGCGCTCGTGGGACTCGCTCCCGGCAACTGGATCGGGGAGTGGCTCCTCGTCGACGTCGGCTACCGGATCGTCGTCGGCGTCATCGTCGGCGTCGTCCTCGGGTATCTGACCGCCCGCCTCGTCTTCGCCACGGAGCCCGACACCCCCGTCGCGGAGTCGGTCCAGGGGCTCGAGGCGATCGCCGGCACTCTCCTCGTCTACGGGGCGACCGAACTCGTCGCCGGCTACGGCTTCATCGCGGTCTTCGTCGCGGCGCTGATGGTCCGCCACTACGAGCGCTCCCACGAGTACAACCGATCGCTCCACGAGGTGAGCGAGTTCGCCGAGCAGGTGATGATGGCCCTCATCATGCTCTTCTTCGGCGGGGCGATCGTCGGCGGACTCCTCGAGCCGCTCACCCTCGAAGCGATCGCCGCCGCGGTCGCGATCGTGTTCGTCGTCCGTCCGCTCGCCGGGCTCGTGGGCTTTCTCGGCTTCGACCGCGACCCCGCCGAACGGGCGACGATCGCATTCTTCGGCATCCGGGGGATCGGCTCGTTCTACTACCTCGCGTACGGGCTGAATCACGCCGCGTTCCCCGACGCCGGGATCCTATGGGCCGTCGTGGGTGCGGTCGTGCTCATCTCCATCATCGTTCACGGGATCACCGCGACCCCCGCCGTCCGCTGGCTCGAGGCTCGAGCCGAGTGACGGACCCGCTCGCGCCCGCTATCTCGCTCGCTCGAGAAAGATCGTCCACAGGACGGTCGCGTACAGCGCCGCGCCGAGGACGGACAGCCAGCGGCCCGCCCCGACGAGCGGCGATACCGATGCGAGCGAGCCGCCGACCTCGAGGCTCAGTCCGCCCAGGAGCGCCGTGACCGACCACCGCGCGGTTCGATCGCCGATCCCGGCGGTCGAGGCGACCGCCGGCGGGTAGAAGTGGTACGTGACGCCGACGATCGTCAGTCCGACGAAGCCGCCGATCGCGAGCCGATAGTGCGCGTCGAAGGCGGTCGCTGGGACGCTCGAGGCGGGCGCGAACGCGAACGTCAGCCCCAGCAGGGCGACAAATGCGGCACTGATCGCGGCACCGAGGACCGCTCGCCAGCCGACTCGACGGCGGTCGCTTCGTCGGACCAGGTCGGCGACGGCGACCGCGAACCCGAGCAACGCGATCGCCTGAAGCGCGGCCCCGAGGCGGAAGAGCGTCCCTCCGCGGAAGTCGACGGCGAGCAGTGCGGGTCCGATGACACCGGCGAGCAACACCGCTCCGACGACGGACGGCCGAACCGAGACGACCAAGAGTCGCGGTAACAGACGAAACCCGACGGCGAAGACGAGCACGGCGGCCGCCCCCGCCGCGAGCAGGTGCGTCGTCGCCGGCCCCGGCGGAACGGGGGAGGGCTCGAGGTCGAACGCCACTGCCAGCGGTAGCGCCGAACCGACGAGTAGGTAGGTGAAAACGGCCGGGATCGCAGCGTTCGCGAGTCGGTCGACTCGCCGGCGGTGGGCGTTGGCCGCACCGGTACCGGTTTCCCGACCGGTCGGGTTGTCCCGAACGGTCCAACAGAACGCGGCGACGAAAACGAGACAGCCGAGGAGCCAGCTCGTCGCACCGACGACGGCGAGGATCGGTGGCCCGAATCCGGCACCGGCGGCGAACGCACCGACCGCGCCGAGCAGCGCGAACTGGAGGTGAATCGCCGGCGCGGACGGAACGGCCAGTTCGCGCGCGAAGTACGACGGGACGAGCGCGTATGCCTTCCCGAAGACGACGTGGAAGACGAACCCGGAAACGCCGAGCGGGACGGTCGCCGCCCGCGGAACCCCGATCGCGACCGCGACTTGCCACGCGACGAAGAAACCGACGCCGGCCGCGACGAACGCCCGGGACCAGCGCGAGATGGTTGCCGCTCCGGTCCCTGCTCCCATCGATCAGAAGGGGGACCGATCCCTCGTCCCGTCAGCGCCACCCTCGCGCTCGAGGGGGGCGGCCGACCCCGGTCCGGTCGACTCGCTCGGTACGTCGCCGGACTCGCGATACTGCCCTTCGAGTCCCTCGAGGTTTTCGTTGATCGATTCGGACTGGTGGTGGGTCGGCCGGACGCGGACCGACACGAGGTCGTACTCGTGGCGGTCGCTCAATCCGTTCCACGCGCGAAACGACCCCGTGATGAGCGCGCCAGCTTGCGGGCAGAACTCCGTGGTCGGACTGAACTCGGCGCGCAGGACGGACGGGTCGTCGGCGTCGACCGCGTACCGGTAGCCCGCGTCGGGATGGCGTCGGTCGAGGTTGAGCCGCGCGAGGTTGTAACCGAACGTCGCGTCGTAGACGCCGCGCTCCTCGAACAGATCGCGAGCGGTCTCGTGGACGGCGACGTGCGCTTCGCCCTCGAGAACGTCGTGCTCCTCGAGGAACGGGCCCTGCTCCGGCACGTGTTCCGCGACGAACGCATCCGGCTCGTCGAAGCCGGCGTCGTCATCGGCTGCCGATCGCCCGCTGGCAAAGGGGTTCATCGTGGGTGCGGCTTGGAGCCGGTTCCACCAGTAGCTATTGCCGAACATGTAACGGAGTCCGTAATCGGGGCTCAGAACCGGTGGATTGCTGCTCTCTCGAATCGATAACCAGTGATTGTGCACTGACTATCAGTCCTTGAACAGTTTTAAATTGCGTGAATACAATAAATTTAGACTATAATCGGAGACCAATATAATCAATAGACCCCTCTTCTATTCATCACTGATCGGGTGTGGTCCCCAGGACCTGATTGAGGCCAGAGGATTTATACCCGATCGATGTAAGAGTCCGCCCAATGCTACTCTCAGTCGATCGCTCGGACGCGACAGTCTCGCAGTCGATAAGTTTCAACGTTATCGCAGCCGTGGCCGAGCGTGAAGGTGTCGACCCCGTCGATCTCGAGCCGCCCGAGTACGAAGCCCTCTACGACGTTATCAATCCCGAGGCGCTCGACTCGCTCTTTGCAACTCGAGAAAACGGCCGGCAGCGATCGACCGGTTGCGTCGAATTCCCGTTCTGTGGGTATCAGGTGTCCGTCGAGAGCGACGGTGAAGTCGAGGTCTCCGCCCTCGAGTAACCCGGACTGGGCTCCGTCAGTTCCGACGTACCCGCGACCCACCAGACGGATGCGGCGGGACAGCGGACCGAACAACTCGTTCGGCGACTACTCTCGCTGTTCGATTCGCGTTCGCCACTCGGTCGGGAGCGGCCGCGACTCCCCCGTTTCCGAGTCGACGAACACCTGGACGGTAGTCGCCGTCGCCGCACGCGACCCGCCCGCGCGGATCTCGTACTCCATCGGCAGACTCGACGTTCCCGGGTCCGCGACGCGGAGCGCGACCGTGACGTCGTCGTCCGCCTCGATCGGCCGTGCGTACTCGAGCTCGAGGCTCACGAGGACGGTGTCGACCTCGGCCAGCGAAACGTCGAGCACGTCCCTGAAGTAGGCCTCCCGCGCCTGCTCGAGATAGGTGGCATACGTCGCATTGTTCACGTGGCCCATGAAATCGATATCGCGGAGTCGCACGTCGACGGTCGTTTCGTAGCTGAAATCGGTCATTGTGAGCGAGTTCGGTCCGATTCCCATATATATCTACTCGTCGTCGCACTGGACGGTCGGCACGGTTCCGACGAAAAGCTCTCGAGGGGGACCAACTGGACTCGTCCGCTCACTCGTCCGCTATCGCGGCCTCGAAGACGGTCTCGTGGAGCCGATCCGCGACGATCTCCATCAGCGGCTCCATGTTGCGGGTGTCAGCGCGGTTGTACTCCACGAGCGTCTCGAGGGCCCCGTCGTCGCCGCGTTCGTACTCGCGCCAGAGACGGACGGCGTCGCGCCCGCTGATCTCCGGCATGTCCCGGTCGATACCGAGCTCCCGTTCGATCGCCTTCAGTCCGCCGTCGAGCCCCAGCTTCTTGCAGGGGTACATGAGATCGACGTGGGGCACGTCGATGTCGACGTCGAAACACGTCTCGAGGAACGGAACGTCGAAGCGCTGCCCGTTGAAGGTGACGAGCAGGGCGGCGTCGGCGAGCTCGCGCTCGAGGCGGTCGGTCGACAGATCGCGGTCCCTGACGAACGTCTTCGTCTCGCCGCCCCGGTGGAGGCTGACGGTCGTTACGTCGTTCGTGTCGGCGCTCAGCCCGGTCGTCTCGATGTCAAGAAAGCAGGTCTCCGCGCTGACGTTCTCGTAGCACCGCCAGCGACTCGATGCCGGGAGCGCCTCCGCGAAGACGGAGACGTCCCCGCGCTCGAGGTGGCTCCGCCCCTCGTCGATGAAGGTCTCGATCCGGTCGGCGAGCGTCGAGCCGACGACGCTGCCGTCGAACTCGTCCCAGTGGGTGACGCCGTTCTCCCAGAGGCGTCGTTCAGTGGTTTCGCCGACCCCGCGGACGGGAATGAAACAGTTCTCGATTCGCACACCCGTTCAGGGGGACGGGGGAGGGAAAAACGTATGGATCGATCGCCGGCCGCGGTACCGTCAGCGGTCGGTTCGTTAGCTGTCGGGACTGTTATCCGAGAGGTACAGCGTCCGATCGACGATGCTGACGGCCGCTTCGCCCCACTTCTGAATCGCGGTCCCGTCGGAGTCGGCGATCTCGATGACGATCCGATCCCGACCGATCGTCACGTCGGCCGCCGGCGTCGACTCCCGGTCCGCGAAGCTCTGCAACTGATACTGCAGGAGTCGCTTCGTCGACCCCTCGATTTCGATCGTGTCGGGCTCGAACGCGAGCGTCACCACCGCCCCGCCGTCGCCGGTTTCCTCGGCCGTCACGTCGAACCGGTGGCTCGAGAGCTCCGGTGCCGGCGCGTTCTCGTTCATCGTGTCGACGGCGTCCTCGACGGACACGTCCTCGGCCTCGAATTCGTCCTCGTCGAACTCGAACGGCGACAGCGCGTCCGCGGTAGCCGCGTCGTCCGCGTCGGTTTCCGCGATATCCGTCCCATCGGAGTCGGACGTCGCGTCGTCTGCCGGCGAGAGTTCCTCGCCCGCCGGCTCGGGCTCAGTCAGTTCGGACTCGGCCGGGTCGTCGGCGATGTCGGGAACGTCGGAGCGTTCCGGATCGTCGGGATTCGCGTTCGCGGATTCGTCGTCGAATTCATCGTCAGCGGATCCGTCGTCAGTGGCTGCCGCGTTCGCTCCCTCCGCCGGGGCGTCGGCGTCCTCGATCAGATCGTCGAACGAGAGCGAATCGACGTCGTCTGGTGCATCGGAGGATTCGTCAGCGGGATCCTCGAGCCCACCGTCGGCTTCGTCGTCGGCCTCGTCTCCGTCTTCTCCGTCGCCCGGTTCGGGCGGCTCGGAGTCCATTCGTTCGCTCGTTTCGGACGCCGCGTTCGAGGCCTCCCGACCGTCGGCCGCCGTCTCACCGTCGTCGGTCGGTTCGCCGATCGGGTCGCTACCGTCGCCGTCGGCCGCATCGTCCGTTTCTCCGTCGCCCGCGTCTCCCGGCACTGTCTCGCCAGCAGCGACGTGCGTCTCGGTCTCGGCCCCCGTGCTCGAGCCGACCGGTCCCGCTGCGATCACGTCGGAGTCGTCGATTCCGTCGTCGGATCCGTCCGTGAGCGCGCCGGCGATCGTCGGCCGAGCCGCTGCGATCGCCTCGCGATCCAGCGGCGTGACGTACCAGGCGGTTCGATCCGGCGACGTGATGAACCGGCCGCGATTGCGTTCGGCTCGCGGGTGTTCGGACGGTTCGTCGTCGGCGTCTAGTTCGGCGTCCGATACCGACTCATCGGCGGAGCGGTCGTCGTCACCCGTCCCATCGGCCCGGTCGTCCGACTGCGGATCGTCCGCATCCGATCGCGACGATTCGGGGTGGTCGACCGTCTCGCTCGAGGGCTCCCCCTCGTCCGGTTCCTCCGCACGTCGAGCCGCAGCCGACTGCTGTTCGGCCTGCTGGGAATGCGACTGTGGCTGTGGACCGACTCCGTCCGGTGGGTCGGTCGTCGGCTGTCCCTGCTGGTGGCCGGTCTGCGGTGCCTGCTGGGGGCCAGCTTGTGGCGGCTGCTGAGGTCCGGCCTGTGGCGCTTGCTGAGGGCCGGCCTGCGGCGATTGCTGGGGCTGATTCGGACCCGGACCGGAGCTAATCGTGCCGCCGCTAAGATGTAGTTGCGTTCCTCCACCACCGCCCCGTGCGTCGGACATTCCGTCGAGGTGGTGAGCGATATCCGTCAGATCGTCGTCGATATTGTCCTCGAGCTTGTCGATCTTGTCGCCGACGCTTCGCAGAGCGAGGGCCACGTCCCAGAGGACGACGACGCCGAAAAACAGGAGCGCGAGGAAAACGGTAACGGCGGCTCCACCGAGAAGCTCAGTGTTGGCTTCGACCATGTATGCTACTCTTTGAACCGATAGGTCGTTCGATATATAGACCTTGTGCCGTAACACCGATATCGATGGAGAAGCATCATCGATAAACGGTCGAACGAAGCGTTCTGTGACGGCTTTCGAATTTTCGATCGCTGTCTGGATTTCGGACCTATTCGGTGCAATGACAGCTTCGGCGGACGATACCGTCGAACTATCGCCACACCGAACGGCGCGTCGCTGCTTTCACGACGGCCTCTGGCAGCGCAGCGACGCGTCAGTTCGGACTGGAGAGTTCGAGCCAGTCGGTGGACAGCGCCGGATCGCGGAGCGACCACCGCTGTTGGGCAACCCCGTCGCGGGATCTGACCGTAACGACGGCGTCGAACAGCGGCTCGAAGAGGGCGACCACATCGTGCTCCCGCGCGAGGGGCACGTGAAAGTGTCCCATTCCGCGAGCCCGGTCGACTCGTGACGTCGACAGGTGAAGCAGTCGAAACACCGTTTCGATCCCGTACTCGCGACACAGGGGAACCATCGAGTCGACGCAGACGCGCAGCTCGGCCGGCTCGAGCCCGTCGGCCACATCGGCGACCTCGTCGACGGCTTCGACGAGTTCGATCCCGAGTTCCCTCGGCGACTCCGGACCGTCCCGGCCCGTCGGATCCGCTCCCGGTTCGGTCGCCAGACCCGAGTAATCGATCGTTCGGAGCCAGTTCGCTTCGGGAGCGTGGCACGCGCCTCGAGTCTCCTCGCCCGAGACCTGCAGTCGATAGACGGACTCGCGCTCCGGCGGTCCGAACAGTCGCCGGCAGACCGTTTCGTGTGCCGCTTCCGTCTCCTCGCCGACGAGCAAAATGTTGCTCCCGTTCCGTTTGAGCGCGTCGAGCGCCCGCGCAAACGTGGTACCGTCCGGCACGAGAGCTCCTCGCTCGTCTTCCATGACGTTCTAACGGAGCCGCGGCCCTCCAATAAAAATTGTGTCTGGCATGCGATCCGAAAAGCGACTCCCGCTCCTCGAGGCGGTTCGTATCGGACCGATCGGCCGGTTTTTGAGCCCGGCGGTCGTAGATCGCGTATGGCCGACCACGACGACGAACTCGTCGACGCCGTTCGCGAACTCACGCGAACGATCGACGCGCTTCGAACGGAACTCGACGGGCCGGGCCGCCGGCCGTCACTGCGGCCGCCGACGCCGCGAGAGCTGCTCCGGTTTACCGACGAGGTCGCGCTCCCCGCGGCGCTGGCAGTCCTCGAGACCAGCGTCCGCGCGCTCGAGGCGTTCCAGCGGAGCCTCAAAGTCGTTCGTACCGAGCGGACGGCTCGGGACCGAACGTCGGCGACCGCGGATGCGGCGACCGAGCGCGCGAGCGAACTTCGGCGGACGACGCTCTCTCAGCTCGATACGGTCCTCGCGGAACTCCAGCGAGCCGCTTCGGAGGGCGGGCTCCCCGCCGACGAACACGCACGCGACCTCCTCGCGGAAGCTCGCGAACTCCGCGACGACGTGGATAGTCGCCTTCAGGACGCTGTCGATCGGGAATCGGACGTGGAACCGGCGAGTTCGGATCGATCGGGCGCCGACGGCGGCGTCACGATCGACATCGAGGACGGGCCCCTGGCTGACGCCGACGCGAGCGCGACCGACGACGAACCTGACACTGCGGTCGACGTCGACGCCGAACTCGAGACGCTGCGAGATCAGTACGGCGAGGAGGGCGACGACTCGAGCGATAGTGATGACGGCGGATCGGACACGGATGGGGGCAGTGCCGGGGATGATGGGACCGAAAACGGAAGCGACGAAGATTGAATCCGCTGTACTGAACCCGAAAAACTCTCGAACCGGCTTAGACCGGCTCGAATCGGTAGCCGTCCCACGCTTGGCTCTCGGGCTCTCTGATCCCCGCACCGGGTTCGCGGAGTTCGTCGACGTAGACCGGTTGGACCTCGTCACCGGTTTCGACGTCGCCGGTGGTTAGCTGACCGATCGCACGGACCGACTCGCCGTCCACCTCGAACTCGACGATCGCGAGGTGATTGGGTTCGCGGACGCCCGGCGGCGTCGCGGTGCTGGTCGTCCACGTCACGACCTCCGCGGTGTACTCGCTGAGGTCGATCGTCTCGACCGGCTCCGTTCCGCCCGGGCCGCGCGGGTGGCCGGGGTAGCTGATCGAACCGTCCTCGTATCGCGTCGCGTCCATCGTCATTGTGCAGCCTCCATGATAGTCGTGATCACGCAGTTCCCGAAGCCGCCGACGTTACAGCACAGCCCGACGTCCGCATCGACCTGCCGGGGGCCGGCCTCGCCGACGAGCTGTTCGTAGATTTCGACGCCCTGTGCGACGCCGCTGGCGCCCAGCGGATGTCCCTTCGACTTGAGCCCGCCCGACGTGTTGACCGGCAACTCGCCGGTGTCTCGCTCGGTGTAGCCCTCCTCGACGAGTTTCCAGGCCTCGCCCTGCTCGGCGAAGCCCAGCCCCTCCATCTGGAGGAACTCGAGGATGGTGAACATGTCGTGGAGTTCGGCCACGTCGATGTCGTCGGGCCCGAGCCCGCTCATCTCGTAGGCGCCCTTCCCGCTCTCGACGACGCCGCCCATCACGGTCGGATCCTCGCGCTCGTGAACGACGTGGGTGTCCGTCGCCCCGTCGATCCCCGAGACGACGACGTAGTCGTCGGCGTACGCTTCGGCGACGGATTCCGGACAGAGCATGAGCGCCGCCGAACCGTCCGTGATCGGACAGAAGTCGTACAGCCGCAGCGGGTCGGCCACGATCGGCGACTCGAGGATCGTCTCGAGGTCGACTTCCTTCTGAAACTGCGCGTGAGGGTTGTCGACGCCGTTTTTGTGATTCTTGACCGCGACCTTGCCGAGGCTCTCGCGGGGCGCGTCGAAGCGCTCGAGGTAGTGTCGCGCCGTCAGCCCGGCGAACGACGGCAGGGTGACGCCAGTCTTGTACTCGACGGGGTGGGTCAGCGACGCGATGACGTCGGTGGCCTCCCCGGTCGTCTTGTGCGTCATCTTTTCGCCGCCGACGAGCAGGGTCATGTCGCTGGCCCCGCTGGCGACCGACTGCCAGGCGGCGAAGATTCCCGCGCCGCCGCTCGAACTCGTCTGATCGACTCGCTGGGTGTACGCCGGCATCGCGTCGAGGTCGTGGGCCAGGGCGTTGGGCACGCCCGTCTGTCCCTCGAACTCGCCGCTCGCCATGTTCGAGACGTAGAGGTGTTCGACTTCGTCGGCCTCGACGTTCGCATCCTCGAGGCACTCGATTCCCGCCTCTGCGAGGAGGTCCTGGATCCACTCTCCCTCGCGTTGCCCGAACTGGGTCATCGAGGCGCCGATGATTGCAACACGTTCCATATCCTACGGGACTCGAATCAAGAATTTATAAGCAGGGGTTCCGACAGCACCTGCGTATCGATTACAGAAACCAAATCTAGCGGGCAGGACTTTCCCTATACATCTGGGACTTTTGACCGACCAGTACCAGCCTCTGATTCTAAATGCAGCTCTATAACGATACGCTCTTAGACAAATTCAACACCGTTCCCATGTTTCACAAATTAAAACGTTGACGTGGAACGGGACTGCCTCTCAGGCATATCGCCTATATTTTCAGCTGTTGTAATTATTGTAAAAGTAGGGCCTAACTGGCGAAGTAGAACCCCCAGACTAATCAAATCACCAACGTCTTTAACGACAGGGGACGATCATTGGATATGATCTGGGAGGTGATACTCGTCTTGGTTGGTGCGTTAAGCATCGTCGTCACTGGATCATATATTGGCGGAAAGATGGCCCTGCGCGCGTTCTTCGGACGAGAGTTCGTCGATTCCGAGAGCGGTGAGTTCGTCCTCCCGGATTCTGCACACGATGATCCGACGGACGACGGGAATCAGCAGTGATGAGCGCCGACCAAACAACCGTTTCGGAAGAGTCGCCGAGAGAAGAGTCTCGATGATCTATGCCGATTCCGCCGCGGCCGTTCGCAACTCGCTCGCGCGCGAGCGCGCCTGCGAAATGACCGCCTCTCTGGCCTCGAAGGAGACGACGACGTCCTCGTCGCCGTAGGTGACGTCGTCGACGTTCGCGTTGTCGTGGATCCACGAGACGACGCTCATCGTGTCCTCGGTCATCGGTAACACGAGCCGTTCTTCCACCCAGTCCGGCAGTTCGCGGTCGATCCGCTCGAGCAGGCCGTCGACGTTGAGCCCCGCCTTTGCGCTGACGGCGACCGGATTCGGCGCGAGCGAGGAGAGTGCCTCGCGCTTCTCGGCGAGTTCCTCGTCGCTGACCTGATCGATCTTGTTGAGCACGGTCACGATCGGGGCCTCGTTGCGCTCGTAGAGGGTATCGTGGGAGGTGACCAGCTTCTCGTGGATCTCGTCGATCGGTTCGCTGACGTCGACGACGAGCAAGACAAGATCCGCCCGGTAGACCGAGTCCAGCGTCGACTTGAACGATTCGACCAGCCAGTGAGGGAGATCGCTGATGAAGCCGACGGTGTCGGTCACCAGCACGTCCCGCCGATCGATCGCCGCGCGCCGGGTCGTCGTCCCCAGCGTCGTGAACAGTTTGTCCTCGGATTCGGCCGTCGGGTCCAGATCGGGGTGGAGCTCCTCGTTCTCCTCGACCTCGAGATCGGTCGCGAGCTGGCGCAGCAGGGTCGACTTGCCCGCGTTGGTGTAGCCCGCGAGCGCGACCAGATCGAACCCGGAGTCGCGACGGCGCTCCCGGCGGTGCTGTTCGGTCTGCTCGATCCGCTCGAGTTCGTCGTTGATCCGGCTGATCTGGGACTTGATGTCCCGCTCGCGGCTCTCGTCGTACTCGCCCAGCCCCATGAACCCGGGGTGTTCCTCGCGCTTGGCGAGGCTCGTCTTCGCCTCCGCCCGGGGCAGTTCGTACCGGAGCTCAGCCAGTTCGACCTGGAGCTGTGCCTTCCGGGTCTGGGCGCGCTGGCCGAAGATCTCGAGGATCAGCGTGAACCGGTCGACGACTTCGACGCCGTCGGGCAGGAGTTGCCCGAGGTTGTACATCTGGTAGGGGCCGAGCCGGTTATCGAAAATGACGGTCGTTGCGTCGGTCTCCGCGACCAGTTCGGCCAGTTCCGCCGCTTTCCCTTCGCCGATCTGGAGGGCCGCGTCGGCCCGTCGGGACTGCGTGAGTTCGCCGACGACGGAATAGCCCGCTGCGCGTGCCAGATCGCGGATCTCGCTCGTGTTTGCGGTGCCTGAATCGACGCGTTTGACGATAATCGTATTCATGCGAAAACGTGTGCGTCCCCCGGGCGCGATCGATCGTGTTCGCTCGATCCGCGCCGCTCGTCGACCAGGCGGATCGGTACTCGCACGCGCCGCTCGCGTCGGCGGGGCGGGTGCCGTCGTGGTGACCCGGTGACGCTAACGATGCCGGTCGAACACCTCTGTTGGACGGACGCGACTCATACCGAATCGTACGCGGCGAACCGTCTTGAATCCAGTGCTCGACGCGTGCACCCGATTCGATCGCGTCGCTCGTCGGTCCGACGGATCGGTCGCCACCGCGCGAACCACCCGCGACCAGCCACTGCGCGCTCAAACGGACTGCTGAAACGACGCCCCCTGTGCAACACCAGATCGAATCGCGGGTGCTTCGCACCTGTCTCGCAACGGTCCGTCTCAGTCGTCGAAACACAGTATCTTCGGCTGACGTGTCCATCGGATTTACCGTGACCGGTCGGAAAAATCACCCGACTGAGTGTCGACGGCACACGTTCGACCACAACAGTCATAGGAACCGACTCGAATGGAAGCGGATAATGATCGATCTCGATCCAACCACGCTCGGCCTCGAGTTCGGGGGCGGCGCGCTTATCGGCGGCGTCATCGGGTTCGCCACGAAAAAGATCGCGAAGCTGCTCGCGGTCATCGTCGGCGTCCAACTGATGGCCTTTCGCTACCTCGAGTCGCAGGGAATCGTCGTCGTGGACTGGAATCGGCTTTCGGCCGGGATCCTCAAGACCCAAGAGCGGGCGCAGGGAGCAGACATTCACTGGTTTCAGTCGGTACTCTCGACGCTGTCGATCGGTGCGGGCTTTACCGGGGGCTTTCTGATCGGCTTTCAGCGCGGATAGTCTCCGTCCGGCCGCTGTGAATCCGCTCGAATTCCTCTCTCGTCTTCCGATTATCGCGTCTTCAGATCGTCCTTGTCTTTGACGATCTCCGTCTCCGCGTTGCCGCTGGTGTGTTCGTTGACGGTGTCGTAGAACTCGTTTTGCAGTCCCGCCGGGAACGTCAGCACGCCGATCCACGAGCCGTCGTTTTGCCACTCCTCGCGCTCGAGGTCGCCGAACTGGCGGATCTTCGCCTGCGCGCTGCCGGCGTGGTCGGCCGGCACCTGCACGGCGACCGTGACCTCCTCGAACCGGATCGGAATCACCGGCCGCAGCGCGTCCAGGGCGTCGTCGACCTGCTCCTGGACGGGCTCCATCGGATCGACCGTGAAGCCGGCCTCCTCGAGGGCGTTCTCGATCCGTTCGGGCGGATGGGGCGCGTTGTCCATCTGCGGGTTGACCGCGTTGCGCGTGATGGTGTCGACCAGCTGCTTTCGCTTTTGTTCTTGCATCTCGCGGCGCTGATCGGCCGTGATCTGGATCTCGCCCCGCTTGATCACTTCGGGGATGATTTCGAGGGGCTCGGTCGTCTCGAAGACCTTCTCGAGGTCGCTTTCGGCCGGCCGGTCGCCGCGAGAGGCGTCCTCGAAGACGTCCTCGGCGGCGATCACGTCCTCGAGTTCGCCGTCGAACTCGTCGCGTTTGATCGAAAGCGCTGCGTCCGGATCGACTAGCACTTCGAAGCGCGCCCCGTGTGACTCGAGTCGCGCTGTCACAGCCTCGTCAAGCGAAATCATGAGTGAGGGTTCCGCCGCCAATTAAAAGAGTGTTTCCCGAACGGGACCGATGATATCGATCGAATCGCGTCGCGGCGTCTCGCGTTCGGCCCGTTTCAGCGCGGCTGTCCCGTGGGTATTCGTCGATACGGAGCGATGACCTCGTATGCAGTTCGGTGAGTCGGAAAAACGGGAGTCGAAAACCGGAACCGGCGTCTCGATTACTCTGCAGGTTCGTCGTCGGACTCGTCCTCGTCGTCCTCGCCCGTATCGAGGAGGTCGTTCTCCGCCAAGTGGTCCGCGATCCGGTCGTGGTCGAACTGTTCGAAGGACTCGGTTTCGACGTCGATGGTCGCCAGTCCCACTTCGCTGGGGAGCAGGGAGCCGTCGTTGACCGACGCGAGCGCGTCGAGGGCGAGCTGGATACCGCCGTCGAGGTCGGCCTCGTCGTCGTAGTTCTCCTCGAGGTAGGTCTGGAGTTCGCCGCGGTCGGAGCCGACGGCCAGGGCCTTCCACTCGTAGGGCGTCCCCGACGGATCGGTCTCGAACAGGCGCGGTTCGCCGTTCTGGATGCCGCCGACGATCAGCGCGACGCCGAACGGCCGGGCGCCGCCGACCTGGGTGTACTGCTGGATGTGGTCGGTGACTTCCTTGGTCAGCGTCTCGACGCCGATGGGCTCGCCGTAGCGCAGCTGGTTGACCTGCGTCTGGCGGCGGGCGAAGTCGATCAGCTGGCGGGCGTCTGCGACGTGGCCCGCGCTGGCGATGCCGACGTGATCGTCGGCCTTGTGGATCTTCTCGACGCTCGAGTCCTCGAGCAGCGGGGAGGGGACTCGTTTGTCGACGGCGAGTACGACGCCGTCGTTCGTCCGGACGCCGATACTGGCTGTGCCTCGCTTGACCGCCTCGCGAGCGTACTCGACTTGGTAGAGTCGGCCGTCGGGCGAGAAGATCGTGATGCCGCGGTCGTACGCCTGCTGTTGTTGTTGTCCCTGCATAGTATCACACTAAATCGTAATCGAGGTCTGTCGCGCCCACGAACGCCTCATCGAGTCGCACGTCCCCACTGTCGTCCCGCAGGACGGCGACTCGCTCTTCGTTCCCGAACACGACGTTTCTCTCTTCGGATTCTTGCCCGTCGCGTCCTAAATAGTTTTCTTCAGCGGCCCGGATCGTGCCACTGATACCGCTGACCCGAATCCCGACGGAAGCGCCGTCGATCTCGTCGATACAGGCGAGTGCCGCCCGAGCGGGTTCGGTCTCCCCGCGGCGGACTTTGACGATCGCTTCGCCGGTTCCGTCGGCGGATTCGAACCTGACGACGCTCAGATCGGCGTCGGCGCTCCCCGGATCGCCCAGGAGGTTCTGGCCCGCATACCACAGTTCCCGCTGGAACGACCGACGACCGATCCGCTCGTCCGGCCACGTCTCGAGCTCGACGGCGAGATACCGCCAGCGCGGGCGAAGGTGTTTCGGAAGGTGTTTCATGTCACTCCTCGGTCGGCGCGTCGACCGCGGTCGGACTCCGCTCGGCGACCAGCACGCCGACCTGCTCGTGGACGCGTTCGACCGCAGTCAGCGAGAAGCCGGCGTCGGTGAAGGCGTCCGCGAGCGTTCCGACGGTCGCCGGATCGTCGACTTCGGGCGAGTAGAAGGGGTCGTCCGGATCCGACTCGCCGAAGAACATGACGTCCCCCAGGACGAATTTGCGGGGCTCGAGGTCGGCGATAACCGCGATCGCTTCGCGCTTTTCCGCGTCCGAGAGGTGATGAAGGGCGAAGTTCGACGTAACCACATCGACCGGGCCGTCGTAGTTCGGTTCCCGGAAGGTTCCACGATCGAACTCGAGGTTCGTGAGGCCCGCCTCGGCGGCCTTCTCCTCGGCTTCGGCCATCATCTCCTCGCTGATGTCGCGGCCGACGACCCGCTTGGCGTCGGGGGCCAGCGCGAGCGCAATCGCACCGGTACCGGTCGCCAGATCGAGGACGATCTCGTCGCTCTCGGGCGCGGCGTGTTCGACGACAAGGTTCGCGCAGGCGTGGTACTCGTCGGATTTCGAGTCGTCGTACTCGCCGGCCTTCTCGTCGAACCGGGCGGCGTGCTCCTCAAGGCTCTTCTTCATACCTGCCCCGTTCGACCCCCGGCTCAATGAACGACTCGGAGTCGACGTGGCGATTCCGCTCGGCCAGCCGCCCCCACTCCGCGAGGCCGTCCTCGATGAACGCTCGCGTGAACCCGATCTCTTCGCCCAGCGCGTGCAATTCGCGGGGGGCGCGCAACTCGAGGTGGGATGTCGGGCCGGCGCTGACGACGTAGGGCGCGTCGTAGTGGTCGACGATCTCGCGGAGCTTCCGCAGGGATTGCACGATCCGGACCCGGCGGCCGCCGCTCTCCCGAAGCACGCCGGAGAGGTCGAACTCGAGACGAACGCCGTTTTCGACGGCGGCCTTCACGAGCACGTGGTTGATATCGCCGTTGCCGGCCATCGGATGGGAGAGCACGTCGACCTTCGCCTGTTCGACGGCGAACCGGTTCAGCGCGTTCGTCCCGCCGTGGATCCCGACGATGGTTTCGGTGGTCCGGTGGTTCCCGACCGCGCCGCTGGCCTGTTGTTGATCGTCGGCGCGGATCTCGACGCCCTCGACCACGTCGATGTCGTACTCCTCGCGGATCCGTTCGGGGTCGTACGCCGCTCGAGCACCGGCGTGATTGCGCACGACCACGCCCTCGAAGCCGTAGTCGGCCGCCGTTTTCGCGAACCTGGCGACCGTGCTCTTCCCGTCGGGGTGGGCGTAGACGGCTTCGTACATACTCGAGTCCTCTCGCGGCGGTGACTTGGGGTTTGCGCCATGGAAGTCGACCGGCGATCCAGACCAGCGTGGCCGGGAGTGCGCCCGAACGAACGTGAGGGCGCACGACCCGGGGAAGGGCAGGCGGTTCAGCAATACGACCGCGAGCGAGGCCGAAGGCCGAGCGAGCGGGCCGACGACTGATGTGAACGAACGACAATAGGAGTGAGAGAACGGAAGGAGGAGTGCTTTTGATCGACCTTTTACCGAGGGACATCGCGGTCGCAATACGCCGCGACCGCGATAGACTGCAGCGTAAAAGGTCGTTAGTTGAGTATGGACTGCGCCACAGTCGCCAGCTGGCCGTTGTCGGCCTCGCTGAGTCGCTCGTCGCCGATCTTGAGGCGCAGGCGCGGCCGGCCGACGTCGATCGGGACCTTCTCGGTGTCGATCAGGCCCATATCCTCGAGCTTGGTCTTCGTCCGGGAGAACGTCGCCTTGGAGGCGATCCCGACGTCCTCGCCCCACTTGCTGATGTCGTAGAGCAGCGCCTCGTTCTTGGCCGCGACGAGCAGCGAAATGGTGACCTCGTCGAGGCCGTCGCCGTCGCCGCGGGCGGTCTCGAGCGAGTCGAGGATCGACGCGAAGTCGGCCTCGGCCTCCGGACTGATCTCGTCGGCGAGGGTTTCGCGGACGGCCGTGATCGGAGGCGTCCGGAGGTTGAAGTCCGACGCGTCCTCCCAGCGAGCCGCGTAGGTGTCGTAGGTGTCGTCGACGAAGCTCTCGTCGTCGGTGATGAGCCCGCCGACGCGGTCGCCGGCGTGGACGACGGCGACGACGCGGTCGTCGGTGACGAGCAGCGAGTTCTCGGGGGCCTGCTCGAGCGTCCGCAGCGAGAGCGCGCCGTCGCTGATGAGGTCGGCCGCATTCGAGGCGACGATGAAGTCGTCCATGATCTCTTTCAGCGTCCGCTCGTCGGCGAGCATGCGTACCGACGGCAGGTCGTCGTCGAACGCCGTCGCGACGGAAACGAACTCTTCGATCGCTTCGCGCGACGGGTTGACCATGTACACGTCGCCGCTCGCCTCCTCGAGAACCGACTCGAGGATATCGTCAATCTGGTGGTTGAGTAAATTCGAGGTCATGCCTATACAGAAGTAATCGAGACCGTAGCACTTAATTTTGGTGGCCGTTCGCACAGCAGAACTTCTCGTCTCCCCCATGAACCGGTAATTTTTGTCCCATAACCCGTTAGTTCGCCGATGGAATGCCGATGACACTTACAGGGTGGGAGCCTCGGTCAGCGGTCGAGAAGTCAGTAAAATGATGATTTGGGCGGGAGGGTGTAACGCATTCATGTACGAAGAATAATTATATACCGGGAACGTGTTATTACGATATCGTATGAACGTTCGAGACAGCCGGCCGCGGTCGATCGCACGCTGGGTAGCCGACCGGGTACGAACCGGACTGCGAACCGACGGATCGTCGCAGCGCGTCACGATGCGGGCGAAACGCGTCAGTACGTACGGCGGGCCGTAGGATCGCTCACTGATCGAACCGGGGCCACAGCTCTTTCGACCAGTAGATGTCCCCGTCGTATATCACGGACGCTTCCGTCTCTTTGAGCATCGTTACGAGTTCCGGCGCGGTCAGCCTGAACGTCGATTCGTTCCCGCAGAGATAGGCGTACTCGTTGGTCTCGGTGTGCGGGTAGTAGTACGATCCGGTCGCTCGGGTCGAGTAACAGTCGACGCCCAGCAGATACTCCTCGTCGCCCTCGTCCGCGAGTTCCTCGAGCGTCACGGTCGTCGGTGGCTCGTGTTCGCCCTGCGTGAGCGAGTGCGTGCCGTCGCCGACGACGGCGTAGTCCTTGCCCATCATGATGCGCCGGCGTGCGAGCCCCATCGCCCGTTCGATGCTGAAGCCGTGGACCAGCAGTTTGGCGAACGTCGAGCCGACCTTGACGGCGTGATCGTTCAGGACCTTGGTGACCGTGACCGCGCCGGCGACGCTGCCCTTCTCGATCAGCGACCGCCCCTCGTAGAAGGAGCCACAGGCGTTGAGGAAAAACGTCTGCGCGCGACAGCGGTCGAGGCTCGAGGCCGCGAGCGTCCCGTCCGGACAGCAGAGCCCGCCGGTTTCGCAGTGGCCGATGTAGTGGACGAAGTCGTGGTCGTCCTCGAGGAGGCGGGCGAGTTCGGCCGTCTCGAGGGATTCTTCGACGGTGATGTCCATCGTCAGCTCCTCGGAGCGCTGACGGTAGATCTCGGCGACGTGGTCGTGCTCGCCGGCCATCTCCGGATCGTTGAGGACGACGCAGATCGAGGTCGAACCGCTCTCTCGCTCGAGGAACTCGAGGCGGTTGTGGTAGGCCGCCGGCGCGGATTTGAAGACGTCGATCGGAACGCCGTCGGCGAGCCAGCCGTGAGTTCGGCCGCTCCGCAGGTCGGGTTTGACGATGTCAACCGACGCGACCCGCCCGGTGCTGGCCCTGGTCGCATCGGATCCGGAGCGGCGCTTCGTCCGCTCGCGGTCCGAGTCGCCGTCCCGGTAGAAATCCTCGAGCGAGCGTTCGACCAGCTCTCGCCCCTCGAGTTCGGAGGTCCGAGGGGTGTAGATCATGCTCAGCCGATCGAGCAGGAACGGGATCGTTTCGACGCTCCGGTACTCGGGCGCGACGTACGTCGAGAGGTGCCACTCCGGGAGCCGATGCTTGATCGCCGCGTACGGCACGTCGAGGTAGGTCGCCAGCCGATCTTGCGGTGACGCCTCGTACAGCGTCTCGGCGTCGATATCGAGGGCCTCGAGCAGGCTGAGCTCCGAGAGGGTCGTCGCGTAGGGGCCGGCGTTGCGGACGAGACAGTCGAGAAAGAACGTCTTCCGGAGCAGCCGTTCGACGTCGCGCTCGAGGTCGGGCATCGGCGAGAGCTCGGTCTCGATCGCGCGGTCGACGAGTCGGAGGCGCGGTCGGTCGATACCGGAATCGGTTCGACCGCCGAGCGTCTCGTCTGCCGTGCGGACCGTCGCCTGAAGGTAGTACGCCAGCGGCGCGGTGACTAACAGCGACTCGTAGTCGGGCGGGACGACCAGTTCGATCCCGTGATCGGGCGTGTCAGACCGGATGCAGTCGGAAATCTCGAGGCTGTCGCCGCGTTCGATCAGGGACGGGTGGCCCCGAAGCGTCGGATACGATCGGTCCGGATTGTCCGTCTTCTGTGAGGCGGCCATGTGCGTGATCGCGTCGGCGACGGCCGACGGGGAGTCGGGGACGGTGATCGTTCCCGCGGGGAACTCGTGACGACAGCGGAGGCCGAGAATGACGCGGGTTCGGTCCGGAAAGGAGACGACGATCTCCTCGTAGTCGTCGGTCTTTTCGATCCGCACCGAGCCGGAAAACCGCAGGTACGCTTTGATCTCCGTATCGACGTCGACGACGTACTCGTCGGGCGACAACGCGAGCGGCTCGCCGGCGGGGTCGAGCTCGTACTGTTCGTCGAATCCGAGCGAGAACGCGTACACTACCGCGTGCGGGAATCGAAGTTCGTCGGTCGTCACGACGACCGTCTCGTCGACGGGGCGCGGGATATCCACATCCGAGGTGTCAGCGGTGAGGTCGGATCCGTCGACCGTCAGCTCCGCGTTGTCGGCGTCCGTGGCGTGGAGGGTGTCGCCGTTTACCGCCCACTCGATCATTCGGTTGGCTGAATGTCACTCCGGCAAGTTAGTTGTATCGGGGTGACACCGAGTACCAAACTATTGCCAATAACCGTTCGGATTCCTCGTCTTGCGGCCCGCCGGTAGTGGCTCGATTTGCCGGGGAAGGGTACACTTATACAGCCGCCAGACCGCACTTCGAACATGAACCACGATCAGGTTCGGGACGTCGATCCCGCCGTCGCCGACGCGCTCGAGGGCGAGGTAGACCGTCAGCGAGAGACGTTACAGATGATCGCCAGCGAGAACCACGCCAGCGAGGCGGTCATCGACGCCCAGGGAAGCGCCCTGACGAACAAGTACGCCGAGGGCTATCCCGGCGAGCGCTACTACGGCGGCTGCGAGTTCGCCGACGAGGTCGAGGAGTTAGCAATCGACCGCGCGACGGAGCTGTTCGGCGCGGAGCACGTCAACGTTCAGCCCCACTCGGGCACCCAGGCCAACCAGGCCGTCTACTTCGCGATGCTCGAGCCCGGCGACAAGATCCTCTCGCTGGATCTGAACCACGGCGGCCACCTCAGCCACGGCCACCCGGCGAACTTCACGGGCCAGCTCTACGAGGTCGAGCAGTACGAGGTCGACCCCGAAACGGGCTACATCGACTACGACGACCTCGCCGACCACGCCGCCGAGTTCGATCCCGACATCATCGTCTCGGGCTACTCCGCGTACCCCCGCGAGATCGAGTGGGAACGCATTCAGGACGCCGCCGACGACGTCGACGCGCTCCACCTCGCTGACATCGCTCACATCACCGGCCTCGTGGCCGCGGGCGTCCACCCCTCCCCGGTCGGCATCGCCGACTTCGTCACCGGTTCGACCCACAAGACCATCCGCTCCGGCCGCGGCGGCATCGTCATGTGCGACGAGGCGTACGCCGACGACATCGACGCCGCCGTCTTCCCCGGCGGGCAGGGCGGCCCCCTCATGCACAACGTGGCCGGTAAGGCCGTCGGCTTCAAGGAAGCCCTTGAGCCCGAGTTCGAGGACTACGCCTCCCAGACGGTCGCGAACGCGAAGGCACTGGGCGAGAGCCTCTCCGAGAACGGGCTCTCGCTGGTCTCGGAGGGCACCGACAACCACCTCGTGCTCGTCGACCTGCGCGACAGCCACCCCGACACGACCGGCGGCGACGCCGAAGAAGCGCTCGAGGACGCCGGCATCGTCCTCAACGGGAACACGGTGCCCGGCGAGACCCGCTCGCCGTTCAATCCGAGCGGGATCCGCGCCGGCACCCCGGCGCTGACCACGCGCGGTTTCGACGAGGACGACTGCCGGAAAGTCGGCGACCTGATCGCTCGCGTCGTCGATTCCCCCGAGGACGAGGCCGTTATCGAGGACGTTCGCGCGGACGTCGCGACGCTGTGCGACGAGAACCCGCTGTACGAATAGGAGGGCCGACTGGCAAGCGGTCGGCGGCCATTCGGAGCGGGCGGTCGCGTCAGAGCGCGAGTATCCCGGATGGTTCCTAAGCGACTAATACGACCGCGAGTAAACAGACCGCGATCACCGCGGCCAGCGTGATCGTCACGACGAGACCGAAACCGACGACCGGCGAGAGGGAGGCCACCGAATCGCGCGTCGTCGATCTCGAAGCCATGGTCGTTTCCTAGAGCGCGGACGAGAAGAACGTACGCTTCGACTCAGTGTTCGATTCGCGCTCCGAGCGCTCGTCCCGTCGCCTGTCATTCGCCGGCACGCGCTTTTTCATCCGGCTGGCCGTACCGCCGCCAATGTCCACGCGTCCGACCGGAACCATTCTGGACGACGACCGGTTGCTCGAGCTCCGGGAAACCGACGAGACGGCGGCCTCGAAGCTGGCGGTCGAGGTGACGCCGGTGGCCGAGCGCACGGGTGCCTCGAGCGGCGATCGGATCGACTGGGACGTCGACCAGCACGAGGACCAGCCGATGCTCGTCGTCAGCGGGATCGAGGATTCGGCGACCGGCAACGCGCCCTATCCGCGGGAGCTTCGCGAGGAAAACGGCGAGATCGTCGCGCCCGTCCCCGACCCGCTGGTGCGTGCCGAGCCGCCCGCGGGGCTGGGGATCGCGCTCGAGGCGTACGACGCCGGTCGACCGCTGCTGTTCGACGCCATCACGGCCGGCGAGACGATCGGATTGATTCCGATCCGGTTCGACGACGGGGAGGCCTATCGCGCCGAACCGCTGCCGGACGTCGGCGACGAAAGCGACCCCGTCGCCGAGGCGGTCATCGAGCGCGAGGGGCGCGGCGATCCGACGCCCCGTCCGGAGACGATGGACGCGCCGATCGATCCCGACGTGCTCGAGTCGGCCCTCGCCGAGGCCGACGGCATCTCCGAAGCCGACGTGATCGGGATCCTCGAGGCCGTCGAAACCCACGACCTCGTCGGAACGGGCGACCACGTCGCCGGCGTCCCGCCGCTGTCGGTCGACGAGCGAGCCGTCTGCCTGCTGCCCGAGGACGTCTGGACGGAGCGATTGGGGCCGGAACTCGAGGCGGAAACCGTCGACGTCGATTCGGAGGCGCTGGCGTTCGCCCGCGATATCCACGCCCGACAGGCCCGGAAACTGATCGACGCGGCCGAGACGGCCGAGTACCAGGGGGTCCTGGACGAGTACGCGGCGGTCGTGACGGACGCACGGGACACGACCGAGTGGGACGTGGCCGAAGCTGGGTGAACCGCTAGCGGCCGCGTCGGTGCTCGAGCGAC
Source organism: Natrinema sp. LJW11 (assembly GCF_056135975.1). Taxonomy (NCBI): domain Archaea; kingdom Methanobacteriati; phylum Methanobacteriota; class Halobacteria; order Halobacteriales; family Natrialbaceae; genus Natrinema; species Natrinema sp. LJW11. Next base: position 149,537 of record NZ_JBWBDM010000002.1, on the reverse strand, counting down.
CGGGCCGACGCTGACGCTCTCGTCCGGTGAGACGGACTGCGACCTTCCGCGTGACATACCTTTTTCATAACGGTTCCCGTTACCGAATCGCATGGTAGACGAGACGGCCACGGAGATGTACCGAACCAGAACGGACGCGCTGACGACCGACGTCGGCGAGGGCCGGCCGGTCGTCTTCGCGCACGGAACGCTGATGGATCGGACGATGTTCGCGCCCCAACTCGAGGCCCTGAAAGACGAGTATCGGGCCGTCGCCTACGATCTGCGGGCGCGGACGGATCGGTACGCGCCGGGGTACGACCTGTGGGATCTGGCCGACGACTGCGACGCGCTGCTCGACGGGATCGGCGAGGAGAGCGCCGTCATCGCCGGCATGTCGATGGGCGGCTTCATGGCGCTGCGCTTCGCCCTCGAGTACCCCCAGCGCGTCGACGGCCTCGTCCTGATCGACTCGATGGCGGCTCCCCATCCCGACGAAGAGCGCGCAGAGTACAGCGCGCTCGTGGAGCCCTACGAGGACGTGCTCGAGCCGATGCCCCGCGAGATCGCGGAGGGATCGACGGTCGAACTGTTCGGCGAGACGACGCTCGAGGAGAACCGCGACCTCGTCGAGACGTGGGTCGATCGCTGGGCGACCTATTCCGGGAAGGCCGTCCACCACGAGCTTCACTCGTGGCTCGGTCGCGAGGACCTGACCGATCGGCTCTCGGAGATCGACGTTCCGACGCTCATCGTCCACGGCGAAGAGGATGCGACGCTCCCGCCATCGCGGGCCGAGCCGATGCTCGCGGAGCTACCCGACGCCGAAATGGAGCGGGTTCCGGCGGCGGGTCACTCCTCGAACCTCGAGCAAGCTGCGCCGGTCAACGACGCGATCAGGGCGTTCCTCGACGACCGGTTCTAAGACGAATGTATCCACGAACGTGTGTATTGCCCCAGTCTCAGGGCCGATTCTGCGCACGAATCCGGGGATTAATGGGTCTCGCGGTCGCCCACTCGAGTAATGACCGAGATCATCGACGGCAACGCCGTCGCGAGCGAGATTCGAGACGACCTGACCGATGCGATCGAGACCCTCGCGGACGCGGGTTCGCGGCCGGGGCTGGCGACCGTGCTGATGGGCGACGACCCCGCGAGCCAGACCTACGTGAACATGAAACAGCGCGACTGCGAGGAGGTCGGCATCGAGAGCCACCACGTCGACGTCGACGGCGACGCGCCGCCCGAGGAACTGTTCGACACCATCGCGGATCTCAACGACGACGAGGATATCCACGGCTACATCGTCCAGGCACCCGTCCCGGACCACGTCGACTACCGCGACGTGATCCGGCGCGTCGACCCGATCAAGGACGTCGACGGCTTTCACCCGGAGAACGTCGGCCGACTGGTCGCCGGTGACGCTCGCTTTCGACCCTGCACGCCACACGGGGTACAGAAGTTGCTCGAGTCAGCCGGAGTCGACACTGAAGGCAAGGACGTGACGATCGTCGGCCGCTCGGACATCGTCGGCAAACCGCTCGCCAATCTGTTGATTCAGAAGGCCGACGACGGCAACGCGACGGTGACGGTCTGTCACTCCCGAACGGACGATCTCGCCGAAAAGACGCGCAGCGCGGACGTGGTCGTCGCGGCGGTCGGCGTCCCCGAACTCATCGACGGTTCGATGCTCGAGGAGGGGACGGTCGTCGTCGACGTCGGCGTCAACCGCGTCGATGCCGACACCGAGAAGGGGTACGAACTCGTCGGCGACGTCGAGTTCGAGAGCGCCGAGGAGAAGGCCAGCGCGATCACGCCCGTCCCCGGCGGCGTCGGCCCGATGACCCGCGCGATGTTGCTCTATAATACGGTCACAGCCGCGAGCCTGCAGGAAGACGTCGACGTCGAGTTGCCCTGACCTCCCCGCGCAGCCACTCCTCGAGACGCTCGTTCCATCACTCTCGACGGCCGGCCGCACTCCGTTTTCCGCCCGGTTCGATTCGATAGATCGGCCGTTCTCACTCGTTTCCGAACCGAATCAGCCCGCGCTCCTCGAGTTGCATGAGGAAGTGAGCGAGGGTCTCGTCGACGGGTTCGACGCGCTCGTCGTCGTGCGCGTCGGCGACGATCGCCGCGATCTCGGCGACGGTGTGGTCGCCGTCGCAGTGGCGCCAGACGGTCGCCCCGACGGCGTCGAGCGCGAGTTCGCGCTCTCTGCTCGTCCCGAAGAGGTCGAACAGGAACCCGTCGACCCGGTTCCGCGGGGTTTTCGTCCGGACGATCGTGACCCTCGAGTCGCCGTCGACGGTCGTCTCCCGCCAGTCTTCGGCGGCGCGCCTCGGGATCGCGGTGGGCCCGTGGGCGCTCATGCGTCGGCTTCGTCGGCCGTGTCGGGCGCGTTCCAGAGCACGCTGGCCGTGAAGAGACCGACGAGCGCGACGAGCGCGACGACGCCGAGGATCGCCTGCGTCTCGCCGGCGAGGCCGAGGGGGAACGGGGCACCGCCGGACGCGCCGGTACCGGTGATGTAGAGCGCGCCGATGACGATTCCCATGATCGCCTCGCCGGTGATCAGTCCGGCCGCGACGATCCGTCCCCGGGAGGTCGCGCGTTCGGCGAGCGTCCCTTCCTCGTCGTCCGACCGCGCGACGTACCTGTCGATTCCGCCGCGGAGCAGTCCGCCGAGGAAGATCGGCGTCGCGAGGGTGATCGGAAGATAGATCCCGACGGCGAACGGCAGGACGGGGACGTTCATGAGTATCAGGACGAAGGCGAAGACGGCGCCGATGAGGATCATTCCCCACTGAGCGGTGCCCGTGAGGACGCCCTCGGAGATAAGCGCCATCATCCCGGCCTGGGGGGCGGGGATGGTCTCGCTGCCGATTCCGTAGGCCTGGTGGAAGAAGTACAGGACCCAGCCGGCGAACAGCGCCGAGATGGCGATCCCGATCACTTGCGCGATCTGTTGTTTGCGGGGCGTCGCGCCGAGGAGATAGCCCGTTTTGAGATCCTGCGAGGTATCGCCCGCGACCGCCGCGGCGATCGCCACGACCGACGCGGTCACCAGCACCACGACGGGGTCGGTCACGCCGGTCGATCGAAGCGCCAGCGCGGCGATCAGGATCGTCGCCACGGCCATTCCGGAGACGGGGTTCGAGGAGCTGCCCACGACCCCGACGAGATACGCCGAGACGGCGACGAAGAGGAACGCTGCGATCACGGCGATGAAGCCGCCCAGTAGCCCGACCCGTACCTGCGGGACGGCGACCAACGCGAGCGCGATGAGGACGGCTCCGACGACGACGACCTTCATCGAGAGATCGCGCTGGGTGCGCTTCGGATCCGCCGTCGCGGCCCCGTCGGAACCGCGGATCTCAGCCGCAGCGGTGCCGATCGCGTCGACGATCGTGCCGCGCATCGAGAGAATCGCGTAGAAGCCGCCGACGATCATCGCACCCGCACCGACGTAACGGATGTACTCGTCCCAGACCGCGTCGGCCTGCGCCATCAGCGCCGCGTCGGCGGCCGACTCCGGAACGAACCCGCCCGTGATGAGAAGCGGGATCAGCATCATCCAAGCGATCAGCCCGCCGCCGAACACGTAGCCGGCGATCCGCGGACCGATGATGTAACCGACGCCGATCAACGCCGGCGTGAAGTCGCCGCCGATAGCGAATCCGTCCGTCTCGCCGGCCGAAAACGCCGTCTGGATCGTGGTTCGGAACGCGGCCATCCCGCTGGCCAGCCACATGTAGACGAAGCTCACGAGGAAGCCAAACGAGATGAGCTTCACGCCCTCGTCGCCGCGCGAGCCGGCCTCGAGCACGTCCGCACACGCCGTCCCCTCCGGATAGGGGAGTTCCTCGTGTTTGTCGACGATGAGGTACCGCCGCATCGGGATCATAAAGAGGACGCCGAGCAGGCCGCCCAGCACCGCCACCGCGGCGGTTCCGGCGATGTCGATCGGCTGATCGAGGAACGTGACGCCGGCGATCGTGAAGATCACGCCGGCCGCCAGCGCCTCGCCCGCGGAGGTCATCGTCTGGACGATGTTGTTCTCGAGGATCGTCCCGCCGATGCCGACCCGTCGAAGCCCGTAAAAAACGCCCATGCTGATGACCGCGGCCGGGATGGAGGCGCTGATCGTCATCCCCGAGCGCATTCCGAGGTACATGTTCGCGGTCAACATTACCACGTTGAGCGCGAGCCCGATCAGGACCGCCTTGATCGTGAGTTCCGCGACGCTCCTCCCCGCGGGGACGTACGGTGCCGGGCCGTCGACCTGTTCTGTTTCGCTCACTGTGCGACTGCCGCTCGGTTCCGCGCGTTCTTCCGATGGTCCGTGTGACATTGTGGACTAGAGCGGGCGTTCCCCGAACGTCTCGGACGCGGCGAACGACACGAGCCGGTCGGTCTGTGACGGCCGCCGTCGTGCTCGTCGCTATTCGACCGTCGCCCGTCGGGGCGGCTCCGCGTTCTCTCTGATAATAGCTACCTGCAACTATAAATGTGGCAAGATTCAGAACGAATCACCATAATAGACCATTATTCTACACAGTCCGTCAGTAATGGCCGATATTGAACGCGAAACTGACACCGATCGAAACCGGCCCACCGAGCTGACGAGCGCGTCACCGCCAAAACGGTTGCGAGCAGATCGGTGCCGGGGGCGAACCCGTCGACCGCGATCGGCGACTCTCGAGCACTGCGGACGTTCGAATTACTCGAGGCCGTCCAGTCGCTCCCGGGCTTTCGAAAGCGCGAACTCGTCGCCGCGGAGGCCGTTCGACAGGTCGCGCGTCGCCGCGACGAGGCGTTCGGCGGTCCGCGGATCGACGTCGCCGTCGAGCATCCGGATGCGAGTGACGTGTTCGCCGAGGGTCTCGAGCGCGCTTCGTTCGCTCGCGGTCAGCTCCCGATCGTCGGCCCAGGTCCGGACGTCGCGGCGGTACTCCCGAACGGCGTTCGCGTACGCGAGCCCGCGGGCCGCCCGCAGCGATCGCGGGAGGTCCTCGGCGGGCGGGCGCTCGCCCTGATCGGCGTCCCGGAGCAGCGAGAGGAAGTACAGCTCTTCGCGGTCCTCGAGGCGAATTTCGCGCGCGACGATGTCGGCGACGTGGAGCAGTTCGATCGCGGCGAGATAGGTGTCGTCGAGTTCCCGAAGGGTGCCGGCGTTGACGAACCCGCGGCGGCGGACGTACTCGCGACAGCGATCGCGGGCCCGCTCGGCGAGGTCGTCGGCTCCGATCTCGTCGATCGCGTTCCGAACGGGGGTGAGGTCGAAGGCCACCTGCATGTCGGTGTGTTCGGTGCGTTCGTCGATCCCGACGCTGCGCAGGCTCCCGCAGGCCGGACAGCCCACGCTGCCGGTCTCGTAGTACGACCAGCGAGTCCCACATTCCGTGCACTCGCGCTCGCCCCGGATTTGCATGCGCGTCGCTACGACCGGCACACAAAAAGGATCACCGAACCCGAATCGGGGAGTTTGTAATTAAGTTTATATGAGACAGTGACGGCGTTCGCTCGAATTATCGGTTTTCGATCATAATTCGCGCTTTGACTTCGAAATTGGCCGGCAAATCGGTTGCTCTCGGTACTGAGCGACGCGTGTCTCGGACGTTATTCGCACCGTGACGATCCCGATACCGATGACTGTAATCGGCGATATAGCGTCTCTCAATGGGGTATTAACGGGCTGCAGGAGCAGGCCACATTGGGACCAGCCGGAACGTTCTATCCAGGTATATGTCTCGCAACAGACTAAACCGACGATCGTTCGTGACCGCGGCAGGAACAGCGAGTGCGATTGCACTGGCCGGCTGTGCCGACAGCGGTCCCGGCGGGAACGAATCGGAGGACCCGGAAGACGGATCCGAGAACGAGTCCGGAAACGAAACCGGCGAGAGCGGTGACGAAACGTACGCGCTGACCGTAACCGTCGAAAACGATCAGGGCCCGGTCGAGGGCGCGACCGTCACCCTCGAGCAGGCCGGAATGACCGGCGGGGGCGAGGGTACCACCGGCAACGAATCGGATAACGAGACGTCGACCGACGGAGTCGGCAACGAGTCGGAGAACGAATCGGACGGCGGAATGGGTAACGAATCCGAGAACGAGTCCGACGGCGGCACCGGCAACGAATCGGAGAACGAAACCACGACCGACGGTGGCGCGACGGACGGCGGTCAGAGCTTCCCGATGGAAGACGAGACCGACGAGAACGGCGAAGTCGAATTCGAGGAACTCGAGGACGGCGAGTACACCGTCACCGCCGAGAACGAGGGTGAAGAGACCGAAGACGACGTCGAAATCGACGGCGACGACGAGGAAGTGACGCTGACGTTCGGCGAGGGCGACGCGGCCGGCAACGAATCCGAGTCTGACAACGAGACGAACGAGACCGGCAACTAAACCGTTCCGCCGGTTCCTCTCACGGGAGCCGCGTTCCGTCTCAGCTGAGCGACCGGTGCCACGAACGAACGAACGCTGCCGAAATTCCCCTCTTTTCACGTCGGTGATACCGTCGGACGAGGGTTCCTGTCTCGATCGCTACGATCGCTCGTCTTGGTTGTCGACGGTTACTCGATTCGATTGCCGACGGTCGCTCGGCTCGACGGCCGACGGTCGCTGAAACGCGCTCGAGCGATCACCGGCTGCTGACCGACGGTACACCGAGCGACGGTCACCGCTGGCCGCGACCCGTTCGTGACCGTTTCGCGACGGAACGTTCGGTTTCGTGACGAAACAGTGGTCGACCGGCCGCACGCGCCGTGGAACGCCTCGAGTCGCTCGAGGTGCCACCGGACGACGTGTGGCGGTTTTTTTTGTCTCGCCGGCCGATAGTGACGGGTATGCGCGACGAAGAAGAAGTCCGAGAGCAGTACGAGTTCATCAAAGAACACCTCGAGAGCGACGAGATGCGCCACGACGGCGTCGAGCAGATGTTTACCTACTACAAACGGGCGCTGGGCTGGGTACTGGAGGAAGAACACATCTGAAGACGGAGGGGCCGAGAGAGCTGACCGTGAGTACGCGTTGTCGTTACATTTAAGTACACACAACAAAATCTTCTACGTGACGCTTCGCTTGGAGGGCCGAAGCGTCAGCGGGGACCAATTCAGGGCGGCAAGCAATCGCGTGGCATTTTTCCGCCACGCGATCTGCTTTCCTGTTTCGACTACCGAACCACGTAGTGACGAGGCTTCGTTCTGATCGATCTCACCGGTGTCCCGTACCGGCGTCTCTGCGCAGTATAATCGTACCGAAACGAAATGCATGTACTGTAAACATGAACCCCGCATTATGGGAGATTCATCGGCTGATTCGTCACGGGCGTTATGGATATCTCCCGCACGAAACGACGGGTCTCGCTGGTAATAGCCCGCTTTCGCTCGTAACAACCCGATAGCCTTATTAAAATTCGACAGTAAGTACGATTGGTACTTTCCCAATGTACGACCTGACAGGATTTCAGCGTGACTTGCTCTACGTCATCGCTGGCGAGGACGAACCCCACGGACTGGCGATCAAGGAGGAGCTCGAACAGTACTACGAGAAGGAGATCCATCACGGCCGGCTCTATCCCAATCTCGACACCCTCGTCGACAAGGGGCTCGTCGAAAAGGGCCGCCGAGACCGTCGAACGAACTTCTACACGCTCACCCGCCGCGGTCGCCGCGAACTCGAAGCCCGCCGCGAGTGGGAGACGCAATACGTCGATCTGTAGCCCGGTCGCCCCGTTCGGTCGCTCCCGTGATCGCCGTCCGACCCATCCGAGGGGTAGCTGCAGCCGTCAGTATCGTGATGTCGTCCCCGTCCGTTCTCGGGTCGTCCGACCGACGACACCGCCGAACCGTCGCCCCCAACCGGTTCACGGCGTCGGTCCCACCCGTCGACTCGTCCCGCAGTCGGCAGGTCGCTTATATACGATCGCGGTGAACGATCAGGAGTGAACGAGGTCGCGCTGCAGGTCGCCGACGCGCCGCTCGATGAGACGGTCGTTCGGATCGCGCTCGCGGGCGCGCTGGGGATGTTTCTCGGGCTCGAACGCGAGTGGTCCCAGAAGTCCGCCGGAATCCGGACGTTCTCGCTGATTAGCCTACTCGGCGCCGTCTTTACCGTTCTCGTCGTCGAAACCGAGGGAGTCATCGGCGAGAGCCTCCTGTTGCTCGGCGGCGTGCTCGTGATCGTCCAGGGCGTGTTACTCGCGGTCCAGGGGCTCATGAGCGAGGACGACGCCGGGCTCTCGCTGACGACGTCGGTCTCGATGCTCGTCGCCTACGGGGTCGGCGCGCTGGTCACCGTCGGCTTCATCATCGAGGGGGTCACCGTCGCCGTCCTCTCGTCGCTGTTGCTCGTGTTGAAGCGAGAACTCCACGAGTTCGCGTGGGGGCTCTCCCACCAGGAGATGCGCTCGACGACCGAGTTCGCCATCCTCGCGTTCGTCATCTACCCGATTCTCCCCGCCGAGACGACCGTGGAGTTCGCCGGGCTGACGATCCCGCTCGAGCCCCAGGTCATCTGGCTGATGGTCGTGGCCGTGGCGGGAATCGGGATCGCCAACTACGCGATCGTCTCCACGTACGGCGGTCGCGGTATCGCGATCACCGGCTTTTTCGGGGGGCTGGCCTCCTCGACGGCGGTCGTCGGGACGATGCTCGATCACGTCAACCAGCGGCCCGAGGCGTCCTCCTACGCCGTCGCTGCCATCTTGCTCGCGAACGCCGCGATGGCAACGCGAAACCTCGCGATCGCGGTCGGCTTCACGGCCGGGAGCGGCTCCGATATCCTCCTCGAAGCGATCGTCCCGCTCGGGGCCGTCATCGCCCTCGCGTTCGCCGTCGCCGCGCTCACCGCCGACTGGAGCGAGTCCGGTCCGATGGAACTCGAGAGCCCGTTCTCACTGAAGAACGCGCTCGGGTTCGGGGCCGTCTTCCTCGTCGTCCTGGTGTTCGGCTCGCTGGCGGAGACGTGGTTCGGCACGTTAGGCTTCTACGCGACCGCGGTCGCGAGCGGTTTCGTCTCGAGCGCCGGCGCGACCACCTCGGCGGTCGTCCTCTACCGCGGCGGCCAACTCGGGGCCGCCGAGGCGACGATCGCGATTTTGCTCGCGACCGTCTCGAGCATCGTGGTCAAGGCCCTGCTGGCGGCGACGTCGACGAACGACGGCTTTCGAAACCGGGTCGCGGCCTACAGCACGATTCTGCTGTTAGGCGGGGCTATCGCGTCGATTCTCATCGTCATCTAGACCTTCGAGTAGTTTTAGCTGTCGGGGACCGAAGACACCGTATGGACCGAGAAACGGCTGAACCGCGGGTAGAGACCATCCCCGGCGATCGGGCCAGCGAGTGGGTCGACTACCACCATCGGTTCGCCGCCCCGAGCACGTACGTCTACGAGTTCGTCTGGGACGCGGGCGGCGAGGCTATCGGCCCGTTCTGTACCGACGTCGACGGTAACGTCTTGCTCGATTTCACGAGCCACGTCGCCGCCGCGCCGCTGGGCTACAACAATCCGACGATCCGCGAGAAGCTCCGCGCGTTCGATCTCGTCGACCCGCTGAAGATCGCGGGGCAGGATTTCTACGTCAGCGGCGGCGGTCGGCCCGACGACCCCGATTTCCCCGGCCCCACGCAACTGATGGACCGGCTGGTCGCGATGACGGACCACTACGACATGGACCGAGTCTTCCTCTCGAACTCCGGGGCCGAGGCCGTCGAGAACGCCATCAAGATCTGTTACGCCGCGGGCGGTCACCGCGCGTTCACCTTCGACGGCGCGTTCCACGGCCGAACGCTGGGCGCGCTCTCGCTCAATCGCTCGAAGGCCGTCCACCGAAGCGGCTTCCCCGAAATTCCGGGCGTTGTCAGCGTCCCGTATCCCGCCACCGACGGGGCGTACGAAACCCGCTGGCGGACCGACGGCCACGGCGGCAACGTCGTCGCCGACGCGCTCCACCCCGAGCGCGGTGTCGTCGATCCCGAGGAAGTCGCCTACCTGATCCTCGAGCCGATACAGGGCGAGGGCGGCTACCGGGTCGCCCACCCCGAGTTCGCCCGCGACCTCGAGGCGCTGCGCGAGGAGTACGGCGTCCGGATCGTCGCCGACGAGATCCAGTCGGGTCTCGGACGAACGGGCGAACTGTGGGCCGTCGATCACCTCGATCTCACGCCGGACGTCATCACGAGCGGGAAGGGGCTGCGCGTGGGCGCGACGATCTCGCGCTCTGACCTCTTTCCCGCGGAGAAGAGTCGACTCTCCTCGACGTGGGGCGCGGGCGATCTCGTCGCCGCCATGCAGGGCGTGCTCACGATCGATGCCATCCACGAGGACGACCTGCTCGCGAACGTCCGCGAGCGAGGCGACCAGTTCCGGGCGCGACTCGAGGACGCCATCGCCGACGGCGACGCACCCGGCGCGATCGACGTGCGCGGCCGCGGGCTGATGCTCGCCGTCGAGTTCGATACGAAAGAACGGCGAGGCGCGGTGCTCGAGGGGGCGTTCGAACGGGGGCTGTTGACCCTCGGCTGTGGCTACAAGACGCTCCGATTGCTCCCGCCGCTGGACGTGACCGAACGGGAGATCGATCTCGGAGCGCGATTGCTCCTCGAGTCGATCGAGGGCGTTGCGGCGCACCGTTCGTAACGCTCGGCCGGCCCGATAGATCGCTGCGGGATCGATCGAGACGCGAAGCGAGCGGATCACGAACAGGGCCGTAGCATCGCTCGGCTCGTCCGCGTCGAAGTGCGCTCAAAGCGAACTGAGTACCGCGACCGGACACGGAGCGTTCCGGACGACGTACTCGACGCGGTGTCCGAGAAACGCTCGCCGGGAGATCGGACGCATGTTCGATCCCAGAACGATCAGGTCGGCGTCGGTCCGATCGGCGAGATCGACGATCTCCGCTTCGGGGGTCTCCGAGAGCGCAACCCTCGTCAGTACCGTTGCGCCGAGTCGTCTGCCGAACGCCGCCTCCCGATCGACGAGCTGTTCGCCGATCCGAACGTGCTCGGAGAGGTCCGGTCGCGTCGCGAACCGATCGTCGAAGTGGGGCTCGTCGACGACGTGAACGATTTCGACGAGCGCGTTTTCCGCCGCGGCGATGGTGAACGCGACCTCGGCGGCGTGACGGTTGGACACCGTGCCGACCGTCGGGAGGAGGATCCGGTCGATGCGCTCGTCGGCCCGGTCGAGCGACGCATCCGGAGCGAACGGTGTACTGACGACCATCTTCGGGCACGTCGTCTCCTGAATGATGCGGTCGACCGTCGTGCTGAATAGGGATTTGTCGGGACGGTCGCCGACGGCCGACTCACCGAGGACGGCGAGATCGTAGCCGGCGTCCAACTCCTCGAGGATCGTGTCGGCGACGGTCCCTCGAGCGGTTCGAACGAACGTTCTCGAGGGCAGACCCCGTTCGCGGAATCGGCGTTCGATCGGTTCGAAAAACCGGTCGGCCTCGTCCGGCGAAACGGCGGCACTCCGCTCGGATCCGCGCTCCGCTCGCCCCGGTGTGAAGCGGCTATTCCGGAGCCTCTGGAAGAGTCCACTGTGAGTTCCGTCCGAGTCGTCGAACGCGTCGCTCACGTACATCACGTCCAGGTCGATCTCGCGATCGCGGACGAGCGGCTCGAGGAGACGGGCGGCGTACCGGCTGTCCGCTCCGCCCCGGGTCGGCAACAGGATTCTCCCGAGGTTGTTGACGAAACTCTTCCGGAGGAACGCCTCGCGTTCGATGCGCTCGCGCTCTCCCTCGCTCATCTCGATCTTGGGGATCGACCACCGCATAATCGCCGGTGCGATCAGCGAAGTCGCGATAGCGACCGCGACGATGATGCTGTACATATCCGCCGTCAAGATGCCCGCGCCGAGTCCGACGGTCGCGACGATGATTTCCATCGCTCCGCGGGCGTTCATGCCGCCACCGATCGTGATTCCCTCCCACTTCGAGAGACCGGCCAACCGGGACGCGCCCGTGATCCCGGCGAACTTCCCGAAACACGCAACGCCGAAGACGACGAGTCCCGCGGCGAACACCGTCGTATCGAACAGGGCAGCGACGTCCATTCGGAGCCCGGCGATCGCGAAGAACAGCGGCGCGAAGACGCCGAGCGTGATCACTTCGAGGATGTGCCGAAGCTCGTACGTGAAGCGTTTGACCTGACCGACGAGAACCCCGACGACGAACGCACCCAGAATCGCCTCGAGCCCCACGTACTGAGTGACCGCGCCCGCCGCGAGCGCGAGCACCATCACCGTCGATACGAGGGCGATGTCGCTTCCGAGGACGTTCCCGACCCAGCGAACGAGTGCCGCGACGAACCGACGACCGATCGTAAACGAGAGTCCGAGAAAGACGAGCACCGAGAAGACGGTCGTCGCGACCGATCCGATATCGACGACGCCGGTTCGAGCGAGTCCCGCGACGATCGCCAACAGTATCCACCCGACCGTATCGTCGATCATCCCCGCGGCGAGGATCAGTTGCCCGATGTCGCGACGGATGACGTCGAGTTCGATGAGCACCTTCGCGATGACGGGGATCGCGGAGATGCTCATGGCCGTCCCGATAAAGAGACTGAATACGAGCCGCTGGTCGGGCGAAGCGATGAACGTTACGGGAAGCACCCAGCCCAGCGCGAATCCGGTCGTAAAGGGGACGATGATCCCGCCGAGCGAGAGGATGGCCGCAGTTCGTCCCTTGCTGACGATGAGATCGACGTCCGTCTCGAGACCGGTGACGATCAACAACATGATGAGACCGAGCCACGAGATGACCTCGAGCAGGTGGAACTGGCTCTCCGAGACCGCAAACAGCGACTCGTAGACGCCCGGTGCGACGAGTCCGAGCACCGACGGACCGAGCAGAACGCCCGCGAGCAGTTCCCCGACGACCGTCGGCTGGCCGATCCGGCTGAACGCCTCGCCCACCGCTCGCGCGACGAAGAGCAACAGCGCGAGCTGGACGATGACGAGAAGCAGTTCGTGGTGCCCGAGCGGTTCGATAATTGCCATCTGAATCCACTCAGATCGATGCGACTCGGACGATCGTCACGGTCGGAGTGTGGGACGCCGAGGTACTTCGTTCCACGGTTCTTAACAGAAATGTGAACGTTATCGTCGCTGGACGGTCAGTGCGACGCAGTCCCGACAGGAACCGATACGGCGACGGTTTAGCGAAGCCACTCCGAACAATTCGTCGGAAAGCGCGGGGAGCGTCCAGAACGTCGGTGCATTTCGAGGTGCTCGGAGAGCCCGCACACGACGTGACGCGAGCGCCCGCGAATCTTCGTTCCCCTCACCGCGAGGCCACGTTACGCGATCACTCGCCGCGAAGTTCGTTCATGTGATCGATCCGGCGCTGGATGAGGGCCGCTTTGCCGATGTCGTGGCGCACGCGCAGTCCCTCCTCGCCGGCGACCGCGAGCGCCTCCTCGGCGATCTCCTCGGCCGCGGCGATCGAGTCGGCGACGCCGACAAGCGCGAACGACCGCGAGGTGGTCGTGTAGATGCCGTCGTCGCGCTCGTCGACACTCGCGTAGTAGAGCAACGCGTCCCCGGCGCTGTCCTCGTCGACTTGGACCTTCGCGCCGGCCTCGGGATCGGTCGGATACCCGTCCGGCACGGCGTACTTACAGACCGTCGCCTGAGAGGCGAACTCAAGCTCCGGCGGCGCGTTGCCGTTTCGGGCGGCGGTCAGAATCTCGAGGAAGTCGGTCTCGAGGACGGGCAGCGTGTTCATCGCCTCGGGGTCGCCGAAGCGGGCGTTGAACTCGACGACGCGGGGGCCGGTGGTGGTCAGCATGAACTGGCCGTAGAGGATCCCGCGGTAGTCCTCGAGGGCGTCGACGGTGGCCTCGATGATCGAGACCGCCTCGTCGTAGTCGCCTTCGGTCATGAACGGCAGTTCGTTCGTCGCGTCGGTGTAACTGCCCATGCCGCCGGTGTTCGGTCCCTCGTCGCCCTCATAGGCGCGCTTGTGATCCTGTACTGCGGGTGCGGTGCGGAACTCGCCGTTGGCGACAAAGGCCTGGACGGTGAACTCCTCGCCGATCAGTCGCTCCTCGAGGACGATCCGGTCGTAGTCCGACTCGCGAATGTACTCCTTGCCCTCCTCGACGGTGACCTGATCGCCGATGACTTTGACGCCCTTCCCGCCGGTCAGCCCGGCGGGTTTGATCGCGAGGTCGCCGTCGTACTCGTCGATGAAGTCGCAGGCCGCGTCCATGTCGTCGAAGGTCTCGAAATCGGGGCAGCCCGGAATGTCGTGCTCCGCCATGAACCGGCGCTGGAAGGCCTTGTCCGTCTCGATGCGGGCGTCGGCTTCCTTCGGCCCGAAGGGATAGACCCCCGCGGCCTCGAGCGCGTCAGCGACGCCGGCTTCCAGCGGTGCTTCCGGACCGATGACGGCGATAGTCGCGTCGACTTCCTCGGCGTAGTCGACGACCGCTTTCGGATTCGTCGTCTCGAGCGTCTCGAAGCCCGCCGCGATGCGGGCGATGCCGGGATTTCGGTTGCCGGCGCAGGCGTACAGGTCGGCCTCGCTGTCCTCGAGCGCGCGGGCGATGGCGTGTTCGCGGCCGCCGCCCCCGATCAGCAGCACGTTCTCTCGCATGGTCGAAAGCGGAACGCACGAACCTGTAAGCGTTGCTCTTTCCTCGAGCGGAAATATGCACGTTCGTGGTGATTAGCATATCGGTCCGGATCGATCGACGGGACGTAACGATCATAAATACGCGTCCGAATGAGGGTGATAATGCAACAGTACCTCGAGCTCGTCGACACCGTGCTCTCGACGGGGACTCACAAGCCCAATCGGACCGGCGTCGACACGATTTCGTCGTTCAGCGAGCACTACGAGGTCGACCTCCGGGAGGGGTATCCGCTGCTCACGACCAAGGAGATGGACGGCTACCGCTGGAACTCGATGCTCCACGAAGTCTGCTGGTATCTCTCCGGCGAGGAACACATCCGCGACCTCCGCGAGGAGACCAAGATCTGGGACGCCTGGGCCGACGAGGACGGGAAGCTGGATACGGCCTACGGCCGCTTCTGGCGTCGGTTTCCGGTACCAGATGGGGACGCGCAACTCGAGGGCGAGACGTGGCCCGACGCGGCTCACCGGTGGGTCACCGAGGAGGCCGACGGTCGGAAGACCTTCGATCAGCTCCAGTATATTATCGACACGCTCTCGGACTCGCCGAACTCCCGCCGGCTGGTGGTCAACGCCTGGCACCCCGCCAACGCCGCCGTCTCGACGCTACCGCCCTGTCACTACAGCTTCGTCTTCAACGTGCAGGGCGACCGGCTGAACTGTCATCTCACGCAACGGTCGGGCGACACCGCACTCGGGATCCCGTTCAACATCGCGGCCTACGCGCTCCTGACGAAAGTGATCGCGCAGCAGACCGGCTTCGAACCCGGTACGTTCGCGCACACCGTCGTCGACACGCACGTCTACTGCGGCCGCGGCGACCGGGGCGACTGGTACGCCGACAACCTCGAGCGCCTCCAGTCGAGGCTGGCCGACGCCGACGCGCGTTCGGACTACCTCGACGTCAGAGCGTGGCTCGAGTCCGAAGCGCCGGCCGAAGCCGAGGGCGACGAACGGCTCGATCACGTCCCCGGCCTGCTCGAGCAACTGTCGAGAGAACCGCTCGAGCGCCCGACGCTCGATGTCGCGGACGTCTCGATCGATGAGCTCTCGTACGAGGACGTCGAGCTTCGAGGCTACGAGTCACACGACGGACTCGAGTTTTCGGTGGCCGAATGACCGAGGAGCGGGCTGGGAGGGAGGACCCGATGCCGACCCTCGAAACCGACCGCGAACTCGTCGCGATCGTCGCCGTCGCCGACAACGACGTTATCGGCGAGGACGGCGACATGCCCTGGCACATCCCCGAAGACCTGCAGCACTTCAAGGAGAAGACGATGGACCACCCCGTCATCATGGGCCGGGTCACCTATGAGGGCATCCTCGAGACGCTCGGCGAACCGCTTCCCGGGCGAACGACCGTCGTGTTGACGAGTCGGGACCTCGAGACGCCCGAGAACGCCGTCGTTGCACGCGGGCTCGAGGAGGCCGTCGACGTGGCCGATGGAGTTGCGCGGGAGCGCCACGACGACGCGGAGCGGATTTTCGTCGCCGGCGGCGCGACCGTCTACGATCAGTTCTTTCCCGCGCTCGATCGACTGGTCGTGACCGCCGTTCACGACGAGCCCGACGGTGACACGTACTTCCCCGATTGGGATCGCGAGGCGTGGACAGAGACGGCTCGAGACGAGCGCGACGGCTTCGCGTTCACGGAGTACGTTCGCGATCGGTAACCGGACACCGAGAAGGCCGACAAATGACGGGTTTCGACCGGCCGTACTTGCGATTCTCGATGGATTCAAATTCCCACGCTCCTCACGCTAGGTATGGTAACAGATACTTACCCGGACGCGATCCGGGAGCTCGAACACGACGGCGAGACCTACAAGATGGCCGACCTCACGGTCCTCGAGGAGCGAGGGCTCTGTGACCTCGAGAAACTGCCCGTGAGCGTTCGGGTGCTGCTCGAGTCCGTCCTTCGAAATGCCGACGGCGAGATGATTTCGGCCGAGGACGTCGAAAACGCGGCCTCGTGGGAACCGGACGTCCCCGACGTCGAGGTCCCCTTCCAGCCCTCGCGCGTCGTTCTCCAGGACCTGACCGGCGTTCCCGCAGTCGTGGACCTCGCGGCGCTGCGATCGGCCGCGGACCGCGCGGGCAAGGATCCCTCGGTCGTTGAACCCGAGGTCCCCTGCGATCTCGTGATCGACCACAGCGTGCAGGTCGACTACTTCGGTAGCGAGGACGCGTACGAACAGAACGTCGAACTCGAGTACGAGCGAAACGAGGAGCGCTATCGCGCGATCAAGTGGGCGGAGCAGGCGTTCGAGGACTTCAACGTCGTTCCGCCGGGAACCGGGATCGTCCACCAGGTCAACCTCGAGCACCTCGGCAAAGTCGTGCACGCACGCGAGGAAAACGGTGAACAGTGGCTCCTGCCCGACACGCTGGTCGGCACCGACAGCCACACCCCCATGATCGGCGGCATCGGCGTCGTCGGCTGGGGCGTCGGCGGCATCGAGGCCGAGGCGGCCCTTCTGGGGCAGCCGATCACCATGACGCTGCCCGAGGTCGTCGGCGTCCGCCTGTCCGGTGAACTCCCCGAGGGCGCGACCGCGACCGACCTCGTGCTCCACATCACCGAGAAGCTCCGTCAGGTCGGCGTCGTCGACAAGTTCGTCGAGTTCTACGGCCCCGGCGTCTCCCAGCTTTCGGTCGCCGACCGAGCGACGATCGCAAACATGGCTCCCGAGCAGGGATCGACGATCAGCATGTTCCCGGTCGACGACGCGACGCTCGACTACCTCGAGCTCACCGGCCGCGACGACGACCACATCGAACTCGTGAAGGAATACCTCGAGGCGCAGGGCCTCTTCGGAGAGCACGACCCGGAGTTCACGGAGGAAGTCGAATTCGACCTCAGTTCCGTCGAGCCCAGCCTCGCGGGTCACAAGAAGCCCCACGCCCGCATTCCGATGGGCGATCTGGACGAGCACTTTCCGACGCTGCTCGCGGAGGAAGGCGTGATCGATAGCGCGGAGCGAAGTTCCGCGGACAACTCGAGCGGGCGAGGCCCGCGGGATGAAGCCGCGGAAGGCGACGGCGGACTCGTCGCCAAAGACCAGCCCGGTCTCGACGAGACGGTTCCGGTCACGCTCGAGGACGGCACCGAGGTCGAGATCGGCCACGGTTCGGTCCTCGTCAGCGCGATCACGAGCTGTACGAACACCTCGAACCCGTCGGTGATGGTCGCCGCGGGACTGCTCGCGCGTAACGCGCTCGAGCAGGGCCTCGACGTGCCCGACTATGTCAAGACCAGCCTCGCACCCGGCAGCAAGGTCGTCACGGAGTACCTCGAGCAGGCCGATCTGCTCGACGACCTCGAGGGACTGGGCTACCACGTCGTCGGCTACGGCTGTACGACCTGTATCGGCAACGCCGGCCCGCTGGCGGAGCCGATCGAGGCGGCCATCGACGAGCACGACCTCTGGACGACGAGCGTCCTCTCGGGCAACCGCAACTTCGAGGCGCGCATCCACCCGAAGATCCGCGCGAACTACCTCGCCAGCCCGCCGCTGGTCGTCGCCTACGGCCTCGCGGGCAAGATGGATATCGACCTCGAAGAAGAGCCGATCGGCACGAGCGACGACGGCGAAGAAATCTTCCTCGAGGACGTCTGGCCGGACCCACAGGAGGTCAGAGAGACGATCCACGAGAACGTCTCCGCCGAGTTGTTTAGAGAGAAGTACGCGAGCGTCTTCGAGGGCGACGAGCGCTGGGAGGCCCTCGACGCGCCCACCGGCGAGGTCTACGACTGGGACGACGAGTCGACGTACATCCGCGAGCCGCCGTTCTTCCAGGACTTCCCGCTCGAGGAACCCGGCGTCGCCGACATCGCGGACGCGCGCTGTCTGCTCACGCTCGGCGACACCGTGACGACCGACCACATCAGCCCCGCGGGGCCGTTTAGCGAGGAGTTGCCCGCCGGCCAGTGGCTGCGCGAACGCGGCGTCGAACCCTACGAGTTCAACACCTACGGCTCCCGGCGCGGGAACCACGAGGTCATGATGCGCGGGACCTTCGCGAACGTCCGCATCGAAAACCAGCTGTTGGACGGAACGGAGGGCGGCTATACGATCCACCACCCAACCGGTGAAGAGACCACCGTCTTCGAGGCGAGCGAGCGCTACCGCGAGGACGACACCCCGCTCATCGTCATGGCCGGCGAGGAACTCGGCACCGGCTCGAGTCGCGACTGGGCGGCTAAAGGGACCGACCTGCTGGGCATCCGCGCGACGATCGGCCAGAGCTACGAGCGCATCTACCGCGACAACCTCCTCGGCATGGGCGTCCTGCCCCTGCAGTTCGCCGAGGGCGAGGGCTGGGAGGAACTCGGCCTCGACGGGACCGAAACGTTCGACATTCGCGGGCTCGACGACGGCCTCGAGCCCAACGCCGACCTCACCGTCGTCGCGGAAGACGATGCGGGTGAGACGACCGAGTTCGACGTGACCGCGCAGGTCGGTACGCCCGCGGCGGTCGAGTACGTCGAGAACGGCGGCGTGCTTCACCTCGTGCTCCGCCGCCTGCTAACGGAATAAGGACGAACTCGAATCGAGCGCGACGATGTCGCACTCGTGGCAGGCGTTCGCCGGAACGGGGACCGACCGAATCCTGTTCCGGTTTCAACAACGAAATCGATCGTTTGCGGTACGCATCCGAAACGGCCGATAGTTCGAGACGAGACGCCTCTCGACCGGTACCGACGCGCGGCGGGAGAGAGAAACGGGGCCGAGAACCGATTGAACCCGATCGTCGGTAGCGCTGAAGGCCGACGACGGGTATCGGAGTTCTCGGACAGCGTCTCGGACAGTCGCGACACGTGATCGGTTTTCAGTAGTCACTTCCCGGTGAACAGTCCGAGGAAATCAACTGTTTCACCGCTCGAATAGCCTCGAAGGCGACGCTCTCGATGAACGATGGCTCTCGACTGGACGACGGAACTCGGTCCCGTCGATCTCCCGGTGGGCGTGTCGGCGGTCGCGTACCTTCTCGAATTGTGACAAAATTAACGAAATCGAAACGCGGACCGTGATACCCAACGTGACCGATAAACAATCGTTGTTGATAGGTCGAACTATATTGGCACAGATATCCGATAAGGGGCTGTAGGAGTCCCTAAGAAGGCGTTCTCTCGATTACAATTCGTTCTGGACGGTGAAACGATAGCCGTCACTTATGCGAAAATTCGATCAAGAGATGTCTGCCCCGAAGCGGGGACAAGTGAGAGATATGACAGACGAAACAGATAGCGGACTATTCGGCGACTCGCGGCGATCGTTCATGAAAAAAGGCGCGCTCACTGCGGGCGCGGTAGCGCTCGGAACCGCAGGCGCGGGCACCGCAGCCGCTCAGGACGGCGGTAGCGTTGTCGTCTTCGGAGACGACTATGAGCCGGGGGTCGACTTCACCGTCGCCTCAGCGCTGAACGACGGAACGAAGGACGAATTGTTCAGTGAGGTCGGTCTGGAAGATGAGTTCGACACTCCGGACGACTGGGACGTCTACATCATCAACTACGACGTGGGCGGATCCGCCGCATCGCTGGGATTCCTGATGACCGAGGACGTCGATCTCAGCGCCGGTGACAGCGAGACGATGGGTGCGGACGGACAGTTCCGTAACGCCGAGCTGAGCCTGGTTGAGGCAACTCCCGGCGAAACCGGCGGTGGCAATGGCGGTGGTAACGGCGGCGGCAACGAAACCGCTGGCGGCAACGGCGGCGGCAACGAAACCGCTGGCGGTAACTAACCGCTCCCCGTTTCACCGCGTTCGCGGAGCCGCGGTGAGGATCACCCCCAGAGGGAACGTCGCGTGATACCCTCCAAACGATTACGACGGCGGCGATATCGGTCGAGCGTACCGAGATCGTTCCCGGGAAAACGGCATCTTTCCCCGCCTTTTTGAGAAACCGAGGAGACGGCGGTGAACGACCCTGAATAGCGAGTTGTCCCCCGATACCCGCAGATTGATCGCCTCGAGTCGAGGAAACGATCGCGGTCGCTTATGCGATTCGTTCCGCCATCGTCACTGGCCCGACGCGGGTACGTGACTCATATGACTGGAAAAACGGACGATTCGACGCGATCGCTCGCGAAGCGGGGGACCATCGCTGCCACTGCACTGGCGCTCGGCACCGGCGTGACCGCCGGCACTGCGACCGCGCAGGACGACGAAGAGATCGTGCTGTTCGGCGACGACTACTTGGCCGGTATGAACTTCGATGTCGTCTCCGAGCTCGAGGCGCAGACGGTGTCCAACGTCCTGCGATCCGCCACCGAGGGGGCCAACCAGACGACGTTCGAGACGCCGGACGACTGGGACGGCTACATCATCCGGTACGATTCCGGCGAAGACGCCTCGATACTCGGACTCCTCTTCGCGGAGGACGCGGATCTGAGCGCCGGCGACAGCGGATCGATGAGCGAAGAGGCATCGTTCCGAAACTCGGCACTGAACCTCGTCGAAACGGATCTCGGATAACTCGTTCGTCGCGGTTCATTTTTCGAGATCGGTCACCGCCCCCGCTCGGGGAACCGGTAGAGCGGTCGCCTCCGGATCACCCGTTGCTTTTAGCCGCGGTGGCCGTAGGTCCGTTCATGAACGATCCGACCCGGCGCAACCGGCTCGAGGAGGAGGAAAGCCCCTATCTGCGCCAGCACGCGGACAACCCCGTCAACTGGCAGCCCTGGGACGAGCAGGCACTCGAGGCCGCCAAAGAGCGGGACGTGCCGATCTTCCTCTCGATCGGCTACTCGGCGTGTCACTGGTGTCACGTCATGGAAGACGAGAGCTTCGAGGACGAGGCGGTCGCCGAGGTGCTCAACGAGAATTTCGTCCCGATCAAGGTCGACCGCGAGGAGCGACCGGACGTCGACAGCATCTACATGACCGTCTGCCAGCTCGTGACCGGGCGGGGCGGCTGGCCGCTCTCGGCCTGGCTCACCCCCGAGGGGAAGCCCTTCTTCGTCGGGACCTACTTCCCGCGAGAGGGCAAGCAGGGCCAGCCCGGCTTCCTCGACCTCTGCGAGCGAATCGGGGACTCCTGGGCGAGCGAGGACGACCGCGAGGAGATGGAACACCGCGCACAGCAGTGGACCGACGCGGCGAAAGATCGACTCGAGGAGACCCCGGACGCGGCGGGAGCCGGCACCGAGGCCGGTGCCAGCCCGGAGCCACCCTCGAGCGAGGTCCTCGAGACGGCCGCGGACGCGATTCTGCGCAGCGCCGACCGCCAGCACGGCGGCTTCGGCTCCGGCGGGCCGAAGTTTCCCCAGCCATCGCGGCTGCGCGTCCTCGCTCGAGCGTACGACCGAACCGGCCGCGAGGAGTATCTCGAGGTGCTCGAGGAGACCCTCGACGCGATGTCCGTGGGCGGGCTCTACGATCACGTCGGCGGCGGCTTCCACCGTTACTGCGTCGACCGGGACTGGACGGTCCCGCACTTCGAGAAGATGTTGTACGACAACGCCGAGATTCCGCGGGCGTTCCTCTCGGGCTACCAGCTCACCGGCGAGGATCGCTACGCCGAGATCGTCGCTGATACCCTCTCGTTCGTCGATCGGGAGCTGACCCACGACGAGGGCGGTTTCTTCAGCACGCTGGACGCCCAGAGCGAGGACCCCGAAACCGGCGAGCGCGAGGAGGGCGCGTTCTACGTCTGGACGCCCGCGGAAGTTCACGATATCGTCGAGGACGAGACCGACGCCGCCCTCTTCTGTGCGCGCTACGACGTCACGGAGTCGGGGAACTTCGAGGGGCGGAGCCAGCCGAATCGCGTGGCGCGGGTGTCGGAACTCGCCGGACAGTTCGATCTCGAGGGGGCCGAGATTCTGAAGCGACTCGAGTCGGCCCGCCAGCAGCTGTTCGAGGCCCGCGAGGAGCGGCCGCGACCCGACCGCGACGAGAAGGTGCTCGCGGGCTGGAACGGATTGCTGATCTCCACCTACGCCGAGGCCGCGCTGGTGCTCGGCGAGGGCGAGTACGCCGAGACCGCCGTCGACGCCCTCGAGTTCGTACGGGATCGGCTCTGGGACGAGGACGAACGGCGGCTCTCGCGGCGGTACAAAGATGAAGACGTCAAAGTCGACGGTTACCTCGAGGACTACGCGTTCCTCGCGCGCGGCGCGTTCGACTGCTACCAGACCACCGGCGAGGTCGACCACCTCGCGTTTGCGCTCGAGTTGGCCCGCGTCATCGAGACCGAGTTCTGGGACGCGGAGCGCGGAACGCTTTACTTCACGCCCGAGAGCGGCGAGTCGCTCGTGACGCGGCCCCAGGAGCTGGGCGACCAGTCGACGCCCTCCGCGACCGGCGTGGCGCTCGAGACGCTGCTCGCGCTCGACGAGTTCGCTGCTGAGGACTTCGAGGGGATCGCGGCCACGGTCCTCGAGACCCACGCGAATACCATCGAAGCGAACGCGCTCGAACACGCGACGCTCTGTCTCGCCGCCGATCGACTCGAGTCTGGAGCGCTCGAGGTAACGATCGCTGCGGCGGAACTCCCCGAAGCGTGGCGCGACGGGTTCGCGTCGCGGTACTTCCCCGACCGAATGTTCGCGCTGCGGCCACCGACCGAGGACGGACTCGAAGTGTGGCTCGAGACGCTGGGGCTCGAAGACGCACCCCCCATCTGGGCCGGACGCGAGGCCCGCGACGGCGAGCCGACGCTGTACGTCTGCCGCGATCGGACGTGTTCGCCGCCGACGCACGTCGTCGAGGAGGCGCTCGAGTGGCTCGACGATTCGGGCGAGAGCATGGACGACGAGTCGGACGCGCCGTTCTGAACCTGCCGCCGAACCGGCCCCAGTCCGCGGAGCCGCCGGCGCTCGCCTCGAGACGGAGCGTTCGAACTGCGACGTGAGCGACGGTCTCACGCGTTCTCGACGCGATACGTCTATTGTTAGCGCTCACTCTGCCGTTCGAGAACAATGTTACCGCTTCTCGGGATTTCTTGTACGTAGTTAACCAACTCCTCGAAAACGATGGCTACCACGTTCGACGATCGGCCGACCGAGGGAAGCGCGAGCGACGATCAGTTCTCGATTCGACTCCCCGGCTTCGGACGAACTGACGAGATGCCCGCCGGAGACGGATTGCAGACGGAGACGAACGAGACGCGGACGTTCGGACTCCGGGAGGCGCGTTTCGAATGAGCGACGATCCGTTCGAGGAGGTCGCCGACGCGAAGCGGTCGCTCTCCGACGAGGCACGCGAGGAGGCCGTCGCGCGCCAGCGCGACCTCGGGAAGCTAACCGCCAGAGAGCGCGTCGATTACCTGCTCGACGAAGGGACGTTCGATGAGGTCGGCCGTCTCGCGTCGCCGATGCCGACGACGCCCGAGACGACCGACTGGGAGCGCGAGGACGCCCCCTCCGACGGCGTCGTTACGTGCTACGGAGAGATCGACGGCCGCTCGGTCGCGCTGATCGCCACCGATTTCACGGTCAAGGGCGGCTCGATCGGCCACGCCGGCGGCCGAAAGATGGCGCGGGTCACCGAGCGCGCCCTCGACCGGGGGCTGCCGCTGATCATGCTCCACGACGGCGGCGGTCACCGCATTCAGGAGGGACTCGACGCCGCCCCCTTCGCTCGCGGCGACAACGGCTTTTCGAAGCGCCAGACCGCCCTCTCCGGGTGGGTCCCGGTCGTCTCGGCGATGATGGGGCCGGCCTTCGCTGCGCCGACCAACTTCGCGGCGCTGTCGGACTTCGTCCCGATCGTCGAGGGGACGGGAACGATGGGGGTCGCCGGTCCGTCGCTCGTCGAGGCCGCACTCGGCGTCGACGGCACCAAGGAGGAACTCGGCAGCGCGCGGTTTCAGACGACCGAGACCGGCATGGCCGACCTCGCCTGCAAGGACGACGAGGCCTGCCTCGACGCGATCCGGACGTTCCTCTCGTACCTGCCGCGAAACGCTCGCCGAGAGCCGCCATCGGCAGACTCGCGAGCGCCGGCCGTCGACGGCGAGCAGTTGCGAGAGATCATCCCTTCGAGCCCGCGCAAGGGGTACGATATCGACGCGATCATCGAGGGGATCGTCGACCGGGACTCGGTGTTCGAACTGAAACCGACCTACGCGCGGAACATCGTTACCGCCTTCGCTCGCCTCGAGGGCGAGCCGATCGGCGTCATCGCCAACAATCCGCGGATCAAGGCGGGGACCATCGATACGGGCGCGTCGGAGAAAGCCGCCCACTTCGCGGCGGTCTGCGACGCCTACGGGCTTCCGATCCTCACGCTGTCCGACGTCCCCGGAATCCTGCCCGGCCCGGACTCGGAGCGCGAGGGGATCGCCCGTCACTCCGCGAAGCTCCCCTTCGAACTCGCTCGCGCGACGATCCCGATCGCCAACGTCGTCCTCAGACGCGGCTACGGCTTCGGCTACGTGGCGATGGGCGGCGGCCGCTCGCTCGACTCGGAGCTGACGGTCCTGTGGCCGACGGCCGAAGTCGCCGCCATGGGCATCGAGGGGGCCGTCGACATCGCGTACCGCCGAGAGATCGAGTCCGCAGACGACCCCGAGGCCCGGCGTGCGGAACTGATCGAGAAGTTCAAGAACCGAACCGACGCCGTCCGAGCGGCCTCCCGCGTCGGAACCGACGGCGTCGTCCAGCCCGAAGACACCCGCGACCGGATCGTCCGAGCGTTCGCTCGAGCCGACGAACCCCACGAGGACGACTGGCCGCCGAAGAAACGGCCGATCAATCCGATCTGAGCGTCTCGGGTTGCCCGCTGGCCACCTTCGCCGTTCGGGCCGATCGACCTACGCCGACTCGAGCGCGGTTTGGATCTCGTCGGCCAGCCAGACCGCCGGCGGCACGTCCTCCTCCTCGACGAAGCGGGTGATCTCGTCGCCCTCGTCTCCGTCCGCGCCGGCGGGCGCGCGCTCGACGACGACCGTCGGGATGAGTTCGATGTCGTACTCCTCGACGCCGGGGCCCTGCTTGTCCTCGTCGAGGGCGTACTCCTCGATGCGCTCGTCGGGCACCTCGGCGGCCTCGAGCGCCGCGCCGAAGTCCGGCAGCAGTGCGCGACAGTCCTTGCACCAGTCGCCGCCCCAGATCTTGTACACCAGTTCGTCGTTGTGTGCTGCGAGCGTGTCGACCGCCTCCTCGTAGGACGCCGCGTCCCACGTGGGGTTCGGCCGCATGGTCTCGAGACTCATACGCACGGCTTACGTCCCGGCGGGCTTAACCGCGGTGTTTCTGGTAGCACCGTCGCTCGAACGTCCGTCCGGCGTTGCTCGCACTCGGTCGACCGACCACCGCGGGGCGGGCCTTTCGAGTTGTTCGCGGTTTGGCGGTCTGCGCTTCAACTAGCTGTAGGTCGATCAACTAGCCGGCACGTCCTGCCTGAGTCCAGTACGGGTTTACGTCTCGGTTCCCTATGACGGTCCAATGAAAGGGAGTATCCTGGACACCATCGGTTCGCCGCTCGTCCAGGTCGACTCGCCGGAGGGCGTGACGGTCGCCGCGAAGATCGAATCGTTCAACCCCGGCGGCTCGGCCAAGGACCGGCCGGCCCGCGAGATGATCCGGGCGGCCGAGCGCGACGGCCTGATCGAACCCGGCGACTCGCTCGTGGAACCGACCAGCGGCAACACCGGCATCGGCCTCGCACTCGTCGCCGCCGCTCGCGGCTACGATCTGACGATCGTCATGCCGTCGGACAAGTCGAAGGAACGCCGGCAGATCATGGCCGCCTACGGGGCCGACCTCGAGCTGGTCGACGGCGAAATGGCCGACGCCCGCGCTCGCGCCGACGAACTCGAGGCGGAGGGTGCGATCCAACTCGGGCAGTTCGAGAACCCGGCCAACCCCGACGCGCACTACAAGACGACCGGCGAGGAGATCGTCGAGCAGGTCGGCGACCGCGAGATCGACGCCTTCGTGGCGGGCGTCGGCACCGGCGGCACGATCTCGGGCACCGGCCGCCGGCTCCGCGAGGAGTTCCCCGAGATGGAGATCGTCGCCGTCGAGCCGGCCAAAAACGCCGTCCTCTCGACCGGCGAGGCCGGCAAAGACGAGTTCCAGGGCATGGGCCCCGGATTCATCAGCGACAATCTCGATCTCGACCTGCTCGACCGCGTCGAGACGGTCGGACTCGAGGACGCCGAAGACGAGTGTCGCCGCCTCGCGCGCGAGGAGGGCGTCCTCGTGGGACAGTCCAGCGGCGCGACGAGTCTCGTCTCCCAGCGCATCGCTCGAGAGATCGCCGATCCCAGCGTGGACTGTCCCGAGGTGCCGACCGCGTTCGACGACGGCGGCGAACCGGCCTCGCCCGAAACCGACGGCGGTCGGGCGGCCGAGGACTGCCCGCTGGTCGTCACCGTCTTCTGGGACAGCGGCGAACGCTACCTCTCGACCGGCCTCTTCGACTGAGCGGGGAGCGGACGAGGCGCTCGCGGAATCGCAGTTGACGAAAAGAGTTCTTTCACCTAGCCGAACCGCCTTTACCACCCCGTTCGTACGCTCAGGTACGATGACACGTCCCTCCAGACGGACATTGCTGTGTAGCACTGCAACGGTGATCGGTCTCTCGGCGGGCTGTATCGCCGACGGATCCGGAAGTCCGGCCGACGACGATGACGACCGGAACGACGGCGACGAGGGCTCGCCGTCGGCGGACACCGATCCCGAGTCGACCGACGGCGAATCCGAGGACCTTCCGGACGGAGTGACCGACTACCAGGCGCAGCCATACCAGTACGCCACGGGGTCGACGGTATCCCACGTGGAACTCGTACGGGACGCCGACGACGCCGCGGGCTGGCTCGAGGACCGGTCGCTATCCGACGCCGATCCGGTCGCCGAATTCGTCGACGGAATCGACTTCGAGACGTCGATCCTGGTTTCGCTCGAGGACGATGTGCCGAATCCGTGCCACGAGATGGTTCTCGAGTCCATCGACGTCGTCGAGCGCGACGGCGAGGATGACACCGGTACGGACGGCGACGACGAAAGCGACGAGGGAGGTGACGACGGCGGAACCGACGAACTCGTCCTCGCGGCCACGGTCCGTGACACGTCGGCCGAGGACGAGGTCTGCGCCCAGTCGATCGCGACCGTCGGCCGCCTGGTTCGGGTGACGTTCGAGTCGGAACCGCTGACGACCATCTCGGCGACAATCGTCGGTCACGACGGCAGTACCTCGAGCGTCTCGATGGCCAGCGACAGCGCGTCCGCCTCCGAGAGCACGAGCGCCGATTCGGCGTCAGGCAGCGGTAGCGACAGTTAACCGGGCAACAGTAGGTAGTAATACGATTACTTCATTCGGAATTAGACAAGAGAATGAAGCTGATGATTTAGTAACGACAGATGCGTATTCACCGCGAACTTCGTGTCCGACTCTGAATATCGGAACTGATCACCCACTACTCTCGTTAGCAAATTCACTGAATCCTCTATCCGTTCCAAAAGGGTAATTCTGAATGTCGGTCTGTTGTGTCGTGTTATTCGTTATACGGTGGGCGACTGAGTACGTGAACTCCTCCGATTCTGAATACGCGTACTCCCCCGGTTCAGACCATGACGATTCGACGACGGGAATCCCTCCTCGACACTCTAAACCGACACGGAACGCGTCTGTACTACTGTTTGAGACTGAGATAGCGGTACAGTTGGCTATCACTCTTTCCTCGAGATCGAAACTGTGGTTACGACTCGCGAGGAGATCGTTATAGAACAGGCGCTCCTCGTAAGTAACCGAGTAGTCCACGACGTTCGAGGAATTCAAAGGGAGTGGTTTCTCGGGACCGTCTGGATAGGCATCAATATGCACCTCACCTTCTGTCTGCTCATCTGGCACTACGTGAAACAGTATGAATACGCCAAACCCGACAAGAAGCACTACAACAAGAAATCCAAGTGGGATGGCCGCCCAGTCTGAATCCATCTGTTCAAACCAACACTTCCAGCGCAATAAATGTTACACAATTGAAAGATGGTTATACCGAGTGTTACGTCTCCCACCTGTACTGAACGAGATTTTCAGAGAGAATCCGAACAAAGAAATCGCGCTACCATCTACTGGTAACGGGCTCGTTGCGCCTCGAGAACCGACTCACGGCGAATATTCGGCTTCGGTCAGGCGGACGACGAGGGTGTCTTCGACGTCTCTGAGATCGTACTCGGGCAGGTCGCCGCCGGTCCGGCGAACGTACAGCGGTTCGACGAGCCGATGGGTCGGTTCGGCGGTTCTCACCCGACCGGCTTCGCTCGAGTCGTCCGCGTCGTCAGGTCCCCGGCGTTCGTCCCCGCTGGTAGCGTCGCTCATCTCAGTCGAGCCGGGACCCGGATTCGCATCCGCTACGTCGTCGCCGGCCGATTCGTCTCCCGCGTCGATCCGCTCGAGGCCGTAGATCTTGCAGAACTCGGCCGTCTCCGCCGGCTCGGTCTCGCCGTTTCGGAGCCGTTCGGCCAGCGGCCGCGAGAGCCACTCCGCGTCGCTGATGCTCGGTTCCCGGACGAGCGCCTCGTCGACGAACCGCGTGAGATACCAGTTGAGATCGTTCAGCAGCGAGACGGCAGCCCCGACGCTGACCGTCCGGACGGCGAGCGAGTTCTCGAACGGCCGCTCGAGGTCGTACGTCGCGAGGGCCTCGCGGGACGTCTCCCGGGAGAGCAGTTCGTACTGGAGATTGCTCCCGGCCTCGCCGACGAGACAGACGCGGGTCACTATATTGTGGTGGGTGCGACGGTGTAATGTCGGTTTCGGCTTCTAGACGAGTTTCTTGGAAGATTTCACGTTCAAAACGCGAATTCCGCCGCGACGACAGCGATGACGAAAGCCCCTGGCTCTCTCGAGTCGAGGGGCTCGCTGTGCGCTGTCCTCACTTCGTTCGGACAGTGCTTGCGTCGCCCGTCTTCCTCGAGGGAGCCAGCCCCTTTCAGTCCCGCCCGGCGGTGGCTAGGCCGAATCAGCGACGAGCCGCGGGGAAGATGCTGAGTCGCAATCGTTAGGGTTCGACCAGTGTCGCGTTCTTCGCCGCCTCTTCCGCGCGCTCGAGCAGGTCGTCCGGCTCCGCGGCGAGCAGCGGCTCGAGGCGGGCGTTGGTTTCGACCTGATCGGGGGTGACCCGGTTGCAGCCGGCGTCCATGGTCGAGTCGGTATAGGTGCCGATCTCGCGGGCCTGGGCGACGATGTACTGTTTGTCGCGGGTGAGGAGGGGGCGGTGGATCGGCAGTCTGGTCGCGCGGCTGGTGACGCCGAGATTCCGGACGGTCTGGCTGGACTTCTGGCCGGCGGCCTCGCCGGTGACGATGCCGTCCGCGTCGACGCGCTCGGCCAGCGTCTCGGCGGCGCGATAGAAAAAGCGCCGCAGGGAGAGCATTCGGCCCTGCTCCATCTCGCCGACGAGGAGATCGACGGTCTCGCCGCCGGGAATCTCGTAGACCTGCATGCCGAAGTTCGGCGCGTACTCGGAGAGGATCCGAACCGTCTCGAGCGCGCGCGCCTCGTGGTCGATCCCGCCGTAGTCGCCGAGGTCGACGTAGGCTGGGATGATGGGACTCCCGCGTTTCATCATCTCGTAGGCCGCGACGGGCGAGTCGATGCCGCCGCTGACCAGCGCGATGACCGGTTCTTGCGAGCCAAGCGGGAGGCCGCCGGGGCCGGCGACGTGCTCGAGGTAGACGAACGCCACGTCCTCGCGCACCTCGACGCCGAACGTGAGATCCGGATCGTCGAGGTCGACTTCCGGCTCGAACTCGTCCGCGACGGTCTCCCAGATAGCGGTGCCGGCCTCGCGGGCCAGCTCCTCGCTGTCGTAGGGAAGCGTCTTGTCCGACCGACGCGCGTCGACCGCGAACGTCCCGCCGTCGTAGTGCTCGCGAGCGGTCTCCACGAGCGCTTCGAGAATCTGTGTCTTTTCGATGCTGACGGTCAGGGCGGGACTCGCGGAGACCACGCCGAAGGTGTCCGCCGCGGCCGCGGTCGCCGCCTCGACGGCGTCCTCGCTCGTGTGAATCAGCGGCCGATTCCACCGGCGCTCGACCTCGCCGGGAATCGATCGGTCGGCGAGGAGGGCCTCGAGGTTCTCCGCGAGGAGCCCCTCCATGTACCGCTTGACCCTGTTTGACTTGGTGTTGACGTCCCCGTGACGGACGAGGACGGTGTCGGCTCCCGGCGGGTGCATGGACTGTGATAGTCGGCCGCGGCTATAAGGGGGTTACGAGGGGAGAATCGGGCTCGAGCCGCCACGGAGCGCGTCTCAGACGGCGGATTCCTCGACCGTCGGACTCAGACTCCCCGTGTAGCTGTAAATTCCGGCGACGAGAATCGCGCCGGCCAGCAGCGGAACGATCGCGCTGAGCGCGTACAGCACGTCGTAGCCGACCGCGTTGGCGAAGGGCAGTGAGATCAGCGGACCGAGGCCGCCGCCGACGTCGCCGAAGATGTTGTTCGTCCCCATCGCTCTGCCCATGCGGTCCTCGGGCGTGAGGTCCGCGAGCAGCGCCGTCAGCGGGCCGCCGACGCCGCCTTGCCCCGCACCGATCAGCCCGCACGCGAGGATTACGGCTCCGAACGAGGGCGCGACCGTGAGAACGACGAATCCGGTACAGCTGGTCGCGAGGAAGGCGAGCAAGACCGGCATGCGAGCGCCGACGGTATCGCTGATCTTCCCGCCCGAAATGGTGAAGACCGCGCCGGAGAGGGCGGAAACTGCCATCAACAGTCCGGACGTCCCCTGTTCGCCGTACTCGATGCCGTAGCCCGCGAACTCGAGCGAGAGCGTCAGCGACTCGACCTCGAGGTAGAGGACGAGCGTCGAGAAGAGGACGCCGATGTACGCGAAGTAGAGCCCGAAGTTGACTAAGCCGACGGTGAGCGCGGGCAGCGTCGTCTCGAAGTCCCAGGGGCTGATCGACGAGTCGACCGACTCGACGTGAGTCTCGGGGACGATGAAGTAGGCGATGACGCTCGCGAGGCCGGCGAAGGAGGCCGCGAGGACGAACGCTGCCACGTTGCTGTAGACCTCGCTGACGATGCCGCCCAGCACCATCCCGGCGGGGAAACCGAACGTGATCCCGGCCCGGACGATGCCCATGCTCGTTCCCCGCGAGCTGGCCTCGCTGACGTCGGCGGTGATGGTGTAGGCCGTCGCGAACACGAGCGAACTGCCGATCCCCCACGTGACTCGCGCGACGACGAACCAGAGTTCCGGCAGCGCGGACTCGATCGCGATCACGTAGCCGAACGTCGCGAGCCCCTCGATCGCTAGCCCGGCGACGAACGGTTTCCGGGTCCCGATCCGATCGACGAGCACGCCCGCCGGCCCGTTCGCGACCAGCCGGGTCCAGCGGTTCGCCGAGAGGATGACGCCGACCATGAACGCCGAAATACCCAGCACCTCGCCGAGGTTCGGCAGGATCGGGAAGACGACGCCGCCGCCGAAGCCGACGAAGAAGGTGCTCGCGACGACGGCGTAGACGACGGGACGTTCGGTCGATCTCGAACTCGAGTCAGCCATCGGAACTCACTACGTATTTCGATTCGTAACGCCGTACACGGGGGCGGCTTTTGACTATTCCGACGGCACACGTGCTGTGCCGGTTCCGTCACTGACTCGCGGCGACGCTCGTTGGTCTCGAGACATCACGGCTCACTCGAGAAAAAGTCCGTCCGATCGCCGCTCAGAACGTCGAGAGCTCGCCCTCGATCACGCTGCGGGTGATCTCGGTGACGTCGGCGAGTTCTCGGTCGACGATCGCTTCGACGTCGGCCTGGACGTCCGAGACCGCGACGCCGTCGTCCGTGACGACGTGCACGTCGGCGACGTGTGGCCGGTCGATGGGGCGGCCGATCTGGGAGAGGAGGCGCACGCGCAGGTCGCGGATCCCGTCGACGTCGCCCACGACCTCCTCGGCGATCTGCGTCGAGAGCAGATTGTAGATCTTCCCGATGTGGTTGACCGGGTTCTTCCCGCTGGTGGCCTCCATCGACATCGAGCGGTTGGGCGTGATGAGTCCGTTGGCGCGATTGCCCCGACCGACGGAGCCGTCGTCGCCCTGTTCGGCGGAGGTGCCGGTGACGGTGAGGTAGATCGAGCCCTCGTCGTAGTCGTCGGCCGTGTTGACGTGGACGTTGACCGCGCGGTCCGTGTGCTCGCGCGCGACGCCGTCGACGAACTCCCGGACCGACTCGACTGCCTCGACGTAGCCGTCCATGTTCGGGATGTACTCGTCGACCATCGCCGCGGCGACGGTGACGTCGATCTCCTCCCCCTCGCGCTTGCCCATGATCTTCACGTCCGGCCCGAGCGCCGGGTTCTCGGCCGCGTACTCGCCGTTCAGTCGTCGCTCGGCCTCGAGGACGATCTCCTCCGTCTCGGTCAGCGGCGCGTGGCCGACGCCGAAACTCGTGTCGTTGGCCATCGGGACGCTAACCTCGTCTTCGCCGAAGACCTCCTGCAGATCGCCGCTTCCCTCGCCGAGTTTCACGTCGACGACGACGTCTTCGCCGACGGTCAGCTGGGGGATGTTCTCCTCGAGGTACTCGCGGGCGGCCCGCAGCGCGATGGTCTCGGCGGGGATCGTTTGACCCTCGTAGTGTTTGGTCGCGCGGCCGACGATCAGCAGGTAGATGGGGTCGACGACCTCGCCGCCGCCGAAGGCGGGTGCCGCTTCGCCGGCGACGAGTTGCGTCTCGTCGGTATTGAAGTGGAGCACTTCGCCGACTCGCTCGAGATACTCGCGTGCGAGCGCCCCCGCGACGCTCTCGGCGATCCCGTCGCAGATGGAGTCGGGGTGGCCGATTCCCTTCCGTTCGACGATTTCGACTTCCTGATCCTCGACCGCTTGCCGCTCGATAGACTCGATCCGGATGTTCCGCTCACTCATTGGCGGGAGTTGACGGAGCGAGTTCGTATAACTTGCGGAAACAGATACGTCCCAGAAAATGCTTGCAGGTTATGGGGGTGTCAGCTGCCGGTCTCTTCGGACTCGAGCAGGAGGCCGAGATACGAGGTTCTGAGCTGGTCGTCGGGATCGAGATCCAGTCGCTCGAGCACGTCGTAAGCGCCCTCGCGAGCCGCTTTGAGTTCACTCTCCCCCTCGACGTCGGTCTCCCCCTCGACGTCGGTCTCGACCTCGACGTACTCACCGACGCCGTCGACCGAATCGAGGGTGACCGTGTAGCCCTCGAGCGTGAATCGCTCTCGCTCCTTGCGAACGGTCGCGGCGGGTTCGAAGTCGAGCTTCGCTAAAATCGCGTCCATCGTCTCGCGGTCCGCGACGCTCGTCTCCACCTCTTCGCGGGTCTTTGACTCGTCGTCGACGAGTGGCCCCTTGTAGGTGACGCGGGTTTCGTCGGGCGCGTTTTCGGGTCGCTCCGAGCGAATACGCAACGCTTCGTCGGTCTCGGCGAACTCGCGGTGGGGCGCGTCGTAGTAGGTGTCGACCTGGACGACGGCACCGCGAGGCGTCGCCTCGAGGGCCTCGAGACGGTCGCGGACGGCCGCGAGATCGGCGGGGACCTTCACTTCGACCTCGTACATGGGCGGGGGGACGGACGGCGGTCGTAAGTATCGGTCGCTCTCGCCCGAAAACGTCGTACTTAAATGTAGACGGGCGGACGTACAACGTATGACTGAGGATCAAGAGGCCGAGCTCGAGGAGCAGGCCGATGACGTCGACGAAGAAGCAGTCGAAGAAGCCGCCGACGAAGCCGAAGGGCTTCAGGAAGGCGACTTCGTCGAACTCGAATACACCGCGTACACCGTCGAAGACGAACAGCTGGTCGACACGACCGACCCCGAGGTCGCCGAGGAAGAGGGCGTCGATCAGGAGGGACAGGAGTTCAAGCCGCGAACGATCGTCGTCGGCGAGGGTCACATTTTCGAGGCCGTCGAGGACGCGATCGTCGGCTCCGAACCCGGCGACTCCGGCACGGTGACCGTCTCCGCCGAGGACGCCTTCGGCGAGTACGACCCGGACGACGTCCAGACCGTCAGCGCAGAGAAGATCGACGAGGACGACCGCTACCCCGGTGCAAACGTGCAGATCGACGGCCAGCAGGGCTACATCAGCACGATCATCGGCGGTCGCGCCCGCGTCGACTTCAACCACCCGCTCGCCGGTGAGGACGTCGAGTACGAGTACACCGTCACCGAGGAGG
Organism: Natrinema sp. LJW11; assembly: GCF_056135975.1. Taxonomy (NCBI): domain Archaea; kingdom Methanobacteriati; phylum Methanobacteriota; class Halobacteria; order Halobacteriales; family Natrialbaceae; genus Natrinema; species Natrinema sp. LJW11. Next base: position 114,787 of record NZ_JBWBDM010000002.1, on the reverse strand, counting down.
TCGACGACCGCGAGCAGCAGGCCGCCGGCCTGTTCGAGATGTACCTCGGGATGGAGCCCGAGCTCTGGATCGACACGGACGAAGTCGAGGAAGAAGTCCCCGTCGAACCCGACGAAGATGCCGACGAGGACGACGAGCCCGCGGAACCCGAGTTCGAGACCGAGACCGTCGAGAAGGAGACCCTCTACCTCGAGGCCACGCCCCAGATGACGATGAACCAGCAGTGGATGATGGGCAAACAGCAGATCGGTCAGGACATCATCGACAAGGTCGGCGTCGACCGCGTCATCGTCCAGGAAGTCATCGACGGGATGGGTGGCATGGGCATGGGCGGCATGATGGGCGGCATGGGCGGCATGGGCGGCGGCGACATCGAGGAAGCGCTCGAGGACGCCGACGTCGACGCCGACGAGATCGTCGAAGAGCTCGAAGGCGCAGAAGAGTAAGACGGTCTGCAGTACCGGTGTCCCGGCGTTCCCACGGGACGGGTCCGGATTGCGCCGGAACCGACGGACGATCGTCCGTATAACGCGATTCGCTGTCGCTATCCGTTTTGTAGTTCACTGACGACGATCACGGACGTGTGTCCGAACGGAGGAACGGCAGCGACTCACGCGATATCGCGGCTGGTGTCGATCGCGACCTCCTCCGTGAGTTCGAGTTTGATCGCTTCGGTCGGCTGGCTGCCGCCGCGGAACTTCGGGATCGTCAGGTGATTCTCGAGTTCGGTGCCGGCGATCATGGTCCGGAGATCGAAGACGGCGTCGACGGCGTGGATGGTCCGCGCTCGGTTCGCCGGTTCGTCGTCTCCTTTGAGACAGTGCAAAACGGCGATGCTTCCGGTCTCGAGCATCGTGGCTTTGAGTTCGTTGAGAAACGCGACGTACTCGTCTGTGTCGTGTCGCTCCAGGACGTCCATTGTGTCGATGATGAGGTTGGCACCGTCCGGCAGCGCACCGATCAGTCGCGTCGCCTCTTCGATCGGGCTGTCGCTGGTAACGTGTCTGACGGTCGGGCTGCCGACGGACGACGGGGAGGATTCGATGGCGTGACGGACGGCGTCGTCGGAGCGTTCGGTCGAGAGGTAGAGGGTTCCGCGTGCGGCCGTGAGTTCGTAGAGGAGGAGTTCGGACTGGCTGGCCGGCTCGGCGGTGTACGCCACGAGACATCCCGGCGGTAGTCCGCCGTCGAGCTTTCGATCGAGTACGTCGATTCCGGTATCTAGCCGACCGACCATACAATTATGAGCAATTACTGTAGTGTCTGTATAACTCTTTGCCCTCGGGGGCCGCCAACTCGAGAGGCCGTCGGCGTCGCACACTCGCACGCGGACCGACTCGCGAAAAACTGACGCGGCGACGACGGCCCGCCGAGGGCCGTCGTGGGGGTGTCCGTCGAGAACCGATGCGATCGGACGGCGTCGAATGGGGAGATTCAAGGGGACTGCCACAGCCTACACGAACGAATGCGCCACGATCACCTCATCACGAGCAAACAACTCTCGCGGGCGGACATCGAGGCCGTTCTCGACTACGCGGCCGAGATCGACGCCGACCCGTCTGGCGTCGCGGACCGTCACGCGGGGACGTTGCTCGGCCTGCTCTTCTTCGAGCCGAGCACGCGGACGAAGATGAGCTTCGAGACCGCGATGAAGCGACTCGGCGGCGACGTCGTCGACATGGGCTCGGTCGAGTCCTCGAGCGTGACGAAGGGAGAGACCCTCGCCGACACCGTCCGCGTCATCGAGGGGTACGCCGACGCGCTCGTCTTGCGCCATCCCAAGCAGGGATCGGCGACGATGGCGAGCGAGTTCGTCGACGTCCCGCTGGTGAACGCGGGCGACGGCGCGGGTCACCACCCGACCCAGACGCTGCTCGATCTCTACACGATCCGGGAGAACGCCGGGCTCGACGACCTGACCATCGGCATCATGGGCGATCTGAAGTACGGGCGGACCGTCCACTCGCTGGCCTACGCGCTGACGAACTTCGACACCCGCCAGCATTTCATCAGCCCGGAAAGTCTACAGCTCCCGCGGGAGGTCGTCTACGACCTCCACCAGCACCAAGACGGGACCGGAATTCGAGAGCACGACGCCCTCGAGGAGGTGCTCCCCTCGCTGGACGTCCTCTACGTCACGCGGATTCAGCGCGAGCGGTTCCCCGACGAGAACGAGTACCAGAAGGTCGCCGGCGAGTACCAGATCGACGCCGGGACGCTCCAGGCCGCGAGCGACGATCTGACGGTGATGCATCCGCTGCCCCGGGTCGACGAGATCGCGCCCGAGATCGACGGGACCGACCACGCGGCGTACTTCGAGCAAGCACACAACGGCGTGCCGGTGCGGATGGCACTGCTCGATCTCCTGTTGAGCGACGACAAGGGGATCCGGGGTGATGGCGATGAGTGACGAACACGACCACCACGACGGCGACGACGATCACGAACTGCGGGTCAGCAAGATCCGCGACGGAACCGTGATCGATCACGTGCACGGGGGCCAAGCGCTGAACGTCCTCGCCATCCTCGGTATCGACGGCACCAACGGCGAGGAGGTCTCCGTCGGGATGAACGTCCCCTCGGATCGTCTCGCGCGCAAGGACATCGTCAAGGTCGAGGGCCGCGAACTGAGTCAGGACGAAGTCGACGTGCTCTCGCTGATCGCGCCCGACGCGACGATCAACATCGTCCGGGACTTCGACGTCGTGGAGAAACACCGCGTCGAACGACCCGACGTCGTCGAGAGCGTGCTCTCCTGTCCGAACGCCGGCTGTATCACGACCGGCGGCGAGCCCGTCACCTCGCGGTTTTCGGTGCTCGAGGACGGCGTGCGCTGTTCGTACTGCGAGACGATCGTCCGCGACGAGATCGCGTCGCTGATCGACACCTGAGACGGCGCGGTGTACCGATATACCGGCGCACCCGCGGACCGTTCTGCGGCTGCGACGAAATCGACGGACGCCAGTCCGCTCGAGCGACGTGGCGCTCGGCGTCGATTCTCTGGACGGGACGACCATCCAGAATATCTAAGTGTTTGCCCCCCGTATTACGTCATGTACATGTCACGTACCGTCAAAGTCGTACTCGCCCTGTTCGTCATCGCCGTCCTCTACAAGGTCGCCTTCAGCGGCTCGTCGGACGTCGAAGTCGACTACGAACCGACCGAAGAATAGATCCGATTCCGAACGGCTTACGGGGATGGCGGCGTACTCGAAGGTATGTACGGCGTCGTCACCCGTAACGCCGAAGAAGTACGGTGGCCGGAGTTCGACCGCGGCTTCTACGAGGTCAAAGACGTGACCGGCCGGTCCGCCGAACCGATCGCCGACGGGGTGAACATGGTCTCCTGTTTCGGCGACAACGCCGCCGCCGACGCCGATCCGTCGCTGCTCCCCGTCGACGACATGGGCCGACCCGCCGACCGGGAGCGACCGTACTTCGACTGGGCCTACATCTGTCCATCCCGCGAGGACTACCGGGAGGGCCTGTTCGAAATCATCGACGATTGCGTCGCCGAAAACGAGGACGTCCGCCTCGACGATATCGGTTTTCCTCGAGCGGAGTACTGCCGGTGTGGCGTCTGCGAGCAGGAGTTCGAGGCGAGCGAGTACGACGACCGCATGGAGTGGCGAGCCAGCGTCATCACCGAATTCGTCGAAGAAGCGGTCGAGCACATCCCCGGGACGGTCTACATGACGCTCTACCCCGATCCCTACCCCGGCCACCTCCGCGAGCGCGCCGGCATCGACCTCGCGGCCGTCGAGGAGTACGTCGACGAGTTCGTCGTCCCGCTGTACGACACCGCCTACGGAACGACCTACTGGCTCGAGACCATCGCGAAGGGGTTCGAGAGCGCGCTCGAGACCCCCTTCAATATCGAGTTGTACGCGGTAAACGTCGATGTCGACAATCTGATCCACGCGACCGAGGTCGCCGAGGAGTACGCCGAGGGGGTCTTCTTCGGCTACGAGGCGAGCAACGGACGAGCGGCCCTGCGGCGGATGCAGGCCGACGAACGCGAGGGCGTGACCCACGGCGAACCGGGCACCGGGTCGGAGTCCTGACCGCGGTCGGCGTCCACCGCCGGTCCCAAGCGACTATTACTTCCCTCTCTCGGTCGGTATCGGTGCGAAACTCGCCCAACAGCGCGTTCTCGAACGGGCTCGACGGTATCGAACCTGTCTCGCACGTATTCAGTTTATTCGCGTTCGCCCGGGTTGCGAGCAGTTGCGTCGCGTTCCGGGCGGAACCGACGCAGCCCTTTATTTGCGTCTCGGTCGCGCTCAGTCGTGACCGAGGATCACGGCGGTGATCGCGGATCCTCAGGTGACCACTATGCGACAGAACCAACCCCAACAGTCGACTGACACGCGGCAGATGGCGGAATCGACGATGGATCAGGGCCAGCGGGCGATGGAGCAGCTGATCGAGCTTCAGCGGGACATGGCCCGCATGACGCTCAGTGCACTCGAGTGGCAAGAGACCGCACAGAAACAGGGGCTCGAGATGACGCGATCGATGCTGCAGAACACGCCCGGCCAGCAGTTCACGGAGTCGATGATGCAGCGGTATCTGCAGGGAATGGAGGCCGTGATGCCGGAAATGGAGCGGGTCATGGAACAGGGTTTCGAGGCCGCTTCCCAGCCCCAGATGAATCAGATGGGGCAAATAGGGGACCAGCGGGGGCGGACGGGCGGGCAGTTCACTGACCGCGGACGACAGGGCCAACAGGAGAGCGCTCGGTACGGGACGCAGGGCCGGATGGAATCCCGATCGCCCCAGAGAACGCAGCGCCGGCTGACTGGGAGCCAGCACACGGGGCAATCGACGAGCGCGCAGGGAGCGACGAATCGGCAGGGTCAGGCGGCCGCCCCCTCGACTGGGCAACAACAGGGGATGCAGCCGGGCCAGCAACAAGGAGGGCAACCGGCTCAACGAGACGAGATGAGGACCGTCGGTCAGCAGGGGACGGGCAGCCGCTCTCAGTCGCAACGGCCCCAGCAGTCCCAACAGTACCCACAGACCGGCGAGTGGATCTCGCCGGGGGAGTACGGCGGTGAATCGGCCGGTGCGAGCGGCCCCCAGCAGCAGCCGATGACGGCCGAGCCGAGCCACTCGTCGGGGCAGTTCGGACAGGGACACCAGCAAGATCGTCAGACACAGGGGCCCCGACAACGGCCTGAAACGCACCAATACCAGGGGACCGAACCGCGGCAGGGACAGGAGCGAGCCCAGCACGGTGGCTCGACTCAACACAGCGAACAGGGGCTCCCCGACCGGGAACGCGGACAGTCGGCACAGCAGCGACAGTCGCCGATGCAGACCGGCCAGGGTCGCTTGCGAGAGCAGTACTCACAGCGGATCGATCCCGATCGGCGGGGACAGGGCGAGCAGCACCCCTCGACGGATCGAGACCAGCACGGACAGTCGGCCCAGCGCGGGAGATCGTCTGCGCGCAGTTCCGAAGCGGACGCGGTCCGCGAGCCCGATCGCGGCGAAACGAACGTGACCGACGAGACCCATGAGACGAACGAAACGGACCGCTCGTCGGACCGATCCGCGCGATCGGCCGCACCCGAGGGGGACGTCGACGAGGGGCACGGTGTCGATGAAGAGTAGCGAGGGGAACCGAACCCGTCGGTGACATGCGGTCCCGAGCGTTTCTCGAGGTGAATCGGGGTTCACGGACTCGGCGTCAGTAACGGGACGAAAAAACGAAAATCGGGGTTACAGCCGGAACGGTCGATCCGGAGGGTTGTGGAACGGTATTATCGGGCGTTGTCGTCGCCGAGGAGATCGTCATCGTCGTCGTCGCGTATCACGCCCTCGTCGTCGGTGCCGCTGATATCGTTTTCGTCCCGATCGATACCGCGGTCGTCCGTCGTTCCGGTGCCGGTTCCGGTCGCTCCGGTTCCGGTACCCATATCGCCCGTCCCCCCGGTCGTGTTGGCACCGGAGAGGTCTCGCTCGAGGCGGATTTCGTCGTCGGTCACGCGACCGATCGCCTCCTCTTGGAGCGGGTACGTATCTTCACCGCTATCGCCCCAACCGAGCGTCGCCTTGATCGAATCTGTGATTCCGGGATCCGGTTCGACGTGGGCCGTACCGTGTTGGACATCGGCGACCATTCCGACCTCGTCACCGTCCGCGTTGACGACGGACTTGCCAACGTCGTCGTCGGTAATCTGTGGGGACATTGCGTTTTGACGAAGGGTAGATTCGTGCAAGGCCGTGGTGCTTGCGGACGCTTGCGACCGGACGCGTTTCGGGGTACGAGACGGCTGGTCGGGACGAACGCGAGCCCAGTGCGATTACTCGAACTCCGGTGACCGATCCTCGAGGAAGGCGGTCACGCCCTCCTCGTGGGCGGCCGACGTGCGGGCCTGGGCCTGCAGCAGATTCTCGTAATCCAGCGCGTCGTCCCACGACCGACCCAGGTTCTCGTGCATCGCCTGTTTCATCATGCCGATCGTGGCCGTGGGGCCGTTCGCGAGGCCGTCGACCGTCTCTGCGACCCGATCGTCGAGCTCCGCGGCGGGGACCGCCTCGTTGACCAGCTCGAGATCGGCCGCGCGTTCGGCGTCGAAGAACTCGCCGGTGAACGCGAGCTTCTTCGCGGCTCGGAGGCCCACGATGTGCGGGAGCATGACGGTTCCGCCCGTGTCGGGGAGCAGGCCGACCCTGACGAACGCACACGAGAACGTCGCGTCGGCGGCGGCGTAGGCGATGTCCGCGAGCGCGACGATCGAGAGCCCCGCGCCGATCGCGTCGCCGTTGACCTTCGCCACGATCGGGACCGGACACTCGAGCATCGCCTCGACGACGCGGCCGAAGGTTTCGGTGACCTCCTCGTAGGCCTCCGCGGACGATCCGGGCGTCTCCGCCAGCGACTCGAGGTCGCCGCCGGCGCTGAAGGCGTCGCCCGCGCCGGTGATGACGATCGCGTCCTCGGTCTCCGGAGTGGCCCCTTCGATCGCGTCGGCCAGTTCGTTCGCGGTCTCCGTCGTGAGCGCGTTGAGCGCGTCCGGCCGGTCGAACGTCAGTCGCAACACGCCGTCGTCGCTGTCGATCTTCATACCGTCCGTGTCGTGTGCGCGGATCGTAATGGTAGTGGTCTCCACACGAGTCACCAGCAGTGCTGTGCGCGCTTCGTACAACGGAAGTGCACGTCCGACGGTGCGTTCACCTCGCGGGGCGCTCTCCGTCGGTCGACGGCCGGTGAAAAACGTCGAACCGGGCCTCGGACGGGATCGTCCCTAGTCGCCGCTGAAAGTCATCGGCCACCCAATCGATCGATAGCGGTGCGATCAGTGTGTGAATCGTTTCAGCGCCGACTAGAGACGAACGCGTTCAGTTCGTCGGAATCGCCGGTGCGGCGGCGTCCTCTTCGGTCACGTTGAGTTCGGACGTGACGAGCGCGCGGTAGGCGCGGCGCAGGCGCTCGGAGAGCGCCTGATGGGAGATTCCCAGTTCCTCGGACAGTTCCTGCATCGACACCTCGCGCGGGATCTCGAAGTAGCCGTGGTCGATCGCCGCGACCAGGGTCTCGTACTGGCGGGCCGTCAGGCCGCACTGGGAGTGACTTTCCTCAGCCAGGTCGAAGAGCCGGACGATCGTCGGCGTCACGTCGTTGTCGTCGAGACGATCGTACAGCGAACTGACGCTCTCGCGGTCGACCACGCGAACGCTGAGCAGCCACGTGCCGTCGGACGCCGAGGCGCTCAGTACCGTCCCGCCCTCCTCGAGGACGATCTCGAAGGGGTCGACGGTGTCCGGTTCGAACTCGATGTCGTAGAGCCAGCGGTCCTCGTCGCTACTGATCTGGGAGTAGTTCCCGATCGCCCCCGCCTCGTCGAGCGCGTCCTCGACCTCCGACTGTGACGGCCCGGAGAGCCAGAGGCCGTGGCCGCTCGAGGCGATCACTCGCTCCATCTCGCACGTGAGGGAGGGGACGGCCGCGAACAACTCGCCGGTTCCGGTTCCGTCGGCCGGAATCTCGATGTCTGCGATAGATGTCATGAGTCTCACCCGTAAGTAGCACGAGGACATCCATAACCCCACTTCCAAAGCACTTAGAGGAGGTTAGAGTGACTATCACTCCATCTGATTGGTTCGCGAACTGAGGAGCGCGACAGCGTCGCAGAGCCGGCGGATTAGTCCGTCGGGCCGTTTCGACCAGCAGCGAGTCGGTGCCGGTGACGGCGATCGCGATCACTGCGAGCGCGATCGGACCATCGCATCACCCTCGATCGCGAGCACCGAGACGCGGATCGACGGCATCGCGGTTCGCGGCGTGTACGGGACCATCAGCGCACCGAACCCGTCGCTCGTCCGGCACAGTGGCAGAACCGCATCAGAACGATCCCGGCGGTTCACGGGTTTGCGCGCGAACGGTGACGACGAGAAACGGTGTGGCAACGAACGTCCGGGCCGTGACAGGTGGAGCAACGAACGGCTGGATCAGGACGGTACCGATCTGACTGCCCGCGGCGAGCACCACTCGACGGGTTCCCGAAGCCGACCCGAACTGGTCGTCGCGAGGCAGCTGCCCCGTTCGATCACCCGCGCTGTTGGCACCGTTGCTGTTCGGACCGACGAGTCGATTCGTCAGAACGGTTCGACTCGGCTCCGGTCGGCCGCGAGATCGTCGGCGACGGCTTCGGCGTCTGACTCGAAATCGACGCTCGCGCGCCCGGTTTTGCTCGAGCGCAAGCCGCGCGCGTGACGGTGGCGACGAACCGAGTTGCTCGAGCGTCCGGTGCGTACCGTCTCCTGCGTCGGGCGTTGGGAACGCAGCGACGATCCTCCGGGCGAGCGAAACTGTTTCGCTCGTCGAGCCCGTCGGTGCAACCGCTTAATTCGGTGCTAAGGATTCGAGCGGCCCGCGCGCGGATTCCGCTCGTATCCCCTCGAGAGCCCCGTCAGGAACGGTCTGGCCAGTCGTTCAATCGTTTTGGTGGGTTCGAATTGAATTACCGCAATTATACGTAATAGACACCGTTTCCGAACGCCAGTCGTGACTTCAAACGACTCACGAACGGTGCAGTTCGGTCGAAGATCGTATCTCAAAGGCTGTGTCGTCGGACTCGGTTCGACGCTTTCAGCTGCCGGGGTGGCGGGGGCGGCCCAGGACGAAGAACAGTACGAGCAGCAATACGAGACGGTCGTCGACGTTGTCGACGCTGGCGCGGACAACGGGGGAGACGAGTCCGTCACGCCTGTATTGCGCGAACACGTTGGCGACGATACGCTGCTCAAATTCCCGGCGGGGCAGTACTACATGGACGAACAGCTTCGACTCACCGGGTTCGAGAACGTGGGTTTCGTCGGCGAGAACGCGACACTGATCCCGGCAAACTACCACGAGTTCGACGGTCCACAGTACCGCCTGTTCCGGCTTGGAACTGCCGAAATCCCCGGCCGGGATCTCCGCTTTGAGGGGTTCGACATCGACCAGACGGCGTCTGACACGGGAATCCGCGTCCTCAGTGCAGAGGTCGAAGACGGCCTCGTCGTCCGGAACGTCTTCGTTCGCGGCGTCCACGACAGTGGGACGTGGGGGCCGGGGCTGTTCAATATCACCGACTCCGACGGGCAGGGTCGCGTCGAGCGCTTCTGCGCCGCCGCCGGTGGTCGCCACGTCGACGACACGCCGAACGAAGGGAACATGTGGCGCGGGCCGACCGGCATCGAGGTCGACCAAAACCACCGCGGAACGATCGTTTTCGATGGCTGCGTGCTCGGCGGCTTTCCGGACAACGGGCTGTACGCCTCGAGCGAAACCGGTCGAGTCGGCGTCGACGGCGGCCGGTTCCGAAACAGCGGGACCGCATCGATCCGCCTCGCCGGTTCGACCGGGAGGGTCAGGGACGCGACTGTCGTCGTCGAGGAGAACACGAACGACTCGCTCGGTCAGCACGCGATTCGGATCGATCGTGGGGAGCAGTTCGCACTCGAGGGGATCAGCGTCGACATTCCCAACCCGAACGGCGACGCGATCAGGGTCATGAACAGCGTCGAGAACACCTCGATCACGGGTTCGGAGATCTCCGTCGCCGAGGGTTCGAGCAACGGAATTCGGATCGATCCCGAGGCGGGACCGACGACGATCGAAGACGTCGACATCGAGATCGACGGGAGCGCAAACGCGGTTCAGATCCAGGGGCAGGACGCCGGCGCGGTCGACCTGCAAAACGTTCGAATCACCGGCGACGCGGACGGATCAACGATGCGCCACGCGATCCTCTGTGAACGAAACGGCTGTCGGTTCGACGGACTCTCGGTCGAACAGCGCGGCTCCAACAAGCGACGCGGCCTCGAGTTGCGGGGCGACGACGCCGCCGTCGTCGACTCGGAGTTCACGACGACGCACACTCCGATCGTCGTCAACGGCGCGGACGGCGTGACGATCGAGAACTGTTATGCCAACTCCGTGGACGATATTAACTCCCTGAACATCGTCAGCAACGCCGGTTCCGTCTCCCTCGCGAACAACGAGTTCCCCGACGGGGTTCGAGACAGTCGGTAACGCGACAAGATCGGCGTCGAATCAGACACGGGACGATTCGATCCGTTTCAGGCTCGAGCGCTCGAGGAATGCCGATCCGTCGCTGGTTGAGATCCGTCTCGATTCGGGATCGATTTTGCCACTTGCGAATTTGCTCGCGGCGAGAAGTAGGCCGGGCGCGATTGGAACACACGGTCGGACGTGCTCACTCCGTTGCGCGCGACCTCCCTGCGTTCAAATCCCGCCGGTTCCGTTACCTGTCGCTCACGGATTCGTTCGCGACAGGAAAGCGGGCCGGGCGCGATTTGAACACGCGACCGTCTGATTAAGAGTCAGACGCTCTGCCGGACTGAGCTACCGGCCCTGTACCTGCGACTTTCCCTCGGTCGTTCAAATACGTTTCCCTTGGCGGGCAGCGTGGCAGTGATCCACGGGCGTGACGGTCATCGTCCTCGAGTCGTCCGGGCTGAACCATCACTTTGTGCCACTCTTCGGGAGCGTTAAGTGCGGCCGGTCCGACCACTCGGGCATATGAGTACGGGGGTTACGATTTCGTCGATCTCTGACTACGCTATTTTGGGGTGTGGGAGCGTGGGCTACGCCGTCACGGAGGAACTCGTCGAACAGGGGAAAGACGTCTTCATCGTCGATCAGGACGAGAGTCGCGTCGAATCGCTCCGCGACCAGGACCTAGACGCCCGGACGGCCGATATCCGGGAATCCGGCGTCGCCGATCTCGTGGCCGACCGCGACGTCATCCTCATCCTCGCCTCGGACGTCGAGTCCAACAAGCGCGCCGTCGAACACATTCGCGAGAGCGACGGCGACCAGTTCATCGTCGCCCGCGCAAGCGATCCCGTCTCCGGCGACGAACTCTCCGAACTCGGAGCCGACATCGTCATCAACCCCTCCACGGTCATCGCCGAATCCGCCCTGCGCGCCCTCGAGTCGGGCGAACTCGAGTACAACGCGGGGAAGCTCGCCGAGATCGTCGAACAGACGTCGACGCGGCTGGCGATCGTCACCCAGGACAGCCCGGATCCGGATTCGATCGCCAGCGCGGCGGCCCTGCAGGCGATCTCCGAGCATCTCGGCATCGAATCCGACATCATCTATCTCGGGGACGTCGGCCACCAGGAGAATCGAGCGTTCGTCAATCTGCTCGGGATCGATCTCGTCCAATGGGACGAGATCGAGGACCACTCGATCTACGACACCGTGGCCTTAGTCGATCACGCGACCTCGGGCGAGATGGATCTCCCGATCGACATCGTCATCGACCACCACGAATCCGAGATCGAGGACGGGGTCGAACCCGAGTTCGTCGACATCCGACCGAACATGTCCTCGACGTCGACGATCATGACGAAGTACATTCAGGAGTTCGACATGAACGTCTCCGAGGAGGTCGCCACGGCCTTACTCTACGGTATCCGCGCGGAGACGCTGGATTTCAAACGCGACACGACCCCCGCCGATCTGACCGCCGCCGCCTACCTCTATCCGTTCGCGAACCACGACACCTTAGAGCAGGTCGAGTCGCCGTCGATGTCCCCCGAGACGCTGGACGTGCTCGCGGAGGCCATCACCAATCGCGACGTCCAGGGGAGTCACCTCGTCTCCAACGCGGGCTTCGTCCGCGACCGCGAGGCGCTCACGCAAGCCGCCAGCCACCTGCTCAATCTCGAGGGCGTCACGACGACCGCCGTCTTCGGGATCGCCGATGAGACGATCTTCCTCGCCGGTCGCTCGAAGGACATCCGCATCAACATCGGCAAGGTGCTCGCCGACGCCTACGGGGAGATCGGCGAGACGGCCGGCCACTCCACGCAGGCCAGCGCGGAGATCCCGCTGGGGATCTTCACCGGGATCGAGATTTCGGAGGACACGCGGGAGACGCTGCTCGAGTTGACCGAAGAAGCGGTCAAGCGAACGCTGTTCGATGCGATGGGCGTCGAAGGAGGCAGCGGCGAGGGCTCGAACGGGAGCTGAGAGGATCCGGACTCGAGTTACGCCAGCAGTTCGTCTTCTTCCTCGTCGGGTTCGCGAACGCGTTCGACCACGTCGTTGATGAGAATGACGTCGCCGACGGAGCGGACCCAGCGGTAGGGGACGATGATTCCCTGTCCGCTTCGGGCTTCGTCCGCGAACAGTTCGCTGTTCAGGTTCGCGAGCGCGAGACCGGAGACGGCTTCGCCCTCGATGGTCAATCGGAGATCCTCGACTTCGCCGACGAAGACGCCGTTGTTCGAGTAAACCTCGCGGCCGACGAGTGACGTGATTTCTTGCGGAGTGTCGTCCATGTTTGGGCTCATGCGCGGTGGACTCTTAACTTTTAGTCAGACGGGATAGTCCTCGTGGTCAGATCCGACAGTCGTCGGTCCGCGAAGCACCGCGATCGGCGCCGTTAATGATTCTGGCAGGTGTTCATCCGTGATGCCGACAGGTGTTCATCGGCAGGTCGAACTGACGGTTCCGGTGGCTCGGACGGCGAGGTATATCGTGACGAGCGCGATCCCGAACCCGCCGACGCTCGAGCCTACCCCAGAATCGAGTCGACGGCCGCGTGATCGGACAGCAGCCGTCGCATCCGGTCGACGGTCGCCTCGTCTCGCGTCCTCCCGCTTCGAACCACTTCCTCCGCGCGTTCGACCGTCGTGAGGGTGTCCGTCTGCACCGTGAGAATCGGGACGCCCTTCTCGCTGGCCTGCCCGAGGATCGCTCTCGAGGGCCGGTGGCCGCCGGTGAGGATGAGACAGCGGACGCCGGGAGCCTCGAGGGCGGCGGTGTGGATCTCGGCGCGGTCGCCGCCGGTGATGACGGCGGCGTCTCTCGTCCGGCGGAAGTGTCGCAGGGCGCTGTCGGGCCCCATCGCGCCGACGGTAAAGCGCTCGACGTAGCCGTCCTGCCCGTCACCGACGAGCACCGACGCGCCGAGTTCGTCCGCGAGTTCGGCGATCGTCACGCCCGACAGCTCCCGCTCGCTCGGGAGCACCCCGTGGACCGGAATTCCCCGCCCCTCGAGAAACGGGACCACGTCCGTCTCGAGCCCGTCGTAGGCCGCGTCTGGAACGTCGTTGAAGACGACGCCGGCGAGTCGATCGCCGAACGTTCCGGCGGCGGCGATGACGTCGTCGACGTCCGCGGGACGCTCGTAGGGTGCGACCAGCAGCACGCGCGCGTCGAGGAGGTCTGCGACGTCCGGGTCCGCGAGGTCGACGATTCCGCCGACGTCGTACCGGCCGCCGCCCTCGACGAACATTCGGTCGCGATCGGCCGCGAGCGTCTCGAACGCCTCCCGGAGGCGGTCGCGCAGTTCGTCCGGATCCTCGCGCCCGCGGATCGCCTGTTCGATAAACGTCGGCGAGTAGACGATCGGCTCGAGGTCGTGCATCTCGGCCTCGAGGCCGAGCAACTCGCGGGCGAGCAGCGGGTCCTCGTCGAGGGTCTTGCCGACGTTGCTCTGCAGCCGGGTGCCCTTCGGTTTCATGTAGCCGACGCTGTCGCCTTCGTCCCGCGCGAGTCGGGCGAGCGCCAGCGTGATGGCCGTCTTACCGGTGCTCTCCTCGAGCGAGCTGACGAGCAGCGTCTCGGAAGTGGTGTGCGGGGACGTGCTGTCGGTGCCGCTATCGGTGTCGGTATCGATGTCCGTGGGGTCGGGTTCTGGATCGGTGTCGGTCATGGTTTCTCCGTGTCGGATACGTCCGCGTCGAGTTCGTCCGGATCGACGGTGAGCCGCAGATCGATCGCCCGTACGCCCTCCGGGCCGGCCACGAGCGGGTTGATGTCGAGTTCGAGGATCGACGGGAAGTCCGTCACCAGCTGGGAGAGCCGCTGGATCGTCTCGACGACGCCATCGACGTCCGCGGGGTCGCGGCCGCGCGCACCGCGCAACAGCGGTGCCGCCCGAATCTCGTCGACCATCTCGCGGGCCTCGCCCTCGCCGATCGGCGCGACTCGAACCGAGGTATCCTCGAGGATCTCGACGAAGATGCCGCCGAGCCCGAACAGTAGCAGCGGGCCGAACTGCGGGTCGCGGTTCATCCCGACGATGGTCTCGGTCGCGGATTCGAGGTCGAGTAGCTCCTGGATCTGCACGCCGACGATCGTCGCGTCCGGCTGGTAGTTGCGCGCTCGAGCGACCACGTCCTCGTAGGCGTCGTAAACGTCCTCGTCCGTCACGCCGACTTTGACGCCGCCGATATCGGACTTGTGCGAGATGTCGGGACTGACGATCTTCAGGACGACGTCGCCCGCGATCGATTCGGCGACCTCGCGGGCGCGGTCGGGATCGTCGACGATCTCCCCCTGCGGGGTCGGGATGCCGTAGGCCTCGAGCAGGTCCATCGACTCCACGCCGAGGCGGTTGTCGTCCCGACGCCGGACGCGCGCCAGGATCTCGTGAGCGCGGTCGCGATCGACGTCGAACGCTGCGGGCTCGTCGACCGTCCGCTCGCGAATATCGCGGAAGCGAGCGAGCGCGTCGAGTCCCGAGACCGCTCGAGCGGGATCGAAGTAGTTCGGAATCCCGGACGCTCGGAGCGTTTCCTCGGCGTCGCGAGCCCGTTTCCCGCCCATGAGACACGTGACGACGGGCGTCTCGTGGGCCTCGAGCGTCTCGATCACCCGCTCGGCGAGGTCGTCGTACGACAGGACCGCGGTCGGCGCGGCGACGACGACGGCGCTGCCGACGTTCGGATCGTCGAGGGCGATATCGAGGGCCTCGCCGAATCTGTCGACGTCGGCGTCACCGATGGCGTCGATCGGGTTGTAGACGTTGGCCTCGTCGGGCATCGCCTCCGCGAGCGCGTCGATCGTCTCGTCGGTGAACGAGGCCATCTCGAGCGACGAGTCGCCGACGGCGTCGGTCGTCAGGACGCCGGGGCCGCCGGCGTTGGTCACGACGGCGACGCCGTCGGTTTCGGGTTCGGGCAGCCCCGAAAGCGCCCGGGCGTAGTCGAACAGTTCCTGAACCGAGCGGGCGCGGATGACCCCGGCCTGCTCGAGGCCGGCCTCGTACGCCCGTTCGCTGCCGGCGATCGCGCCGGTGTGCGAGGAGGCGGCCTGCGCGCCCGCGTCCGTCCGGCCGGACTTGACGAGCACGATCGGGGTGTCCGCAGTGACTTCGCGGGCGGCGTCGATGAAGCCCCGGCCGTCGCCGATATCCTCGAGGTAGCCGATGATGACGTCGGTATCGGGGTCGTCGCCCCACTCGCGGACGAAATCCGTCTCGTCGAGGACGGTCTTGTTGCCAAGCGAGACCACGTCTCGAAACCCGATTCCCTGTTCGTTGGCCCAGTCGAGGACGGCGGTGATGAACGCGCCCGACTGGCTCATAAAGGAGATCGAGCCCTCGAGCGCGCTCTCGGGGCCGAACGTGGCGTTCATGCCGTTCGACGTGGCCATGATCCCCAGGCTGTTCGGGCCGACCACGTTGAGATCGTGTTCCTCGGCGACGGCGCGGAGTCGCCGTTCGCGCTCGGCACCCTCGCCGCCGGTCTCCGCGAAGCCCGCGGTGATGACGACGACGTTCTCGGTGCCCGCCGCGGCGAGGTCACGGATCGCTTCGATCACGATCTCGGGCGGGACCACAACTACCGCCAGGTCGATCGGCGGCGCGCTCGACGCGTCCGAATAACACTCGAGTCCGAGCACCTCGTCGCGCGACGGGTTGACCGGCACGACCTCGCCCGCGAACTCGTCGCGCAGGTTCTCGAGGATCGCCCGGCCGACCGCGCCCTCGCGGTCGGTCGCGCCGACCACGGCGACGGTCTCGGGATCGAAGAGTGCGGATAACCGTCCCATCGCTCGCAGGTTAGCGAAGTAGCGTGTTAAGCGTGTGGCGTGTTCCAGCCGAACGGAAGTCGGCCGGTTTCGAACGACGGCCGTCGATTATCGTTTCGAGACGCCGAGTATCGCCTCACGATCCCGAGCAAGGCGCTCTCGATTCGCACCCGTCCGCTGTGACGGGCAACGTTTATCACACGTCTGTCAGTAGTAGTGTGCATCTCATCGACAGCTCTCCGACGTTCCAGAACCGTCGCTGCCGGCACCGCAATACTGGGTGTGGTCAGCCTCCTGACCGCGGCGTTGCTGTTCGCAGCGATTCCCGAAAACCCGCCCGGTGACGGGTTCGCAGCCGGTCTCACCGGCATCTTCGTACTGCTGTCCGTGATCGCCGGTCTCCTCGCACTCGTGGAAGCGGGATCGCTGTATTTCGTCACGCATCTGCGGGAGCCGTCCGAACGGTCGCGACGGTCGCTCACGACAGGAGCCGTCGCCGGGAGCCTCTCGGTTCTCCTGCTGGTCGTCCCCGTGCTGGTCGCACGGGCGTTCGACGTACTGGTCCCCGGTCCCGCGTGGGGGCCCGGAATCGGGCTCGTCCTCGTCCCGATCGGAATCACCTGCTCCGCGCTCGGCGTCGTCTTTCACCTCCTCGACGGATCGCGGACTCGAGCCCGAACGTAACGATTGGCGGCCCGTCAGTGGGTCGAAATCGCGGCCGTCGACCGGCTCGAGGCCAGAACTGCGAGCAGGTAACAGGCGATCGCGACGACGACGATCGAGCCGCCGGTCGGCAGACCCTGCGAAATCGAGAAAACGAAGCCGCCGATGACCGAGACCTGTCCGAAGAGAATCGAGAGGTACAGCGTCTCGCGGAAGCTGTGGGCGACCTGCGTGGCCGCGGCGACGGGAACGACGAGCATCGCGGCGACGAGGATCACGCCGAGGATCTGCATCGCGCCGACGACGACGACCGCCGTCATCACGATCAGCAGTGTGTTGTACCACGTGACGTTGAGCCGCGCGACGCGGGCTGCCTGCTCGTCGAAGGTGATGAAGAGTAGTTGTTTGTAGGTCGCGACGGTGACGGCGACGACGACGACGCTGATGACGGCCATCAGCCGGGCACCTGACGGGGTGACGACGGAGATGCTTCCGAAGATGTAGTCCTCGATATTGATGCCGGTCATTCCGTCGCCGTAGCTGATGATGAGCGTCCCGATGGCAAAGCTGCCGGTCAGCATGATCGCGATCGGCACGTCGCCGTAGGTGTCGGTCCGCTCGGCGAGCCACTGGACGCCGAGCGCACCGAGGATGCCGACGACCAGGGCGACGAGCATCAGCGAGCCGTTCCAGCCGGTCACCGAACTCACGAGGAGCCCGACCGCGACCCCGGCGAAGGCCGTGTGGGCGAGCGTCTCGCCGATCAGGGCCATCTCGCGGTGAACGAGGTAGGTGCCGACCAGCGGCGCGACGACGCCGATCAGGATCCCCGTCGCGATCGATCGCCACATGAACGGATGGGAGAAGACGCTCGTCCCGAGGTAGTAGTCCGCGATTCGGCCCGCGATCCGGGCCTGTTCGTACGCGCCGCCGGCGACGGGATACGCCCGCAGCGCGTCGATCGCGAGCAGGGCGATCATCGCGACAGAGAGGACGGCGGTCAGCCCGATTCCGATCCGCTCGAGCCGTCGACGAAGGGGGAGAGATCCGGTCCGGCTCATCAGTGGTGGTGGTGGACGACCTGGCCCGTCGCGCCGTAGGCCTCGGTCAGCGCGTCGCTTTCGACGAACGATTCGGTGTCCCCGTGGTGGTAGAGTTCCGTGTTGATGCAGGCGATCCGGGTCGCCCGGTCCGTGACGACGCCGATGTCGTGTTCGATCAGGATGATCGTGATCCCCGACTCGTTGAGCGACTCGAGCAACTGGTAGAACGCGTCGCGGGACTCGGCGTCGACGCCGACGGTCGGTTCGTCGAGCGCCAGCAGATCCGCCTCGGAGGCCAGCGCGCGTGCGATGTAGGCCCGCTGGCGCTGGCCGCCCGAGAGCTGGTTGATCTGTCGATCGGCCAGTTCGATGATACCGACCGTCTCGAGGGCGTCGTCGACGGTCGCGCGGTCGTCGTCGGTCAGCCGTCCGTGGCCCGCGTGGGCGAACCGCCCCATCGTAACGGCCTCGCGGACGGTGATCGGCATCGACTCGCCGCCGCTGGTCGCCTGCTGGGAGACGTAGCCGATCCGTTCGCCGTCGTCGAACTCGGCGACGGGCTCGCCGAAGAGATCGACCGAGCCGCTGTCAGCGCGGTGGAGGCCGAGCATGAGGTGCAAGAGGGTCGTTTTGCCCGAGCCGTTCGGCCCGACCAGCCCCAGAAAGTCTCCCTGCTCGACCGTCAGCGAGACGTCCCGAACCGCCGGCTGCTCGCCGTAGGCGAACGTCACGTTCTGTAGATCGATGACGGTCACTGTGCGTCTAGTACTTCTCTGAGCGCCGGGAGGTTTATTTCTTCCATTTGCTCTCGGTAGCCCCAGCCCTCGTCCCGCCACGTCGCGAGCGTCCCCGAGAGGTGCGTGATCGGCATGGTGTCGGTGGCGTTGCTGCCCTCGAGGATATTCTCGACCAGCTGGTAGGCCCCGTCGGGCGCGATGAAGGGATTGTAGAGGATCGTCTCGATCCCTTCCGCGTCGACGAGGTCGATCGTCTCGGCGATCTGCTCGCTGGTGATCTGCTCCTGCGGGGAGACGCCGGCCGGCGTGTGCAGTTCGAATCCGTATCGCTCCTGCAGGTAGCTAAACGAGTCGTGGCCGGCGAAGACGGCGACCTCCCGGTCTGCCGCATCGATCAGGTCTTGGAACTGCTGGTCGAGGGACTCGAGGTCCGACACGTACGCGTCGGCGTTGTCCTCGTAGGTCTCCGCGTTGTCCGGGTCGGCGTCGGCGAGTCCCGAGGCGATAGTACCGACGATGTCCTGTGCGAGGACGGGATCGAGCCAGACGTGGGGGTCAACCGACGAGTGGTCGTGATTGTGACCGTCGTGGCCGCTCTCGTTTCCGTCCTCGTCATCGTGGTCGTGGCCATCGTGGCTGTCTTCCTCGTCGTGGTCATCGTGGCTCCCAGTATCGACCTCGTGATCCCAGCCGAGCAACTGGTCGTCTACCCCTTCAAGCCCGTCGATTACGGTCACGGTGTCGTAGTCGGCCTCGAGCGTCGTCGCGATATCCTGCGCCCACGAGAACTCGGGGGTGTCGAGGTAGACGAAGGCGCCGG
The DNA here is from genome assembly GCF_056135975.1 of Natrinema sp. LJW11. Lineage (NCBI taxonomy): Archaea > Methanobacteriati > Methanobacteriota > Halobacteria > Halobacteriales > Natrialbaceae > Natrinema > Natrinema sp. LJW11. The sequence continues at coordinate 95,233 of NZ_JBWBDM010000002.1, read as the reverse complement.
CGTCGGCGATCTCCCGAGTGAGATCGCCGCTCGGCGACCAACCGTGGCCGGCCTGTCCGGCCCCGACCGGGTCCTCGAACGCGATCGCGTCGCCGCTTACCTGTTGGGCCCAGTCCCACAGGGTGAAGAAGGCCCCGTAGCCTGCGTCGAGTTCTTGGTTCGCCGGATCGATATCGTCGAGACAGCCGGCGACGGTACCGGCGGCGAGCGCGCTGGCTCCCCCTTTGAGCAGCGTGCGTCGTGTCGGGTTCATACTCGAGACTGGTCCCACCGGAGTATAAGGGTTATTATCTTTAAGCGCATTTTTATTAATTCCGCACCTCGGTGGTCGAGTCTGTTAACAACAATTGGCGATATAGCGAACTGAGTTAGTACTCCAATCGATTCGAGCGGTGTCGATCCGGTATCGTCGACTGGACGGGACGATCTGCGACCCGTTCACTCGAGCGAAACCTCGAGTTGCGTCCCGTCCAGTCGACGATAGGCCGGCGGGCGGTCCGGATCGGAATCGCGAACCACCTCGAACGCGTCGAATCGGATCACGAGCCGCCCGGGATCGATCGTCGCCCGGAGGACGGGGCCGCGGCTCGTCACGACGACGTAGGGCGGTCCCGCCACCGGACTCGCCTGCAGGTCGTAGCCGGCGGCCTCGACCGCGTCGGCGAGGACGCTCGGCAGGGCTCCGAGTATCTCGGTTTCCTCGAGGAGTCGGCGGAGTCCGTCGGCGACCGCGTGGCTGTCCGTCGTTCTCGAGGTATCCCAGGGATCGGCGACCGCGTCGGCGCAGGCGTCGATCCCGGCGACGATCGACGCGTGATCCGTCTGGATCCGTCGCCGAGCGTCACGAACTGGATGGGACACGGCTTCCGGTGGAACGGGGACTTACAAAGATGTCCCGACTCGGATCGCATCCGTGTCACATGATCGCACTCGCGGGAGCTCGTTTCGCCGGATTCCGTTTGATCGTCCGTTGTGTAGCCGCGGCTACGTACCGTTTCTGCCTCGGGATTCCTCACTTCGTTCGCGGATGCTGGCAGCGCTCAGTCCGTCACCTGGATCACACCTCAGATAGCAGATCGAGACGAGGAACTCGTTTTTCACCGGCCGACCGTTTACCGGTCCAGCGCTACTCGTTTCGACTCTCGACCGTCCCGACGTTCAGCGTTCGAACCCGCGTCAGGACACCGCGCGCCCGCCGTCGCCACGACGACCCCTGGCGGGCCGCGAGCTCGCGTCGAAGCCGCTCGTTCTCGTCCTCGAGCTCCCCGTTATCCGCCTCGAGGCGATCGATCCGCGATTCGAGGCCGTCGACACGGTCCTCGAGTCGGTACCGACGCGCCCGCTGGGCCTCCCGGTCGTTTCGCAACTGATCGCGCTCCCGCCGGAGTTGGGACAGTCGGGCCTCGAGGCGGTCACGTTCGCGCCGGCTCGCGTCGACGAACGGACCCCGATTCGAGTCCGCGGGGATTCCCTCGAGCGACCCGTCTCCGGCCTCCGTTTCGTCGGACTCGATCTCGATGTGTCCCGAGTGAGTTGCGTTGACGACGCCTCCCACGAGCAGTATCAGGCCGCCGAAGTACAGCCACGTCAATAAGAGAAGGATCGCCCCGATCGGGCCGGCCGACTCGGAACTGCTCGAGAGGGCGACGTAGATCTGGAAGAGCGCCTGAAGCGCCGCCCAGCCGACGGCGGCGACGACGACGCCCGGTAGCACCTCCCGAACAGAGACGTCCACGTCGGGGAAGAGGTAGTACATCGGCAGGAAGGCGATCGTCAGCCCGACGATGAGAAACAGCGGATTCAGTAGGCCGATAAAGGGGATGCTGGGAAAGAACGCGAAGACGATCGTCGTCAGGGCCGCGGCGACCAGAGCGACGCCGATCGTCCCGAAGACGACGGCACCGTCCCGTATCTGGTCGACCAGCGAGTTGTCGTCGGTCGACGCGTAGATTTCCGAGAAGGCGGTGTCGAGCCCGCGGAAGATCTTCAGCGACCCCCACAGGAGTGCGACGAGTCCGATGATCGACGTGCCGACGCTGCCGGTATCGCCTTCGATCCCGTCCTCGAGGATGATCTGCCCGCTCTCGGGGAGGAATCCTTCGGTCGTCGAAGAGACCTGCTGGGCGAGCGCCTCGTCGCCGACGAACGAGACGAAAAAGAAGACGAGTACGAGGAGAGGAATCAGCGAGATAAACGCCTGATAGGCGATGCCTGCGGCCATGAACGTCACGTTCTTCTCCTGAATTCCCGCGACGACCGACTTCCCGAAGGGAACCGCGCCGCGGACGTTGATACCCATACCGCTTTCTCCATCATAAACCCGGATAGGGCCCCGGCTTGCAACCACGCGGTTCGCTTCGTCGGTGCTCTTCCCGTCGATCCATCAATCCGGCCCATCCTCGAGCAACGGGCGCACCGTTTCGCGCGTCGGCAACGCCGCCATCGCTCCCCTGGCGGTGGTCGCCGTCGCCGCGACCGCGTTTGCGAACGTCACCGCGTCCGCGAGCGCTCGCCCGTTCCGCAGGGCGGTGATCGCTCCGGCGACGAACGCGTCACCGGCCCCCGTCGTATCGACGGTCTCGACGTCGAACCCCGGGTGGTCAACTGCGTTCGCGGTCCACGGCGCGCCGTCGTCCGCGAGGGCGATCGCACCCTCGTCACCCTCGGTCACGAAGACGGTGTGAACCGGTCCGCCTTCGATCGCCGTCCGCGCGTGCTCGATCGGTGACCCACCGTCGAAACCGAGCGCCTCGAGCTCCGCCGCCGTCGCGAGACAGACGTCGACGTGAGCGAGCGCGTCACCCACCACGCTCGCGAACGTCTCGACATTCGGCCACAGCGCCGGCCGCAGGTTCGGATCGAACGAGACCGTACAACCCGCGGCCGCGGCTCGCTCGAGCAAGTCGAGCGTCGCCGCGCGCGATGAGCCGCTGGAGAGGGCGACGCCGCCGGCGTGGACCCACTCGCAGCCGGCCAGCGTCTCGTCGTCGACCCGGCCGGGCTCGAGCCGCGTGTCGGCGGTTCCGTCCCGGTAGAACGTGAACGCGCGCTCGCCGGTCTCGTCGTGGGTGACGAACGCGAGCGTCGTCTTCGCGCCCGGATCGCGCTCGACGAACCGGTCGGGGAGACCGTCGTTCTCGAGGACGCGCTCGAGGTACCGGCCGAACGGATCCGCCCCGACGCGAGTCCAGAACAGCGGCGGGTCCCCGAGTCGTTCGAGCGCGACGGCGACGTTCGCCGGGGCCCCGCCGGGTCGACGTTCGAAGCCGGCGACGTCCTCGAGCGGGCCGGGCCGGTCGGGCACCCAGTCGATGAGCGTTTCGCCGGCGACGAGGACGTCGGAAGACATGCTCGAGCGTCCACCGCCGACGGCGGTAGTTCTGTCGACAGAGAAGCTATATACGAGATCGATTACAAACGAGACATACTCGTATGAAACACAGTTCACGACGCAGACTTCTCGTGGCCGGGGCGAGCCTTACCGCACTGAGTGCGGGCTGTCTCGACCAGCTTTCAGATGACGAGGCCCCCGACTCGGAGGAACCGGACGAAAGCGACGGGAGCGACCCGTCTCCCCTCGAGCGCTGGGCCCCCGCATCGGGGAGTTCGGAGCTCCTATTTCACTACCGGGACCTCACCGCGGTTCGGCAGTACGAGAACGCCCTGCGAGCGGACGTGGTCGAATCCGTCCCGACGCTGCCGGACGGAGAGAGTCGCGAGTTCGTCGAGCAGGTCACGGACGGCGAGGCGGCAGTGGACTCCGTGTGCAGGTTCGGCTCCGAGGGCGTTGCCGGGAACGTCGTCGTTTCCGGCTCGTTCGATCCCGGTGGGGTCGACGCGAACCTCGAGTCGGCGGCCGGCGATTTCGGGGCCTTCGAGCGCGACGGCGTCTCGGTCGCCGTCTCCGAGGAGACGGTCGTCGTCAGTCCGTCCGACGGTGCGGATCTCGACGCGCTCCTCGCAGCGGGCGTCGAGGGGACCGATCGCCGGATCGATTCCCACGAAAATTTCGCGCGGTTGACCGAGCGAGTCGGTGACAGTGCGTTCCTGTGGGGCGAATACGAGGGCGGTAACGACGGTATGGGATCCGCCTTCTCGTGGACCGTCGGTGCCGAGACGACGACGTATTCGAGGACCGCCGTCTATGCCGACGCCGATGGGACGGACGAGTTCGAGGACTCTCTGGCGGACCAGCCCGACGACGTGACGGTCGAGACGGACGGCAACGTCGGGATCGCGACGGAAACGATCCCCACCGAGGAGTACGAGTATCGGGACCTGTTCGCCGAACGCGGTAGCCGACCGACGGAACCGTACGCGGGGGTGAGCCTCGATACCAATCGGAAACCGAACGCGGTCGTCGTGATGTATCACTCGAGCGGCACCGCCGATCGGGTCGAGGTGCGCGACGAGAGCGGGGTCCGCGTCGAGTTGACCGAGGTCGGGCAGGCCGAGACGATCGAGTACGAGTCCGGCGCGTCGGCGACGATCACCGTCGTCGCCGTCTCTGACGGCGAGGAGAGCGTCCTCATGACCGAACCCGTCTCGTTCTGAGAGAGCCTCCGCGAGCGTTTGTGAGATGGGAACAGCGTGCAGCAAGCGAGAGCGAGCCGAGAGCGGTCGGCCGGGCTACAGGATGATGCTCTTCTCGCGCATCATCGCGTGGATCGAGGCGTCGAGGCCTTCGCGGCCGATCCCCGAGTCCTTGTTGCCGCCGAAGGGCACGTCGCCGAGACCGTGGCTCGGCGCGCCGTTGATCCGAACCGCGCCGGCGTCGATGCGCTCTGCCATCCGCATCGCGCGTTTGTAATCGTTCGTGAAGACCGCCGCGTCGAGCGCGAGGTCCGAGCCGTTCGCGATCTCGAGAGCCTCGGCCTCGTCCTCGAAGGTCGTGATCGCGGCGATGGGACCGAACTGCTCCTCGTCGACGATGCGGGCGTCGTGCGGGACGTTCGCGAGCAGCGTCGGTTCGAAGAACTGGTTCGCGAGTTCGTCCGGGACGCCCTCGGGTGCGCGGCGTTCACCGCCACGGATCAGGTCGGCCCCCTTCTCGAGGGCGTCCTCGACGAGCGTCTCCACCCAGTCGGCCTGCTCCTCGCTGATGAGCGGGCCGAAGGCGGTGTCCTCGTCGAAGAGGTCGCCGGCTCGCCAGGCGTCCATCTGGCCGTCGATCAGGTCGACGAGGTCGTCGTGGATCGACTCGTGGGCGAGCACGCGCGAGATGGCCGAACAGCGCTGGCCGGCGTACTTGAAGGATCCCTTGGCGCAGTCGCCCGCGACGTCCGTGAGGTCGGCGTCGTCGAAGACGACCGCCGGGGCGTTGCCGCCCAGTTCCATGTGGAGGTTGACCATGCCGCTCTCGCGGGCGACGTGTTTGCCCGCGCCCGAGGAGCCGGTCATGGCGATCGCGTTGACGCGGTCGTCGCCGGCGAGCACGTCGCCGATCTCGCTGGCCTGGCCGGGGACGAAGTTGAACGCGCCGTCCGGAATCCCGTCGACGTCGGCGATGACGTCGGCGAGGACCGCCGCGGAGATGGGCGTCTTACTCGCGGGCTTGAGCAGGACGCTGTTACCGGCCGCGATGGCGGGCGCGACCTGCAGGGCCGTCGTCGCCAGCGGATAGTTGTAGGGCGTGATACAGAGGACGGCACCGATCGGCTCGTGTTTGACGATCGCTTGCCACCCCTCGTGGCCCGCCGTCGATCCCTCGCGGTACTCGCCCGTGCTGACGACGTTGCGCGCCTCCTCGGCCGCTCGGTCGAAGCGCTCGGCCGCCTGTCCGACCTCGCCGCGAGCCGACGAAATCGGTTTGCCCGCCTCGCGGACGATGACCTCCGCGATCTCTTCCTCGCGCTCGCGGAGTCGGTCGGCGATCGTTTCACACCACTCGGCGCGCTCGACGACCGTGGTCTCCCGCATCTCCGGTTTGATCTCGTGGGCGGCCGCGAGGGCCGCTCGAGCCTCCGTCGGCCCCGCTGCGGCGATCTGCGCGAAGGTTCCGCCCTCGGCCAGGTCCGAAACCGACAGGACGTTCTCGGTCTCGAGCCACTCGCCGTCGACGTAGAGGCGCTCTCGTCGCCGTGCGATTCTGGTTGCCATAGTCGTCCCTTGGAGCGCATCACTGAAAATGTTTACTCAGACTCGAAAAAACAAAGAGTATATTGACGGTGTCGTTCGGTAACACGTTCGGACCTCTCGTGCGAATATACAACCGCTCATCGAAAACTCGAGTTTAGGTATACCAAAGAAATGTTTACTCAGGGGAAGGCTTTATGGGGAATGCGCGTCTACTACGGAGTAGGATGAGCACTCAAAAGACCGTCCGCCAATCGGCAGACAGTGTCGAGGAGAACGAACTTCGCCTCGAACAGGAAAAGGCCGAGCAGATCGTCGACGCGCTCAACACGGAACTGGCCAACTCGTACGTCCTCTACCACCAGCTGAAGAAACACCACTGGGTCGTCGAGGGCGCCGAGTTCCTGCCGCTCCACGAGTTCCTCGAGGAGTCCTACGAACACGTCGAGGAGGGTGCCGACGTGATCGCCGAACGCGCACAGGCGCTGGGCGGCGTCCCCGTTTCGGGTCCGTCGAACCAGGAGGAGCGCGCCACCGTCGAGTTCGAGGGCGAGGACGTCTACGACGTCCGCACGATGTTCGAGAACGACCTCGAGATCTACGGCGACATCATCGAATCGATGCGCGGTAGCATCGAACTCGCCGATAACCTAGGCGATCCCGCGACCGCCGAGATCCTCCGAGAGATCCTCGTCACGCTCGAGGAAGACGGCCACCACTTCGAGCACTACCTCGAGGACGACACGCTGGTCCTCGAGGAAGCGACCCACTGAGACGGTTTGCCGTAACGATGTACCGGCGCGATCGCGATCCGGGCTACGATTGCGCCGGAGTTGACTGACAGCAGACCGTCTGAGGAATCGATCACGAAACCGAGTCGCCGATCGACTACCGGAAACCGATTTTTCGCAAAACGGGAGAGAAGTGGGGCGTTCGCAGCGCGATACCGCCGTTCCGATCGAGACGTCGAGCGGCGGTCCGATTATCGCTCGAGGTCGACGGCCAGATCCGTCGCGATCCAGCCGTCGCAGTTGTCTCGTTCGGTGAAGACGATCTTTCCGGGGCGGGTCTCGTGACTCGTCACGACCGCCGCCGGCTCCTCGACTGTTTCGTCGTGTTCAGGGTCCTCCCTGCGAGCGGGCACGTCCATCACGTGGAGTTAGGTGAGCCTAAATCTAAAAAGGTTTTGGTCGGCCTAAGATATTCCGCGGTAACGAGTTTCGGAACGGGTCCGGTGATTCGTGGACAGTGGTGTAATCATTATTATATTAACCCGCGCGGAAATACCATCTTTTTTCCTGATGCGACGGAATCCCTATCGTATGAGTTCACACGAGAAGCGCTCACAGGGAGCAATGGGCCTGCGCGGACGGGACCTGATCGCTCACCTGTTCGACGTCGACACCGACCGCGTCGAGTCGCTGAGCTGGTCCCTCGGCAGCCGCGTAACCGTCGATGCCGGCGCGCAGTCGCTCTTTCGGCTCGCCCACCGACGTTCCGCCCGAACCGTGACCGCGTTCGAAGTGACCGACTACACGCGCGTTCTCCGCCTTCGGACCCCCGTCGGTCGCGAGAAGTTTTATGGGCTCGCCAACGCCGACATCTCGTCCGGTCCGACCGGGACCGACTGGGTTCGGACGGACTGAGACGGTCTGGTTTCATTGCGCTCCACGTGGAACGCTCGCGTATGGAGTACGACGTCGTTCAGGGCGATATCGCCGGCCAATCCGCCGACGCCCTCGTCAATGCGGCCGGCACGAGCCTCCGGATGGGCTCCGGCGTCGCCGGCGCGCTCCGACGCGGTGCGGGCGACGAGATCAACGAAGCGGCGATGGAGAAGGGGCCCGTCGACCTCGGCGCGGTCGCGGTCACCGACGCCTACGATCTCGACGCCGAGTACGTCATCCACGCCGCCGCGATGCCCCACTACGGTGACGGCGAAGCGACCGCTTCGAGCGTTCGTGATGCCACGCGCAACGCCCTCGAGAAAGCCGACGAACTGGGTTGCCAGTCGCTCGTAATTCCGGCGCTGGGCTGTGGCGTCGCCGGGTTCGATCTCGCCGACGGCGCCGCGACCATCGGAGAGGAGATCGCGGCGTACGAGCCCGATTCGCTCGAGGACGTGCGGTTCATCGCCTATAGCGACGAGGAGTTCGAGACGGTCAGGGAAGCGACTGGCGAAACCGGGTAGCCAAAGGCCGGAGACGGAGTCCCCCGATCCGTGGCTCGGTGGTGGCCGCGATCACCGCCGTGGTATCGTCCCGCCGAACGCGCCCGATCGGAACGTCCTCGGACCGTGCAGTCGCGTTTCCGCGGATCAGATCAGCGACAGCCCGCGAATTTCGACCGAATTTCCGTCCTCGACGCGACCGATGCGCCGTCCGCCGGTCGCCGCGACTAACTCCTCGGCGCGACCGGCCGGAAGCGCGACGACGAAGCCGGTCCCCATGTTGAACGTCCGGTGCATCTCCTCGTCGGTCACGTTGCCCTCCTCCTGGACGAACTCGAAGATCGGCTGGGTCGGCAGCGGATTCTCGATTACGTACTCGCGTTCGCCCATCCGCAGCAGGTTCGTCCAGCCGCCGCCCGTGACGTGGGCCGCCGCACGAACGCCGTGCTCGCGCATCGGCTCGAGCAGATCCGTATAAATCCTGGTCGGCCGCAACAGTTCCTCGCCGATCGTCCGCTCCGGATCGAGCGGGAACTCGTCGGTGTACTCGTGCTCGCGGGTCGCCGCCTCGCGAGCGAGGGTCAACCCGTTCGAGTGGATTCCGTTCGACGGGAAGCCGACCAGCGCGTCGCCGACCTCGGCCTCGCCCTCGAAGATTTCGTCTTTCCCGGCGAGGCCGGCGCACGTCCCCGCCAGATCGAACCCTTTCACGACCTCGGGCATCACCGCCGTCTCCCCGCCGAGCATCGTGAGATCGGCCTGCTCGAGGCCCACTGCGAGGCCTTCGCCGATCTGGTTCGTGAGTTCCTCGTCGGGTTCGTCGATCGCGAGGTAGTCGACGAACGCGACCGGTTCGACGCCCGCCGCGACGAGGTCGTTGACGTTCATCGCGATGCAGTCGATACCGATCGTCGAGAAGTCCTCGATGGCCTCGGCGACGAGCAGTTTCGTCCCCACGCCGTCGGTCGCCAGCGCGAGATAGCGGTCGCCGATGTCGAGCAGGCCGGCGTACTCGGTCCGCAGGTCGCTCCCGAAGGCCTCGAGCAAGGCGGCGGTCGCGTCCTCGCTCGCGTCGATGTCGACGCCGGTCTCGGCGTACGTGAGTCGGTCCTCATCGTCCGTGTCGGTCATACTCGAAGGACCTCTCGGGGCGAGCAAAAGGTCACCGGTCCGGCGGAGGGATCGTCACTGTCGAGGAGAGCGCTCGAGGCGGTTCTCGACGAACGCCTCGAGTGGGTGTCAGAAGAGCCCGATGCGGACGATTGCGAACACGGCCAACACCACGCTCGGGACGAAAACCAGCACGAAGACGCCCTTGTGCCACTCGAGGACTGACTTCCCGTCCAGCGGGCCGAACGGGATCATGTTGAACGCGGCCAGAAAGAGATTGATGACGATTCCCATCTGCCCGATTACCCCGAGAATGCCGGCGAAGAAACCGGGCGCTCCGTAAAAGAGCAGTAACGGGAGAAACAGGAGGGCGAGCAGGAGGTTCGTCACCGGTCCCGCGATTGCGATGAGTCCGTTCTCCCGCTTCGTGATCTGGCCCTGATGGTAGACCGCCCCGGGTGCGGCGAACAGGAACCCCACGACCGCACCCAAAAGCGCCAAGACGAGCATCTGATAGTCCGCTCGAAACTCCGCGAGCTGGCCGTGTTCGATCGCGACGACTTTGTGTGCGAGTTCGTGGAGGAGAAATCCGACGCCCACGGTCAAGAAACTCACTCCGACGGAGAGGACAAATTCCTCGAAGCTGGCTAGCCCCCTGTGAAACGGTGCTCGTATCAACGCGAACGCGATGCTCAGCGCGGTCCAAGCGACGGCGAGGTCGCGCAGTTCGACGTCACTGAACGCCAGCTTTGGGTCCGGGGACCCCTCGGTTCGATAGCTCATTACAGCAGCCCCCGAAGCAGTTCGAGGCTGTTTTCGACGCCCTCGAGCAGTAGCCCCATCAGCGCGTCGACGCCGCCGATCTCGGGTGCCAGCCACGGCAACACGACGAAGGGGAACAGCCCGGTCGCGATCATGCTCCCGATGTTCGTGAGCGCGACGATCATGATCAGGCGGAACAGCGGCACGTCGAACATCGCCGACATTGCCTCGTCGACCGGCCGTTCGGTGTCGTCGATGATCTCGTTGAGCGTCTGGATATCCCTGACGTTGACCGGGCGATTCCTGAGTTCGACGTAGCCGGCGAACCAGCCCGGCGCGAGCAGCGGGTTGATGCTCGTCAGCCAGGCGACTGCACCGCCGACGGCCGCGCTCGTCCAGCGCGCGCCGGCCAACCGCGCCAGCGTAAACGCGAAGATTCCGTTGAACAGGAACCAAGCGACGAACACCTTCAGCAGGAACGCGTTCCTGACACCCGCCATGAGCAACAGGAAAAAGAAGGCGAAGAAGGCGACCATGATCAAGTAGCCCACGATCTTCAGCGGCGAAAACCGGCGGCTCGAGGCGGTGCCGGACAGCGACTCGATCGACGGGATCTCCGATGGGTTCAGCAGGTGTCGTTCGATGCCGGCCTTGTGACCGGCACCGACGACGGCCAGGACGTGGTACCCCTCTTCACGGAGTTCGTGGAGATTCGAAGCGATGTAGGCGTCGCGCTCGTCGATCAGGGCGTTCGCGCCGCCCGGACTGAACTGGCGGAACTCCTCCATCATGGCGTCGACGACGTTGCCGTCGGTCATCTCCTCGATGTCGACCTCCTCGATCTCCTCGACGTCGCCGCCGAACGTGTCGAGAGAGAGACCGAGGATCGCACCGATCGTCACGCCGATACCGAGTCCGGCCAGCGTTCCGATCGTCCCGCGAACCGCGTAGACGCCGACGTTCTCGACGCTCGCCGGGGAGAACGGCCCGACGAACGTCCCGGTGGCGACCAGTGCGAGACAGCCTGCGATGCCGATGGCGAGCCCGGCGAGTAGCCGCCCCGAAAAGCCGGAGAGGGCGCCACCCGTGTATCGCTCGACGGACTCGAACGAGGGGAGAAAGATGAGGCCGACGAAGAGGCCGGCGAACGCGCCGATGGCCGCGCCGCCGGCGTACTGCAGCGGAGCGGAGGCGAGCCCGCCGAACAACAGGAGGTCGCCGACGCCGAGGACGGGCGCGAGAAACGCACCGAAGACGAGCCCGATGACCATCCCGGAGACGGCACCGAAGGTGAGCCCGATCGTCCGCGGATCGGTCACCCCGAGCGCGAGTCCGCCCACCATCTTCAGCTTCTCGGTGAACGACAAGCGGCTCCAGAAGCGCTGGATCGTTACCTGAATGTCGCGGTCGACTAACGCGACGCCGCTCCCGTTCGCTTCGGCGGCCTCGATGGCGGCCCGCATGTCGGCGCCGGGCTCGATGTCGAACTGGTCGCCCAGGCGGGACTGGACGTACGAGAGCATCCAGTAGGCGAGAAACTGAAAGACGGTGTTGCCCGAGAGGAGATCCTCGGCTTCGATGTCGTCGGGCGTCCCGCCTTTCATCTGCCGGTAGCGACCGTCGTCGAGTTCGACGGCGACGACGTCGGGGTCCTCTCGATCGATCGTTTCGCGAACTTCGTCGACGCTAGCTTGCGAGACGTGTGCCGTTCCGAGAACGTCGACGGAGCCGCGCTCGCGGTCGGGAGGGGCTGGCGGCTCCGGCACGTCGGCCTCGCCTGCATCGCTCATTACCGGCTCAACTCGGTGACGACTTTTACCAGTATCGAACCGCGAACCCGCGTTCCATCGCGAGGCAGTGGCTCCGATCGGACGAGCGAGAATCCGGATCAACGGGACGACGGGCCGACAGTCGCCACCGATTTCCGCCTTCGATCGGGTTCGCGCGTTCAGGACTCAGTGACGATCTCGATGCTGGCAGCGTCACTACCGGTCGAGGACGATCACCGTCCCCGAAGGCGATCGCCGACTGCCCGCGGGGTGTCGCGATCCGGCCAAAGCAAGACTGATTGCCGGCGTCGGAAAACGTCGGCCGATGACGGACCTCATCGAGACGGTGATCGAAAACCGCGAGATGGTACAGCCGAACCACGCCAACATGCTCGAGACGGCCCACGGCGGCCACGTCATGAAGTGGATGGACGAGGTCGGCGCGATGTCGGCGATGCGGTTTTCGGGGGAGACCTGCGTCACCGCCCGCGTCGATCAGATGAACTTCCAACGGTCCATCGCCGTCGGCGACACGGCGTTCATCACCGCCTACGTCTACGAGGCGGGCACCTCGAGCGTGAAGGTTCGGCTGATCGCCGAGCGCGAGGACCTGCGGACGCGCGAGCGCGAGCGGACGACCGAATCGTACTTCGTCTACGTGGCGATCGACGACGACGACTCGCCGACGACGGTTCCCGATCTGAGCGTCAGCACCGAGGAGGGCGAGCGGCTGCGGCGGGCGGCGCTCGAGAACGAGGCGGGGCAGTCCGATCGTTCGTGAGTGTGCGGTCGAAGTGGGAGGTCGGCCACCGGCAGCCGACGCGACAGAATCGAATCGTTTCAGTGACGACTAGAGCCGGTCTATCAACGTGTGAACGGAATCGTGGATGCTGGAGGAAGACGGTGAACGACGCGTCGCTATCCCGGCGGGACGGAATGGCCACGCCCACCCCAACCGATTTCTGCTCACGGCTGGGACGCACCCGTTCACCTCGCGGTTCTCGCTCACTCCGTTCGCTCCGAACCGCGCACCGCACGTCGGTTGGTCAGTCCGGAGTGATACGCGCCTGCCCCCTATCGAACGGTCGCCGCTTCGTCCTCGAGCAGCGTTTCGATATTTTCCAGCGCTCGCAGACTGACCGGCGCGGATCCCGCGTGGTGAATCGGGAGTTCGAACGCGATCCGACAGCGACCGCGGCCGAGGTCGTCGACGCGGTGTCCGGCGGCCGGAACCCCCGTCACGCGCCACGTCCACCGTCGCTCCGTACACTCCGTGATCCGGAACGGGACCCAGACGCCGGGTAGTCTGACCCGTCCGGTCGTTCCGGATCGAATCCGACGATCGGTCGACTCGACGCCGCGGACGATCGGGGACCACTCCGGCCACTGCATCGTGTCGACGAGGACCTCCCAGGCGTCTGCCGCAGGGACGGCCATGACGTTCGAAACCTCGAGGCGACGGCCGTCGGGCGTTCGCGTGGTCCTGACTCGAGTCATGGTCTTCCTACGCGCTCCCGACCTATGGGGATTGCCACGAAACGGTGGCTCATCGGACCCCCTCGCAGCGAACCGATAGGTCTCTTCCGTTCGATAGTCACTGGCCGCTAGACTTTACTGGAGTGGCTCCCTCCGTCGGTCTATCCGATGGCAATTCTCGAAGTGAACGACCTCCGAAAGGAGTACGGCGACTTCGTCGCCGTCGAGGGCAGCTCTTTCGACATCGAGCGCGGCGAGGTCTTCGGCGTCGTCGGCCCCAACGGCGCTGGCAAGACGACGACGCTCAAGATGTTGGCCGGGCTAATCGAACCTACCGCCGGCACCGCCGTCGTCGCCGGCCATACTCCCGGCGAGCCCGCGATGCAGCGCCGGCTTGGCTTCCTCCCCGAGGAATCGCCGCTGTACGAGGAGATGACCGCGATCGACTACCTCGAGTTCTTCGCCGATCTCTACGACGTGCCCCGCGACGCGGCCCGAGAGCGGATCCACGACTCGCTGGACCGCCTCGATCTCGAGCACCGCGAGCGGAAGATCGGCAACATGTCGAAGGGGATGCAGCGGAAGGTCGCGATCGCGCGGGCGCTGGTGAACGACCCCGACGTGTTGATCTTCGACGAGCCGGCCTCGGGATTGGATCCGCTGACGACCAACTACATCATCGAGTTCACCGAGAAACTGAGCGACGAGGGGAAGACGATCGTCTTCAGCGCGCACAACCTCTTCCACGTCGAGAGCATCTGCGACCGGATCGTCATCATGAACGACGGCCGGATCGTCGCCCGCGGCACGCTCGAGGAGATCCGTGACGCTCACGGCGGCACCGAGTACCACGTTTACGCGACCGAAGACGGCAGCGAGGGCCTGACTGCCGCCGGCTCGCCGATCGACGTGAGCCGCGAGAACGGGCGAGTCCGCCACGTCGTCGGCGATATGACGGCCGTCGACGCCGTCCGAGAGACCGTCGAGGCGGCCGGCGGCCGCGTCACCGATATCCAGACGAAGACCCCGAGCCTGGAGGAGATTTTCCTCGAAGTAGCGAGCGAGCCGTCGGAGGCCGAGACGTGAGCGACGGTCGTCTCCGCGGGATCGTCTCGCGTACGGTCCGGATCGCTCGCTGGGAGGTCTCCCGGAGCGCGGGTACCGTCGATCGGAAGACTGCGCTCGTCCTCGTCGTGATGCTACTCGCGGTCGGAACCGCGGGCTTCACGGTCGCCGACGAGGGCCTCGGCCTCGAGCGGGAGATCTACACCGTCGGCGTCGACGAGGACAGCCGGTACTACGACGTTGCCGTCGACAGCGAGCAGTTTCGGCCCGTTCCGCTCGAGGACGTCACGACCGACGGCGACGGTGACGGGAGCTCCGGCACCATCGCCGTTCGCGACGAGGCGACCGTCGACGTGGTCGTCACTCGAGACGGCCGGATCGGTCACCTCGGCGACAACGGCGCGGCCGCCTACGACGCGTTTCGCGAGTCCGTCGAGGCGTACAACGGGAAGCTGATGGACGAGGAAGTCGATCAGGCGGCCGCCTACCCGGTGCTCGTCTCGATCGAGTATCAGCAACGCGATCTCGGCGGGTCGACCGATTCCGGAGCCGGTGGCGGAGCCGAGGACGGAGACGGAACGAGCGGCGGGAATGGGGACGGAACCGGCGAGAGCGGGGACGGAACCGGCGGGAACACGGACGGAAGCGCCGGAGACGAATCCGGAACGAGCGGAACCGGCGGAAGCGGGACCGACGGCGGAGACGGCCGCACGCAGGTTCCCAACGTCGGCGACGGATCGACGTCGTCGACGGCACCGGACCGCCCCGGCTCGATTTCGCCGCCGTTCCCGTTCGAATCGCTCGTGCTCGCGTTCCTCTTCGTCGTCCCGATGAACTTCGTCATTCAGGCCTACGGGAGCACGATCATGGACGAACGGGTCAAACGCCGCGGCGAACTGCTGCTCGTCTCGCCGGCCTCGAGCCGCGAGATCGTCGCCGGAAAGACTCTCCCGTACGTGCTCGGGCTCGTCGGGGTCGTCGTCGCGATCGCGTGGGTGATCGAGGGGGGGCCGATAGCGATCGCGGCGGCGCTGCCGATCGCCCTGCTCTTCCTCGCGGCCACGTTCGTCGGGGCGATGCTCGCCCGCTCGTTCAAGGAACTCACGTTCGTGACGGTCACGATCAGCGTCTTCCTGACGACGTACACGTTCATTCCGGCGGTCTTCGCCGACGTGAACGCCATCGCGTTGATCTCGCCGCTGACGCTGGTCGTGATGGACCTCCAGGGCGAATCCGTCCGATTCGGCGAGTATCTGTTCTCGACCGGCCCCTTTTACCTCGGCGCGGCCGTCTGCTTCCTGCTGGGAATCGGCGTCTACCGCGAGGAGGACATGTTCGCCCAGAAACCGATCCCGAGCAAAGTCGTCGATGCGATCGCGAGCCGCATCCGCGGCCGCCGGAGCGTCTTCGTGCTGTCGATCCTGTTCATTCCGTTCGTCTTCGCGAGTCAGCTCCTCGCGGTCGCCCTGCTGTTCGTCGTCCCCCAGGCGATCGCCGTGCCGCTGATCATCGTCCTCGCGGCGACGGTCGAGGAGATCGCGAAGAGCGTGCACGTCTACGCCGGCTTCGCCCGCTCGCGCTTCGAGCCGACGCTGCGGACCGCCGCGGTGCTCGGTGCGCTCTCCGGAGCCGGCTTCTTCGTCGGCGAGAAACTCACCCACGTCGTCCAGTTCGTGGGCCTCCCCGATCTCCCGGTCGGCACCGCCGCGTTCGGGCCGGCCGTCTCGGACGAGCCGCTCGTTCTCGCCGTCGTCTTTCTCGCGCCGCTGGCTCTGCACGTCGTGACCGCCGTCGTCTCGGCGCTCGGGGCGAGTCGCAGCAGGCTCGGCTACGTCGGCGGCCTCCTCTCGGCGATCCTCGTTCACGCGGCTTACAACTTGGGGGTGATCACCCTTGTCGCGTGAGCGCGACCGCGCCGGTGACGGCGAGATCGGCTACAGTGAGGGCGACGACGGTGCGACCGGCGGCGGCGAGAGCGCCGGCGGTGAGATCAGCGACGGCGAAAGCGCTCGAGCCGCGTGGCGGTCTCGCTCGAGCGGAACCGACGGTTCACGAGACTCGCGCCGGCGGGGGCCAAGCCCCCCGGTGCGAGCGGACGGGGGAACCGACGCGGGCTCGAACTGGGGGGCGCGCTGGGCCGTCGCGCGCCGCGAGCTGGCCTCGTTGCGCTCCGAGAAGACGATCCTGCTGGCGCTCGCGATTCAGTTGTTCATCGCGGCCTTCTCCTCGTTTCTGGTCGTCGGCCTCGTCTCGCTGTCCGATCCGGGGGCGGTCGACGGCTATCAGACCGAGATCGCCGTCACGGGCGACGATACCGACACGCTGCTCGCAGTCGCGAACGAACGAGACGGCGTCACCGCGCAGCGCTACGACGACCGCGGGGCCGCCTACGACGCCTTCGAGCGCGGCAGCGTCTCCGCAGTGCTCGATGCGAACAGAAACGACGGCGGCCAACTCGTCGTCAGAGCGACCGCGCCCGAGTCTGGGCTCCAGACGACCCTGCTCGTCGTCCAGCTTCGGGACACCCTGGAGCACGTCGAGCGCGTCGAGCGCCAGCAGCACGTGGAGTCCGGCCGACTCGAGCAGTCGCCGGTGCCGGTGCCGGACGAGATCGAGGCGAGCCCGTACGTCGGCTTCACCTACACCATCCTGCTGCCGCTGCTGTGTTTCCTGCCGGTGTTCATCAGCGGCTCCATCGTCGTGGACTCGCTGATCGAGGAGCGCCAGCGGGGGACCCTCGAGTTGCTCCGGGTCGCGCCGCTCTCGCTCGCGGACGTGATCGACGCGAAGCTGCTGGCGACGGCGGCGCTGGCACCGCTGCAGGCGATCGCGTGGCTCTGCTTGCTCTCGTTTAACGGGACCGCGATCGCGAATCCCGTGGCGCTGGTCGTCCTGGTGGCCGCGCTGTCGTTGCTGGTCGTCGCCGGCGGGGTCGCGATCGCGCTGTGGGCGCCCGACAGGCGGCAGGCCCAGTTGCTCTACTCGACGGCCACCGTCGGCGCGCTGGTCCTCGCGACCGTCCTGCCCGAGCACCCCGCGAACACCGTCGCGAAGTTCGCGATCGGGAATCCGACGCCGACGACGTGGCTGCTGCTCGCCGCGTACGGTCTCCTCGCGATCGGCGCGTTCGTCGCCCTCGAGCGCGGTATCGGTCGACTCGAGCCCGACTCGCTGTAGGGCTCGAGCCGGGACCCACTCGAAGAAACGCGTTTTGACGGGACGGCGATGCCAGATGCTAAACGCTTAGTTCCTCTAGGGGTGCGTATCTGGTAATGAGTAACCCCGATCCACCCGACCAGGAGCGGACGGGCCGAGAGCCGCCCGATCAGGAGCGACGGGGCAGCGAGCCTCCCGAGCAAGAACAGGTCCGAGAGGCGGTCGAACGATCCAGAAGCGGCGCACCGGCGGTGGGCGCGGTCGTTCGCGATCGCTTCTCCGCCGACGAGGTCTTCCAGCGGATCGTCGCCGCGGCCGACGAGGAGGTCACCTCGGGGAGTCGCGAACTCTTCTTCAGCGGCATCGCCGCCGGCTTCGCGATCTCGATCACGGTCTTGCTGTACGCCTCGCTGTACGGGTCGACCGACGGCCACCCGATACTGAGCGCGCTGTTGTACCCCCTCGGGTTCGTCTACATCATCATCGGCGGCTACCAGCTGTACACCGAGAACACGCTCCCGCCGGTCGCGCTCACCCTCGAGCGGATCGCCAGCCTTCCCGCGCTGCTTCGCCACTGGACGATCGTGCTCGCCGGAAACTTCACCGGCGGGCTGATCGGTGCGGCGGTGCTGGCCTGGGGCGGCGTTTTCTCGCCGGAAGCGGCCGACGCGGCGATGTATCTCGGGACCCACGGCGCGGAGACGCCGTGGTGGGACCTGTTCTTCAAAGCATCATTCGCCGGGCTGATCGTCGCCGGCGTCGTCTGGGTAGAGTACTCCGCCCGCGAGACGATCGCTCGAATCGTCATCGTCTACATGGCCTTCCTCGCGATCCCGATCGGGAACCTGTTCCACGTCGTCACCTCCTTCACCGAGATGGCTTACGTGGTCTTTCTCGGAGAACTCTCTCCGGTCGTCGGTCTGACGGACTTCGTCCTGCCGGTCCTCCTCGGCAACACTATCGGCGGCATCTTACTGGTAACCATCGTCAACTACTTCCAGACGAGCGAACGACGCCTCGAGTCGGCCCGATTCGAGGGGAACGAACGCCAGCTTTCGGTACGAGAGTGGCTGTTCGGCGGCTACGCCGGTCGGTCGTACGTTCCACTGATCGACACCGCCGGCGTCTCGGAGATCGAAGAGAGCGGGACGTACCGCGTGCTCGTTCCGATCTCGAATCCGCGCACCGAGTCGCGAATCGTCGATCTGGCCTGTACGCTGGCGGACGACCACGAAAACGCGGTCGTCCACGCCGTCCACATCGTCCAGATCCCCGACCGGCGGTCGATGCGCTACGGCTCGGGACGGAACGAGCGGATCGTCTCCGAATCCGAGCGGAAGATGGACGGGATCCGCGAGACGATTTCGTCGTACGATATCGGCTGTGAGACCTCGACGGTCGTCTCCCACCGCTCCTTCGAGGACGTCTTCGACACGGCGGAGCGCGAGCGGGCGGACCTCGTCGTCCTCGGCTGGGACGACGAGCAACCGTGGGGCGCGGGTCCCGCCGAGAGTCGGATCAGAAAGCTAACCAACAACCTCCCCTGCGATTTCCTCGTCCTCAAGGACCGGGACCTGGACACCTCGCGGATCCTCCTGCCCACCGCCGGCGGTCCGGACTCGGACCTCAGCGCCGAGGTCGCTCGCACGCTCGTGCAAGCGGACGGTTCGGACGTGTCCCTCTTGCACGTCGTCGACGACCCCGAGGAGCGCGCGGCCGGTCGGACGTTCCTCGCGGACTGGGCGTCCGAGCACGACCTCGAGGACGCCGAACTCACGATCGACGACTCCGGCGATGTCGAGGGTGCGATCTGTCGCGAGGCCGCCGATCACTCGCTCGTGGTCATCGGCGCGACGGAAGCGGGACTCCTCTCGCGGCTCGTGAGCGACTCCCTTCACATGGACGTCGTCAACGAGGTCGACAGCTCGGTCCTGCTCGCCGAGCGACCCAGCAAACGAACCGTCATCCGCCGACTGCTGGGCCGGTAGCCGAGTCGACACTCGCTCGAATGGGATCGGGTACTTGCCCCGCTTTGAGTCGACAAACGAGTGATTAGTTCGGCAAACGCTGACGTTCAATCCGTCGTGGGTGTGATTAGCTATGGGCTTCGGTGGAAACCGTTGTTCCATGGCGACAACGTGGATTACGAGGGCGAAACTACTCGTGGGCGGCGGGCTCATCGCGGCGGGATTACTCGCTCCGCTGTTGTGGCACTAGAACGGTTCGTTCGGTGTCTGTCATCGATTGCCGCACCACGTACTGTTTTCCTCCCGGTTTGCGTACGGCCGGTATGGAGTACACGACGCTCGGTTCGACCGGGATGCAGGTTAGTCGGCTCTGTTTGGGCTGTATGAGCTTCGGCTCGAGCGACTGGCGCGAGTGGGTGCTCGACGACGAGGAGAGCAAGGAGATCATCGACCGCGCGATCGACCTCGGGATCAACTTCTTCGATACCGCGAACATGTACTCGAGGGGCGAGTCGGAGCGCATTCTCGGCGACGCGCTCGAGGGCCACCGCGAGGAGTCGGTGGTCGCGACGAAGGGCTTCTTCCGGATGCGCGACGACGACCCGAACTCTGGCGGCCTCTCTCGAAAGGCGATCGAACAGGAGCTCGCGGCGAGTCGCGAGCGACTCGGGATGGAGACGATCGATCTCTATCAGCCCCACCGCTGGGATCGAAAGACGCCGATCGAGACGACGCTCCGCGCGCTCGACGACGCCGTTCGGCGCGGACACGTCCGCTATATCGGCGCCTCGTCGATGTGGGCCCACCAGTTCGCCGACTCGCTGCACACCAGCGATCGGCTGGGCCTCGAGCGCTTCGCGACGATGCAAAACCACTACAACCTCGTCTACCGCGAGGAGGAGCGAGAGATGCTCCCGCTCTGCGAGAAAGAGGACGTCGGCGTCGTGCCGTGGTCGCCGCTGGCTCGAGGGTATCTCACCCGACCGCACGAGGAGATCGATGCCACGACTCGCGGCGAGACTGAAGAGTACCTGTACGAACACCCCTACCGCGAGGGCGGCGGCCAGGAGATCAACGAGCGGGTCGCGGACCTGGCGGACGACAAGGGCGCGACGATGGCCCAGATCGCCCTCTCGTGGCTGCTCCACAAGGACTGGGTCGACGCCCCGATCGTCGGCACGACCAGCGTCGAACACCTCGAGCAGGCCGTCGAAGCGCTCGAGATATCGCTGTCCGAGTCGGAGCTGGAGTCCCTCGAGGAGCCCTACGAGCCGGTGCCGGTGTCCGGTCACCGGTGAGTCGGCTCGATACTCGAGTTCGGTTCGACTGTCGCATCCGGTACGACGACCGACTCCGGCGTCATTCCCGCGAACGGGACGCCATCTCGGTCGTGTCGATTCCGAGCAAATAGTTCCCGCCGCAGAACTGGGTCGTCGCGTTGATCAGTAACCCGGCTGCGGCGATCGCCGCCGTCACGGCGGTGATGCGCCGCTCGGCGACGTGCGCCGCGACGGCGACTGCGAGCAGCCAGATTCCCAGGACGCCCCTGACGATTCGGTCCGTTCCGCCGACGTTTCGCTGCATACTGGCGCAAACGGGTTTCGGGGAGAAATCGGTACGGCCGAACTGTTCGGGCACGTTTATGAGCTACCGCCGCTCGCATTCGCGATCGGCGACGACCCGCATTCGGCGCGGAGTAACAGTTTTTGAGTCACTCTTCGAACGGTTGGCGTATGAAACGCGTCCGCATCACGCTCCGTCCGCGGGGTGCCTACGCGCCGCCGATCTACGAACGGCTGGCGGGCGGCGCCGACTACCTCGAGCGAGCGCGAATCGTCAACTGGAACGTCTCGAATCCGCCGACGGGGTTTCTGTTCCGGCTCGAGGGCGACTACCGGCGCTTCGAACGCGAACTCGCAGACAGTTCGATGGTCGCCGATTTCGAGGTGCTCCCGATCACGGACCGGGCGTGTTACTGTTTTCTCGAGGGAGCAGTGTCGTCGGCAGCCCGCTCGTTGTTCGAAAACTTCACCCGCGGGAGTCTGATGACGGTGCCGCCGATCGAGTGCAACGACGACGGGACCAACACGTTCGCGATCGTCGGAACGGAGCGCGACATTCAGGCCGCGGTCGACGACGTTCCCGGCGGCGTCGGCGTCACCGTCGAGCGGGTCGGCGGGAAGCGAGTCGCCGCCGACAGCGTCGTCGGCCGGCTCTCTGACCGCCAGCGGGAAGCGGTCGAGGCGGCCCTCGAACTGGGCTATTACGACGTCCCGCGCGAGGCGGCGACCGCGGACGTCGCCCGCGAATTGGATTGTGCGACGGCGACCGCGGCGGAACACCTCCAGAAGGCCGAGTCGACGGTGGTCGCGTCCCTGTTCGGCGAGTGAGTTCGACCGGAGAGCTCACCGACCGACTCACGGGAGCATCTCCGCGGCTTCGACGAGGTCCGTTTCGGTCTCCCATCGGTGTAGTCGGTCTTCCGCCTCGAGCAGGTCGAACACGCTGTCCTGCATCCAGTCGAACGCCCGGTCGTCGCCCGGATACTCCCGCTTGAGGACGTGGCTCTTCTCGAAGTAGTCGGACGTGCCCGCGAGCAGGCCCTGTTCGACGAGGAAGCCGCTCGGCTCCGCCTCGGCGACGCCGACGATGTGCGTGACCAGATCCGCGACGAGGCAGAACTTCTGGATGCCGTTGTCCCAGTCGCCGCGTACGTCGACCATGCGAAACGCGTAGGCGTCCGACCGGCGGTTCAGCCGATCGACGACGAGATTCAGGCGTCGGATCGGCTCGCGGTCGTAGTTTCCGAGCACGAAGTACGAGCGCTCGCTTTCATAGACCGGCCGCAGTTCGCCGAGCGCGTGGAGGAGTTCCTCGTTGTCCGCGAGCGAGAGCTCCGCGTCCTCGAGTCGGTCCGTCGCGCTCGTGAGAACCTCGTCGGGAACCGGCGGATCGTCATCTGTCATACGCGGTGATTTGCTCGAATTGGGGATAGTAGTTACCGTGTCGTTTCCGTTTCCGATAGTCGAATCGAGCGTCAGGTGAATTTCGCCGAGGTGAGTCGTTGCAGGGTACATTACTGCGGAGTGAGTCACCACAAGGTGTTTTACTCCAGGGTAAATTACTTGGTGGCGCGTTCCGTAGGTGGTCGTATGAGTACCGACGTGGGGGCACCCGAGGGGGCGAACGCGCGCGAACTCGTCCACTTCGTGACCCAGGAGACGCGGTTCGCGTTGCTGGCAAACATTCTTCAACACCCCGAGGGACTGCCGTCGATGTACGAACTCGAGCGGCTGAACCCGAGCGTGAGCGAGGCGACCGTCTACAAGCACGTCCAGAAGCTGATCGACGCCGGCGTGGTCGAAGCGGTCGCGCTGCCCGAGGACGATCGTCAGCAGGGCTATCCCTGGAAGTTCTACCGACTGACCGACGAGGGGCGTGCGTTCCTCGCGGAGCACAACCTGCTGGCGGCCGAGGAGACCCTGAAACGCATCTACGAGACGATTTCCGATAAACCCGAGAAGATGGTGAAATACGAGAACGCGCCTCGTCCCGACGTCGAGTGAGCAGGCACCGGCCTCGAGAGGCGTCTCGAGCCTGCAAACGGCGTCCGTGACGCCTCACGCTGCTCGTCCACCCGATTACTCGCGTTGACCGCCAGAACAGAAATCGGTGCGTGCCTGAGCAGCCGTCGGTCGTACTGCCCGGGAGCAGCCGGTCGAGTCCGCTCCGGCCCGCGTTTTCCGAGAGCCGGAAGCGAGACGGCTCAGCGTCGGCGCGATCAGGAGAGGCGCGCGGCGATATCGGCCTCGGTGATGATCCCGACGGTTTCGCCGGCCTGCGTGATCATCACGGCTTTGTAATGCTCGAGCAGGTTGCTGATCTCGTCGAGGGTGGCGTCCTTCGAGACGGTCGGAAAGCTCTCGCTCATGTGTTCCTCGACGGGTTCGTCGCGGTCTTCGGAGTCGAGGTGGACGAGGTCGGTCTGGCTGATCGAGCCGACCGGAATTCCCTCCTGAATGACCGCCAGCTGGGAGTACGCTTCCTCCTCCATCTTCCGAGCGGCTTCGCTGACGGAGTCGCCGGGAGCGACGTTGACGACGGCCTCGTTCATCAGATCGTCGGCGCGAATGACGTCGCTCTCGGCCTTCTCGAGGGCGTTAACGATCCGCCGGAGCGTCGACAGACGCGGGTCGACGTCGCCGCCTTCGATCCGTGCGATCAGCGGCTGGGAGACGTCGGCCGTCTCCGCGAGTTCGCTCTGCGTGAGCCCGAGTTCGGTACGGCGCTGTCGGAGGTCCGCGGGCGTCGGGAGTTCCATACGCAACAATAACTGCGGGTTATAGATAGAACTTTGGGTGAGCCGTCGTCCCTGCTGTTGCTCTCCGGCGACTAGTCGTCGTCTTCTTCGGTCTCGATGATTTCGACCACCGACAGCGGCACGTCCCGCAGCGCGCCGCCGACCTCGCTCTTCGCGATGCGAGAGGCGTGTTCCTCGCCGTCGGCGTTGAAGACCTCCATCTCGAGCCCGAGTCCGACGAGCGCGGTGTCGGCCGCGATAAAGGCGGAGTCGAACGGTTCTCCGCAGGCCGGACAGCCCGTCGCGCCGACCTCGACCTCGACGTAGTCCATGTCTTCGCTGTTGAGTCGTTTCCCGGCTTCGCTGACGGCCACGCCGATCGCGTCGTCGATCGCGTCGACGTCACGAACGAGCCAAGCCGCTTCCATCGCGACGAGATAGTTTCCCATACGTCGTGGTCGGTCTGGGGGGTTTCCTGTCTTGCGGTTCGTCGGCGGCCGTCTCCGATCGGGTCGATTCGACTCGCGCCCGCTCGCTTCCGCCGTCGATGGGCGGCGCGCACGCGAACTGAATCGTTCCCATAAGTTACGAGAAAACACCGTGTGAACTCCCACCTGCATAGCCGTACATCGGCTCGAGTCCGCCTGAAGTTGTACACAACGAAACTAAACTGGAACCGCAAGCGGGCGGCGACCCGATCTGTGGAAGCACGACCGTGACAGCCAATGGGTCTCACAAAGACTTATATATGCCCTCCGTCTGGGCATGGCTGAACGCCGATGATATCCCGAGCGTACCACGCGACGCTGTTCGCACTATACCAGCTGTGCATCGTGATCGGTATCGCCGCCATGCCACTCGCGATCGCCGCCCGTCAGGCTGGATTCACACTGCCGGTCCACCGCATCCTCGCCAACGTCGAGGAAGCCTACGAAAACGCACAGCGCTGATCAACTGAACCGAGACTGATTCTCCCGCTCGTCGACCGCCGAGCCGCCGGTTCTCTCAGATAGATCGCTCGCTTGCCCCGTTCAGCCGCTCACCGGGCGGTCTCTCAGGCCCCTCGAGGCCACTGCTACCCGCGGCCGGTGGAAGCGGAAACGACGGTGGTGACCGCCGGTGTTTTATACCGTCCCGGCCGTATCGTTCCAGCAATGCATACGCCTACAGACGACTCCGACTTCTCCCGGACGGTCGACCAGTTGGCCGCCGATCCGAACCCCTACGAGCCGGAAATCGGTTCGATGCCCCAGAACGATCTCACGCGAGCGGACCTGGACAACGTCAACAAAACCGGGACGACGACGATCGGCATCTCCACCGCCGACGGCGTCGTCATCGCGACGGACATGCGCGCCAGCCTCGGCGGGCGCTTCGTCTCGAACAAGAACGTCCAGAAGGTCGAGCAGATCCACCCGACCGGCGCGCTCACGCTCGTCGGCAGCGTCGGCGGCGCACAGTCGTTCATCTCGAGTCTCCGCGCCGAGGTCAACCTCTACGAGGCCCGTCGCGGCGAGAACATGAGCATCGACGCGCTCGCGACGCTCGCGGGTAACTTCGCCCGCGGCGGCCCGTTCTTCGCCATCCACCCGATTCTGGGCGGCGTCGACGAGGAGGGGAGCCACGTCTACAGCATCGATCCCGCAGGCGGCGTCATGGAGGACGACTACACCGTCACCGGCAGCGGGATGCAACTCGCCTACGGTCACCTCGAGCAGGCCTACGAACCGGACATGTCCACCGAGGAGGCGAAGACCGTTGCGGCCCGCGGCATCAAGTCCGCCGTCGAACGCGACACCGGCTCCGGTAACGGCGTCTTCCTCTGTGAGATCACCGACGAGGGCGTCGACATCCACGGCCATCACGACTTCGATGACGTGCTGTAAGTCGGCCACACGGGCGGTCAGTCCGTAGTGATAGTTCGCGGACCGGTTTGACGGCTTCCGTTTTCGTTTTTCGACCGGATCACGCTGCATCCGAACGAGCGGTGGCGAGCGGCCGTGCTCCCACCGGTCGCTCTCGAGACGGTGACTCTCGAGGGGCCGTCGGTGGTCGCTTCGATCCCGTCTCAGGCACCGTCCGGAACGCTGACGAACACGTCCCGAGCCTCGGTCGCGTATTCGAGACGAACGGTGTACGTGAGACCGGCGAGTGCCGTCATACAGACCCCGGAGCCGGCCTCGAGCGAGAGGTCGACCACGTCACCGTACTTACTCCGGTAGATGCCGTCGATGGCGATCCCGTGACACGGCGTCGGTGCGACCGTCTGGCCGGTGATCTCGACGACGCCATCGC
The DNA here is from genome assembly GCF_056135975.1 of Natrinema sp. LJW11. Classification (NCBI taxonomy): domain Archaea; kingdom Methanobacteriati; phylum Methanobacteriota; class Halobacteria; order Halobacteriales; family Natrialbaceae; genus Natrinema; species Natrinema sp. LJW11. The sequence goes on along the minus strand of NZ_JBWBDM010000002.1, from coordinate 69,088 downwards.
CCAGATACTCGACGGTGTACTCGTCGTTTCCACCCGTGTCGCTGGAGTCGGTGCTCGACTCGGCGGAGACGACCGTCGGACCGTCGCTCGTATCAGCGGTCGCCGACGTCGTCAGTGCTGTTCCCGCGAGGAGCGATGCGCCAGTCGCCTTCAGTGCGTTTCGGCGGTTCATCCCACTCGATAATTATTCTCTCCAATAACAAAAATTTATCTAGTCTTCGTTGATAATACTGTGAACAGTCACTAGAGTAACAACCGGAACGATTTACACACCCATCGCACAGCAGTCGTGCGATCAGGTGCGCAGTGACTGACAGTGGCTACTCTAGCTTCTCGAAGTCCGATACCGTGTCCAGTAGACGGATCGGTCCGAACGAAATCGTCTCGAAAGGAAGGCAACCGGTGGCGGGGCTGCGGATCGGAAGAGCCCGGGAGCGAACTACTTGATTCGCGTCGTCTGCTCGAGTTCGACGTCGCCCGCTTTCAACGTCGTCGCTCGACCGGTCTCGCTCGAGCGGTAGATCGCGTCGATGACTCGCTGGACGGTCAACGCCTCCTCGATGGTGTTGGTCTCCGGTGGTGTGCCCGCAGCGATAGTCGCGAGGAACTGCTCGTCCTGTTCGTTGTAGCCGGTCACGGCGGTGTCTCCCGTCATATCGATGTCGGCGTAATGATCGCCGCCGGCCGTCCCGGCCTCGAGAATGTGGAGATCGGTGTCGCCGATATCGAACTGAGCGCCCGCCCGCGTGCCGCGGACTCTGAAGTCCATGCTCTGTTCGCGGTTGGTCGCCCACGCCGCCTCGAGCGAGACGGTCTGTCCGTCTTCACAGCGGATGAAGGCGCTGACGGAGTCGTCGACCTCGTAGGTCTCGGCTTCCGCGTCCCAGTTGTCGCCGAAGCCGTCGGGGTCGGCGTACTCCTCGCTGGTTCCGAACGTCGTCCGCGTGACGCCGCTGACTTCGACGATTTCGGGGAAGTCGAGCGCGTAGAGCGCGAGGTCGAGGGCGTGAACGCCGATGTCGAGCAAGGCACCGCCGCCGGCGAGTTCGGGATCGGTGAACCACGACCCGGGACCGGGGACGCCGCGCCGGCGAACGTAGTCGGCCTCGACGTGAGTCAGATCGCCGAAGCGGCCGCGAGCGTGTTGCTCGTCGAACATGGCCATCGACGCGGCGTGGCGGTTGTGGAACCCGACCATACAGATCCCCGGCGAGCGCGCCGCCGTCTCCGCGATCCGTTCGGCGCTCTCGAGGGTGTGTGCGAGCGGTTTCTCGACCAGGACATCCAGCCCCGCCTCGAGGGCCGCGACGGCGATCGGCTCGTGGAATCGGTTGGGCGTCGTCACGATGACGGCGTCGACCGCGTCGTCGACGACGAGTTCGTCGTGCGTTTCGTAGGTTCGCGCGCCGAACTCCTGGGCGAACCGGTCCCGTTGCTCCGGGACGAGGTCCGCGCCCGCAACGACGTCAGCGCCGAGCTCCCGAACGCTCTGCGCGTGGAGATTTCCCATGCCGCCGAGGCCGACGATGCCGACCCCGATTCCGTCGCCAATCATGTCCAGCCCTCCGAATTCGTCTCAGCAGCAATGGAGGGGCAGTGAGAAACCAACCATTTCGAGATCATTTGTGTCCGATCCTGGTCCATAGAGTGTGGCAGTCGGCTATCGAAATAAGGGTTGTGACCGATTAATACGTGCAGGCATTTCGTATTTCACGTATTACTATACTATTACGGCAACAAAGATCAGATATAGTGACTATTTCTAGTATTTCTGGGTGCCGTTACGCTCGCCCGTCCCCAGCCGATACCGGCCGCTGGGAACCACCGTGATTCCAATCCGTCACTCCGTTTCGTCGAGATCGGCCGCGACAACGGCGCGTCGGTACGACCGACAGTATAAGGCTCCGGACGGCGGACCGATCGGTCATGGTCGCAGTCACGATCTGGAACGAGTTCCGCCACGAACGCGAGGACGACGCGGTCGCGGCCGTCTACCCCGACGGCATTCACGAGACCATCGCCGACGCGCTCGCCGACGACCACGAGGTTCGAACCGCGACGCTCGACGAGCCCGACCACGGTCTCACCGACGACGTCCTCGAGGCGACGGACGTCTTGCTATGGTGGGGCCACGAGGCCCACGACGAGGTCAGCGACGCGGTCGTCGAGCGCGTCCGCGAGCGCGTCCTCGAGGGGATGGGATTCATCCCGCTGCACTCGAGCCACTACGCGAAGCCCTTCAAACGGCTAATGGGAACGTCCTGCAGCCTGCAGTACCGCGAGGACGGCGGCACGGAGCGGCTCTGGGTCGTCGATCCCGGCCATCCGATCGCGGACGGCCTGGACGAAGCGATCGAACTCCCCGAGACGGAGATGTACGGCGAGCCCTTCGACGTTCCCGAACCCGACCGCCAGGTGTTCGTCAGCTGGTTCGAGGGCGGTGAGGTGTTCCGCAGCGGCTGCTGTTACCGGCGCGGAAACGGACGGATATTCTACTTCCGGCCCGGTCACGAGACGTATCCGATTTACGAGAACGAAACGGTTCGGCGGGTCCTTCGGAACGCGGTCGCCTGGGCCAGCCCGACGGACGGCTCGCCGCGGTCGTTCGGAGCGCGGGAGTAGCACTTCACTCGGTTCAACCGCTCCGGAGCGTCGTCGCCAGTTCGACGATCACCTCGAGATCGACGCCGGTCGCCGACTCGAGTCGTTCGCGCACGTCGTCGGCGAAGTCGTTCGGGAGCCCCTCGCCGGGCGGTCGGTCGACGTGAACGGTGACCGTCGGCCGTTCACCGGTGTAGACGTCGATGAGTTCGTACTCGATCGCGGTCTCTCTGAACTGCAGTTCGGAGCCGGACGCGAGTTTCGCCTCGTTCATCGTCTCGAGCTCCGTCTTGACGTCGTGTTCGACCGCGGCGGTGCGGTACGTGCCGTAGGTGATGCCGCCGAGAACGACCGAGAGGACGACGATCGCGACGAGAAGCACCGCGACGCGCGAGCGGAGCCGCCCGTAAACGCGTTCGACGGACTCGGTTCGTTCCGGTCGATAGCCGGACAGCCACAACAGGAGCAACGCCGTGAGATTGATCGAGAGCATATTGACGAGGACGAGCGTGCCCGCGGTGAGGACGACCGTCGGATCCCCCCAGGCGATCCCGAGACCGGCGGTGGCCGCGGGCGGGACGAGCGCGACGGCGATCGCGACGCCGACGAGCACCGAGCCGACGTTTCGAGTGAGGCTGATGACCGCGGCGACGCCGGAGCCCAGCGCGAGAAACAGGGCGAGAAAGTCGGGCGTGATCCGCTCGCGGATCTGCGGGACGGTCGTGATCTCGAACCCCGGCGGGAGCAATACGGTCCCCCTGAGCGCCCAGCCCATCACCGCCGCCGTCAGGACGGCGGCCGCGAGTCCGATCACCTGTAGCGTGACGCCACGCGTCGCGAGCGACTCGTCGTCGACGATCACCCCCACGCTGGCCGCCAGCGCCGGCCCCATCAGCGGCGCGACGACCATCGCACCGATGATCGTCGCCGCCGAGTCGAGCAACAACCCGGCCGTCGCGATCGCCGTACTCACGATCAGCAGGCTGAAATAGGTCGATGCCGCCGGTGCGAGGTCGGCCGCTCGAGCCCGGAGCTCCTCGCGGGAGATCCTGATTCCCGAAAACCGGCCGGTCAGCTCGCCGGTTCGTTTCGAAACGATCGTTTCCGCGGCCGTGACGACCGTATACGATCGCTCGTCGAGACCCGCGTCTCGAAGGGATTCCAACAGCGGTTCGACGGCCGACGGCGGGACGGGGATCGAAACGAGCGCCTCGAACTCGCCGCGGTCCGTGTCCCGGGTGACCGTGTAGTCGACGCCGGCTTGCTCCGCCGTCTCGATAACGAGATCCAGTTCGTCTCGAGGAACGAACACCTGTACGAGACGCATAGGACCGCTACGGGAGCGACGCGGATAGCTGGTTGCCACCCGCGACCGACTGTTTCGAAGGCGTGACCGTTCGGACTGGGTCCGATCACCGTCTCGAGCGGTATCGCCGGGAAAGGAACCGATCGCCCGCTCAGAACGATTCCCGTCCTTCGTCCGTGATGACGCTCTCGAGCAACTCGACCGGCGTCGCGTCGTAGGCGGGGTTCTCGACGTCGAAGCCGTCGGCGGGTTCGGCCATGACCTCGCTGCCGGGACGGAACTCGTTTTCGAAGACGAACCCGTCGCCGACGATCTTTGAAGCCGAGCCGAGGACGGTCACCGGAACCTCCAGTCTGGCGGCCGTCGACGCGATCGGGAAGGTCCCGACGCGATTGTACAGCGTCTCGTCGACGATACAGTCCATGCCGACGACGACCCGGTCGCACTCCTCGAGGGAGAGCCCGTGGGCGCTGTCGGTGAGCAGCGTCGTTTCGACGCCCTCCATCTCGGCGAGCGTTCGCGCGGTCTTGCGCCCGAGATAGCGCGGTCGAGCCTCGGTAACGTAGACCTCGAACGTCTTACCGGCCTCGGTCGCCTGCTCGAGGGCCTGAATTACCGTCGATGAGTAGTCGTGTGTCAGCAGCGTCGCGCCGTCCGCGAGGTGCTCGACGGCGTTTTCGGCGGCCAGTCGCTTGCCGGACTCGATCCGCGAGACCACCTCGTCGATCTTCTCGCTCGTGAGTCGTCGGGCGTCCTCGACGCTGTCGGGATCGGCGTCGGCCACGTCGTCGACGACCTCCCGGACGGCGTTTTGCAGCGAGGCGTGCGAGGGATTCGCCCGTCGCAACACGGAGCCGTTGCGCTCGAGCGCGCGGACGTACTCCTCGACGGTCGCGAACTCCCGCTCAACGAGTTCCTCGAGGGCCTGGACCGCGTGGACAGCAACCACCGAGGAACTGTGCGTCTGCATCTCCCGGATTTCCTCGGCCGTCTCGTCGATCATACCTACACGGTTTCCCGTCAGCGCAAAAGGTGTTCCGGGTGCCCGCAACCGTCCTGTCGTCCATCCTTCAACGGGTCGCCGTCACGCGGTCTCGTCGAGCCCGAAAATCCGCTGTAGTTCATCCTCGATTCGGTCGACGAACGTCTCGAGGACGGGTTCGAACTGCTCGTGGTCGGCCACCGCGCCGACACGATCCGCCGGATCGTCCGGAAGTTCGACGCGGAACTCACCGTCATGCTCTCGCGGGCTGTCCCCGCTCGAATCGGTCGCGGAGCGATGCTCCGCGCTCCCCTCGTAGAACGGCTCGCTCTCGCTCAGCACCTGCCGGTCGATGGCGCGGAGTACCTCGGAGTCGTACCGACCGTGTAGCTGCTGGTACGCCGAAGAGTACGCCTCCTCGAGTTCCTCGAAATAGTGGACGTACTTCTCCTCGAACTTCTCGGGGTCGAACTCGGTCATAGCGGTCGGTGCGAACGCCATCGGGTAAACGGTTCGGAACGAGCCACATCGATCGACCTGGCTTTCCGGGCGGGCGTCGACGCCCGCACGCTTACCTTCTCGAGGCCCCTAGAGCCGTCGATGACCGTTACCGTCCGGTACACCTGTCCGCACTGCAACGCCGTGGTCAGCCTCGAGCGGCCGCCGGACCTGGCGGACCGGTCGGTCACCAAAGTCCGCCAACCGGGCTGGGAGTACGCGAGCCCGGACGATCCCGAGCGGGAGTCGGCCGACGGAATCGAGTTCGTCTGCGGCGAGGACGGGGACGTCACCGATCTCGAGGGAGACGCTATCGAGGGCTGTGGCCGCCCGTTCTATCTCAATTTCGTGCGCTACGAGCAGGGGGTGGAACTCGAGCCAGATCCGCCGACCTACGGCGGCCCGCGGTTCGATTTCGACGCGTGACTAGCGACGACGGTGCCGTCTGTTTCCGCCGCGCTGTCGGTCCCTCGACTCGAGGGAGATCAGCCCAGCCGAATGCGAATCCATCGGCGAACTCGCACGGTGAATCGACGGCCGAGAGTTATCGCGCGTCGCCACGTACTCCGTGAGAGCAGGAAACGGAGCCCGCGTATCGCCATCGTCGCCCAGAAGACGAGTGCCGTCCAGACGCGGGTGGCGCGTTCGGAGTGTCGCAACACGGGAACCGTGACGAACAGCGCGAGGACGAGTCCGAAGGCCCCGCCACGAGCGGGACGCGAGAACAAATGGAACTCGTCGACTGCGATGAGCAACGGGGTAAACGCCCCAGCTGCGAGCACGCCCCGCCGGAAGAGCGGTCGAACCGCTTTCGATGGCCGGTCGACCGCAAACAGGCGCTGACCGAGAACGATGAGCTGCCAGCCCCCGAACGCGCCGAGGGACGCGCCGAGTAGCGAAACGTCACCGGCATCGATGCCGCCGACGACGACGTTGATCGCGCTAATAGCGATCGCGAGGCCGAACGCGACCGTCCCGTGATCGGTCGAAAAGCGAGTCAGGAGCCGCTCGACGACGGCCAGAAACGCGACACCGATGGCGACCCCTGCAGTCACGTCGACGAGATAGTGGACGCCGAGTACGACCCGCGAAACGCACACCGCAGCGACGAGGATCGCTGCGCCGACGAACCGCCGCCGACGGGTGCTGATCGAGAGCCGACGTGCCAGGCTCAGGTACACGATCGTCGTCATCAACGCGTGGCCGCTCGGGAACCCGTAGCCGCTTGCCATCGCGGTGGATTCGTAGAGCGGCTGAATTACCCACGGCAGCGACTCGATCCGGACCAACGGTTGGCCGGGACGCGGTAACGCGAAGACGTACTTGAGCGTGCTGATGAGTGCGAGTCCCGCGAACGTCCAGCCCATTATCACGGCTGCGTCTTCCCGATTCTCCGAGTCGAACCAGTAGATAGCGCCGACCAACAGACTGAGAAACCAGACGTCGCCCAGCTGCGTGACGAGCGCGACGAGGACCGCCGCCCACTCCGGAATCGCGCTCTGGATCGGACCGAACTCACCAATCCCACGAGACATACGTCGTCATAGCGCACCGACCGTCGTAAATGGTTCTATATTTGACAGCCACGGAGACCGCGTGGCGGGAGAACCGTGGGCGGACCGCGTCCCATCTAGCGACCCCGTCAACGGGGCGCTCGGTCACCGAAACGGTGCGGGTGGCGTTCCACCACTGCGGGCACACCTGACCGCTCAGACGGAGACGGTTCAGCGGGAACTGGCCGAAAGGCGCGACTCCAAGCGCGAACACAACCCTTTTCGACGCCCGGAAGTAGCTAGTGACATGGACGAAGCCGCCGTTCGCGACCGCCTCCGGACGGTCGAAGATCCGGAACTCGGCGACGATATCGTGTCGCTCGGGCTGGTCAACGACATCACCGTCGACGGCGAGCAGGTCGCCGTCGATCTCGCGCTTGGTGCCCCCTACTCACCGAGCGAGAGCGACATCGCCGCCGAGGTCCGCGAGGTGCTCGCCGCCGAGGGCCTCGAGGCAGATTTGACCGCGAGCGTGCCCGACCGCGACGACCTCACCAGCGAGGAACAGGTACTGCCGAACGTCAAGAACGTCATCGCCGTCGCCTCCGGGAAAGGTGGCGTCGGCAAGTCGACCGTCGCGGTCAACCTCGCCGCCGGCCTCTCGCAGCTCGGTGCCCGCGTCGGCCTCTTCGACGCCGACGTCTACGGGCCGAACGTCCCCCGGATGGTCGACGCCGACGAGCCGCCGATGGCCACCGAGGACGAGACGTTGGTTCCGCCCGAGAAGTACGGCGTGAAGCTGATGAGCATGGCCTTCCTCACCGGCGAGGACGACCCCGTCATCTGGCGCGGTCCGATGGTCCACAAGGTCATCACTCAGTTGACGGAGGACGTCGAGTGGGGTCACCTCGACTACCTCGTCGTGGACCTCCCGCCGGGCACCGGCGACACCCAGCTGACGATGCTCCAGACCATGCCCGTCACCGGCGCGGTCATCGTCACGACCCCACAGGACGTCGCGCTGGACGACGCCCGGAAGGGCCTCGAGATGTTCGCCAAACACGACACCGTCGTGCTCGGCATCGCCGAGAACATGTCGACGTTCGCCTGCCCCGATTGCGGCGGCGAACACGACATCTTCGGCTCGGGCGGCGGCGAGGCGTTCGCCGAGGAACACGAACTTCCCTTCCTCGGCTCGATCCCGCTCGATCCGGCCGTCCGCGAGGGCGGCGACGGCGGGAAGCCGACGGTCCTGAAAGACGGCGACGACACCAGCGACGCCCTGCGGATGATCACCGAGAACGTCGCCAACAACACCGGAATCGTTCACCGGCAGGGGATCTCCCAGGGCCGGCGTAACGAGGCCGCCTCGCCAGATCGATGACAGCCGGCGGTGACGACGGGAACGGGGAGGAGACTGCCGCTGCCGACGAGTTCGATCCCGACCCCGAGCGCGTCGAGTTCCTCCGCGAGGTCGCCGACGACGTTCGCGGTGAGACGAGCGAGCGCAAACAGCTCGCGAACATCCTGTATCGAACCAGCGACCTCTACGACGAGGGCGAGGAGACCTCCCCCGAGGAGATCGTCCGCAACGTGAAGTTCATCCTCGAGGTCAACGAGCGCGGCGGCCTCGGTCGCTAAGTCGTCTCGACTCTCGGAGGGCTCCGAACGGCGGCCGTCGGCGCGTCGTTTTTGTTCCCACCGCTCGAGACACGAGTGTGGACGCGAATCAACGGTCTCGAGCGAACCCGTACGGCATGGACGAGGAGTGTCGGAACTGTCCGGCGCTCTGTGAGACGCGCACGCAGGTCGTCCACGGCTACGGCGACGTCGGCGCGGACTTCCTGTTCGTCGGGGAGCGGCCGACGGCGCACGCGGACGAGACGGGTATCCCGTTCGCTGGCGAAGGCGGGAGCGACGGTGACGGCGGACTGCGACGGATGCTCGAGCGCCTCGGACTCTGTGCCGTCGACTCGTCCCCGGACGAGCCCGAACTCGAGAACGTCTACCTGACGAACCTGACCCGTTGTCGCGATCCCGATCGCCGGCCGACCGACGAGGAGGTCGGCAACTGCGAGCCCTATCTCAGCGCCGAGATCCGGATGATTAACCCCGAAATCCTCGTTCCCGTCGGCGAGCGCGCGTTAGCGGAACTCGGAGTGGAGTACACGACGACCCCGGCCGACGAACTCGCGCTCCCAGACGATCACGCGACGCGGATCCGCGGTCGCGGCTTCGAACTGGTCCCGATGATCGATCCGCGCGAGCAGACCGACGAGCAGACGCAGGCGTGGCTCGAGGCCTTCGCGGAGCTGATGGCCTCGGACTATCGCCAGACGAAAGGGCGACAGGGACGCTAGACGGGTCGACGGCGGTCGCTACCAGTACGGGTTTTCGCGCCAGCGTCTCGAGCCGACGCCCAAGGCGATCAGCGTCCCCACGGCGAGGACGCCGACGGCGAGTGCACCGATCGTCGGTGCGAAGTACTGGCCAGACGTGTTGGTCAGGTAGCCGTTTCCGAATCCGACGAGACCGAGGACTGCCAGCGCCGCGATCACGAGCGTCGCGAACAGTCCGGCGATCGATCGTTCGTCCATATCGGGTCGAAGCCGCTCCGACACTATAATTCGTCTCCATTGCGGAGCCGACTGCGGACGCGATCGATGGAAGCGCCGCGTTCAAGGATCGCGCGCCCGCAGTAAGTCACATGATAGTCGTCGTCCCGGTCGATCCGCCGCGGGAGGGACTCGTCCTCTCGTCGCTCGCCGAGGAGTCGCCGCTCTCCGACGCCGAGGCGGTCTCGCTCTACGAGGCCGCCGTCGCCGACGTCTGCTGGAGCGTCACCTCGAGCGGCGGCGACCTCCTGCTCAACTACCGCGACGAGGGGACCCTGCCCGAGGTGCACGCCGGCGGCGACCCCGAAGCAGAGGTCCGAGCGCTCGCCCTCGACGCGCTCGGGGAGGACGCGGCGGTTCGGTTCGAGCGCCAGGTCGGCTCGAGCCGATCGGCTCGCGTCGGCAACACCGTTACGCACCTCCTCGAGCGCGAAGCGGTTCAGAGCGTGGGGGTGCTCGAGCCGACGGTCCCGCTAGTCAATCGAACGGAGATCGACGGGGCGGCGATGTCGTTGCGCCGTCACGATGTGGTACTCGGACCGTCCGATGCGGGTCAGACGTACTTCGCGGGCTTTTCGGAGCCGATCGACTTCGCCGACGCGTACGCGACGCCCGAACTGTCGACGCTGGCCCGACGCGCGGCCGACGACGGGCTCAGCGTCGGCTTCGCACCGATGCTTCCCAGCGTGGCGACGGCTGCCGGGCTCCGAGCGACCGTCGCCGGGCTCGAGGCCCGGTCCGCTGCCGAGCGCCCGGGTGCCGAGGCGACGGCGGCGCTCGTGGACGAACTGGGGATTCGTGTCGGGGAGGACGGCGGCCTCGAGCGCGAATAGACCGACAACCCTTTTGGAACGTGTGGCAAAACGGAGAGCGAGGTGGGGTGGCAGAGCGGCCTAACGCGCCTGCCTTGAGAGCAGGTGGCCTCCAAGCCTCATGGGTTCAAATCCCATCCCCACCGTTCTGTCGCGAACAATTCCGTGAGCGACAGCGAGGCCGATGGGATTTGAATCAGGGAGTGAAGCGAGCGACGCGAGCGGAACGACCGTGGTTCAAATCCCATTCCCACCGTTTTCTGCGTGCGAATACGACGAACGTAGTTGGGGGACCCTCGAGCGGCAAACGAAACGGAGTGATTCGAATGAGGGAGTCCCGAAGGTATCGTCGCAAACTTCGCTGGGGACATCCAGACGCTGATCGGTGAACTTTCCCGGTACCCCGACCTACATGTTGGACGGCTGTGCCGGAAAAATAGCCGTTGAGAGGACGGGTTCCTTCAGGCAGACGGCAGGTCGCAATTCCAGCCGGGATCGTGGCCGGTGCGGTCTATCAGGTCGGCACGACACGCTGGGCAGTAATCGGGGGTAACGGATTCGCTTCGAGGGACGTACACCGCGCTGCCGCATTTTACGCACGCGTCCGCAACGATGGTCGCACAGTCCGCACAGACGTTGAAGTCGTCAACTGTGAGGTCGCGCAGCGGTTCGAGTTGTTTATCTAAGAGGTACTCGTCGATGACCGCCTGACAGCTGTGGCACGATTTCATAGCGATACACATCGTTCCATGTTACCATACCATAAATATCTGCCTCCGTGAGCGACGGGCGGACGCACTGTGGTCTCGGTGAACGTACTGGGACAGGGAAAAGGGTGAATACCGTCTCTCTCGAGCTCTTACCGGCCCCTGGCCGGCGCGTTCCAGTTCGCCGATGCGAAATCCCCGAATCCGTTCCGGAGTTATGCGAACGGGAAGATCGTCGAGAGTAGCAGGCTCGTGAGCAGCCCTGAGACGGAGATGATCGTCGTGAGGACGGTCCACGTCTGGAGCGTCTCGCCCTGCGTGAGCCCGCCGATTTCCTTCACCAGCCAGAAGCCGGAGTCGTTGTACCACGAGAAGATGTTCGCACCGGCGCCGATCACCATCACGAGGTAGGCGGTGTGGACCTCGAGCTGGCCGGTGAGGGGCGCCATGATCCCGGCGGCCGTCAGCATCGCGGCCGTCGCCGAGCCCTGTGCGATGCGGACGATCGCGGCGATGAGCCACGCGGTGACCAGCAGGCCGATACCGATGTCCTGGAGCCCACCTGCGAGATAGCTACCGATTCCCGAGGCCGCGAGGAGGGCCCCGAACGCACCGCCGGCCGCGGTGATGGCCGCGATGTTCCCGCCGCTTTTCAGCGCTTCCGTGAGTTCGTCGGCCCACTCGTCACGGGAGAGGTCGTTGTGTCGCATGAAGGAGTACGCCGCGGCGAGGGCCGCAATCGTGAGCGCGACGTTCTTGTTCCCGAGGAACGCGGCGACCGGTCGAATGGCTTCGAGCGACGGGACGATCTCCCCGAACCCGTCGACGAAGGTCAGCGACGCGATGAGGACGACCGCCAGCACGACCGGCGCCGAGGCCTCGAGCATGCCCGGCAAGGCGCTGGTCGGCTTGGCGGCGACGTCCTCGAGCTCCTCGGTCGTCGTCGACATCGTGTCGCGAAGCGGAATGTCGAGCCTGGCGTTGATCCACCGGCCGTAGACGAGGCCGGCGAGGATCGCCGCCGGGATCGCGGTCACGATTCCGATGGCGATCGTCGCTCCGAGGTCCGTCCCCAGCTCCGCTGCGACGGCCAGCGGTCCCGGCGTCGGGGGGACGAAGACGTGCGTCGTCGCCGCACCGGCTCCCACGACGACGATGAACAGGGTGTAATCCCGGCCCACGCGGGCACGCATCGAGCGGGCGAGGGGCGCCATGAGGTAGAAGACGCTGTCGAAGAAGACGGGCACGGCCAGGAAGGAACTACTCCCGAGCAGGGAGATGTCCGAGTTGGATTCGCCGAGGACGTTCTGGAAGCCCCGGATGATCCGCTGGGCCGCTCCGCTCTCGAGCATCGACTTGCCGATGACTGCGGCCATCAGGATCGGGATCCCGATCCCGGCCATGTTCTCTCCGAACGCGGTCGCGACCCGAGAGCCGGCATCGGCCGCGCTGAAGTCGGCGACGAAGACCGTGTTGACGACGCCGACGGTGAACGCCGCCATAATCAATCCGATGAACGCCGGGAGGTCGAGCCACACCAGCAACGCGACGACTGCGACGAGACCGACGATGAACGTGATCAACGGGCTATGCGCGAACTCGACCGCCTGTAGCGGCACGTACGCCATAGGTGTGGCTTGTACGGAATATATTGCTATTGATAGTACTTACGAACATAGTAAATAAATATCGGTGAATTGCCACCAATAAGCGGATACCGCGCGTGGCGATCGATACGTCGGTGAGACGGGCGAGAGGCGTCCCGCGCGCTCGCCGAAGGAACTCGCCTTCCTCGAGTACCGTCCGGCGAGCGATGCCGGCAGTCACTGCGTCGATCTCGAGTTCCTCGAGCCGTCCGCGCGACCGAGTCCGTCTCAGCGGGGCACAGAGGGGAGGTATCACCGATCAGTCGTCGCTCGAGAAGTCCTGATTCGGGACGCGATAGCCGTCGAACTCGCCCGTCTCGATCTCGGCTTCGATCTCCGCTTTCGTCTCCGTGTCGGTCTCGACGAGGTGAACCAGCGGGTGGCCCGGGAGGGCGACGGGGTTCTCGAGGCTGCCGACGATCAGACCGGTAAACGGCGCTGTGACGGCGCGCTCTTGGGTCTTGAAGTGATCCGATATCGTACAGATGGTCTCGCCCTCGTGGACCAGCGGATAGGGGCCCCACTGCATCTCGACGAGGCCGCCGGTATCGGCCCGGAGCCACTGTTTGGTGCTGTCGGCTGCGGTCTCCGTGTGCCAGCCTGGCGCGGCCGGTTCGGCCTCTGGCAGGAGGTCGTACTCGGCGAGGACGTTCTCGGTTCCGGCGATGGCGTTCTCGATCATGGCCGGCTGGAACCGCTGGGCTCGCCCCATCTCGACGGTGATCGTCGGGATGCCGTCCGCGGTCGCCGTCGACCGAAGCGATCCCTCCTCGCCCTCACCGTAGAGGACGGTGTTCGCGCCGAACGCGCGGGCCAACCGGTCGACGGCGGGGTCCTCGAGATCGGCGCGGACGTGATACATCGTCGTCCGGTTGCGCGTCGAGGTGTGGAAGTCGATTCCGTAGTCACACGCGCTGATGAACGTTTTATATATCTGCTGTGCCATCCGCTCGGCGGTGTTGGACCGTTCTTTCCCCGGAAACGATCGATTGAGGTCCTGATCGTAGATCGGAATGTATCGCTGCTGGGCGTGGTACGCGGGGACGTTCGTGACGTGCAGACAGACGAGCGTGCCGTGAACGTCCGCGGGGTCGTACTTGGCCGCGACCTCCTGGATGACTTTCACGCCGTTGAGTTCGTCACCGTGAACCGCAGCCGTCAGGAAGACCGTCGGGCCGCCGCGTTCGCCGTTGGTGATCGTCACCGGGATCTCTACGGGGTCGCCGAGATACGTTTCACCGACCTCGTATCGGAGGTGACGTTTTTCGCCGGGGTCGACTTTGCCGTCGTACCGGAACGGCTCCGATTCTGGAAATTCCATACGGTTGATCGGTTACGACGGGAGATAGTCCGACTGGTTCCCCGCGGCAACCGCTCGGGATCGGCAACAATCGCAAAATCAGAAATTCGGAATCGCGCGTGAGCGGCGACCGCTCAGCGGTAGGAGAGCTCGAGGTCGCGCGCTCGGTCGAGCAGTTCAGCGTCGTAGTACTCTTCGGTCTGTGCGGGCCGGATGCCGTCGATCGCACGGACCTGCTGGACCGTGTTGCGGAAGTTCTTGAAGGTGGCCTCGTCGACCATCTGGCCGTCGATGGTGACCGCGCCTGTACCCTCGCGTTTGGCCTCGTTGAAGCGCTCGATCTTGTGGACGTCGCGCTCGAGTTCCTCGGGCGTCGGCATGTGGACGGTGTTGGCCTGAATCGTCTGCTTGGGGTACAGCGACCAGGAGCCGTCGAGACCCAACTGGGCCTCGTGTTCGACCTGATCCGCGTAGGCGTCCGCGTTGTAGTAGGTCAGGCCGGCGCGCTCTTTGAACAGGTCGTCGAAGGGGCCGCCGATCGAGAGCAGGCCCCCGGCGCTGGACTCGTTCGAGAGGGCCTCGAGCAGGCCGTCCCAGCGCGGCATGCCGTCGCCGAGGTCGCGGCCGCCGAGTTCGGCGGCGTAGTCGACGGGGCCGAAGACGAGCGCGGTGAGCCGGGAGTCCTCGCCGAACTTGGAGATCTCGCGCAGGTCGGAGCGGGCGCGGCCGGTCTCGATGATGATCGAGAGGCCGATGGAGCCGTCGTCGTAGCCGTGTTCGGCCTCGGCTTCGGCGACGACCTCGGCGGCGCGCTCGACGTCCTCGAGGCGGCCGACCTTGGGGACGACGACGCCGTCGATCTCGTCGCCGATTTCGCCGACGAGGCGGTCGATCTGGTTGCGTCCCTTGTCACAGTACTCCTCGTCCTCGTAGCTCCACTCGACGCGGGGCCAGATCTCGCCGGGGAAGTCGTACTCGGGAACCTTCTCGATGGTGTTCTCGAGGCCCTCGGCTTTCATGTCCGGTGCCGTCCCGTCTTCCATGTCGGGGACGAGCCAGTCGGGGGCCTGGAACCCCTCCGCCTCGAGGGCGGAGACGAGGTACTTCGCCGAGTCGTCTTTCGGAACGGCGGCCGGTGCGGTCTGGAACGTGCGGCAGAGTCGGATGTCGTCAGTCATGTGCGTGTATGTGTCTGAATCGGTGATCGTCTGCGGTCGTCTGTGCTAGTCGATCGTGTCAGTTAGAACGCTTTCGAATCTCCGCGGTTCGCGTCCCGGAGTAAACGGGTTCGTCGTCCTGATTGAACGCGATGTGCTCGAACGTCACTGTCCCCGCCTCGTCGCTCGAGGCGTCCGCGTCGGCCTCGAGAACCCGCGTGAAGGCGTAGACGGTGTCGCCGACGGCGACGAACGTGTGGAACGATTCGTCATCGAAGCCGACCTCGCGCCACGTCTCCTCGTCGGAGCGGGCGTGCCCCAGCGCGGTCGATCGAGTCACGTCGCCGTAGGTGACGATACTGCCCGACGGCGAGTCGCTCATCACGTCGACGTTGTGGTGTTGTTTGGCCGTGTTGAGCGTCGAAAGCGGTAGCGAGGCGACGGTGACGTCGTCCTGCGTGCGACCGCGCTCGTGGCGGTAGGCGACGGCGGCGTTCTCGCCGTCGGCTTCCTCGAGCGCCTCGGCGAAATCCTCGCAGTAGCCGCCCTCGGGGGCGATGAACTCGTCGGGGAGTTCGGGTTCGTCGTCTTCTTCGGCAGCCGCGGCCCCGCTCCCGTCGGTCGCGACGGGTTCGCGCCGCGGGATCATGTTCGTCCGCTCGTAGGAGCAGAGCACGTCACCGGTCTCGGCGTCTTTCCCGCGGGTGCGCCAGGAAACGATACCGTACTCCGGTCGGGAACTCGAGGTCGCGCAGTTGACGACCTCGCTCTCGACGTGAAGTTCGGTGCCCGTATAGACCGGTGCGGTGGGGAACCTGACGTCGGTGCGGCCGAGGAAGTAGCCCCCCTTCTCGCTCAAGTCCTCGACGGTGATGCCGAGGGTGGCCGCGGTGAGATAGTCCGGGTGAACCGGCGGTTCGTCGAAGCCGCGTTCCGCGGCGGCGTCGCTCCGCCAGTAGGCGGGGTCGTGGTTCAGGGTCTGGCTCATCCAGGACTCGTTGCCGAACTGCGTGAGCGTGAGGCCGGGGTCGTGTTCGATCACGTCCCCCTCCTCGAAGTCCTCGAAGCAGTTGCCCTTCTCCTTAGTCTCGACGTGCTCGAGCGCCTGTGCGAACGTATCCGGATCGGTCCAGTCAGTCATCTGCGGTCACTTCGTCCGTCTCCGTGTCTGCCGTTAACTGTTCCCGTTCTCGGCGGGCGATCGTTCGCCGCATCTCGTTCTCGACGATCATATAGCCCTCGTCGAAGCCCATGCCGGGCTTCGCGAGCACCTGTGCGGCGTTCGTCGCGAGCGCGACGTGAGCGCAGGCACGCGCGGAGGTTTCCGTTTCGTTGCAGGTACCCCCGAGGTAGGCCCGGGTCTCGGTCCCCTCGCAGTAGCGGACCGCCTGTCCGCTGCGGTGGATCCCGCCCAAGTCGGGCGTCTTGACCTGCACGAGGTCGGCCGCGCCCGCATCGACGAACGCCTGCACGTCCTCGAAGGTGTTGCACCACTCGTCGGCCACGATGTCGACGCCGACGTCGGCGTCTTTGAGCCCCTCGCGGAGCTCGACCATCGCGTCGATTTGGTCGGCCCGGTCGCCGACGTCCATCGGCCCCTCGATCTGAATCGGGTAGGGTGCCGCGGCCTCCTCGAGCGCGGCGAAGTAGTCGACCACTTCGTCGCGATCGTAGGGCGCGCCGAAGATCTCGCCGACCATGCCGTAGACGTCGATGTGGAAGCGGGGCTCGTACCCCTCGGGACCCAGCTCCTGGGAGCGCTCGACGAGCCACTCCACGTACTCGAGGAGGACCTCTCCGTTCTCGCCGATCTTCTCGACGCTGTTGATCAGCGCGTGGGGCAAGACCGGGACGCCCTTGACGAACATCTTTTCCGTGTTGTTGTAGCGATCGTCGCCGGACTGGCCGAAGACCGGCACCGGCTCCGTCGCGGGCTCGGTGCCCAGCGCGTCGGCCAGGACATCCGTCTGCGTGATTTTCTCGGCTTCAGCGGCCGCGGCGAGCAGCGCCTGCGAGACGCCGTAGCGGATCGCCGTGTGCAGCCGGTCGCCGTCTACCTGCATCTCCTCGAGCAACTCCGCGTTGTCGAGGAACTCGGTCGCGTCGCGGCCCTCGAGTTCGTCGGCGACGGGCCCCTCGATGACGGGGGCGTACTCTTCGGCTTTGAACAGCGGGTCGCGCCCGCCCGCACCGGAGTACTGGACTGCGGCGCAGTCGCCGCGGACGACGGTGCCGTCGGCGAGTTCGACGTCGACGATGATCGTTTCGCCGGCCTGGCGAATCTCGTCGAAGCCGTCGGTGACCGGCTCGCCCTCGTAGGTGAAGCCGTCGTGTTCCGCTCCCCGCTTGATCGCGCGCTGGTCGTCGAAGAAGAACCCGGAGTAGCCGGGCGTTGCGTATATTCCTGTAATGTTCATGGTGAGATGTCACCCTGCGGTCGGCCGATGAGTTTGCCGTCGCTGATCGCGTCGACGTCGTCCGCGACCATCCGGAACGACTGCTCGCGCCCTTCGGTGTCCGCGCGTTGGGACAGTCGGGCGCGGTGAATCTCCTTGATATCCTCGTCCATCTCGAGGTCGGCCCACTCGAAGATGCGGACGCGACCGTCGTCGTCTCGCGCGGGCAGGACCGCACCCGCCGCGCTGTCGCTGGGTGCGAAGGGAACGTCGAGCGCACCGGAGTCGAAGGCCTTGAGCGTTCCCTGGACGACGTCGCCGTCGCCGTGCTCGAAGATGGTGTCCATCAGACAGCGCGTTTCGCGCTCGATGAGGTCCTGTTCCTCCTCGATGCCGTCGATGTCGATCTGCTGTTCGATCGCCATGTCGATGACCTGGCGCGTCGTGCGCAGGCCGGCCGAGTTGGCCTCCATGGTCGGCACCCCCTGGAACTCCTGGGGCGACTTGGTGATGACCTTGTCCGGCTGGGCGATGGCGGCGGTCATGCCGCCGAAGCTGATGACGCCGTTCGCGCGGGCCTCGTCCGGCGGGAAGCCGCCCATCCACTCGTGGAAGACGGTGGTGACGACGACCTCGTCGGGCAGATACTCGTTGCCCAGTTTCTTGAGCGCGTGCAGGGCGGCCACGTCCTGGACGATGTTGCCGACCTGCCCGTAGCCGAGCGTGATCGAGCGCACGCCCTGGGTCGCCGCCAGCTTCCCCTCGACGAGCATGATCGCGATCGCGATCGACGGCGGGACGAGAGTGCCGGTGAGCGGCCCGAACGGCTCGCGGTTGATCCGCACCCCGCGTTCGGTGTAGGCGCCCGCCAGTCGGTCGACGAACTGCCACTTCTCGATGGTCTCCTCGAGGCCGTGACGTTTCGTGTACGGGATGTTGTAGGAGATCGGACCCCCCTCGAAGCTCTGGAAGCCGCCGGCGAAGGTGATCGCCGCGAGCAGCCGGGCGTCCGGGGTGCCGTGGCGCACCTCGATCGGCGCGTCGACCGCGTCGATCAGTTCGCGACAGCCGTCGACCCCGTGGTTGACGGCCGGGAAACCGTTGAGGGTGTCGTCGCCCGTCTCGAGGGCCTTGTCGAGGCCCTGCTGGGCCTTTTCGTACTCGTTGTCGCGCGTGTACGAGTCGATAGTCGTCGGGAGGAGATCCGCCTGCCCCTCCTCGAGGAGGTATCGCAGGAGTTCGATCTGGTCGTCGAGTCGGGGGACCCCGGCTCGTGGCTGCAAGAGCGGCTTGTCGGCCGACTCGAGGACGTCGGCGAAGCGCTTGTGGTCGGGCAGCGACTCGTGGTACGCGATGGCGTCCTCGAAGTCGACGTCTTCGCCCGTGTGCCAGTCAGATCGGATCTCTTCGTCGATACGCCGTAGCTCGTCGGATGGAATGCGTTCGTCTCGTATCATCTAGACATCTACGAACTGATAGTCGCCCGTTCCGACTCCGTCGGAGAGATCTGGAGATCTTCGCGGAGCGCGGCGATCGCGTCTTCGGGATCGGTTTCGGAATCGAAGACGCGGTCGAATCCGAGCTCCCGGAACGTTTTCCGGGTCCGCTCGAACTCGTCCTGTCCGACGGCGAGGTTGCCGCCGATGTAGCTGACCGCGTCGACGCCCGCGTCCTCGAGGACGCTGTGGAATCCCTGGCAGTCCTGCTCGGCGTGACCGTAGAGCGACGAGACCAGTACAGCCTGTGCGTCGTGTGCTACTGCGGCCTCGGCGAACTCCTCCTGGGAGGTCTGGACGCCGAGGTTCACGACATCGAAGCCGGCTGCACTGAAGGCTTGCTCTAAGATTGTGATGCCAACGACGTGAGCATCGGAGCCGATCACGCCGAGGACGACCGTTTGGGACATCGTATTCGGAACCATGATGGATCGGCCTATAAACCTAATGATCTTCCATGATAATATTCTTTAAGGATCCTAACAGCGTCTCTATGGCGGAAATTGACATGGGAAGTGGTACCGGGAGACAACTACATGATCGATGGTAAGGGTTTTGGTACTGGTTTGGAAAGGGGCCTACAGATATGGGAGCACTCTCGAACCTTCGCGTCGTTGATCTGACCCAGGTGCTCGCCGGGCCGTACTGTACGATGTTGCTCGCGGACCTGGGCGCGGACGTCGTCAAGATCGAACGACCCGGCGGCGACATGATCCGGTCGAACCCGCCGTTCGTCGACGACCCCGAAGAAGAAGCCTACGGGGGCTACTTCCAGAGCGTCAACCGCGGCAAGAAGAGCATCGAACTGAACCTCGGCGACGAAGAAGACCGCGCGGACTTCCTCTCGCTCATCGAGGAGGCCGACGTCGTCGTCGAGAACTACCGCTCGGGTACGATGGAGAAGTACGACCTGGGCTACGAGACGCTCAAAGAGCACAACCCCGATCTCATCTACTCCTCGATTCGGGGCTTCGGCGACCCGCGGACCGGCGAGACGGAGCGACAGGGCCAGCCCTCCTTCGATCTCATCGCGCAGGCGCTGGGCGGCGTCATGGAGACCACCGGCCAGCCCGACGGCCCGCCGACGAAGACCGGGCCCGGCGTCGGCGACCTCTTTACCGCGACGCTGAACTGCATCGGCATTCTGGCGGCGGTCAACCACCGCGAGCAGACCGGCGAGGGCCAGTACGTCGACACCGCCATGTACGACTCGATGCTCAGCTTCACCGAGCGCGCCGTCTACCAGCAGTCGTACACGGGCGAAGCCCCCACTCGTCGGGGCAACTCCCACCCCACGCTCTTTCCCTACAACGCCTTCAAGACCGACGACGGCTACGCCGTCATCGCCGCGTTCAACAACAACCACTGGGCGGAACTCTGCGACGTGATGGACCGCGAGGACCTCGCCGAGGCGTACCCGACGACGCCGGAGCGACTCGAGAACCGTGAGTCACTCCGCGAGGAAATCGCCGACTGGGCGGCCGAACAAACCAACGACGAACTCGTCGGCAAACTCGAGGGCCGCGTTCCCGCCGCGCCGGTCCAGACGACCGAAGAGATCTTCGACGATCCGCACGTCTACGCGCGGGACATGCTCGTGCCGGTCGAACAGCCCGGCGCCGACAGGGACGTCGAGATCGCGGGCAACCCGATCAAGATGAGCGAGACGAACCCCGAGCCCCGCGGTCGCGCGCCGCTGCTCGACGAACACCGCGAGGAACTGTTAGGCGAGGACGCCGACGCCGAGACGGCCGACGACTGATACGGACTGCTGTCAGTCGTTTCCGGTGCGACCGCGATACGGCCTGCGCTCGCACCGGTAAAGCGTTACAGCAGACCGTATGAGCGGCTGACTACCGATCTATCGGTTTTCCGGTCGAATTGCACTTTCGAAAAGTGATTCTAACTCTCGCAGACGCACGCGTCCCCTTCTCGGATCTGGTTTTCGACGTGGTCGTGTATCTCGCGAGCGAGTGCTCTCATAGCGTCTGCCTGCGCCTTCGTGGGTCGCCTTCCACCATAATAGCTGTCCGTCCGGTTCTCGGTGTACAGCCCCTCGAGTTCAGCCATCGTCGAGCGCGAGAGCAGTGCGAGTTCCGATGCGCGATCGTAACAGTACGTATGGTCGTGGAAGTCCCGTAGTTCGTCGCCGCTTTCCGCGAGGGCATACGCCTCTATCGACCGTTCGATGGCTCCGAAACAGAGTTCGATAGTCGCAGTGTAGTAGCCTTCTTCCCCGATCCGCTCGACGGCACGGAGCAGCGTACAGGCCTTCGTGAGTTGTGCCGTCCAGTCGTCGTCGGTCTCGATTGCGTCCTCGTACGCCGGGATCCCGTGTCCCGCTTCGTTAAACGCGTCAACGGCGGCCTCGAGCGCGTCCGTGATCGCGTTCGGATCGGCGTTACTCATCCGTCTCCCCTCCTCGGCGGATCATGTTTCGAATCGTTTCGAACTCCTGTGTTTCGTAGAGGGTGATCCCCTCTCGCAGGATTTTCCGGAGTTCCGTGAGATAGTTCGGCACTGCTCGGAGCGCTTCGACATCGATCTCGTAGGCGTACCGACCCTCCTCGAACGACTCGTCCTCGAGTCGTTGACGGATTCGGTTCGCTTCCCGCTGGTTCGCCATTCGATCCTCCTCGACCAGTACCCACAGGTCGATATCGCTTCGTCGGTCCGCCTCTCCTCGAGCCACACTCCCGTACAGGACGATCGCAACGACGCCGTCGAGTTCGTCTACGAGTGTCTCGACGGCCGTCCGAACGGGCACGTGGAACTCCGATTGCGGAATCCGGAAGTGCGGGTCGTCGGGTACTGAGAGCCGCCCCCGGTTGATTCGTACCAGACGTTTCCGACCCCGCCGTTCCGTGGCGACGAGATCGTTACTCGAGAGAATATCGACCGCGTTCGTCACTGCCGGCCTCGACCGACCGACCGCGTTCGCGAGCTCCGTCATCGAGAACTCGGCGTCGTGATTTCGACTTAAAAATGCCAGCACATCGTCGAGTACCTCGCTTCGGAACAGTCGTCCGTCTTCGACGGGGATATCGATGGTTATGCTCGTCCCGTTGGTCGACGTCCCGTTCGTCTCCGTTTTCATTGTAATCGCTTTCTTACGCGATCTACTTAAACCTTATATCAGATCCGATTTCCACTCATTACCCCTCGGCTGTTTACGGGAGCGATCGACCGGCGGTATCCGGCGTCTTTGTGAGGATCTCGAACGACTTCGTCCGAAATCGATCCCGTACGGGTTTAGACTGGATACGCTCGCTATCCGCGGCTACCGACGGTATCCAAAACAGTGTCCGACTCGCCGAGTGCAGTCAGTGATCGAGCGATCCCCGCTACCAGCAGTTTCTTACTGTGACGATTCGAGGTGGCAGATATCATGAGTCAGGCGACGCTGTCGGATCGGCCGTACACGAATTCGAATCTCTTCTCCGGGTACTATCTCGACGAGCGGATTCAGGAACGGGACGAGTGGGAGTGCGACGCGGCCGCCAGCGATGCGCTGGCCGAACTGCAGTCGCTGTACGAGCTCGAGTCCGGGCTACTAAAGAAAACGACAATCCGAGCGACGCTATAGGATCTCGCGTAGCACAACCGCTAATTGCTCTTCTAACTCATCTGCTTGAAGGATCGTGACCGGGTTCTCGGACTGGGCTTCGAGCGAGACAGTCTCGTCCTCGAGATCTTGAACGACCAGCAGTCCGTTCCACCCTGAGCCGAAGTAGCTCCCGTCGTCACGACCGAAGACGTAGTCTTCGTTAACCCGAAGAAAGGCGAGGTACTCTAACGTCTCTTTGATTCCACGACGGATCGTGTCCGTGTTGGTACTGTTCTTCACTTCCACGATCAAATACTCGTGTTGATCGTCCGTCTCGGAGATAATCTCGAGGACGATAACGTCGGGACGCCCCGTCTGATTTCGAAACTCCCGGCCAAAGTAGTCGCTCGCGATCTCCTTTGCTGTAAGCTGTACCTCGTCCGTCCGTGATGGTTCCTCTTGGTCTTCATCGGGAACTGCGACGAACGATAGGTTTCGATCAGACGCAGAATTATCGTGATAGAGGGCGATTTCCTTGTCACCATCGAATCGAGCCACCTCCTGCCGGCCCGTTGCAATCGTCTTGAACTCGGGTTGGCTCTCTTGCAGTTGCTCGAGCGTTGCGACGAACCGGAAGAGGACGTACAGTTCGAAGAGCGAATCCTGATCGTCGGGCGCAATTGCCGTTTCATCGAGCAGTTCCCTGATCTCGTCCGGGTCGCCCTCGTAGAGCCGCTCTCGAGATTTGAGGAGCGACGCAGCCTCGCGGTAGACTGCCTGTCGCGAATCGGCAGCGGTCGTGAGCATCCGTTCGGTCGGCTCGTAGGTGTCCGGATCGCGAATTCGACGGACGTGGACGTTTCGTTCGACGATTTGCTGTAATTCGTCGATAAGGTTCTCGTTGCCTTTCCACGTCTCTCGGACCCATTCGTATTCGCCCCGGAGATACTCCTCGGTCTCGCGGATCGTCGTATGAATAACGGAGATCAGCCGTTTGAGAACGATATTTTCGGGGATATCGTAGTCCACCGATCGGTTGTCACAGACGAAGATCGATGCGTCTCGAGGATGTTCGGAGTAACGTTTCTTGATGGTTGCTCCCCAGTTGATTCGTCCGTCAACAGTACCACGGCGTGTCCGCGCTGTCGTTTGCGTCTCCGTTCGAATGCTTCGCAGATGTTTCGAAAGATCCCTCACGAACGAGACGACATCCGATTTGAGAATGAAATGGAGATCGAGCAGCAGTTCGTACTCCTCGAATCGTTCGTCTAACTGCTCCGGTTTAATCGACTGCGCCAGTTCACGCTCGGGAAACGACCCGCGCATCACGTGGGCGAGGATGTCTTCGGTAAGTTGATCGAGGAGTTCGTTTCTATTCATTCTTCGCTATAGTCACCTGTAGCATCTCTCGTGCCGCTTGCTCGAGAAGCGACGCATCGATCTCTCTGACAGCCGCTATTTCCCGAACGATCGTCCGTCGCTTCGGGACCCCCTCGAGCTGAGGGAAGATATAGCTGATAACCGCTTGGGTGAGATGGTACTCGAGTTCGTCCTCGGGATGCTGATTGACGTATCGGAGTATATCTTCGATGATCGCGGGACCGATCGATCGTTCCTCCACAGCGTGGTTCGTCTCCCGCCAAACGCGACCGATAGCCATCGCTTCGTTACGATTGATATCAAGGTCCCACGCGTTTGCATAGTCGTAGATCAGTTGCTCTAATTGATCATCCTCTGCTGGATCCTCGGGGAGGGCAGGAGCGGGAACGCGAATAAAAGCGAACCGGCGCATGAACGCATAGCTCATCTCGTAAAGCGAGGTCTTGTCGTAGGTATTCATCGTCGCGAAGATACGCCACGAATTCGGAACGAGATACTGATGGTCAGCAGGCCGTCCAGAAGTTTCGTCGGTCGTTGTCAATTCGATCTCGCGTCCGTCTTTCGTGTACGGAAGCTGCACTGACTGCCCCGAGAGGAG
The DNA here is from genome assembly GCF_056135975.1 of Natrinema sp. LJW11. Classification (NCBI taxonomy): domain Archaea; kingdom Methanobacteriati; phylum Methanobacteriota; class Halobacteria; order Halobacteriales; family Natrialbaceae; genus Natrinema; species Natrinema sp. LJW11. The sequence continues at coordinate 44,554 of NZ_JBWBDM010000002.1, read as the reverse complement.
CGTGAACAGTTGCCCGAACGCTTTGTCGATGTCGGCGCGGTTCAGTTCATCGATGATGAGTAAATCGTTCAATTGGGTCTCCGTCCGGGTGTTTTTGAGTCGGTTGAGGACGATTCCCGGAGTGAACGCGAGAGTATCATCATCTCCGCTGGATTCGTTCGGCATATACCCGCCGACCGTATCGAAGGTCGACCAGTCGGCAGTCGCCGTCGTCATTTCGAAATCCGAGTACAGATACGGCAGCGTATCCGACAGCGAGTCGCACACTCGACGAGCGATCTCCGTCTTTCCGGTTCCCGGTGGACCAGTCAGGAGAATGTGTTTCCCGGACGTGAGCGCCGTCGTGATCTGCTCGAGAATCCGATCGCCCTGATCGTCTGGGAAGTAGAGACCGCTGAGCGTTTCGGACGGGATCGAACCGCGATACTGCTTGTGGACGTTGATCGCTGAGACCTCACTCAACGTATCCGCGATCGCCTCGATGAGCGCCACTGGCCGATCGTGATCGATCGCGTCATCGTCCGTTCGAAACGTTACGTACTGTGATTGGACCGGGAATTCGATACCGGAGACCTCCTCACAGATGTTGTTGGCTTGCGCAATCGGGAGGAAATCCGTCGTCAGCGCGTCGGACTCCTGATTGATTTCCGACGTTGTCTTTTCAATGATCGATCGAGACGTATCGATATCGTCAATCGAACCGGTGAGGAATAGCCGATCGAACATCGCGACCAGCGGATACGACTCCCCGCGTTCGTGTTCGTCCCACCACCACGGTTCTTTTTTCTCGAACGTCCGCCCGAGAATCCCGACACCGATTACACCGTTGGGATGACGGCTGAGTTCTTCGTTCGATGGCTCTTCACGGGAATGCAGAATCGCGACATCGCCTTCCGAGAAGTCTTCCCATCGGCTCCGATAGTCCTCTCCGGACGACACCGCACTGTACTCGATACTCGTTAGCCAGTAATCGCACGGGGCAGTGAACTTGTATACTGTCGGTGATGTCGCTTGAATGTGTGATAGCACTGGGTGAGTGCTGTCAGTCGGTCGAGCTACCGACTCCGCTTCCGTATCAGTTTCCACGGTGTAGGTATCGCGAAGAATACTGTTTAACCGAGGTTGACTCAGGACACTCCCGGTGTCGTCGACATCCTCCTGAAGAATACGAACCCAACAGAGAAAGAGCGTCTTTGCCGGCGAAAACGAATAGTGAGAGCCGACGCCGAGTTCGCTGGCAGTCTCCTCGAGTTCGGGTTCGAGTGATTCGTAGACGGATCGAAGTTGATCGAACGTTGCACCGGTGCTCGCGGAGACTGTACCGGACGGTTTGAATCCGGTGAGTGAAGCAGACCACTCGGCGACGAGTGCCTCCCCGAGACGGGTTTTGAGCCACGCCGTGTTTTCCGAAGATTCCTCGAGTCGATGACGGATGTCGGTTATCGCCGCCTCGAGCGTCTCGTATTCGTCGGCCGATTCGGTTTCGACGGGTAACTCGGTCGGATAGATCTTGTTGCCGCGGATCTGCTCAAGGAATCCCTCGATCGAGTCGTACTCTGCAAAGAACGTCGAACCACTGCGACCGAAGTCGATGCCGCTGAACGTGTCATTTGGCCATCCACGGAACCCGAGCGTTTCCCAGAACCCCTCACGATCGAGGGTCGTCTCGTAGATTGGATCGAGAAACATCACATGCTGATACGAAACGTCCGATACCTCTCCCCAACCGATCGCGTTCGTAAACGCCGCTGCCGTCTCCTCATCCAGAATTGTTGCGTGATCAATACGGGCGAGAAGCGTATAGTCGCCTCCGTGACGCCCATCACGATCTGCAAATAAGAGATAATCACCGGTTTCTGCCGATTCGTCCTCTGTATTTCCCCATACTCGAAGCGTCTCATACTCGAGGGGGATTTCACAGAGATCCACGAGTTGTTCTCGGCGGACTCCATTTACGATCGTCCGCTCGAAATTTGTTCGAATCGGCACGTCGTTTTCCGTCTTTACTGGAACCTGATAGACAGATGGTGGATCTCTGTTTGTTTCATCTTTCCCTGATAATCCCGCTCCCATTGTTTTCTAAACCGAGACAGTATCTACCTATAAATCCTGTTACGAGATCACGAATATCAGCAGTAAATCATTCCGACTGTAAGACTAGTTATATGAAAGAGATGCAGGAAGTTCAGCAAATTCCCCTGAGGCCATCACCAAGACCGACTCACTGGTCGGTTAATTTCGCATTTTTGATCCGTTTGAGAAAGCGGTTGGTCGCCGACTATTATATCCGCAACATATATATAGTCTGACTAGCTTTACGATGCGGACTAGAGGAAAAGTGGGTAAGCGAGCTTTATACGTTCAGGACGACTATACTGTTCGATTATGCCGAACGAGATATTCACGGACCCGGAGTCAGCGACCGACAGGTGGGCCAGTATTCGGATGACGGAACCGACGGAGAAAGAGTGGGACGTGGATTTCGTCGTCGCCGGTGGGCAGGTCGAGTACGTCGACCTCCGCGTCCGACCCGAACTCCTCACTCCGTTCGTGGCCCGTCTCCTCGACGACGTCGATGCGGAGACGGCCCGGGCGATTCTCTCGGACGTCGCCGATCGAAACGAGATCGACCTTCTCGAGGAACACAGCGACGACTAATCGAGACCGTTGTGGACTCGAGGCCCCGGTTCCGAACCGGCCGCCCGACGGGCGATGTCGACAGGTGGTGTGTGGTGATTTCGATCGGACCCGCCGACCGGCCGGCTGATCGTCGGGGCTCGAGTCCCCTCCGACCTACTCTTCGCGAAGGCTCGGAAAGAGGTCCGGCGGGACCGAACAGCCGCAGGGAGCGACGGAGCCGGTGTGGGGCCCGGTGGCGGTCGAGAACAGCACCGGGTCGCCACAGCGCGGACAGTCGGGGAACGGCGACTCGTCGTCGTCGCTCGCGTCCGAACGGCTATCCATCGTGACCGCGCCTCGACCGTTGCGGCGACGGTGCTACTCGAGTCGGGCGATTCGACGGTCGTGCGGGACGTTTATATCCCGGTAGAATGAACGCAATCATGGCAACCGAAGCGTTCCGCTTTGGAAGCCACGTCTCGGGTGCTGGTTCCACCCGGGGCATTTCGATGCAGCCCCTCGCTCGTGCGTTTAGAGACCGGCTTCCGTTTGGATTGTTGACCTGTCGTGACTTATATCTACTGTTACCCGGGTGGAAGAGAGTCCGCCTCGAGCTACCCCGAACCCCGAATCATCGACGCTCGAGTCCGCTCGATCCGAATCGAGCCACTGCTGTCCGTAACGCCGTTTACCGTGTTCGAACTCCCGACGCTCACGGTGCTCGGTATCGACCTCTCGAGGGCGTCAGAGAACGATACGCACGGTGTTCGTTTCGCTCTGTTCGGACTGAACTCTCTGTTCACTTTTCCTGCGAATCTAACGTTGGCACTTGTATCAACTATCGGTGGCATTTGTAGAGCCATGCTGCATACACAGCGCGTATCTCGCAGTATGATTTGCTGGATTGGCTGCAAGGTCGGTTGAGATGGAAATCTGAAATCGAGAGATGGAGTTCGTATTTTTACACTAATGTGCGTTGTACGCTAACAAGGGTGAAGTGCGTAGAGATAATAGCCAGGATATGGCTGCTAGTCGACCAAACGATTGGGAATGGGCAGAGCGGTGGAATCAGTTATTTGATGTTCTTTCCGCTGAGCCGCGACGAGAGATTATTAATTCGTTATTGGATGAACCAGAAGAGCGACGACTTTCGCTGCCTGAGGCTGCAGAATCCCCTAACCAATCGATGGAGTCTGAGACATTAGCCACTCACCTGCGTCATCACCACCTTCCTAAGCTCGCCGAAGCGGGGTACATTCGCTGGGATCGCGAACGGTTCTGTGTCCAGCGTGGTCCCAATTTCGTGGAACCTGCATTTATCGTTGAGAACGTGTTCGAGTCGAAGGACGAGATCCCCGTGTCCTTGGTTGACAACTGTAAAATCATACAGGAGTGCATGAAGGATGACGCGGACTGATGTCATCACCAGCGTTGTCAAAGCGGTAGCCGCCCGGGATGGGGTAGAGTCAGGAGAACTTGATTCGCTGTACGAGTATATTGACCCAGAAGTATTAGAAAAAGTGTGTGAGCAAGAGAGGGGCGAGTGGACCTTTACGTTCCAATATTCTGATCATCAAGTCACTCTGACCCACGAAGGACAGATATTCATTGATGGTATCTTGCACACGCCGAGCGCATCGACAAGGAGTTGAAATGACTATTGGGTGATGCGAGCTCTCCCCTCTAAACTCGATACCCTTCCGGGCTGACTTCTGCCTCTGGATTCAACATGCAGCTTCTGGTATTTCCCGAACGAATCGTCGTCGATCCATTACCTACCTAGCCCATACTTACCGCTGATTCACGATTGGCTGCAACAGAGGCCGTCAACTATGTCATTCGTCCGCCGATACCGGTTCGCCGTCTTCCATCGGCCATTCGAGTTCAACTTCTAACTCGGCCTCGTCGTCGGTAACCTCGTACTCGACTTCCAGTTCGAACTGTTCTGGAACCGCCACCGTGAAGCCGTTTTCACCGTCAATGTCGATCGTCCCGTCCTCGACACCAGCAGCGACTTCACGGATGATGCCCGCACCGTCCGCCCGACTCATCACCCGCTCACCTTCGCGTTCCGTCTCATCGTCCGCCGATTCCGCTTCGGTCTCGGATTCTTGTTCGTCGTTTGCCATACTGGGCGTTTAACGGCTGTCGATAAAATATCTCTGCCTTCGTATCCGCCCAGTTCGATCGGCGGCGGTCACCACTTCTATCGAAGCATCGCTGAGTGGATCCGTACTGTATTACGGAGGACATCTCTCTCCTGTCCGTACCGTTCGGCGGGCAGACACGGACTGGTATGCGAGCCATTCTCTGACGCTCCCCCTCACGTTCGTCGAAATCCGTCGGGAAACGAGACTCGAGCGGAAGGCGGAAACCGAGAGCGGTCAGTTCCTCGTCTCGACGCTCGGAACGATCCTCGGCGGCTTCTTCGTCGTCTATCTCGTCCTCGCTGGCGGCTACTCACTGGTTCCCCTCCCGGTGTCCGTTCTCGGCATTCCCCTCGGAGTAGTGCTCTGGCGGCGACGCTGGCGACCGCAGCGGATCGCGTCGTAAGCAGACCAAGCCTCGTCTGACTCGAGTTTCGTGTGAGTCGTCGCGTCGACTGTCGCGACACGAGCGAACCGGGCTGACGTTTTGGCGGACAAAGCGCGCGTGGGATCAGCACGAGCCGCCGGTTCGGTGATCACGTGTGCGTCTGTACCGACTGCTACTCGTCTTTCCAAATGAGTCCGTTCGTCGATGAGGTCAACACGACCTCACCAGCCGCGTTCTCACAGACGACGTCCGACGTGAATTCGTACCGGTCGTCTCGTTCCTCGACCGTGTCGAACGTTGATCGGCACGTGATCGGTTCACCGGTGTAGACCGGCTGCTGGAAGTTGAATTCCATCGTACTGGCCAACACTTCGTTGTCGCTCCCCAGTTTCGTCGGGAGCGTCGCGGTCAATAACCCCTGTACCATCACCCGTCCGTCTTCGTCCGGCTCGGTATGACGAGGCTGATCGTCACCGGTGAGTTCCGCAAACTGCTGTACGTCTTCGACTGTAAACGTCCGCTCGAACGTTCTCGTCTCGCCCTCGATTGGCTGCGTCATGGGAATCGACCTCGAGAATGAGGCTCGTCGTATAACAAGATACCGAGACAGACGAGTTGGCTGCGCGTAAGGCCCCGTCCGCTACTGACGCCCGATCCGGAAATCGCGCGGCGATACTGAACGAGACGTGCGATTCCTGGACGTATCGCCGGTTTCATAGCGTATTCTGGATGAAGGTGTCCGCTACGAGCGACTGTGCCGAACGAATCTGAACGACGAACCCGGATTTAGAGAGCGACGTCTAACGGCACTCGGTCACTCGAGGCCCCGGTTCCGAACCGCCCGGCCGACGAGCGATGTCGACGGGTGGTGTGCAGTGATTTCGATCGGATCCGCCGACCGACCGGTCGATCGTCGGGTTCGAGCCCCGAGTCACTCGTCGCGCTGGACGGAATTCGGCGACACCGAACAGCCACAGGGACTGGCCGACGCCGTCAGGGGACCGGTGACGGAGACGAAACCGACCGGGGCACCGCAGCGCGGACAGTCGGGACGCGACGACGAGGTGGCGCTCTTCTCGGGACGCGGCGATGAGTCGTCGCCCTCCTTCGGGTTAAGATTCATCGCAACCCCTCGTCGATCGGCCGTGCGAAGCCGACGCTGCTCGAGTCGGTCGATTCTGTCGTCGTGCGGGACGGTTATATCCGGGTGTAATCAACGTAATCATGGCTTTCGAAGCCGTGCGGTTTGGAGGCCACGCCTCGGGTGAGAGTGTTACCTGAGACATTTCGATGCAGCCCTGGTCTCTGTGAGCGGATTCTGATTGTATTGTTGACTTATCCAGACTTATATCTACTGTTATTTGGCCGGAATAGAGTCGGACCTCGAGCCGCCCTGGGCCCCGATTACCGACGCTCGAGTCACCCGGACCGAATCGATCAGCTAGTGGGCGTACCGACGGGACGAGAGCGCTCGTTCCGCGTTCGAGGGGGCCGACGAACGGCCGGCAATAGCTCCAATCGAGTTGAAAGTCACTACACACCCGGCCGCACGATAGCGTAGCGATCGGCGTGTGAATCGTTTCAGTTGGTACTGTCGTCGTCGAGTTCGAGACCTGCCCGCAACCTCGTTCAGTCCGAACGAGCGGGCGACCGGCCCGGAGGCCCAAATCTATATCCTCGCCGTACCGATAGGTAGGGCATGAGCAACCGAGACGAATCTCGGCACGAGAGCGTCTCGATCGAGCCGGTTTCCGTCCTCTGTGTGGACGGCGACCCGGAGCGCCTCGCCGAGACGGCCGGCGCTCTCGAGCGAGCGGACGACGCCATCGAAACGCTCGGCGCGACCGGCACGAGCGATGCGCTCGAGCGCCTCGCCGAGACCGACGTCGACTGCGTCGTCTCGGAGTACGAGCTACCCGACGCAGACGGATTGGCGTTGCTCGACGGCGTCCGGGCGACGGACGGGGGTCTCCCTTTCATCCTGTTCACCGCCACGGGGTCGGAAGCGGTCGCGAGCGAGGCCATTTCGGCCGGCGTCTCGGACTACCTGCGGCGGGACGCGACCGAGTACGCGACGCTGGCGAACAGCATCCGCTCGTCCGTCGAAACTGCTCTGGTCGACCTGCAACGACGGCGACAGCTCCGCGCCATCGAAACCGCACAGGAAGGAATCAGCCTGCTCGACGCCGACGGTCGATTCGTCTACGTCAATCGGGCGTACGCCGATTGTTACGGCTACGAGCCCGCCGATCTGATCGGCGAGCACTGGGAACGACTGTATCCAGACGACGAAACCGAGCACGTCCGCGACGTGATCGTCCCGACGGTGATGGCCGAGGGCGACTGGTACGGCGAGACGACGGGCCTTCGTTCGGACGGGAGCACCTTCGTCGAAGCCCACTCGCTGTCGACGACCGAAAACGGGGATCTCATCTGTACGGTTCAGGACGTAACCGACGAAAAGGAGCGCGAGCGCGATCTCGAGCGCTACGAGACGATCATCGACGCGCTGGGCGATCCCGTCTACACGGTCGATTCCGAGGGCCGGTACGCGTTCGTCAACGACGCCTACGCCGAGATGACCGGCTACGAGAAAGCGGAAATCGTCGGCCGCCACGTGTCCTTCCTGCTCGACGAGCCGTCCGTCGAACGCGGCACCGGCTGCGTTCGATCGCTGCTCGCCGACGAGGCCGCAACCCGCAAGCGCACCTACGAGATCACCGTGGAAACGAGCGACGGCGACACGGTCCGTTGCGAGGATCACCTCTCGTTGCTCCCTCTCGAGGACGACCGGTACCGCGGCGTCGCCGGCGTCGTTCGCGATATCACCGACCGCAAGGCCCGCGAACGGGAACTCGAGCGCTACGAGACGATCCTCGAGACGATCCCCGACGAGGTGTATGCGCTCGACGACGAGGGGTATCTCACCGGGGTCGTCCCGCCGAACAACGCCGAGTTGACGACGACGGGGTACCGACCCGGGGAACTGGTCGGCGAGCACGTCTCGATCATCATGGACGACGAGGATATCGCCACCGCCGAGGCGGAGATTCGCGCGCTGATACGTTCGGACGACCGCGAACACGCCTCGTTCGAGATGGAGACGATCACGGCGGACGGCGAACGCGTGCCCAACGAGAACCACATCGCGCTCCTCCCGCGGGATGAGGACGGCCGGATTCAGGGAACCGTCGGCGTCTTGCGCGATATCACCGAGCGCAAAGCGCGCGAGCGCGAGTTGCAAGCGCAGAACGAACGACTCGACCGCTTCGCCGGCATCGTCTCCCACGACCTTCGGAACCCGCTGAACGTCGCGCAGGGGCGACTCGAGGCGGCCCGCGAAACCTGCGACTGCGCCGACGACGATCTCGAGGCCGTCGCGTGGGCGCACGACCGGATGGCGGTTCTGATCGAGAACATCCTGACGGTCGCACGGGAACGCGACCCGGTGTTGGAAATCGAATCGGTCGACCTCGCGACGCTCGTCGAGGACTGCTGTCACATCGTCGAAACGAAAGCGGCCACGGTACGAATCGAAACGGACGCCGTCGTTCGCGCCGACCGGGCTCGGCTCGCACAACTCCTCGAGAACCTGCTCCGGAATTCGGTCGAGCACGGCGGTCCGGGCGTCACGATCACCGTGGACGATCTCGCGGACGGGACCGACGGCTTCGCCGTCGCGGACGACGGGCCCGGTATCCCGGCGGACGACCGCGACCGCGTCTTCGAGAGCGGCTACTCGAGCGCCGACGGTGGGACCGGCTTCGGACTCTCGATCGTCGACCGGATCGCCGAGGCCCACGGCTGGACCGTGACCGTGACCAGCGGAGACGACGGCGGGACGCGGTTCGAACTGACGGGCGTCGAGCGGGCGGATCGACGGCGTGGTGACGGCGACGGAGAGTAATCCTTTTGCGGGTCCCCTGCACACGGTCGGGTATGAGCAGCAACTGGCCGGTCGATCCCGACGGCGAGGAGGGCAGCGAGGGGATGCGCAAGTTCGACATGCGGATCATCGCGGACAAGGTCGACGAGGAGGAAGACTTCCCGATGGACCGCGACGAGTTCGTCGCGGAGTACGGCGACTATCCGATCCGGATCAACTACGAGACGGTCGTTCCGATGAGCGAGATCTTCGAGTACGTCGAACCCGCAGAGTTCGAGACGATGGTCGACATGCACAAGGCCATCGGCGCGGCGATGCGCGCCGGCGGCTTCTGGAAGTACCACCCGCAGGGCAAAAACCCCGAGAAGAAACCGGCCTGAAGTCGGTTTCCGAGTCGCGTCACGAATCTGGATTACGTATCACTTATACGACGGCGTTCGAAAGAATCGGTCACAGTGACTAACACGCAGGTGACGCTCGTTCAGATCGACAACTACGGGCCGTGGACCGTGACGCCGGAACCCCGACGGGAGGCCGACCTCCAGACGATGCAGTCTCGGCTGTTCGCAGATATTTCCCAGTTCGTCGGCAATCGCGGCGGCTACACCTTCTTCACTCGCTTCGACAACATGATCGCCGTCACGAACGGCTGTTCGCTCGAGGACCACGCGCTCCTCCAGGAATCGGTCGGCAACCGATACCCCGTGAGCCTCAGCCTCGGCGTCGCGACCGGGACGAGCCCCGTACAGGCGCTTTCCGACGCGACCGAACGCCTCCAGGCGGCCGGCAGCGCGCAGGACAAGAACCGACGCGAGTGTCTCGAGGGGCGGGCCATCGCGGCCGACTACCGGACCGACGACGACGTCCAGATCGCACACTTCGACGTGGTCGACGCGACCGGCAACTACACCGACGAACTCAACGCCTTCGACACGTTCATCGAGATCGAACAGGGGTACGCCGAACTGATGCGACACATGCGCTACGCCCACGACAGCCTCTCCTTTTTCGTCGGCGGCGACAACGTCATCGTCGTCTGTCCCGACCTCGAGCGGGCCGACTACGAGGAGGCGGCCGCTCACGTCGCCGAGGCCGTCGACGTCGAGATGCAGGTCGGCGTCGGTCGCGGGAAGAGCGCCCACGAGGCGGGCTACGACGCGAAACACGCGCTCGAGACGTGCCGGGCCGACGGAACTCGAGTCGAACTCGAGTGGGAGCAGGCCTGAGACGGACTCCTGTCAGTCATTGCCGGCGCAACCGCGACCACTCTGGGGTTGCGTCGGTACATCGTTACAGCGACCCGTACGAGACGGACCGGTGAACGTCGTTTTCGGACCGACCGCGAACCGTCATGCGATTGCTCTGGGACATCGGTACGAGAGACCGGAGGTTTCCGGAAGGAGGGAACTTTGCTGCCGATTCGCTTAAGTGTGATGGAGGTAGCTTTTAGCCCGTTCGTGGGATGCGTTCACACATGGAATCGGAACTGTCTGTCAGAGAAATCCTGACGAGCGACTACGTCGGTGTCAGCGAGTCCGACACCGTCCTCGACGTCGTTTCCCTCATGCGAGACGAACGGACGAGTTGCGCGCTGGTCGTCCGCGGTTCGGAGCCGGTCGGCATCGTGACCGAGTGGGACGTGCTCGGACTCGTCGACGACGAACGCGACCCCGCAACGACGACTGTCGATGAGGCGATGACGACCCCGGTCATCACGGTCAGTCCCGACCGATCGCTCACCGACGTCGCCACGACGATGGCTCGACAGAACATTCGCAACGTTATCGTCGAAGACGACGGCGGGATCGTCGGTCTGGTCACCCAGCGCGACGTCATCGCCGCCGCGAGTTCGTTCCAGGCGACGATGACCCCCACCCGCTCGAGCGAGCCACCGGTCGATCGGGATCGCGAGCTCGCGGATCCCGTGGCCGCTCGCACGAGTGGGGCGGGCGACGCCGGACCGCTCCCCAACGGCGGCGACGAGTACACTACCCAGGGCATCTGCGAGGCCTGTGGCTCGCTCGCGGATGCGCTGTGGGACGCCAACGGCCAACTCGTCTGTGCGGACTGTCGGTCGGTCTGACCGGGACCGGACGGACGGCGGCGTGATCCGTGTCACCGGTCGCCGAGCCCTATCTCTCCGATAGAAAGACCTTTCGGTGGCCGCGGTGCACGGATCGATAATGATCGCGACCCTCGACGACCTGGACGTCGAAGGGACTACCGTCGGTGTTCGCGTCGACGTCAATAGTCCGATCGGCGATGATGGTACGCTCGCGGACGATGCTCGACTGCGCGCTCACGTCGACACGCTCTCGGAACTCTTAGAGCGCGACGGTCGGGTCGCCGTCCTCGCCCATCAGGGTCGACCCGGTAGCGACGATTTCGTCTCCCTCGAATCACACGCCGACCGCCTCTCGGAACTCCTCGGCCACCCCGTCGACTACGTGGACGCAACCTTCACGGACGCCGCCCGCGAGGCCGTTCGGGACCTCTCGAACGGCGACTGCCTCGTCCTCGAGAACACTCGCTTTTACAGCGAGGAGTACATGGAGTTCGAGCCCGAACGGGCCGCTCAAACGCACCTCGTCGCCGGACTCGAGTCGGTACTGGACGCCTACGTTAACGACGCCTTCGCCGCAGCCCACCGCTCGCAGCCCTCGCTGGTCGGACTGCCGACCGTCTTGCCGAGCTACGCCGGCCGCGTCATGGAGTCCGAACTCGACGTGCTGGGCTCCATCGAAGAGACGCCCGAGCCCCGCGTCTACGTCCTCGGCGGCGCGAAGGTGCCCGACTCGATCGACGTCGCCTGGTCGGTCCTCGAGAAGGGGCTCGCCGATCACGTCCTCACCGCGGGCGTCGTCGGCAACGTCTTTCTCATCGCGGACGGCGTCGATCTCGGCGACGCCAGTTCCGACTTCATCTACGATCAGGGCTACTGGGACGAGATCGACCGCGCCGCCGATCTGCTCGACGCGTACGGCGACCGGATCGCACTGCCGCGCGACGTCGCCGTCGCCCGGCACGACGAGCGCCACGAGCTCGGCGTCAACGCCCTCCCGCCCGGCGAGGGCGAGTCCGCAATGGACATCGGCGAGTCGACGCTGGATTACTACCGGCGGATCCTCGGGGACGCGGAGACGGTGATTCTCAACGGTCCCGCCGGCGTCTTCGAAGACGAGCGCTTTCAGGCCGGAACCCGACAGCTCTACGACGCCGCGACGGACAGCCCGATGAGCATCGTCGGCGGCGGCGACACCGCCTCCGCGCTGCGCAAACTCGGCGTCGACGGCTTCTCTCACGTCAGCACCGGCGGCGGTGCCGCGTTGCGGATGCTCACCGCCGAATCGCTCCCCGCCGTCACGGCACTCGAGAATGCCCCCCAACGACCCGCAGCCGACGATTGAACCCGCCTCTCGGGACGACCTCGAGACGCTCGCGGACCTGTGGGTCCGACTCGCCCGCGATCAGCGCCGGTACGAGTCGGCCGTCCGCCCCGACGCGAACCGCGAGACGATGCTCGAGACGCTCGGGGCCTATCAGGTCGCCGACGGGCTGCTCGTCGCCCGCCTCGAGGGCGACATCGTCGGCTTCGCGTCGGTGTCGATCGAACGCGGCACCCTCGAACTCGATAGCACCCGCGGCATGCTCTCGAATATCTACGTCGAGCCGGCCGTCCGCGGTCGCGGGATCGGCACCGCGTTGCTCGAGGCGGCCGAGGAGTCGGTCGTCGAGCGGGGCGCGGACGAACTGTTGCTCGAGGTGATGGCCGACAACGAGGCCGCTCGTCGCTTTTACCGTCGCGAGGGGTACGACGAGTTTCGGGTCACGATGTCGCGCTCGCTCGAGGAACGGGACGAAAACGATACACATTCAAAGGAGGACGGGTAACCTACGGCCTGCGCCAGGGGAGCATGGGCGGTTCATGCACTCGACTTGTAATCGAGACTCCCAGGGTTCAAATCCCTGCCCTGGCTTGAATCCTTAAGTTCAAAGCTCCTACCTGCAGGTATCAGTAGTTCGGGGTGTTCGGAGAACTGGAGTGATCAGAACCTAAGGTTCAAAGCCCATTCTTCCAGCGGCCAGAACGGAGGTGTCAGTGCGTGAGCTCCGCGACCGACGGGGCCAGCTCGACCTGCGGGGCGCTCGGCTGCCTCGATCCGGCAGAGGTTATAATTCGGCATCCGAAGCACGGGGATCTCGTCGTCTGCGATGGCTGCACCGGCGGCTACGTGGTGATCGGCCATGTCTGAGGATCTCGAAGATCGCGTCGACGACCTCGAGGGCCGCGTCGCGGAGCTCGAAGCGTTACTCGAAGACTCGACCGATGCGACGGTCAACTATGACGATCGCGACGAGGCTGTAATCGACCACCTCGAGCCAGGGGAGCCGGTCAAGATCACCCGGCTCCACAAGCTGTACCGTCGCCACACCGATATCCGGGCTGACGACACGCTTAAGCAACGCGTTCGCGGTCTCGTCGCGGGTCCGGACTTCCGGATCGCACGTGCCGGCGAGATCCTCTTCGATCCCGACGGAGGTGAGCAGCGGTGACCGACGACTACGCCGACGCTCGCCATGCCGACGAGTCGCTCGATGGGGAGGCGGCCAACGACGTCGCGTTCCGAAAGCTCATCTACGGATTCGCCGGCGACGAGATCGACCCGACCGAGTGCGGCCCCGTCGAGGCTGCCCAACGTGCCGTCGATCGCGTCGAGGGCCTCGAGGAGGAGAACGAGCAACTCCGCCAGCGTGTGGTTAACCTCCGCGATCAGGTTGACAAGATGAATCGAGCAGCGGAGTTCTACCAGGACGTCGCTCGAAAGAGTGCGGCGAAGCGAGATCACCAGGCAGCTATCGTCCTCAAACACGCGGCGAACGTCACGGCCGGCTCAGTGGGGAGAGAAGAGTACGATGGGAGTCGGATCCAGGATGTCCTCGAGGCGGCCGAGGAGAAGATCCACCGGACGAACACCTACGCCGTGATGGAGAAGGCAGAGCAGCTGGTCGACGATCGTGATCTCTGCCGCGTCCAGAAGGAGTCCCGATCGAGTTCGAAGAACACGCGGTTGATCGTGAAGTCGCCGACCGAGCTCCCGGAGACGGTCGCCGGCGTCCGGATCCACGAGGGGGTGTTGTCCGGGTGAACACTTGTTGCGGAGGTGTTGCGGTTACACAACACCTCATCAGGGGGGTGCCCCCTCCAGGACCGTTCTGAGTACAAGGGAGGTTGAATTGGGAGAAAATCCCCTGAAGTAATTCAAGAAAGCAAATGTCGATTAGTCATAGGTACGCTCGGACATCGCTCGCATCGCTCGCATTCAAACAGCACAACACCTCTCGTTCGGTGTTGTGTAGTCTACACACCTCCACAACAGCCGTCCGATCCCGGAGGTGGTCGTTGTGACGGCTCAAGACGGCGGTTCAGAGCTCGTGGATGACTTCCAGGAGTTCTTCCGTAACTACTACGACGAGGAGATCCGGACGCTCGCCCAGCACTACCCGAACGAGCAACGGTCCCTCGAGGTTGGCTGGGTAGATCTCTACCAGTATGCTCCCGACCTCGCGGACGACTACCTCGCCCAGCCGGACCAGCTCCAGCGCTACGCCGAAGAGGCGCTGCGGCTGTATGACCTTCCGATCGACGTCTCGCTCGGTCAGGCACACGTCCGCGTGAAGAACCTGAACGAGACCGACTCGTTCTACCCAGGGTGGTTCTCACCGACGGATCGCCACGACAAGTCGCCGTACCTCACCGTCGAGGGCCAGGTCGAGAAGGCGACCGACGTCGACCCGAAACTCGAGGAAGCGGCCTTCGAGTGCCAGCTGTGTGGGACGCTCAACCGGGTTCCTCAGTCTGGGCCGAGCGATGACTTCCAGGAGCCACACGAGTGCTCGGGCTGTGAGCGGCAGGGGCCGTTCCACATCAACTTCGACCAGTCGGAGTTCGTCGACGCCCAGCTGCTCCGGCTCGCCGAGCCGCCGGAAGTAGCCGCCGGTGGCGAAGGGACGAAGATCGACGTCGCCCTCGAGGACGACCTCACCGATCAGGCCGAGCCCGGCGACCGTATCGACGTGACCGGCCGCCTGCAGCTGAAACAGGACGGATCGAACAACAAGAAGAGCAACCGGTTCAAACCCTACCTCGAGGGTCACCACATCGAGGTCTGCGACACGGACTTCGAAGATCTCGAGATCACCGAGGAAGATAAGCGGCAGATCGAGGCGATCGCGAACGGCGAGTACGGGCCGCTGTTCGAGACCGTCCTCGATAGCATCGCCCCCGACCTCACTGGCGAGAAGTACGACCTCATCAAGGAGGGCCTCTTCCTGATGCTCATCGGTGGTGCAACCGTCGAGCTCGACAACGGCCGCGAGGTCCGAGGTGTCTTCCACATGCTGCTGATCGGTGACGCCTCGACGGGGAAGTCGACGCTCCTCCGGGAGGCCAAGCTGATCGCTCCGCGGTCGGTCTTCGCGAACGGCAAGGGCGCGACCGAGGCCGGGATGACGGCGACGGCGAAGCAAGACGACTGGGCGGACGGCGAGTGGACGCTCGACGCCGGCGCACTTGTCCAGGCGAACAACGGTCTCGCCTCGATCGACGAGATCGACAAGGTTCGCGACGACGTCCAGGACTCGATGCACGGCGCGATGGCGGACATGAAAGTCGACGTCAACAAGGCCGGGATCAATACGACGCTCCCTGCCGAGACGTCGGTGTTCGCCGGCGGCAACCCGAAACACGACCGCTGGGACAACTACGTCGCTGACAGCGAGCAGATCGACCTGGGCGAGACGCTCCTCTCGCGGTTCGCGCTCATCTTCAAACTGCAGGACATCCCGGACGAAAAGACGGATCGAGAGAAGGCCGACCACGTTCTCGAGACGAAAGAGACGGCGAAAGCGAAACGCGCCGGTGAGAACATCGGCGCCGATGACGACGATCGCGTGATCGATCACGACCTCCTCCGGAAGTACATCGCCTACGTGCGACAACTTCCCGACCCACGCTTCCGGACCGAGGAAGATCGAAACAAGCTCCGAGATGCGTACGTCCGGATGCGTGGCGTCAACGGCTACGATGATGACGCACCGGTCCCGATCACGTTGCGGAAGCTCCAAGACATGCATCGCATCGCTGAGGCGAGCGCTCGAGCTCGTCTCTCGCAGTGGATCGAGGAGGAAGACATCCAACGTGCGAAGCGGCTGGTCGGCGAGTCCCTCCAGGACTACGGGATGAACGAAGACGGCGAGTTCGACGCCGACATCGTCGAATCGAACACCTCGCAGCCCCAGCGAGAGCGGATCAAGACCGTTCAGGCGGTCATTCGAGAGATGCAGGCCGGCAAAGCTGGCGGCGTCCCCTACGACGACATCTTCGAGAAGCTCGAAGAGCAGGGGATCTCGCAGGAGAAGGCCCAGCACGAGATCGAGAAGCTGAAGAAGAAAGGCGACGCCTACGAGCCGAAAACGAACAAGGAAGTGCGGGTGACGTAGCCATGTCGAAAACCGAAGCCTCCTCGAAAGAGATCTACGATTCGGTCGTCGGCTACGTCGAACACAACACCGGAGGTCTTCAACCACCGCTGATCCACGAGGCACCGGTTGTCGCGAGCGTCTCGTGGAGCTACCAAAACGAGCATCCGTCACGGGTCCGGTCGGCGATCTCGGCAGCCACGTCTCGGGGCGACCTCGTTCGAGTCACCGACGACTCAGGTGAGCACAAGCGGACCTACCTCGGGATTGATGACCCGGACGCCCTCGAGCGCAAGATACGGGAGTATCACGAACGCTCGAGTCGAACAACCCGCAACGGAGCGCTCTGTCTCAATATCGCAAATCGGCGCGTCGATGACCTTCGGGGTGAGGGCGATGACTGACAAAAACGCACACTCCTCGAGCGATACTGAACGCACCGCAGTAGTCGAGTTGTCGGCATCGGAGGCTCGAGACGCCCATCTCGCAGCGTCTAAGATGGGGATGGAACGCGACCATCCTGCGATGGAAGAACTGTACCGAGCTTTCGCCGACGAACCAGCGAACTATCCCTCTGGACAGATGCGTTTCATGGCCCCGGCAGATGGGTTATGCGAAATCGCCATGAAAGCTCAAACCCACGGAAAAGAGCGACGAGGAAAGGGACACAGCGCGGCCCAGTCGAAATATTACAGCGTCGGAGATCAGATGGAGAGTCAGTTAGTTAGACAAGGCGAATGGGTGGAGGTTGACCGCACACAAGACACGGCTACTGTACGCGACGGAGGTGGCGACTCGTGACGACCGGCTACGTGGTCAACCTCGACAACGGTCATAACGGCTACTGCGTCGAGAGTCTCATCGGCGTCACGTACTGCGGACGGACGTTCGACCCCGAGGACGTCGATCGCGAACTCTACGCGGTCAACCGAGGCCACGATCACCCTCACAACACGCTCTGTTTCGACTGCTCGAAGGTCGATTCGCGAACAGTCCGCGGTGCAGTGCGAGGTGAGAAAGCGTGAGCGTCTTCGAAGACACCCTCGAGGTCTGGCGAAACGCCCTCGAGCATGACGACGTCACGACCGTCGACGGCCCGGCCTCGATCGAGACACTCCAGGAGGCACGCAACCGCTTCGAGCAGCTGGGCAACGAGCCTCGCGGTGGCGTCCTCGTCATCTCGATCGACATGGCTCGAGAGATCGCACGGGGCTGGGTCGAGATCGAAGCGCACTCGCTCACCCCCGATGGTCACGAAGAGTTCCGACCGTTCGACGACATGATCACGGTCATCGACGGCGCCGATCGGAGCGCGTACATCTGCCGGTCGGACGCCGTTCGCCTGGACATGACGATCCTCGAGGCCGACGGCGTCGTCGCGATCGACTTCGAGCGGGGTGAGTCCGATGACTGACGGAGAGCTCCGCAAAGCGATCCTCCGAGAAGCAGAGGAGGGCGACATCGGCGAAGTCCTACTCGAGGGCTGGCAGCTCGGGATCTACGACGCCGAACTGGCCGACGATGGAGAGGTGGCGTGGAAACTCTCCGAGAAGGGCGCTCTCCTCACGGAAAGAGGCGAGATCTCGGAGTACGTCGAGCGAGAGGCACAGGGTATCGACATCGAACCGTCCGCACTTCCGGGCCCATAGACCAATGCCTGAACAACTCCCGACAGAAATCCGCGACTGCACGGCAGCGACGAAGCTCGTCTGGGTCGTCCTCGAGCGCATGGAACCGGCGCCGGCTCAGGACATCGCCGACGTAACTGACCTCACGGTCCGGACCGTCCGAGATTCACTGGGCGAACTCGAGCAACGCGGTGTCGTCGGCCACGTCCTCCAGTACGACGATCTCCGGAAGAAACACTACCGGACCGTCGACGTGAAACTACCCGAAAAATAACACTGCTTTTCGAGTCTTTAAGCGCGACAATCACTATACCTGATAGTAACCCGTTTCTCCTGGGGTCGTTGGTAGCGGCCCGGGATCCCCATAGCTATGTCTGTCCACACAACCACCCCACCCCAGAGCGTCGAGTGCGGACAGTGCGGCGATCAGTTCCAGCTCCCCGCCACTGCGGGCTCGTTCTGTTCGCCGGAATGCCACAACGATCACCGCCGCGAGAAGCGTGCAGACGACTTCTTCGAGACTCTCGAGCACGATCACAGATTCTGTCTCTCATGTGGGAGGCAGGTCAAGGAGATCGAGAAGCCCCCGGAGCGCAACTCCGCAGGGAAGTCAATCACCGACGCGGCAATCGGCTGGGAACACGTCACCGAACACGGCGAGTTCGGCATCAAGTCCCACATCCACGACGACGGCGACAACGATGACGATGACGATGAGCCCGATGTCCCCGATCTCGACTTCGAGGACGGCCACGACCCGGTCTACGTCTACGACGTCGACGGCGAAGATCACAACGTCGGCACCTATGCGGACTTTCGGAACCCACTGCCGCGCTCGATCGACACCGCCGAACCCATCCCGGTCGGCACCGTCTGCTGCTGCGGTCAGACCGACCACAAACACGAGAACGAGATGCTCCGGACTCGCTTCCCGTTCACGGTGGCCCACTACCTGGCCGTCGCGACGGTCACACTCCGAGCTGAGGACAAGACCGACGTCCGCGTCGATCGGGAGCGACTGTTCGAGGCCGTCCTCGAGCGCCAGACAACTCGCGAGGCGTTCGCATCGGCGGTGGTTCTCTCATGACGGTCCAGTCGATCGCCGAGGGGATCCCGGTCGAACTCGAGTTCGCCGGCCGTCGCCTCGAGGGCGTCGTCGACGAGGTCCGATGGACGCCGACCTGGGGCGAGCCGCGTTCGGAGATCGTTGTCGACGCCAACGGCACCACGATCACGACCGGTCGAGCATCCATCCGACCTCGATAGTCCCCCATGTGGCCCGGCGTTGCCCCTACCCCGCCGGGCTGAAGGGGACGACTCGCTCCCGCTGCCACTCGCTTCGGGGCGGCTGGCACACCGCGACTGTTAGAGATCCCACGGTCCGTCCCGACCCGCGCCGGGATTCGGCAAAAAGCCTCGCAGACGCGACCCGGCGCACCCGTTTTTCATACACCAACCATGGTACAAGACACGCTTTCAGCACAGGACTTACAGGACCTCGAGCCCGTCGAACTGCTCGAGGAAGCACTCCAGGACGATCGAGTCCTTCGGCTCGTCGAGGACGCTGTCCGGATCGGCCGCGCACACGCCTCCGACTGGCTCGGGACCGTCGACGGTGACGACGTCGCGACGCTCGATCCGAAGGCGTCGACCAACGGGGTCGTCATCGCACTCGCTCGAGAGGGGTTCACCCCGAACTGGCTACTCTCCTACGAGTACGGCGGCGAGGTCGCGAACCTTGTCCGCTTCCACTACGATCCAGACCTCTTCCCGGAGCGCCCGTTCCGCCAGTTGCACGTTCGGCTCTTCGACGACGGGACACTCGATGCCCACGAAGAGCCGTCGGCGCTGATGCACAAGGGGCCGCACATCCGCGAGGAGACGTTCAACCGTGAGGTCGGTACCGCTGCGGTCCGGACGATTCTCGAGGACGCCGGCGTTGACGTCGAGGTGCTCGAGGAGGCTCGATAGATGCCATGTCGACGAAACCAAAGAAATCCGATCCGCTGGACCGCGCGAGAATCGAACTCATCTGCCTTGGGAGAACACTGATGCCCGATAGCGAGACCTTCGAACGGACGATCGTCACGATCATCCTGTTCATCGTCTGGGCGGCTATCGTCCTCGGGCCAATGTTCACCGGCGCCGACCCAGCGCGCTACGAGATCGTCATCGGGACGACCGCGATCGCGTTCACCGTCCTCGGGAAAATGTGGGACTTCGAGACCCAGCGAGCACTTCGTGAGGCCGTTCTTCCCGACGGTGGGCAGTCTCGAGAGGAGAACTCAGAGGACAAGTGACCATGACCGAGAACCTCACCGATATCGACGGCATCGGCCCAGCGATAGCCGAGGCGCTCGAGGAAGCTGGCTTCGAGACCGTCGACGACGTCCGCGCTGCGAGCGTCGACGAGCTCGCCGACGTCCACATGATCGGTGAGAAGTCGGCGAAGGGGATCCTCGAGGGCGAGACCAGCCACCGCGGTCGCGACCCGAAGCTCACGAAGCAGCGCCAGGAGGCGATCGCGGAGATGCTCGAGAACGGCCAGTCGGTCGCTGCAGCGTGTCGCTGCAACGGTATCGGCCAGACGACGTTCTACGAGTGGCTCGAGCGAGCTGACGAGCAGGACGAAGGCATCTATGCGGATTTTGCGGACAGGGTCGCGAGCGCGCGAGGTGCCGGCGAGGCAAAGCTCGTCGACGACCTGCTCGACATCGCCCGCGAGAAGGGCGACGCTCGGACAGTCCTCTCGGTGCTCAAGAATCGCTACCCCGAGTCGTGGGGCGAGCACGATGACGACGACGCCGGCTCCGGCAGCGTCGAAGTCTACCTCACATCGGAGAAGGACTGATCCATGAGCCTCGAGACAACCCAGATCCCATACCAGCGCGACGGCGACGACGTCGTCGGTATCGGAAGCTACCGAGTCCTCGAGACGTTCGATGGTAATGCCGACGAGGACGTCCGGGAGGACATCCGAGAGAAGACCGAGGCAGCGCTCAAGGACTACCCCGAACTCGCCGGCAAGACGGTCACGATCGGCCGGATCGACCCCGACGAGGATGCGAACGCCCAGGCGTTTTTCCACAACCTATTGACTGTCTACCACACCGATCGCTTCTCCTCGCTCCAGACCGTCTACCACGAACTCGCGCACCTCGCCATCTTCGTTCAACACGAACAGGGGGAGGACGTTCCACTCTCGAGCGAAGAGTACTGCTCGATCGTCGCCGTCTCCCGGATGCCCGTGCGCTACTTGGAGCATGACAACCGAGAAGACATCTCTTACCTCGGGACGCCGACCGTCCCGAAGGCGGAGTGGCCCGACATCTGTCAGCGCGCGCTCGAGTACCGCAAGGAACACGGGCGGAATAGTCACTACATCCAGCGCTGCAAGGAGTGGCTCGAGGTGGACGCATGAGTTCTGCCCGTTCCACGACGTCGTACACCGAGGAGTTCCCCGAGCCGAGCTACACGATCTTCGATCGGCAGCGGGACTCTCGAGAGGTCCGCCCGTACGTTCACGCAGACACTGGCCTCGCTCCCCAGGAGGACTTCCTCGCTGGGCCCGAGGGCGACGCCGCGATATCGTCGGATGCCTCGAACCACGTCATCATCTCGGGACTCGGCGCCGGGAAGACGGCGACGCTCATCATGCGGGCCTGGGCGAACGCCGAGCGCTGGAACCGCGGCGAGCTCGGCGCGATCATCGCCCCCGACTGGCCGACGATCAAGAACGCCATCCTCCCGACGATGCGGGAGTTCGGTCTCCTCGAGGTCTGCGAGTACGTTGGGCCCGGTGGCGAGGAACCCGGCGTCCACACCCCCAGCGGCTCCCGTATCATCCTGCAGACGGCGTCTAACGAGCGCAAAATCCGTCGTCTTCGTGGGCCGAACCTCGCATGGGTCGGAATCGACGAGCCGGCGTCACTGGCTGAGCGCGCCTGGGAAGTCCTCTCCGGACGTCTCCGCGTCGGGAACTATCGGAACGCGTTCCTGACAGGGACGCCTCGAGGCTTCAACTGGGTCTACGATCGCTTCTACGAGGATGACGCCGAGATCGTCCACGACGACGTCTACGAGGTCCGCGAGTCCGACCGGGTCCGTGGCGTCTTCGGTGTCCCGTCCTGGCTCAACCCGCACAACCCGGACGACTACATTGAGCGTCTGAAAGACGAGTATAGCGGCTCTTACTACCAGCAAGAGGTCGAGGGCGCGTTCACGCAGTTCGATGGTCTCGTCTACCCCTGGTTCGATCGCGACGACCACATCCTCGAGTCCGATGGTCTCCCGGACAGCTGGGACGAGACGATCTACGGCGTCGACTGGGGCTTCTCGAACCACGCGGCGATCGTCGCCGTCCTGATCCACGGTGATCGCTGGTACGTCGTCGAGGAGCGCAAGTCCCGCCGGATGGGCAACGACGACATCGCTGCCGAGCTCGAGCAGCTGGAGGAGGACTACGGCGCCGGTCCAGTCTACTGCGACTCGGCCGAGCCGAAGTCGATCGAGGCGCTGAACGAGAACGGCTTCGACGCTCGGAAGTCCGACAAGTCGGTCGAGGAGGGCATCAAGGCGGTGGCGGCGAAGCGCGACGAACTCCACGTCCACGATCTCTGTCAGGAGACGATCAACGAGTTCCACGCCTACCAGTACAAGGACGGCCGTGAGTCGGAGAAACCAAAGAAGGAGAACGACCACATCATGGACGCGCTCCGGTACGCGATCTTCACTCACGAACACGGTGATGATACCGGTCCGAGCGGCAGCGGCACTTGGTAACCAGACACCACGATCACCATGAGTGACACATCTACCGACACCGACGAGACGGACGGCTCCGCCGGCGACGGCCCGGACGCTGAACTAGTCGCACAAGACGACGGGTTCTCGGCCCGGCAGGAGTACCAGATGCGCCTCGCGTTGGCGCAGTCCCTCGGAGAGAACCTCCCCGGCGACGAGGACTACTACGAGGTGTTCAACTGGGATAAGAATCCGAGCGTCGAGGACTTCTTCGCCCTCGCACTGCGGAACCCGTACGCCTACGCCGTCACGTTCCTCCCGCCGTCGACCACGTGGCGTGATCCACCGAAGATCGACGACACGGACGACCCTCGAGGCGACGCCGACCAGACGGACTTCGAGAGCGACGTTCAGGACCTCATCGACGACCAGAAACTGTGGCACTACGCGAAGCGGGCCGACAAGCTGGCCGGGATCGGGAAGTTCGGTGTTCTCGTCCTCGAGTTCGACGACGTCGACGATCCCGATGGCTTCGAGAAGCCCGTCGATGAAGGCGCCGAACTCACTGGACTGCGTCCTTTCTCGAGAGCGTCGGTCGATGATGTCACGGTCGGTGGTCCTGGATCCGGGCGCTGGAACGAACCGACCGAGTACACGCTGGACTTTAGCGACGAGAACGAGGTCGAAGGCGCTTTCGAGCACCAGGGCCCGGAGACGCTCGACGTCCACTGGCAGCGGGTCATCCACATCCCGAGCGAGGAGCTTCTGGACGACGAACTCCGAGGCGTCGAACGGCAGAGGCCTGTCTACAACAACCTGATCGATATCGAGAAGACGCTCGGCGCCGCCGGCCAGCTCGTCTATCGGGCCGCTGCGTGGGGCATCCACATCAACATCTCGGATGAGTTCAACCTCGAGGACAACGGCGACGACCTTCGCGAACACCTCCAGCGCTGGCAGCACGGCCTCGAGAATGTCCTCCGGACTCAGGGCGCCGACGACGTCAAGAGCCTCGGCGGCGAGGACATCGATCCGCAGCCGGTCATCGATCCGAACATCGAGGCGATCAGCGCCCAGACGGGCCTCCCGCAGTCCGTCCTGAAAGGGAACGAGAGCGGCGAACGTGCCACGACGCAGGACCTCAAGGAGTGGTACGGGAAGATCGCTGAACGACGCAACGAGTTCGTCGAGCCGCAGATCGTCCGTGCGATCATCGACCGGCTGCTGGATATCGGCTCGATCACCAAGCCCCAAGGCGGCAGATACGAAGTCGACTGGCAGCCGCTGGCGGAGATGTCCGAGTCGGACCAGGCAGATATCCGCAAGACCCGGGCCGAAGTCCTCGAGACGTGGATGCAGGTCGCGCCGGGCGTCCTGACTCCCAAGCAGCAACTCGGGTTCATCGAGGATGGCGATCTCCCGTCTGACCTCGAGGGTTCCGACCTGCCGGATCTGGACGAAGCCGATCCGGAGGTCGAAGCGCAGTTCGAAGCGCAGTTCGGTCCCGTGGAGGCCGATGACTGATGAAACGCGAACCGCTCCAGTGTGCGGACTGCGGCGACGTACTGGGTACCGTTGAACTCGAGAGTGACGAGTTCGATCGAGCGGTCTCCATCGACGAGGATGGGGCAATTCACTTCACGTCCTGGGAGATCGGCGGGTCTGCTCGGCCGCTCTGCCCCGGTTGTTCGGAGGATCCGGATTCGTGGGGCGACGAACCTGAAGATGCCTCGGATCCGGAAGGTAGTAGTTCCATTTAGCCATGAGCAGCGCCCCTTCCTCGGACGGTCACCGACACCACCTGCATGCTCAGCAGGAGGATCCGACCAAGACGAAGACGATCCGGCAGACCTACGCTCGCCGACTTCGCGCGGCGTTCGGGCGGATCAACAGCACGATCCGCGACGCCGTCATCGAGGAGGACATCTTCGGGCTCCGGAGCGACGATCTCTCCGAGGCGCAGGTCGAGGAGTTGCTGGACACGTTCGCGTCCGCGGGTCGCGACGTCGAACTGCGGGCAGCCGACGACCCACCAGACCTGAGCACGGTCCCGCCGGGCGAGCGCATCGAGCGCTTCCGGGAGTGGCTCCAGACCGCACAGGAGTCGGAGGTCCTCGAGGTCATGGACCGCGATGAGAACGTCTGGGTGCGCCGGGCGTACGAGCGCGGCATCGAAGACGCTGACACGAACCTCCGGAAGGCCGGCCTCGATATCGAGCCGACCGATGCTGCAGCGGCGCAGCAACTGGTCCAGATGCCGGTCCACGAGCGGAAGCTGCACGTGCTGTTCGCTCGGAACTACGCCGAACTCGAGGGCATCACGAACGCCGTCTCCCAGCAGGTCACTCGTGAGCTCGCCGACGGGATCGGTGAGGGGATCCACCCGACCGAGATGGCGCGGCGGATCACGGACCGCGTCAACAAGATCGGGAAGACGCGGGCGACGGTGCTCGCAAGGACCGAGACGGTCAACGCCCACACGCAGGCGTCGATCGAGCGGTACCGACAGCAGGGCATCGACTCGGTCGGCCTCGAGCCCGAGGTCCAGGTCCAGACCGCCGGCGACCAGCGTGTCTGCGATCAGTGCGCTTCCGTGGCCCAGCGCGGTCCGTGGGAACTCGATGAATTCGAGGGATCGGCAGACCAGCCGCCGATTCACCCCCAGTGTCGCTGCGCAGTGATCCCGATCGTGAACGAGGCCGCGGCGGCGGCACTCGAGGCGCACCCCCACGAGTTCGCCACGATGCTTCGGGCTGGCGCGTTCGTCGACGAGTCGCGTGAGCGCTACGAGGCGCTCGCGTCGACGGACGGCGCCGGCGCCCAAGAGCTGGTCGCTCACTTCTCACCAACTCAGACAGCAGCGTAGTTCCGGGACCGATGACCTCCGTACAACACCACGCTCGCCGCGATCAGAGCGGTCGGCGTGAGGGGCGAGGGCCTGGGCCGATGTAACCATGAAGAACAACGATACGCATGACCTGCGGGTGTCGGCCCGAACGGCCCGGCTAACCGCAGCTATAGACGACGAAGACGAGGACGGCCCGCCGTGGCGGTTCTCCGGTATCGCAGTCGCCGCCGGTGACATCCTCCATATGGACGACGGGACGCGAGTCCTGATGACCGCGAAGGAACTCCGGAAGGGCGCAGAGACCCAGGCCGACGAACCTCTGACGACGGATCACCCCGCGGACGACGAGGGGCGGCCGCAGTATCCGCCGCCGACCGACGAGACGATCGGCAAGGTCCCGAAGGCCGGATGGATCGACGACCAGCAGGCCGTCGGCTACGAGGCGAGCACCCACGACGAGAACGTCGCGAAAGGCGTCCGTGGTGAGAGCTACGACGTCTCGGTCCATCCGAGATTCAGTCTCGGCGAGTTCCGTGAGGACGTTCAGGCTTACGTCGCCGAGAACATCGAGTTTCTCGACCTCTCCGTGGTCTCGAAGGGCGATAGCCCATCGAACACTGCGAACTGGGGCCCGAGTCAGGCACTGGCGTCCTACACCGAAGAGACGGACATCGGTTCTCAGCTGACAGCCGGCGACGGCACGGGAACCGACACCGATTTCGAGGACTCCCCGAACGGCGCGATCGGCGCTGCGGTTCGTGGGACGCTTCAGGCGATCGGATTCGATCTCGGTCGATCGGACGACCTCGCTGGCGAGAACGGAACCCCACTTCCGGAACCGCCTGACCTCACGGCAGACAGTACCGACACTGAAACGACGGGGGCGGAATCCCCCACGGACGACCCAGATCCAACTGACATGGACGACAACACTCGAGAGCAGTACATCACGTTCCTGACCGCCAACGCGGACTTCGACAAGGAGTCCCTCGAGGCGATGGACGACAACGTACTCAACCAGACGTACGAACTCGCCGCCGAGAACACCGCCTCCGATGGCGGCGATGGTGGCAGCAACGACGACCCCGACAACGGCGGCGACGACAAAACGCTCGGCGACATGACCGTCGACGAGCTCGGCTCTGCGCTCCGAGATCAGGGCTTCGTCACCGAGGACAACGCCAGCGATCTCGTCGCACAGGCTCAGGAAGAGGCCACGAAGGCGCAGAAGGTCGAGGAGATCATCGCCAATTCCGACCAGTACGAGGAGGACGACCGCGAGGACCTCATGGCCTCGGCAGACACCCTCGTCGATAGCGAGTACGATCGCGCTACCGGCAAGGGCGGCATGGGGCTTCCCGGCGCGGCTGGCCTCACGGCATCCGCGGCGGCGGGCGGTTCCAACGACAACGGCGCCGACGAGGACCCCGACGAGTACGGCACTGGGGTCGCGGAGAACTGAGGTGATATAGATGACGCAACTCAACACGCAGACGTCGGTTCTCGCACAGACCAACGATGCCGAAGACTACGACGATGACGAAGCGCTCGAGGTGCTCGAGCCCGGTCAGGGTGTCGTTCGAGGTGCTGGCGGCTACGCGGCCGCCGGTGCTGACTCGAAGACCAAACGCGTCGCTCGCGAACAGCGCAACCCCGGCAGCCGTGGGGTCGGGACGAATCAGAGCCCGCTGGACATCACCTATCCCGCAGGCTCGAACGTCGAGACGATCGGCTTCCAGAGCCACGACGAGGCTCGTCTGCTCGTCGCCTACGCCGACGTCGACGCAGACGGCACCGACGACACCTACTCCGAGGGCACCGACCTCGGATGGAACGCCAACGGCTACCTCGAGACGACGGCTGGCGCACCGACCGAGGCGGTCGCGACGATCGCAGACGAAGATGGCGTCACGATGAGCAGCGGCGACGACCCGACCCACGTTCTCGTGGAGTTCTACTGAGGTACTCATTCATGGCAACTACTGACAACGTTACGCAGCACGAACCGGAGATGGCCGAAGAGTTCGAAGGCGCTTCGCGTCTTCACGAAACAGCGCTGTTCAACCCGGTCAAGAAGCAGCGCGAACAGGCGTGGAAGCAGATCCGCGCCCAGTCGCCGATCGGGCCCGACACGTGGAACGATCTCGATCAGGCGGTCGGGATCAACCAGCCGTCGGCGGAACTGACCGCCGACTCGGCGATGCAGGTCGACTCGTGGCAGGAGTACGCTGAGACCATCCTCGACGACCAGTTCGTTCAGTCGACGGTCATCGACCAGCTGGTCGGCGCCGGCTTCGGTGTCAACGCGAGCCTCTTCCGCTACGCGTACTTCGACCGCCTTCGCGCCGGCCGACTCGAGGCCGACCGGACGATGAACGCTCGTGCGCGCAGCACGCAGGAGATGCCCGCCAACGGGCTGCACGGCGTTCCGCTCTGGATTCACCACGTCGACTACGAGTTCGACAGCCGCGAGGTCCAGAACGCGATGCAGTTCGGTGACGATCTCGACACCAGCGTCGGTCAGGAGGCCCGCCGGGCGCTCAACCGCTCGGAGCACAGCCTGCTCTGGAACGGCGAGGGCCGCGAGGTCCCGACCGAGCGCGGTACCCTCATGGTCTCCGGGCTCGACTCCGACGAGGACCTCGTCCTGCAGACCAGCGGCTCGAACGGCTGGATCAACAGCCCGAACGAGATCCTCTCCGACTTCAAGGAACTCCACGACACCGTCGAGAACCAGACCGATGTTATCGACGAAGACGATGTCCCGCTGGTCTCCGAGATCGGCGGCTGGCTCTTCGTTCCCCGCGCGCTGTGGGGCGAGGTCGACCGTGAGGACTACGAAACCTCCACGACCGACGAGCCGATCATGGAGCGGCTCGAGCGGAAGTACCCGTACCTCAACATCGTCCCGGCGCCGCGCCTGGACTCGGACAGCGCGATCCTGCTGCTGAACGACCCGCGGTACTTCCAGATGGTCGTGGCGCAGGGCGTCACGAACACGAACTGGGAGGTCGACGGCGGCTTCGGCCTGCGTAACAAGACGCTCTCGAGCCGGACGCCGTTCATCCGCCGCAGCCCCGACGGCGTGCGTGGCATCGCTCGGATCACCGGCATCAACGCCTGAGGTGTCTCGATGGCAGACACTGAAGCGTTCGGCGATCTGGCAGAAGTAATCGACATCCTCGACGCAGAAGGATACGACGTTGTCCGAGACGTTCACGTCCGCGAGGAACGCGTCGGAAGCGAGGATCAACTAGTCGCGAACCTCCCGGTCGTCCTCGAGGAGAGTGATCATGATGAGTGAACAGACAGTTCGAGTCCGCGTCGCCGGCGCACAGTTCCGATTCGATCGCGAGCAGTACACTCGCGGTGATGAGCTCGAGGTTCCCGAGCGGATCGTCGGACGTCACCCGCGGACGCTCGAGATCGTCGCTGACGAGGACGACGGCAGTGACGAGGCCGAGGACGTCGACGAACTCGATCCGCACCCCGCGGACCTCACGGTTGGCGAGCTCGAGGATCGCATCGAGGACGTCGAGGATCCGGAACTGATCAAGGCGATCAAGAAGGCCGAAGAGGAGAGCAAGAATCGGGAGACTGCGAAAGACGCGATTGATGCCCGGCTGAACGAACTCGAGGGGTGACGGATGTCCACCGCTACGCCGACGGATGTCCGCCTCGAGATCGACACGAAGCTGGCCGACGAGAAGATCCAGAAGGTCATCGATCGGAAGGCACGCGACATCAATCGCGACGACGGCGTCGCTGGCCTCGGTGACCAGGTTCGGACTGACCTCGAGGCCGTGCTGGCAGCGCTCCACATCGCGACGAAGCTCGATCGGGCGACTACCAACGAGAAGGTCGGCAGTGCCCGGAAATCCTACGAGGAGTCGATGGTCGACGAACTCCGTGCGGATGCGCGTCGACTCGGTGCAACGGATGAACTGCTCGGAATCGGTGCCACAGACAAGACGGCATCGATCACTGTACCGGACACGAGGAGTTGATCCACGATGGCCGAGAAGCGCATCCGGCAGACTCTCGATCCGAACCGGAACCGAGAGTTCGTCGTCGACGGCGAATCCATCTCGTTCGATCGGGGCGTCCAAGTCCGACCGATCACCGAAAGCCGGGCCGACGTCCTCGCCGATCACCCTCACCTCGAGGTCGACGTCGACCTACCAGCGGACTACCGCGATCTCCAGAAGATGGCGGCACGGGCCGAGTCGGATACGGTCAACGGAAACAGTCCCAGAGACGAGATCGTTGATCACCTCGAGGGACTGCCTGCTGAGAAACTGGAGGGGCTAAGAGATGATCTCTGACAGGATCACTGTCTCGATCTTCGTGAAGACGTACACGTTCCCCCGTCTGAGAAAGATTGTCGCTGTCGCCACAGTCGAGGGCTCCACAGACCCGTTCGTCCTCTCCAAAACCGTAGGTGAGGGCAGATGAGGTGGCTGTCTGGCTTCGAGACCCATCAGGCGACGATCACCGGCGACCGTCAGACTGGAACGGAAGACGACGGCTACGGCGGTACGAAACCCGTCACGGAGACCATCACCGTCTTCGAAGGCTGGATCCGGTACGAGTCGAACGGCGCAGGTCTCGCGAGGGACTTCCAGGGCGAGCGCTCCGAAGATGAACCGGTCGTCTTCATCGACGGTGTTGACGCGGTCAACGACTTGGGGTCCATCAACATCCGCGAGGATGATACACTCGAGATCGACGGCCTCGAGGGAACGTTCGAGCCCCGTAACATCGAACCACAGTTTCTGGATGGATCCGAGCCGGCGATCGTCCTACTGAACCCGGTGGAGGTGTCCTGATGGAGTTGGACTTCGACTTCAAGTCAGGCTTCGCGCCGGAGGACTTGGATGATAGTCTCGGCACACTCCTGGAAGAAGGGAACGATGAGCTCGAGGCGGCTGTTCAGAAAGTCGCTCTCGAGACAGAGGCCGATGCTCGCCGGCGTGTAGCCGTCGACACGGGCAACCTCCGGGCTTCGATCGAGCACGAGGTCGAGTCGAAGCGTGACTCGGTCAAGGCGACTGTCGGAACGAATACCGAGTACGCTCCCTTCGTCGAGTTCGGAACAGTCCACCAGGAAGCGCAACCGTTCCTCCGGCCGGCGGTTGATACGACCCTGCGTCGGTACGAGCCCAAAGTGATCGAAGCGGTCTACAAGGCCGTACGGAGTGCGAAACGATGACCGATCAGGACCTCCGGAAGACGCTCGAGGACGTCCTGACCGACCTACGATCGTACGATCCACTGGTCACGAAATTGGAGGGCCTGAACCCGACAGCGCACGGCCAGAACGCGATCCAGTTGTCCAACGAAACCAGCGACCCGTTCGAGAATCCCGTCGGGGCAGAGGACGACTTCAACGTGGTCGTCGTTCCGGGCGTGATGACGGAGACAGGGTCGTTCCAGCACAAGACGAAGCAGTCGACGTTCCGTATCCAGGTCGACGTCGGCGGCCGCCTCGCATGGCGGAAAGACGTCGATGCAGAGGCTGGGTCGTTCGCCCAACTCGAGCTCGCAGAAGTGCTCGGTCTGGTCGGCGATCGGATGGACACGGCAGCCCCGGTCGATGGCGGGTCTCCTGGCGGATCGGAGGGCTCGCCAGTGCCGCGAGAAGATGACGATGGGTCGTTGACGATCAGCGAAGACTGGTTGCTGAGCGTCGCACAGACAGACAACTAATCAGACGGAGACCATTCAAATGGCAACGAACACACTTACCGGCGCGTTCGTCGAGATCGTCAAAGTTACCGATCCCGATGGAACCGCCACGAAGACGACGCTGAGTTTCACGACTGACGATGTCGAGATGACGGTCGACGAGGATTCGGCCACGGCAGACGGCCATGCCGATCGCCGCCGAATCCGCTCGAGGACGTACAACGAGGCTGCGGTTTCGCTGTCCTCGTTCATCGAACCCTCGATGGAGACGCTCGAGGAGATCGGCCTCATCGATCCAGACAACGACGGCAAACTGCAGTTCGACGCGGAGAGTCGGACGTGGGATGCCTGCTTCCTCCGCGTCTACGAGGACGAGGAGGACACCGATCCCGCACTCGTCCACCGGTACGACGAGGTCGAATGGCACATGCCCGATGGGGTCACGTACCCCTCGGACTTCGCCACTGCAGGGATCGAGGGCTGGATCCACGGGGACATCTTCATGGACTACACCGAGGCGTAGATAGATGCCTGACGCGACGATCGATAGGGAGCGGACTGGCCGGGTCAAAGCTACGGTCACGAACGGCGCTCCCTCGACAACGATCAGCCGTGAGGCAGCAGGCCGCGTGACCGCGACGCTGGACATCCACAGACCAGGTGAAAGCGCATGATGACCGCATACGAAGGCGAGGACGTACCGCTCACGATCAGCTACGAAGACTCGGGCGGCAACGCTACCGATCCCGATGATCAGGACAGTTCGGGCGATCCGGACGCTGATGTCACGATCGTCGATACCGCCGATGAGACAGAGGTCGTCTCGGCGACGTCGATGACCAACCAAGCGACCGGCGAGTTCGAGTACGTCTGGGACACTACTGGAGCTGGAACCGGGACGTATCGGGTCGAGGTTACAGCTGAGTTCTCGTCCGAGACGAAGATCGCCAAAACGGAGATCCAACTCGAGTAATCATGACGACCGCAACAGTCACGAACCCCGACGAACGCGAAGAGCTGCTCGAGCAGGCCCGCGACGAAGTCCAAGAGGAGAAACAGCAGAAGGTCGAGGTCTACGGCCAGGCGCAAGAGCTGTTCGACGCCCGTTCCCGGGACACCTTCACGATCGAGCGCCACGGCGTGGAGATCGAGTTCCTCTACCCGGACCCAGAGACTCAGAAGGAATTCGAGGACCGACAACAGCGCGTCCTCGAAGGCGCACAGTCGGGCGCTGATCTGTTCGAGTTGCTCCAGGAGGCTCAGGTCGGACTCGATCAGATGGAGGCGACACTGTCCGACCATGCCGTTGATCCGTCGTTCCAAGACGCTGCTGTCTGGCGTGATGGGCTCGGATTCACTGACGACGAAGTGGGTGAGCTCTATCAGGATTTTATGGCGCTTGGCGAGGGAGAGGCTCAATCTCAGCAGCTCGAGATGTTGCAGAGTCTCATGTCGGACGATTCCTAGATTGGCTCAATCGGGAACAACACATCCGTCCGGGCGAGTTCTTCGAAGATCTCGATGAACCTCAGAAGGCGTTCTGGATCCATCGATATAAAGAACACCAAGAGAACCAGCAGCAACTCGGCGACAAACTCCAATTTTGAGCCATTCTTTCGATAAACGTAAAATGAGTGATTAGCACATGCCCACGATTTCAACACTGACAGCCGTGCTGAACCTCGATCAATCGGGGTTCCGTTCGGGAGTGGAGGATGCACAGAACGATTTGGATGGCCTCCAGGGCCAGGCTCAGAAGACGGGGAAGAAGCTGACATCCGCTGGGAAGACGATGACGGCGGGGATCACGGCCCCACTGATGGCGATGGGGGCGCTCTCTGCCCGTACAGCAGCGAGCTTCGACCAGAACATGCAGAAGTCCATCGCGGTGATGGGCGACGTCTCCGGCTCGATGCGCGAAGACCTCGAGCAAACGGCTCGGGAGGTCGCGAATACAACCACCCACAGTGCAGACCAGGCCGCTCAATCGTACTACTTCCTCGCATCAGCGGGCCTCGACGCGCAGGAGTCGATGGCAGCGATGCCACAAGTGGCTGCATTCGCCGAAGCTGGGCAGATGGATATGGCTCAGGCGACGGATACGGCTACGAACGTCATGTCCGCGTTTGGGTATGAAGCCGACGAAATGACCGAGGTGACGGACACTCTCACAGCCACGGTCAGCAACCATAACCAGACGATGCAGGATATGAGCTCGGCGATGAGTAAAGTCGCGCCTGTTGCCTCCTCACTCGGCTTCTCGATCGAAGAGACGTCTGCCGCGATCGGGCAGATGGGGGACGTTGGTATCCAGGGCGAACGTGCCGGGACCGCCCTCCGGAACGTTATGTCCCAGATCTCTGACGAGGGTTCCACAGTCACCAAGAAACTCGAGGGAATGGGGGTTGCAACACGCGACTCGCAGGGTAACATCTTGTCCCTCACGCAAGTCCTCGCGAACATGGAGGAAGCCGGTGTTGAGGCCGGGGACGCTGCCTCGGTCTTCGGGACCGAAGCCGGACCTGCGATGGCAGCACTCATGCAAGAGGGCAGCTCCGCACTTCAGGAAAATACCGAGCGCCTTCGAGAGGCAGAGGGGGCGACGGAAGACATGGCGACAACACAGCGCGAGACCCTGAACGCTGAAATGTCCATTGCCAAATCAAATCTCAAGGACGTCGGAATCACCATCGGGGCGCAGCTACTCCCGATGCTCTCATCCTTGACCGGATACGTCAAAGGTGCATCTGAGTCATTCCAGGGGCTGAGCGACGGCCAGCAAAAAGTGATCATCGTCGCTGCTGGGCTACTTGCAGCACTTGGTCCTGTCCTCATGATCACAGGGATGCTTGCACAGTCGATTGTTGCT
Organism: Natrinema sp. LJW11; assembly: GCF_056135975.1. NCBI lineage: Archaea > Methanobacteriati > Methanobacteriota > Halobacteria > Halobacteriales > Natrialbaceae > Natrinema > Natrinema sp. LJW11. The sequence continues at coordinate 10,259 of NZ_JBWBDM010000002.1, read as the reverse complement.
CTGTCTGGCGCTTACGGAGTTCTCACAGGAACGTCCTGGGGCTTATCTGCGGCCCTGTCTGGCGGAGTCGTCCCGTCAGCTATAGCCGCGAACGTAGCCCTCGGCCCGATTACGGTCCCGATATGGGCCATCATTCTCGCCATCGGTGCGTTGGTGGCTGCTGTTGCCGGGTTGTATTATGCATTCACCAACAACATCTTTGGAATTAGAGATAAGACCACAGAAGCGCTCTCCGCTGTCAAAGAATGGTTCGACGCTGCACCCAACTGGCTTATCGCACTTCTCGGGCCTCTTGCATGGCTCTATAAGGGCTGGTCGGAGAACCTCTTCGGGATCCAAGATATCACCGGCCAGGTCTTCGACTGGATCGGTGACAAGGTCGACTGGTTGATGAAGTATATCGAGAAGATCCCGGGCATCGGCGGCGATGGAGAGAGCGGTCCAGAGATCGAAAGTCCGGATGATCCAGATCCACCAGACCCTGAAGAATTCAAAAAGGACGGAAGTGGATGGGAAAACCAAGGTCAACAGGCTGGGGAAGACTTCAGTTCAGGATTCAACGGTTCCGCAGAAGTTGAGCCCGTTAAGGCGGAGGTGACTGACGAGATTGAAAACGCGCTTCTTAGCGGGGTTGATGGGTTTACAGACGACCCTGAGAAGATCGCTGAGGATCGGGAAGCAGGGCACGACATAGAGATGACGGATAATCTCTATGACACCGTTCTCGAACAGGAGGGTTCTGTCGATCCAGACACGCTCGGTGTTTCTGAAGAGGAGTTCAACCGGATCGTCAACCGATCCGAGCAATCCCGGGGTGGTAGCAGCGGGAGTAGTCAGTTCTCACCTGGCAGCTCCGCCCTGGAAATGGAATCAGTCGAATCTGGTCAAGCGGGGGTCTCCGGCTCGGAGGTTGAGAAAATGCTTGCTGAGTCCAAGTATAGTAGCGAGAGTGAGAGCGAAAGCGAGAGCAAACTCGTAACCAAGTTTGACACTCTCCTCGAGAAACACGACCAACTCCGGAAAACTATCGAAACGCTTCGTCTCCAGGTTGAGTTAGGCATCAACAGTCGTGAGCTTAATAATCTCATCGACGAGCGTGCTGAAGCCGTCGTCGATGACACGCTTGATACAGGCCCATGAAACTACACATACTCGAGTTCGACGACGACCAAATCGGCGCGATTGATGTTGGAGCCAGCCCCGACGTGGCTGAACAGACTTCCCTCGACGATCGCGGCTCGGCAACCATGCTCTCTGGTCCGACACCAACGATCGAATTTACGATCAACTGCTCCGGTCCCAAGGGGCGGGTCCGGGCTTCTGAAGCCGAGAATCACCTCTCTCAACCAGCGTTTAGCCCCGTCGCAGTTAGTATCCCAGCCCAGCCCGACCTTGAGGGATACTACGCCGCCAGTTCCGTCGACCGTGAAGTTCGCCTCTCGCAGGACGATGGTGATGACAATCATATCGTACCACTCACGCTGTCACGCGTCGGTACAGATGGGTCTCACTACCGAATCCTCAAGACGACGCCAGGCCAACTGGACCGCGACGCGTGGGGGACCGACCTCACGGCACACGTCGGCGTCCCAGCGGCCGCCAGCAAGGTTCAGTGGTACAACGCCGATGGAGACGGCACTCGAGTTCTGGCATCGCCCATCGAGACCCGCAGCGCCGAGCTCGGCGACATCGACATCTATGACCTCACCGATGCCCCCTGGTATGCACCGCCACCATTCGACGAGGGTCCACCTGCGCTGCTCTACGAGTTCGACTATGAAGTCGACGGAGATGTAGACGTCCAGCTTTTCGATACCCAGAGGTCGGAGGCTATGGAGGACTGGTCTCGAATTTTCTCACCTAAGAGCGGTATCGGTCACGAGCTCGTCATCGACACTGGCCTCATCCGCCTCCATCTCGACGAGGCCGCCGGCTCGATCGAGGCAGAGACATGGGACTCCGGGACCGACGCCTGGACGACGGTCGGTCTCGAGGCAGATCAGCCGTCGACGGTCACGCTGTTCGACGTCGACCTCGAGGCGGTCGCGATGGCTCGGGTTCTGGCCCAGCTGACCTTCGACGTTGCCGGCGAGTTGTTCGCGCTGAACGCGATCCTCGCTCGAGGAGGCGAGGACGTCCTGTTCGCGCTGCCCGAAAACGAGACGGGGCCGGTCCCGACGGATCTCGAGAACTGGCTCAGTCCGATCGCGTCGACGTCGATCGTCGATCCGCAGGCTGAGAAGGCGCTCGTCTCGAGGAAGGAGGTGCGACGATAAATGGCGACTAAGACGTTCAATTACACCGGAGCCGTCCAACAGTGGGATGTTCCCAACGTCGAACAGGTCCGCGCAGTTATCCGCGGGGGCGGCGGCGATCCCCCGGAGAGTAGTGCCGGTGAAGCTGGTTCCCCGGGCAACGGGGCGGAGATCGAGGTTGATATTCCGGTTTCACCCGGTCAAACGCTGTACATCCATGTCGGCGGGGGGGCCAACGGCCGATCCGGTGGCTGGCCCGGCGGGGGCAACGGGGGGGACAGCACTTACAACGCTGGTGGCGGTGGCGGACAAACCGAAATTCGAACCGGAACCAGTCTTTCGGACCGTGTCGCGGTTGCAGCAGGTGGCGGTGGTGCTGCTGGTGCATACAGCGGTGAGTCTGGTGGTGACGGGGGTGATGGAACAGCAACTGCTGGCGAGAATGCAACCGATGGAACTGGCGCGGGTGGGGGCGGATACGGTGCAACCCAGTCTTCGCCCGGATCAGGCGGTTCCGGGAGGTTTGGCGGGGACGGTGAAAGCGGAAGTGGTCCGAACGGCGGCGCTGGATCCAGCGACTCCGGTGCAACCGGCGCTGGTGGGGGTGGCGGTTACTACGGCGGCGGTGGTGGCGGTGCAGATGGGTCCACTGGTGGTGGTGGCGGTGGGGGAGCAGGATCGTCGTGGATCGTTCAAGACGCCACGCTGGTATCTGACACGACTGGGGCGATCGCTGGTGATGGAGATGTCGTCATCACGTACACTGAACCCCCAGCGGTTCCGACGAACCTTTCAGCTTCTGCTGTTGCCGTTCGTGAGATCAACCTCAACTGGGATTCGGTTTCAGACGCTGATGGATACCGAGTCTACCGGGATACATCGTCCCCTGTCGAGGTTAACGAAGGGAATCGAATTACCGATCTCAGCACGACGACGCTCACTGATACAGAAGTTCTCGACGGGGAAGCGTATTACTACGCCGTCACGTCATATAAAACCGGTAATGCAGGTACAGCGGAATCTGGCCCGTCGAACGAAGCGTCCGATATAACCCCGATCCCCCCAGCGACGAACCTTACTGTCGGCTCGGTTGATGGACGAGTCGCTACTCTCTCGTGGACTGATCCATCGAACAACGCCGATGGCTACCGGATCCTGGTTCGCGAAGACGACGCGGGGGGGTATAGCCAAACTGGTTCCGATATCGCTCCTGTTGCTGAGGGGGAGACGGCCACAGCCCAGACCGGTGAACTCCTCGATGGGATGCTTTATGGGGCGACGATCGAGACGTTCACTGACCACACCTTCGCAAGAGAGGATCAATAATGCCAGTAACATTCACCACCAACCTACCGGATGTCTCCTCATTCGCACTTGATGCGAGCAACGCCGAATCGCTGATCGCGAACTGGAGCGCTGGCCTCAATAACGGCGAATTCCGGGTTGAACTCCGCGACGACGATCCAGACGGAGATCATCCGCCCTACGAACTCGAGACAACGGTTCCGTGGGACGGGACGTATCAGCACACGATCGATAATATCCTCGGTGGCGAGCAATACTCGGTCCGGATCCGAACGCAGACGGCCTACGTCAACGGAACATGGATCGCGGCAGAGGAGATTACGAAACTCATTGCGTCGGGTCCGATCACCTTCGCGAACATCGCCGAGACCTCGCTGGACGTCCAGTGGACGATCAATAACGACTTCCGTGGCTCTCATCAGATCTATCGTCGACGTGCTGACTACGAGTACGACGGCGCGGGCTGGGATCTTGTTGGGAATGCTGCTTCAGACGCAGCATCGTACACTGATAGTGGAGTCGCCCCGGTCCGACCATACGAATACTACGTGCGAACCCTCACGCAGTGGCAGTACGCCGATAGCGCAGTCAGCAGTAGCGTCGAGACCGCTGACGCCGGCCTCGCCCAGTCGCCGACGGGATCGAGTGGCTGGCACGTCGAGATTGATCACCCGAGCGGTACCACGATCACGCCGCAGGTCCTCGACGGTGCCCGCCTCGAGCCCCGAGTCAACGACCTCCCGCGGGTTCGGATCCCGGTCCCACCGGACGAGGCCTACACACTCGAAGCCTACGAGGGCGCGTCGATGCGCGTCTGGAAGGACGGCGACCGGCAGCCGATCGACGAGCTCGAAGACGTCGTCCTCGATTCCGGCCAGACGGAACTGGCCGGAATCGGCGGCACGCAACTCCAGCGGCGCGTCGAACGCGATGTTGTCCAGGAGGCGGCGCACACGCTTGCCGACGGGCTCATCACGACCGAGACGGACTACGCGGCGGTCGTCGACACGCCGGTTGTCGAGGAGGTCACAGATCAGCTGCTCCACGAGGCGAGCGCGGATGCCGAACTCTCGAACGCGTTTTCCCCAACCAGTTCGGATCCGTTCATTGTGTCTAACGGCGGCATCGAGGTGACGCAGACGCTCTTCCCCCACGATGCTGCGGCCGCCGACCCAGCTATCGACACAAGCACCGGTATCGAAAGCGACGCCGAGCTCTCAGACGGGGATGGGCGGTTGTTCGACGGCGGCTCTGACTACGCGGAATACCCATCGTTCACTCTGAAACATGACATCCTCAAGGACGACGTCGGGATCGCGATCCGGTGGAAGGGTGGATCGGATCCGTCGGACGTCCGCGTTAGTATCCACGACAATAGCGATGGAACGGAGATCGGCGCGGTCGACTTCAACACCGGCGGCCAGGCCTTCGGCCCGGTATGGGACTTCGAGGACACGAACTTCGGCACTGCATGGAGCGGTGGCGATCTTGTCGCCGGCGACTATTACATCCGCGTCGAGGGGCTGCAGAATAGCACCGACGGGTCGCTCGTCGATCTCGTCTGTCTGTTCGACCGCCGCTACCACAATGAGAGCTGGGACAACTCGCTTCACCAATCCGGCGGGCATCTTGACGGGTCGCCGGGTGGGTTCTGGCTCCATCCTGCGGGCGCGTCGATCGAGACCAGTGACTTCTCGACGATTTACTCGGTCAAGACGGGCTACGGCAACACAACGTGGAACGATACGACGGGCAACCAAGCGATGGCGATCTCGAACGACAGCGGCCGTTCGTGGAGTGAGACAGCGAACACACACTCACTCTCGGCGTCGTTCACCGAGCTCGGCGCGAACCTCCGCCTGCGGATATCCGTCGGTGCGTACGAACCCAACGGAACTCGAGACGGAGAGTCTCCCCGGAACGGCTACGCGCCCCAGCGCCTCGAGGACTTCGAGCTACGGTTCGACGGCGACGACACGCCGCTGGTTATCAACAACAGCTGGGACGGCAACCTGCTAGACGTCCTGACCGACGTCGCCGACCGCTCCGACTCGCTGTTCGAGGTTCGTCAAGACGGCGGCCAGACGGTCATCCACTGGGCCCAGGCCGGCCAGCGCACGAGCGACCGCGACCTCTCGCTGTCCTCTTACAGTGTCACGAAGCGCGGCGACCGAACACTCCGGTGTACGGTCAAGGGAGGTGCGCGGGGTACGCGCGACACCATCGATGCCACTCTCGGCAGTGCCGTTGCCCTTGAGGAGGACAGTCTTGTCCCCGGTACGGAGGCGGTTCGGGACGCCGACACCGGCGATAGTTATGAGTACCTCCGCGACTACAAGATCTCGAACACAATCGGCGAGATCACGGCGATGTCGTCCGGCGCAATCTCGGCAGGGCAGTCGCTTGAGGTCGAGTATGACTTCAAGGTCAGCGGCTCGTACGAGGACGATGCCTACAGTGGTGATCGCCGTTACGACCGAACGGAGACCATCAACGGGATCACGACCCAACGCGGCTGCGAACTCGCAGCGAAGCTGATCGTCGATACGACGTCGACGCCGCGCTGGGAGGCCGATGTCGAGATCCCGTCCGGTGACCGCGTCGGCGGGCTCCTCGAGGCACTGGATATCGACGAGATTCCTGGAGAGGCCATGTCGATTTACGAGGCCAACCCGTCGGCAGAGACAATATCACTCTCTCTCGGCTCTCGATCGACGAGGAAGGAGTCGGTTAAACGGATCGAGGATAAGGTGTCGGCTGCGAATCAGCGTGCATGACGGCGCCGTCGAGGTCAACGACCGGACGAAGCGCAACAACGAGCAGATGTGACTTCACGATCACCCCATCGTCTCGTTGATTCGGTCAAGGTATTCCGACTCGGAGAGCTCGTCGTCCATGAACTGCTGGCCCCAGTCGGCTTCGATCTGGAAGTACAGGGTGTCCTTTGCACCGTCTGATCCGTAGCCCGTCAGCGGTAGACCGAAGCCGTTGTCAACGTTTCCAGCGTACGCGCCAGCGACGATCTGCAGTGCGCGTTCCGCACTTCCGGTGTGTGTGAAATGCAGGTGGAACGTTCCGTCATTGATCTCCCAGTTGTCGACGCTGGTAGCGGACTCCTCGTCGACCGCGTCAGCTGTCTTCTCAGCGTAGACCTTATCCCGGTTCTCGGTGGTCGCCGGCGAGCTCACGGCCGACTTCGACGACACTACCGATGGCCAGCAGGTCGGCATCCGGAACGCCTCTGGGGGATCCTTCCAGACAGCGTCCAACAACGAGATGGTCAGTCACGAGTGGGCAGACCTCGGGGCGATGATCCAAGCCCAGCTCACGCTCGGCCGCTACGGCACACGGGACGCCTTCCCGCGGACCGCCTTCAAGGGGCAGACGGTCAGCAGCTACACACTGAGCGCGACGCTCGACGACACACCGCTGGTGATCGACCAGATCTACAACGACGACCTGGGCGCTGTCCTTGCGACCATCGCCGAGGATACAAACTCGATCATGGAGGTCTCGTGGGACGACGCCGCGGGATCGATGGCGATCGAGTGGACCCGTCCCGGTCAGCGGACGTCCGACCAGGACCTCGAGATCGTCGATTACTCTGTTCGCAAGGTCGCGCCGAACATCCAGCGAGCGATCGTCAAAGGCGGTGCACAGCCCGTCCGCGAAGAGGAGTTCACCGCCGACGTCGGCACAGCCGTCGACCTGGGCGCTCCGATCGACGCCGACGCGGCTACCCTCGTCCCCGGGAGTGACCGCGTCGTCGACGTCAACGGCAACGTCTACTCTCGAAGCAGTGACTACGAGCTCGACCGGAACAACCTGACCATCACAGTGCTTGCCGACGGGACGATTCCGGACGGCACCGACTGCCTGATCGACTACGAGTACAAGGTCATCGGATCGTTCTCGACCGGGCACTTCGATGGTGACCCGCGCGAGGAGCACGTCGAGACTATCCCGCAGTTGACGACCGAGCGCGGATGCGCGCAGGCTGCGAAAGTGATCGTCGACAAGGGGTCGGAAGCCCGGCGGAGGCCGATGTCTCCCTGCCGCCGTCGATCCCGGTGGACCTCTCGCTCGTCGAGGAACTCCGCCTCGAGGACGTCCCCGCCGACACGATGGCGATCTACGAGCTCCAGGATTCGCCGCAGGGGCTCCAGTTGCGCCTCGGCGATCGGGCCCGGGTGGATGAGACGGTCCGCCAGATCAAGAGCCAGTTGTCCTCGAACAGTGAGCGGGTGTAATTTCAAAGGAACCAGTGGAGCGATTCTAACGCACTTAGAATCGAGGCGGGATTGATATAGGACGGGATGAACACATTCACTGTCGCGTTCCCCTGCGCGACACGATCCAATCAGCACCCAACCCATTGGACCTTGTCCTTATTCCGCCCGGCGGCCATCCCTCTGTGCCCATCCGGGCGGCCTTTTGAGGTATTCTCGAGGCGATCAGACGTCGAGCGATAGCTATCCAATCTCGAGTGCGCGATGGCCTCGGTGACCCCGCGACGAGATGGACAGGAGGTTTGACGCTGGATGCCGCAGTTGGCCTCGAGTCAGTCCATCAGCAAGACCGTCCAAGACATTCGCAAACAAGTGTCTCTTCTGATCCTCAGTTCGCCAGCAGCTCAATAACATTTAGAGATATAGTTGCAGAGATAGCGTCAGCTGCCACGTTTTTCAATCGCCATCTCTCCCTCGTGGGTGATGGGATCGCATGCAAACCCGTCGGCTACACGGTAGTACTCGAGAACGTAGCGAACATCCCCTTCTACAGTATCATACCCCTCGAGGTCGGCTGCCATGATCACTTTGCCAAAGCCGTCGTAGAGCTTTCGAAGCGATGTCCCATCAATACGTACAGACGGCGTTTCGCCGACTGAGTACCGACGCATCGGATAGGCGTCGAAATGATCGCGGCTGATCACCCACGTCACGTTTTCGTCTGGTCGTACTTCCCGAACGACTGAGTCGTATTTCTCCAGTTCACGCTTTCCGAGTGTGTGCAGGATCCAGTCATACACTTCGCGTTCGACGCCGCGCTGGACGACGTTTTTCTTTGAGAAATCGATTCCCTCGAGTTGCGAACGGTTCGTTTCGACGAATACGCCCGCTGCTTGGCGCTCATCGCCCTCGAGGTAATAGACGGTCGTAAACCGTCCTGCACCGCCACTATTTGTCAGATCTGTTGACTGCGTGACTTTGATTTGGCGGAGATCGGCTCGTTCGTCGTAGGATAACCCTCCAACGTTGATTTTCGTTTGGGGGCGCTCAGCAAGCTGGTCGTAGAGTGAGGTCACGATAGAACGGCCTTGGGGTTTCGCGACTGTATCTGTTCCGTCTCGCCTGTCAGCCTCGAGTGCTGTCGCTGGTAGGTATAGCGTCCGATAAAAGAAACCGCGGAAATTAGGGCCGGCGGAAGCCGGTAGTTCTACAGCTTAGTTCTGACGTCGGAGGGCCAGCATGGCCGCACCGAGGAGTGCGACGAGAGCGACGCCGACACCGAAGCCGGGCGTGCCATCGTCACTGTCGTCTCCATCGGAGCCGTCGTCACCGTCGGATCCGTCACTACCGTCGGAACCGTCGGAGCCGTCGGATCCGTCACTACCGTCGGAACCGTCGGAGCCGTCGGATCCGTCACTACCGTCGGAACCGTCGGAGCCGTCGGATCCGTCACTACCGTCGGAACCGTCGGAGCCGTCGGATCCGTCACTACCGTCGGAACCGTCGGAGCCGTCGGACTCGTTGACGGTCAGCGTACCAGAGTCACTGGCGTCGCCAGCGGAGGTACTCCAGCTGATGTCGCCTGCGGAGCTGGTGTCGAAGTCTTCGCTGACTTCGTGCGTGCCACCGGCTTCAACAGTGATCTCTTCCTGAACAACGGTATCGTCGCCCATCGTGACAGTGAAGTTGACAGTACCCTCGGCGTCGCCGTCGTTCGTGACGGTCACGGTGAGCGTGGCGTCTTCGCCAACCTGAACCTCAGAGGATGAGAGTTCACCCTCGACGGAGATGTCAGGCTGTGGTTCGGCTTCAGCAGGGACGATGATACCGCTGGGTGCGTCCTCGGCGAGAGTCGTTCGAACACGAACTGTTTTGAGTTCATCGCCTTCAGAACGGTCGCTGAAGTCGAACGATTCGGAGATCATGCCGTCGTCTCCAACGGTGCCCTCTGCTTCGTAGACTTCCGTCTGGAAGCGGATGTAATAGCTGCCGGTCGTGCCGGGCGCGACGTTCGTTTCTGCAGTGATCTCGGATTCTGCGCTGTTCGAGATCTCCAGTCGGTCGTCATCGTTGTAGTTGCCGACCAGTTCGAGTTCAGGGGTTTCAACGTCGAAGTCAGTGTCGACCGTCTCTGGGTCTTCGTCGTTGTCGATGAACTCGTTACCGCTATCGATCTTGAATTCGGCGTTCCACGCTTCGCCACCGTCAAACTGACTGACGTCTGAGGTGTCGAAGATCACGTAGAACGATCCAGAATCAGCGTCCTCGTAGATGGTGTAGTTACTGGGACCAACATCGGAGAGGTTGAATGATTCCGGATTGTCGAACGGACCGGTGTTCTGTCGCGTGTAGTTGAGCGAGAGACCCTGGCCGGTGTTCAGTTCACCGCCGGACTGCAGGTAGCCGTAAACACCAGTTGCGTCGACCTGCGTGATCAGGTAGTCGCCGTTTGCGACGTAGTCACGCTGGG